>NZ_JBHSMI010000025.1:0-624983 GCF_042655525.1 Cohnella soli
AGAAGCATTAGCAAGCCAGTTCCCAAGAAATAATAATTCAATTAAATCTCTGTATTGTTTTTTGGTAAGTTCTATTTTCATTTCGTTTATCTCCTTTTTTTATTCCTTAGGGCGATTTCAGTTAACGTAATATTTGCGAAGTGCTCACATTCGTATTTTTTTACTGTACAAGCCTTTCATCCACCACAATCATATCACAAGAATGGTGAAAATCGTCATATTTTCCCATACAGAATTGCCATACATTTATGCTAGTATCCGATTTGATATCTTTCATCGTGAGGTGTTGTTACTTGATTAGAAAAGCAACTCTAAGCGATTCCTTAGAGATCGCTAGGCTCTCAAGCCAACTGGGCTATCCAGTGGATGTCACTCAACTTGAAAAGAGACTTCAATTTATTTCTACACACAGCGACCATATTATGTATGTGATGGAGTCTAACTACGTTTTGTCCGGATGGATTCATGCTAATGTGCGCTTCTTAATCGAGTCCCCACCATTTGTTGAGATAGCTGGACTTGTCGTCGACAGTGCCTTTCGAGGAAATGGGATTGGCAAACGATTAGTACTAGCGTGTGAGCAATGGGCAGCTGAATCCGGTTTCACAAAAATTAGAGTGCGTACCAACCAGATTAGATCAGATGCCGTCCAATTCTATAATCGAATCGGCTTTACAAATAATAAATCGCAGTATGTGTTCGATTAAGAAATAATTTAGCAATCGACAACAAATCCAGGATGAGAAAATCATCAGATTGGGAGGAATAACATGATGACGGAAAGACAACTTGAAATTACGCGGACATTTGACGCCCCCCGCGAGCTTGTGTTTCAGGTGTGGACGGAATCGGAGCACTTGGCCAAATGGTGGGGACCTAAAGGGACATCTATTCATGTGGCCAAACACGAACTTCGGCCCAAAGGCATTTTCCATTACAGCATGACAAGTCCCGATGGACATGTTATGTGGGGCAAATTTATTTATCAGGAAATTGTTGCTCCGGTACGGCTCGTATTTCTTAACGGTTTCTCCGATGCAGAGGGCAACACTGTTCCCGCGCCGTTCGGACCCGACTTTGCAGACTTCCCACTGCAAGTGTCGAATGTCGTAACGTTCACTCAAGAAGATAATCGAACTATCGTGAAGCTGAATAGCGAACCGTACGATGCTACGCCGGAGCAGCATGAGTTTTTCCGAGGCATGTTCGACTCCATGAGACAAGGTTTCGGCGGCACTTTCGACCAGCTCGAACAATATTTGTTGGAAGTTCAATAACGCAAAGGCGCCCAATCGAAGGGCGCCTTTTTCAGCAATTTTTAGACAAGTCGAAACTCCGAGCCCCCGAACAAACTCCCGCCCCCGAACATACCCGAAATCCTCGACAAAGAGTGCCGCAGTGGCATTTTCCGGATAATCCCCCATACTCATTGGCATAATAAGGGGACTTGCCCAGTGAATGGAGGATAACGCCATGGCCACTTCACGCATCAGTATCACTCAATCGTTGACCCTGTTGATTCTGGCCGTCGGCCTCACGAACCATGTGCTCATTATCCCTCTCGTTCTGGACGCCTCCCACCGAGATGCATGGGTTAGTACCCTATACTCCATCCCCCCGCTAATTCTTTGGACCACCCTCATTTATTGGATTATGAAAATGACAAAGCAGCAATCGCTGTTCGACTGGTTCAAATCCCGCTACAACCCCGTCGTCGCCTGGATGGTCGTTACACCGCTGCTTCTTTTGACGCTTTTCATTTGTTTCGTCACTTTAAGAGATACGAGCGCCTGGACAAAAACAACCTATTTGCAAAAAACGCCGTTCCCGTTAACCGCCTCCCTATACATGCTGTTTTCCTTCTATGCCGCTCATAAAGGGCTACGGACGATTGCGATTGCAGCAGGCATCCTGCTTCCCGGCGTCATTGCATTTGGTTTGTTTGTCATGACCGTCAATTTCCAATTCAAAGATTACTCTTACTTGTTCCCCGTATTCACGCAAGGGCAGAAACCGATCTTAAAAGGGACAATGTACACGCTCGGAGGACTTGTAGAATTCGTTCTCCTCCTTGCCTTTCAGCAACATATGAACAAACCTCTCCGCTACTGGATATTACTGATTCTTATGCTCAGCGTCACCGGGCTTGTGTTCGGTCCGCTCATTGCATCCATTGCCATTTTCGGCCCCTACGAATCGGCGGACCAGCGTTATCCGGCTTTCGAGCAATGGCGGATGGTGATGATCGGCAAATTCATCGCCCATCTGGACTTTTTGTCGATCTATCAGTGGCTCTCGGGTTCGCTCATTCGCATTTCTCTGGCGTTGTTTCTTTTTTTTGACTTACTGCGGTTTCGTTCAGGCATCGCAAGAACGATAGGGATGATCGTCTTCTCCATTCTCCAGGTCGTCGCTGTCAGCCAGAGCAGCCTGAGTGATGCGAAATTTTTCCATTTCCTTCAAGAGTACTATTTCCCTCCAGTGATGGTGTTTTTCTACTTGTTCCCGTTTGTTTTGTTGCTGCTGATCGCCATGAGAAAGAGGGAGTCTTCATGAGCATTGAAAATTTGTATCGTAATGCGACAACCAGCGGCGGTGAAAATCAAACGAGTGGCAATAACGACGGTTCAAAGCCTGATGTCAAGCTCGAGCAACTGGATAACGCAGGCGTCTCCAAGCTATTCGAACATTCCAGGGACGTCAACGTGCATCATTTTACGAACGGTAATTCCCCGCGCGAGCTGAATCCGCTGCTTGTCTACTGCGACGGTATGATCGACGGCGCCTTATTGAGCGACTTTCTGTATACGAAGCTGCCTCGTCTTCTCGCCGATCCGTCCAATGACTCCTCCTCGCCGAATATTGAACCACCGTTCGTATCGCAGAACATCTACCGCATCCGCGAACCGAACGCCGTCGAACAATTCGTTCGGCAAGTGATGTCCGGCAATCTCGTCCTGTTCTTCGAACTCTCTCGTGAAGCTTTCGCGATTCAGATGAGCAATCCACCCCAACGCTCGCCAAGCGAATCGAACACAGAAATTTCGGTCAAAGGACCGCGGGACGGCTTCACCGAATCGCTCGAAACGAACATCGCCCTTATCCGCAAAAGATTAAAAACGCAGGAACTCGCCATCCGCTACTTTCAAGTAGGTCAGCGCAGTGCAACGGCAGTCGCGCTTTTGTACATGACGGATCTCGCGGATGACAATCTGGTGCGTGAAGCATCTACAAGAATACAGAAAATCGAAATCGACGGTCTGATCTCCAGCCAGCAGCTTGAGGAGGGGCTTTCCGACGCTTCCCTCTCCCTCTTTCCTTTGATCGAGTATATGGGCCGTCCGGATTACATCACAGAAAGCTTGCTTCTCGGGAGGTTCGCGATCGTCGTTGACGGTTCTCCGATGGTGCTTGTGGGGCCAACAAATTTAACGGCATTAGTTAAATCGCCCGAAGACTTGCACTTGCCGTTCTATTATGTATTCATGGAAAGAGTACTGCGGCTCTTCGGGCTCGTTATCGCCATGTTTTTGCCGGGCTTCTGGGTGTCGGTATCGGCATTTAATCTAGATCAAATTCCGTTCCCTTTGCTCGCAACGGTAGTTGTGTCGAGACTCGGTCTCCCGTTATCCGGGCCAATCGATTTGTTCCTCATGATCGGGATGTTTGAACTGTTTCGAGAGGCGGGCATGCGACTGCCGAAAGCTGTCGGGCAGACGGTAGCCGTCGTCGGCGGGTTGATCGTCGGCGAAGCGGCGATTTCCGCCGGATTCACCGGCCCGACGACACTTGTCGTCTCCGCGGTGACAGCGGTCGCTACGTTTACGCTCGTCAATCAGTCGTTAAGCGGCGCGGTCACCGTAATCCGCTTCGCCGTTCTGACAGCCAGTTGCGCATTCGGCCTGCTCGGCTTCTTCTTGTCCATGTTCGGCATCGTCATTTATCTGTCGTCGCTGACATCGTTCGGACTCCCGTACCTTGCCCCGATTTCGCCGTTTCGTTTTCGGGATACAATGTTTGGCATTCTACGGTTTCCGCTGAAGGCATCTAAGGAAAGAGCGACAATCTACAAGCCGAAGGACCCGAACAGACAAGGAGAAAACTCATGAGGGCCAGGGCGCTTCTGTTATCGCTATGCGCAGCGTTCATCCTCCCGCTGACCGGATGCTGGGACGTCAAAACGTTACAGGATGTGAACTATTTTACAGGTGTCGGCATCGACTACGTGGACGGGAAATACCGCATTTACGTCCAACAGCTCGATTTTTCCAACGTCGCCAAATCTGATACAGGTAAAACGTCAAATCCGGCAACGGTATGGGTAGGTCAAACGGAAGGCGCATCTATGTCTGACGCCACTATGAAGCTGTATCAGACGGCACAACAAACCGTGTTCTGGGGCCATCTCGAATGTGTCGTTCTCTCCGAGGCGGCTCTTCGCTCCGGCGATCTGATTAGCATTTTCGATCGGATTATCCGCTCGCCGGAAATTCGATATACGCCATGGATTTATAGCACCAAGACGGATATCGCCAAACTGTTTTCGACCAAGCCATTCTTTAACCTGTCTCCGATGAACTCCATCTTGTATTCGCCGAAGCCGAGTTATGAGCAATGGCCGATCATTGCCCCGATGCGCCTGAACGCGTTCGCGCGTGAATTGCGTGAGCCAGGCGAGACGGTGCTCGTGCCCTCGATCGGCCTTGCCAAAGATACGTGGGCAAGAGATAAGAAGAAAGACCCCAAACTCGAAATAGACGGCGTCTTCGCCATGCATAATGACACTTATATCGGGTGGCTGGAAGATAGTAAGCTAAATGGGCTTCGTTGGTTCGTCAAGCATACGCCGGCAGGAAGAATGACTTTGACGGACAACGGCAAAATGCTGGCGACTTTAAAGATGGGCCATCCGAAAGCCAAAGTGAAAATGGAGATCAAAAACGGGGAACCTGTCTTTCACGTGGATGTCAAAGTCAACGCCGCCCTTTACGAACTTGGCAAAGAGTTGTCGGAGGAAAAACTATCCAAGTTGGCAGCCGATGCCGTCGCCGGCGAAATCCGCTCGACGTTCGAGGAAGGAATGAGGAACGGCCATGCTGATCTTTACGATCTGGAGCATCGGCTGTATCGCAAAAAATTCAAAACGTGGAAAACGCTAACCCAGGAAGGAAGGTTGCCGCTCCGAACGCTCGCACTGGGTGACGTTAACGTGAAAGTTCATATCGTCCAATCCGGCATGTTTAAGCTGAAGCGGCAATTAAAGCCTTTCTCTGCCCCGTGATTGAGGAAGGGAGCAGCGCTTCAACGCCCTCTTCATGCTTCGAGTTCTCTTAGCCGTTGTTGCAGATCCTCCCGTGAGAACCCTTCCCCGATAAACACGGCGACGCGGTTGACGGGTTTCTGTGGCGTAATGCGCAGGAAGTCGGATTCGCCGTATGCATGTTGGAACAAGAACAGGCTGGCCGTATCTCGGAATCCAACGATGCCTTTCGCTCGGTATACGTTGTCCGGCAATTCTTTGAGGAACTGTTCGAACCGTACGCTATCGATATCGTTGTCGAAAAAGTAAGTCAACGCGTTCACATGGGCGTGACCTTCCGAAGCATGCGCAAATTTGAATCGGCCTTCGGAAGCAGTTTGATCAGCAACTTCCGACTCGTTCTCCTGCTGCCGAAGAGTGTCTCTCGGTCTGCCGTTGCTCGAGGTGCTCGCATATAGCGCTTGTGGATCCAGCTCCGCGCGCGCCACCGCATGTATCGCCGCATACGGATTCCATGTCTCAAGCGCCTCTCGAAGTTCTTCGAGTTCTGTTGGTCCGACCAGATCGCGCTTGTTAAGTACGAGAATGTCCGCAGCGCGAATTTGCTCCTTCATCAGACGGAATGTCTTGCCGCTGCCGATTCTCAGCCGATCGAGGAGATGACGGGCGTCGACAACCGTCACGACGTTCGCCAACATTAAATTCGCATACAATGACGCTTCGGTGACGCCTTCGACGACATCGAGCGGCTGAGCGATACCCGTAGATTCGATCCAGATGACGTCCGGCTTTTCTTGCTTCGCCAATTGTACCAGCTCTAGCCCCAAGTCTCCTTTACTCGTGCAACAAATGCAACCGCCAAGCAGTTCCGCCATCGGCACGTCGGCGTCGACGATCTGACCTTCGACATTCACTTCGCCGACTTCGTTCATGACGATCGCCGGCTGCACTCCTCTCGCCTTCGCGTCATCCAGAACACGGCTTAGCAGCGTTGTCTTGCCGCTGCCGAGAAATCCAGTCAATACGTACACGGGAATTGCAGATCTCATCTCTTTCCACTCGCCTTCCGTTCAATCCGTCCAGTTTATCCCGTTACGAAAGATAGCGATTGCCGCCGTAACGGAGTAGAAATTGTTCTTTCACGCGTTCTCTCATGTCGTCGTCGATCCCCGGAACTTCTGCAAGCAACGCGAACCGGTCGCCTTTAATCGGTTCCCCGCCTGTATACAGCAACCACTGCGCCAGATCGTCCGCTGCCTGAACACGGTCGAACGAGTAACGATAAGCAATTGTTGCCCGTTCCAAATACGCCTGTGCCTCGAAAGGCTGAAGTTCGATCGCCTTGGAGAACGCATTGATCGCATCGTCATTTCGGTCCAACTGGCTGTATATCAAACCGAGATTATGATAACCTTGGGCATCCTCAGGTGCGAGCGCGGCATAAGCAAGAGAGTCGGCAAGTGCCCCGGCATAATCGTCCATCCGGTACCGAATCAATCCGCGCAGCCAGTTCAAGCCCGCATGGTTCGGATCGATCAATAACCCCTGATTACAATCCGTTTCTGCTCCCTCCAGGCGGCCCTCCGAGAAACGTCCGCGTGCGCGACGCTCGAACAATTGCGCGTTATTAGGCTCCAGCTCGATCGCACGCGTGAATTGTTGGTCTGCAAGCTCCCAATTGTCCATACCGACGAACAACTCGCCCATCGCATAAGCGGTCTTACTCATTTGGAGCAAGCTCTCGTCGAGTCGAACTGCTTCTTGAATATCCATCATCGCTTCCTCATATCGCCCGGCCATATATCTCGAGAAGCTGCGTCTCATACGCGCGTCCGCCGTGTCATCCAGGGCGATCGACCGCGTCAGTGCTTCATCCGCGTCCCCGTATCGCTCACCGTCAATCGCGATTTCAGCTTGCTGCTTCCAGTTCAACGGGTCATCAGGCTCAAGCTCGGCCAGTTGATCGTTCTCGATTTTCGCCAGTTCGAGTTTTCCATGTTCGCGATAGGCGTCTGCGAGCCAATATCGGACGACCGTATGCTCGGGATAACGTTCTTTCGCAGCGAGCAACGTATCGACCATCATCTTATAATCACCTGTCATCCGATGCGTTGTCGCCAGCTCCATATAAGCAGGCAGAAATGATGGCTTACGGTCGACTACCTGCTTGAACGCTTCGGCCGCATCCGGTAATCGCCCGGTATCGCGAATCAAGCTGCCCCGGCGAACCTGAAGCTCCGGCTCATCCGGATAATAGACAAGGGTCTGTTCGATTACCCGCACCGCTTCGTCTAACTTCCCCGCTGCCTCAAGCAGACGGGCGCAATAAGGGCGAAAACCGTACTCGTCATCCGCGCTTGCAACGAAACTTGCCGCCGCAGAAGCAGAATAATTGGTTCGCTCCTTCAGGAGCGCCGCTCCCTTGTCTTCTAACGCGCACCATTCATCATGCAGACGAATACCGGTTTCAATCGCTTGCAGCGCTTCCGGGAGGCGATCCGATTGTTCCAGCGCTTGGGAGAGTCGGTAATAATAATGCGGAATCACCTTATCTGGATCAGCCGTTGCTTGCGAGTAATTGTCCAGCGCCTCCGAGACACGCCCCATTCTCATATAAACATTACCCAATTCGTAATAAGTGGATGCCTTCGAGTCATCCCGACGGCGCAATGCTTCCTTGAAATCATCCACCGCCTCTTCGTAACGGCCGAGATTGTGCTGCGCGACCGCTCGCGTATACCAATAAATATAAGGAGTAGAGTCGATTCGGATCGCTTGATCCATATCCGCAATCGCTTCCTGCTCTCGTCCTTGCTCGTTGTAAATATGCGCTCGTCTTTCATAAGCATGCGCGTAATCGCCGTTGTCCAGGACGCTGTCGAGCAAAGCCAAGGCACGATCGGACTGTCCGACATCATGCAGCAGAACCGCATAATTGATTTTCTCTTCGGCGGTCATACGCTCTTCGCCCCAACGGACGTACCACCGCAGTGCGGACATTAGCTTCTGACGTTTATGCTGTCTTGTCGCCATCCATCTCGCGAATCGTGTGCCCATTCACCCGCCTCCTTCACTTGACGCAAAAGCTGCCGAGAGACTCGGCAGCTCGGTTAATCCTGTATGTCACTCGCCGCGTCAACGCTTTCCTCGATTGCAAATTCGAAATCGTCAATGTCGAACACTTGCACCGGAACGGCATTCTGCACGACTTTGTCCTGGAATTCAATCTGATCGGTCAGCACCGGGCATTGGCTCTTCAGTGCGAGAAGCATAATCTCTGTCTCGATGGGATCGAATTGTTCACCGTATTGCATGTTTTCAGAAGAATTGACGACGACTAGCGTCACTTTGTCGTTGATCGGAAGCGGCGGACTTTCGCGCCAAGGCGCCATCAGCGATCTCTCGATTTTTTTCTTGTTAAACGGGTCCTCGAAATACGCAATCATTTCGGCAATTTTGCTTTTGACGAACGTATCGTCGTCCGGCTCCGGCATTACCGGTTCCGGGCTTTCTTTCATATCGTAAAGCTCCATAACCGACGTGTAAGGAATTCGGTATTCTACTGATTCCCGCGGCTGAAGCAATTGTCCGTAAATCGCGATCATTACGGCTTCGATGACGAAACGCCGGCTCATCCTGTTCCTGTCCCCCCTATAAAGCATCGCCCGGTCTTTCCGAGCATTTTGCTTTTCATTATAGCATAAAAATTCGGGCGCACGCTCGAGCCGTAGCGTATAATATGTTGTAGGTTTCCCATTTTGTGTCTGAAGGGACTGCTAGTTATGTCCGAGCTTGCCTTTCACCATTATATGCGAATGAATTCCAGCCAACTAGAGCAAACATACAAAGAGGCGATGGAAAAGGCGGGATATTTCGCGTTCTACACGTTCGTCGAAGATTTTCGCAATGGGTTGCGCGGGTATGCAGACAGTGAAATCGAGCTGTTCGCTCGACTGCTCGCACGCAGTCGGGAATTGTTCCCTTTACCGGAGCGTTTCAGCCCTTCTTGGGGTGGACTATGGGATGAATTCGAAATGATTATCGCAGCGAAGAACGAAGCGCTCGCTTCTGTTTCGGCTACAGAGCGAGACGGCGAGTGGCAGATTATTCTCGATAACCCGTATTCCCACAATTCCGTTGTCTGTTATACGGCGCTGCCTTTCCTGGAGGCATCGTATTTATACGGATATTTTCAGCGGGATTTGAAGCCTCACGAACTATTGCGACTCCAGCGCGTATCCGTCATCCTGCAGACGAACGGCCGCAAGGAAGCTTCCATTCTGCCCGACTAATCATAAGACAAGCATCCGGAGACTGCACACATGAAAGAAACTTTTAACTTCTCGACTGCGCGAACGAAGCAGCTTGCCCGACGCATCGCAGGTGAACGGATTGACTACTGCGAAATTCTCGAGTACGGCGAGACGCTGCTCGTGCACTCGCGTGAAGGTCATTCAGCAGACAACCTGCATAAGGTTAACTCGATTACGAAAAGCGTACTATCCCTTCTGATCGGTATCGCCATCGGACGCGGAGAGTTCCCTTCGCTCGACACCCTGATCACCGACCATTTCATCGAAGCGCAGGACAACCCGACGTTAGAATCACTGACCGTCGAACATCTGCTAACGATGACGCCAGGCTGGGACTGGCAAGAAATGGGCGATTGGCACGGCTTGCCTTACCCGATGACGGAAAGTACGGATTGGGTACGTTTTGTGCTGTCTCGGCCGCTCGTTCGCTCTTCTGGTACGCGAATGGTTTACGACTCAGGCTCGTCCCAGGTGCTCAGCGCCCTGTTACAGCGTTCGACTGGAATGACGGCCGCGGCCTATGCGCAGCGCTATCTGTTCGGTCCTCTTGGCATCGAACAGTTTCATTGGCCGACCGATCCTCAAGGCATCAGCATCGGCGGATTCGCCCTCGAGCTGCGCCCGCGCGATCTGACGAGGCTTGGCCTGCTTGTGCTGCAGCGCGGTAAATGGAACGGCGAAAAGATCGTACCTGCCGAGTGGATTGTCGAGAGTACGAAGCCGCGCTTCAAGGGTTACGACAACATTGGCATGTACGGCTATCATTGGTGGGCGCTCGCCGACCGCGATTCGGATCGCCGTGTCCGCACGCCATTATCGCCTAGCGTATTCTTCGCCGTCGGATTCGGCGGACAATACATCTTCATCTCGCCGGAGCGTGAACTCGTTGCCGTCTTCGCAAGCTCGCTCGGCAAGAAGAAACTTCTGCCGCTTAAGCTGTTCAGGGAATGGTTGACGGATGCTCAGCCGCGCTTTCCATAAATTCTAGCCGGTTGCCGAATGGGTCGTCGACGTAAAAACGGTCGATGCCTTCGCCACCCCTCGCGTCATCGTTCACGATCGGAATGCCGTTCTGCTGCAAATGTTCCCGCAATCGGTCCAAGTTTCGAACAAGAAACGCTGGGTGTGCCTTCTTTGCGGGAACAAATTTGCTTTGCACTCCGATGTGCACTTGTTGAGAGCCGCATTGGAACCAGGCCCCGCCTCTCCTTGCAAGGATCTCTGGTTTCGGAATCTCTTCCCATCCCAGCACCCCTGCGAAGAAATTCCTCGCTTTCTGCTCGCACCCTTCCGGAGCGGCTAATTGCACATGGTCGATGCCTTCAAATTCGTAATTCATAATATTTCCCTCGCTTTTTTTGTTTCATTTGATGAAACTAAGTTTCGTTTTAATAATTGTAATACTTATATATCCCTTTTGCTAGACAGTAAAGCACCAAGCGATGCTGTTACCCACCGAGAACACTCAAAACGCACCAATAACTAACCCAACGACGCTATTGCACGCCACGAACCCCAAAATACACCAGTAACGTACTCAGCAACGCTATTACCCACCGAGAACACTCAAAAACGCAATAGTAAGGAACCCAGCGACGCTATCGACCAAAGCCCACCGAACCAAAAATAAAAGGAGCCGACGCACATCGGCTCCTCCACACCTTACCTATCCATCCGTCGCCGCAAGAACGCCGTCTCGGTAAGAGACCACTCTGCGCGGATCATTGCGCAGCTTGACATTCGCCATTTTCGCCTCGTGCTCAGTCAGTTCCAGCGTCTCCCAATCCGACAACCGCCCGGCCGCGTCTCCCTGTTCAATGGCCGCCTGCGCCAGCGCCTCCGCCATGCGCGCTTCTTCCGGACACTGCTCCCATAACACAAGCCCGTAATAGGCGAGCTGATACCCGTTGCGTTGCACGGCGGCAAGCAGCGTGCCAGAAGGCGCATGTCTCATTACATACGGCATTCGAATGCGCCTCCCTGCTTTCTCACAAATAAGGGCTCTCGTGCTTCGCCTTCAGCATGTTCCACCGCCGCTCGATCTCATGCTCGAACTCCCGCAAAGTCTCCGCGTATTCCGGCTTGGACAGATGCTTCGTTTTGCCCATCATTTTCAGCCAATCGCCGACCGGTATCCGTTTGCCCTTCTCTTCGGGGTTATACGTAATCGTCGTAACGCCGCGCTCGACCTCATACAGAGGGAAGAAGCACGTGTTGACCGCATGATCGATAATATCTGAGCCGTCCTTATCCTCCGACAACCAGTTGAGCGGACAAGTGATCAGAATTTTGCCATATACAAGGCCGACGTTCTGCGCGTACCATTGCGCTTTCGCACCTTTGCGCACGAGATCGATCGGGCTCGCTTCGCTTCCCGTAAACACGTACGGAATGTTCGTCGCCGCCATAATTTGCGCCGTGTCCTTGTGATGGAACACTTTGCCGCCTTGGTGCTTACCCACGTTCGATGTCGATGTCCGGTGCCCCATCGGTGTCGAATAAGACAATTGCGCGCCAGTGTTCATGTAGCCTTCGTTATCGTATTCGAGTATGATCATCCGATGGTTACGTAGAGCGGCACCGATTGCCGGTCCCATGCCAATATCCATGCCGCCGTCTCCGGTAATCATGACGAACGTAAAGTCGTCCTTCAACCCGAGATCGTCCAGTTCTCCGCGCCGTTTGCGCTCGTGGAACATCTCGACGACGCCCGACAGCGTGGCTGCACCGTTCTGGAACAAGTTATGAATATACGTCGCCTTGTGTGCTGAGTACGGATAACCCGTTGTAACGACCATCGCGCACCCAGTATGGAACAATGCAACGATATCGCCCTCGATCCCTTTGAAGAACAGCTCCAATCCGGAGAAAATACCGCAGCCCGGGCAAGCGCCATGCCCCGGCGCGATGCGTTTCGGCTTCTTCGTAAGCTGACGGAGCGGCGGCACTTTGACATTCACTTTGCCCGTCTCCTCGTCGTGCGTCACCGTAATCAGCCCCGTCTTCAGCGCTTCATACGGCATTGGCTCGAGCACACGTTTCGGCGCTTTCGCTGGGTCGCCTGCCGTAATCCCGTGATAATCGTAAGGCTTCTCCACTTTCCCCGCGTTGACAGCATCGGTAGCGAACTCGAACATCTTGAGACCGTCTTCCGCGTAGAAATCTTTGCCGCCCAAGCCATAAATGCGGCTGATCACCATCGTTGTCGAGTTGCCGTACTGCTGCAGGGCAGCCCGTACTTCCATGGCCATATTGCCTCCGTGCCCACCGTACGAGTCCGCGCGGTCGCCAACCGTCACTGCCCGCACGCCGGCGAGCGCTTCCGCAATCGCCTTCGCCGGGAACGGCCGGATGATGTTCGGCGAGATCGCGCCCGCTTTCACGCCTTTCGCGCGAAGCTCGTCAACGACGTCCTTAATGATCTCCGCCGAAGAATTCAGCAAAAATACCGCGACTTCCGCATCGTCCATTCGATACAGTTCGAGAATCGGGTATTCGCGGCCGGTCAAGTCCGCGTACTCTTTCTGGATGCGGTCATACACCGCTTCGGCGCGATACATCGCCTGACTTTGCTGATAACAGTTATTTATATAATCCGGCTCGTTCATGTACGGGCCGACGGTAATCGGATTGTTGCGATCAAGCACGTGCGCGAATCCTTCCGGCGGATGCTCGCCGACGAAGCGCTGCACGTCTTCGCGGTGCGTAAAAGTCATGACGCGGCGCTTCTGATGGCTCGTGAAGTAACCATCCGAAGCGACGAGCACGGGCAAACGCACTTCCGGATCTTCCGCAAGCTTCAGCGCGATGATGTTCATGTCGTACACTGCTTGCGGATCGCGGCACAGCACGATCGGCCATCCCGTGTTCAATGCGAAATATAAGTCGGAATGGTCGCCGTGAATATCGAGCGGACCCGAAACCGACCGGCATACCAAGTTCATGACCATCGGGAAACGCGTACCCGATTGGACAGGCATTTGCTCAAGCATGTATAAGTACCCGTTCGCAGACGTCGCATTAAATACGCGGCCGCCGGCCGTCGATGCGCCGTAGCAGACGCCCGCGGAACCGTGTTCTCCGTCCGCCGGAATAAGGACGATGTCGTGTTGGCCGTTCGCTTTCATCAAGTCGAGAAACTGTGCCACTTCCGTCGAAGGCGAGATCGGAAAGTAGCCCATAATGTGATAGTTAATCTGGTGCGCTGCGTATGCTGCCATCTCGTTGCCCGATTCGTAGACGATCCGTTGTTCGACGGTGCCTTGTTTCGCTGTTTCCTTGCGAATGTCGATCGACATGTGAGACTCCACCTTTCCTATCGTTTTCTCGTTGCAAGAACGCTTCGTGTTCTATCTCTTAAATGGCCAGATGAAAGCGATGCGGTACCCGATGATCATCGGCGTATCCGCCTTCTTCCAATTCCGAAGACAACGCCTCGGTCGGACAAGCTTGGACACACTTGAGACAGCCTTTGCAATATTGATAATCGATCCCCTGCAAGAACATCTGAGGGCGTCCTTTCTTATCCGGAAGTTCCTCCCAGACGAAGCAGAAGTCGGGACATACGTTGTCGCAAGCGGCGCAATGGATGCATTTGTCGTCCGCGAAATGCGGCATCATTCCCGCACGCGAAATGCTTAAATCTTTCAAGATGCTGTTGCCGGGATTCGTAATCAAGCCGCCAATCGGCTGCGTCTCATAGCCGAGCACCGGCGTGTCCATTCGGACAAAGTCCGGCATCACGTCCCCTTCGGCCAGCTCGAACGTCTGGAACTGCACTTCATCGAACCCGCGTTGAAACGTATTCAGCGCAGGCTGAACCGCTCCGGGATACTTTTTCTCCAGCGACTTTCGTATGACGCCTTTCATAAATTCCGCATCCAGGAAATCGCACAAACGGAACAACCCGCCCAGCATCGCCATATTGACGCGGTTGTTCTCGGACATCGCAATTCCCGTAGCGTCGACGACGGCGATGACGCCGCCCTTTAACTTTAGCTTATCCTTCAATTGCGCCGGGGACTGCTTGGAATTGACGAGTACGATACTGTCTTCGCGCATACCGGAGATGACGTTCACCGTTTTGGACAAGTTTTCGTGAAAAATCCCGATGACGTGCGGCCGCTCAACTGGCGACGTGTCCCTGATTCTCGTGTCGATGTCGCAGAATCGGATGTGCGCCTTGACCGGAGAACCTTTCTTCTCCGAACCATACGAACTGAAGCTGACGCCGTTCAGTCCGACGCCCATGACGCCCGCTTCGGCTAACATTTTGCCTGCCAGATTGGCCCCAAGCCCACCGATGGACTCCAGACGAATTTCAAAAAAACCGAGCTCGTTCACCTTAGGCAGATTAACCATGTCGTTCCGCAATCCCCTTTCACAATGAAATGAAGGAACTTTCAGAAAAATTAAAATAGTTCAAACATGATCTATTTCGATCTTCGTGAGCAAATTCCTTCTCAAACTGCATAAATAGGGTTGAAAAACGCTTCTATTAACATCAACTGCTCATACAAGGCTCGCTTGCAGCCTCTGCAAATCTCTCCACCCGATCAAACGTATGCCCTCGTCCGCCAACACATGCCTTACGTCGCCGTCTCGCCAGAAATCGGCTTCCATCTCACGCTTGGCTGGCTGGCCATGGAACGCTTTCAATTCTTCCGTCTCCCGGGAAGGATGCGCAATCCATTCCGTAACGCCGGGCAATAAACCGCGCAGCAGCGCCATACCTTCCGCTTTCGCCGCCTCGTACGTATCCCCTTCGTTCAGATCGTAGTCCGGTCCGGTGACATAATCCGGCAGCACGATGCCTCGATCTTCCGCTTGGCGCACGCGTATTTTGGCCCGATCCATAATCTCGTTCGGGATACGCCTTCCTCCAACCGGCATCAACTTGCGCGGCAGTCTAAATGGTAATCCGAACACGACGCAGACGTCGAACGCCACCTGAAGCAAATCGTTGCCTGTATGAAATCCGTACAAACTGCCCATATGACTGTCCGCATGAGACAATCGAATGCCAGCTTTCAGTGCTGCTTCCGTCTGCGCGATCAACTCCTGGCGCACTTCGTCGGGATCTGCTTTCCGCTCCGCTTCGCCGCTCGTCTCGGGGAACCAGCCATCCGGTCCGGCTAGCGATGACACGGAACGGGTTCGACACAGCGGCCCCCACTTGTAGCCCTTCCATTCGCTCGTTAGCGTCCAATGCACGCCTACATCGGCGTCCGGGCACACCTTTTTCAACATAGCCGCCGCTCCCGATGACCATGGACATACCATCATAATCGTCGCGGAACCGATCGCACCTTCGGTCAGTAAATCCGTCACTGTTTCATTCACGCTTCTGCAGAGCCCGAAATCATCCGCGTTGACGATCAACAGCTTCTCGTCCTTGTCGTACCCAAGCCGCTGCGCCGTATTCATCCGTCATCGCCTCCCCGTTCTTCATATATATGTCGGAATGGCCGCGCATTGCTCAACTTTTGCCGCACGGTGACGACACAAGCTCATAAAAAAATAGAACCTCTCCGGTTCTATTTAACAACCTCTATTATGAATTAATGGGAAGCGTCAGTTTCCATACGAGCTAATCTTGCCGATAACGTCTTCCTCCAACTTTCCGACAACTCTTTAAGCGCCAGTATCCGCCGAATTCCAACCGCATCCGCCTTGTCCTTGTGCATGACCCGGTTCGCCTCTTCGATCGTAATGCCCGCATCATGCGAGGCGATAAGCGTTAAGGTGTCCGTCGGCTGAATGGTTCCCGGCGTAAGCACCCTGAAGTAGAATCCGGTCGCTCCGGTTTCCGTCACCAGCAGCGGCAGTTCGTCGAGCCCCCACCTCATCGCCAGCTTCCAGCATGGCTGCCTGGGTTGGCTGACTTGAACGACAGCCGTGCCGACGCGATACACGTCGCCGATGCGAGTATCCCGCTCGTTCAGACCTCCGACGGTGAAGTTCTCGCCGAATGCGCCAAGCGGCAGCTTTGCGTTCAGCATTTTCTCCCAATGGGGGTAGTGTTCCAGACTGTACACGCAAATGGCCTTGTCGGGGCCTCCATGGTTCACGAGATCCGCCTGTTCGTCGCCGTCCAATCCTGTCTCGGACAGTGCCAATGGCCCGTCAACAGCCGTCTTGACAATGCCCGATACTGCAGGCTTGCCTTTATATTCCCCTGCCCGGGCGACACCTATGTTCAATGATACGATCGGATACGATTGTTCTGTCATTGTCACAGTTGTCGCAGTCATCACACCATCTCCTGCTGTTCTATAATCGTACTTACGCATAACCTGACGACTCCTGCGCCACGCTAAAGGAGGCAACACCATTAATAATCCGAACGGCGAAAGGTGGAGTCGTATGCCCCCGTCCAAACGACGAAGGGAAAGCGCCTGGAAAAGCCGCAAGCAGAATCAGCATCCGCACGGCAAAATCACATCGTTACATGAACTGGCGAACGAATCATCGCCGGACGCGAAGCCGGAAAGTTCCGACACTTAACCGCGTATGCCGAGAGCCTGGCACTGCTTGGTCCCAGATTCGGGAAAAAGCATTGTGCCAGGCTCTCAGCATTGCTTATGCGATCAGGACAGCCGTAATTTCTCGGCTGCAGTCAGCCTTCTGCCTTTAATGTTTACGACAATTTGCCCTTCATGCAATCCCCAAATTTCGTCCGCGAATTTCTCCGCCAGTTCCATTCTGTGCAATGCCGCAACGATTGTTGCCCCCTTCTCGTGACACAGCTTCTTTAACGTCTGCATCATCTCTTCCGACGTGTGGGGATCAAGACCCGATACCGGCTCGTCAGCAAGTACGAGATTGGCGCCGTGCACAAGCGCCCGCGCGATGGCGATGCGCTGCCGTTCTCCCCCGCTCATCTTCTCGACTTGCTGGGAAGAACGTTCCATCAGTCCGACTTTCTCAAGCATGTCCATCGCACCCATATGATCATCGCTTTTCGCGATACCGGTTACCCGGCGCCAGAGCGGGTTTTGCTCCGCCGTTCCGACCAGTACATTCTTTAACGCGGACTTCTTCTCTAGAAGAATCGGTCGCTGTTCCAAATAGGCGACTTTGCGGCGGTGCTTCATCTTCGCTAGGAACCCGGCCTGCATAATATCTTTGCCGTCTACGTTATATTCGCCTGAAGTCCAAGGCTCTTTCAGCGCGAGTGCCTTCAGCAACGCCGACTTGCCGCTGCCGCTCGATCCGACAACCGCTACGAACGTACCGGGCTCCAATCTGACGTTGATATGATTCAATATCGTTTTCCCATCGGGGATTGTTCGGGTTAATCCGTAAATGACGATCATCGATGTCCTGTCCCTTCAGTCCAATATTCATCTAGTGTAAGCCATAATGTCATCTCTTGCCATACGAACAAATGTTTGATATAATCAAAACAAGAACAAGTGTTCTATTCTACTTTACTCGATAGGTGGGATAATGGATGGTGAACTGCGAACATCTCCGTTACTTGGAACCTGCCAGAGGGCCGCGGCCGTCTCGAGATCTTACTTTCAAATTTTACGAAGACGGCAAGCTCGTCATCATCGATAACGACACCGGTAGCACGTTGTATCCCCGCGAATTGACCGGGGGCAGCTATGATTTCTACGTCCGCCAGCGCATGCGGTTGATCCGGCGCGACTTGGAAGCAAAGATTCGCAAGTACGCATGAACGCGGGGCTTGGCGCAAGGAACCTGATCGTTCCTTCGCCAAGCCCCGTTCCGTTTCATTTCGGCTCGCTAAATTGGTCCATTTACGGCAAGTTTTTGTTAATTCCGTTCATACTGGGCGGATATTTGATCATTTTGTTCATTTTGAGCCCTTTGTCGTTGTTTCTGCCTGACGATGCGCCTCTTCCCATTTCGTTTCTTGCGCCTTGCGGGTTCGCCATCCACGTTCACCTCCCGCCTTGCGGCTTGACAGACGCCGGAAGGCTGTATGCTTAGTTTTCCACTTTCCACGCATTTACAAACCCTTGCGCACCCCGCATAATGGGAAGACGGCCGTCTTCGCATCGTATAGTCACGTTGCGCGGCAGCCGGGATATTCTATTGCAAGCCGAATGAATCGCGTTTGCGTAAGGAGACAGGCCCAACGATGAAGCAAACGATCTTTTTCGATCTGGATGACACTCTTGTCTATTGCAACAAATATTTCAATGACGTTCTTGATCGGTTCGCTGGCGAGATGAGCGTCTGGTATGCCTCGGCAGGCATTACGCGAGAAGCCATCGCCGCCAAGCAAGCAGAGATCGACATCGCAGGCGTGCAGATTGTCGGTTTCCAGCCCGATCATTTCCCACAATCGTTCATCGACACTTACCGATATTTCCGGGACGTTACCGGACGCCCGTCCTCCGCTCTAGAAGAAGAGAAGCTGTGGAAGCTTGGCAATAGCGTATACGGCATCGAAGTCGAGCCTTATCCGATGATGGAAGAGACGCTCTACTCGCTTGCGAACGACGGCAACGAATTGCACTTATATACGGGCGGCGACACGCTCATCCAATATCGGAAAATCGAAAGCTTGCGCCTTGACCGTTTTTTCGAAGAGCGCATCTACGTGCGGCAGCATAAAAATACGGAAGCGTTGGAACAAATTTTGTCCACCGGCCGGTTCGACCGTACGAATACGTGGATGATCGGCAACTCGGTTCGGACCGACGTCGTGCCTGCCCTCAGTTGTGGTTTGAACGCCGTGTACTTGAAACAAGAAGAAGAATGGAAGTACAACATTATTCCGATTGATACGTCGCCGTCCGGCGCAATGCTGACGCTGACTGCTTTGCCGGAAGTACCTCCAGCGATTACCGACTATTTATCCGGCACCGCGATGAGAAAATCGGTCTAAACAGGTTCAATTACAAGGCACATGAAGCAATCGTTGCAAACAGGGGATGCCCATAAGTCATTTTATGACTTGTGGTGCATCCCCTACTTGTGTTTGGTTTTGGCAAGCGAAGGAGATTGGCGTTCCCACGCTTCAAGTTTACGTTCGGCTCGCCACCGATTCATCATTCAATCGGGCAAGCAATCCATTCATCGCCTCTTCCGTGAATGCGCCGCCGCTGAACGCAGCCAGCGCGCGAAGCGGCATAGATTGCATCATCGCTGCCATCATCCCAGCCAGCGCATGTTCGCCTGATTGCTCGGTCACAGCGCCGAATGGGGATTGTGCGATCAATGTTTGAACGATGGGCAACGCCTGCGGGTCCGACAACAATTCTCCGAGTGTGGAATTTTTCGTGTAAGCCTTTCGTTGAAGCGCGTTCGATCGAACGACGAGAGACTCCTTTAACTCAATTTGCCGCGAAGACTTGCCGACCGCGATCTCGAATTCACCGCTTTCTACGCGCCAGTCTTTCGATTCGACGTCGTAATACGCGAATGCCCGTTTATCCAAAACATTTGTCACCGTACGTTCTTCTCCCGGCGCCAATTCGACTTTCGCGAACCCTTTCAACTCTTTCTCCGGACGAATGACGGAGCTTTTCACGTCTCTCACGTAAAGCTGAACGATTTCTTTGCCTTGTCGGCTACCCGTGTTCTTGACGCTAAGTTGCACGTTAACCGTCTCCGTATCGTTCATTTGATTTTGATCAAGCGTTAACGACGTGTACTCGAAAGTCGTATAGCTAAGACCATGTCCGAATGGAAACAGCGGAACGATGTTTTTGGCATCATAGTAACGGTAACCGACGAACAGCCCTTCTCTGTACTCCACGCGATCTCCTTCTCCCGGGAAGTTCAGCGCGGACGGATTGTGCTTAAGCTGCGCAGGGAATGTCTCCGCCAACTTGCCGCTTGGATTCACATCTCCGAACAACAGATCTGCAATCGCTCCGCCCAGCGCTTGGCCGCCCAAATATGCTTCAAGAACAGCCCCCGCTTGGTCCAGCCACGGCATTTCGACGGCGGAGCCGTTGCTGAGCACGACGACGAGACGCGGCTGCGCTTTCGCCACAGCTTGAATGAGCCGCACCTGATTGTCCGGCAGGCGTAAATGCGTTCGGTCGAAACCTTCCGACTCGAACCGCTCGGGCAGCCCTGCAAATAGGATCGCCGTATCCGCAGCGATAGCGGCCTGAACAGCTTCCGCGACGAGCCGCTCTTCCTCTTCGTCCCGGTCCAGAACGTAGCCTTGCGCATAGACGACAGTGGTCCCGATTCCTGCTGATTGGATCAACTCATCGACGATATCGTCCAGCTTCGTCGGGCGAATGTGCGAACTTCCTCCACCCTGAAAGCGCGGTCGTTTGGCCATCTCCCCAATAACCGCTATACGGCCCGATTTGGCGAGCGGCAGCAGGTTATCGTCGTTTTTAAGCAGCACCATCGACTCCCGAGCCACCTCGCGCGCCAGTCGGTGATGCGCTTCCGGATCGTACGTCGCGCCTTCGCGTTTGCCGTCTACCGCCTTGAAAATGACCGTTAATATGCGGAGAACCGCACGGTCGAGCACTTCTTCGGACAATTCCCCACTTTGTACGGCTGCAACGATTGCGCGAGTGCCCGATCCACCGCTTCCCGGCATTTCGAGCTCCATTCCTGCGGCAAGGCCGGGAACCCGATCGTTAACGGCCCCCCAGTCGGAAACGACAAACCCTTCATGGCCCCACTCTTCTTTCAAGATTTGCGTATGCAAATACGCGTTCTCTGACGCGTATACTCCGTTTACTTTGTTGTAGGAGCACATAACCGTCCAAGGCTGCGCTTGCTTGACCGCGCCTTCGAAACTGGCCAAATAAATTTCGCGCAGCGTACGTTCATCGACGATCGCGTCGACCGTCATTCGCCGATGCTCCTGATTGTTCGCCGCAAAATGCTTCAAAGAAGCGCCGACGCCTTGGCTTTGCACGCCTTGAATATGGCTGGCCGCCAGTTCCGACGACAAATACGGGTCTTCCGAGAAATATTCGAAGTTTCTGCCGCAAAGCGGCGAACGTTTAATGTTCGCTCCCGGACCTAGCAGCACGGCGACTTCCTCCGCTTGGCATTCTTCGCCGAGCGCGACGCCGACCTTCTTGACAAGTTCGCGATCCCACGAGCTTGCGAGACCGGCGGCCGAAGGAAAACAAGTCGCCGGAACACTGTCGAATACGCCGAGATGGTCGGCTGAAGCTCTTTGCTTCCGTAACCCGTGAGGACCGTCGGTAACCATGACGGACGGGATGCCTAGCCTTTCAATGCCCTGCGTATGCCAGAAATCGCGGCCCGAGCATACACTTGCCTTTTCCTCTAACGTCATTGCGGCGAGCAGTTCATTCATATTTCGTTCCATTGCGATATTTGCTCCTTCCTCAAACTGATGGACATATCGTTATTGTAAAATGAGGCGAAGTATAGCAACTACTTGAAATACGACTTCCTGCTTTCACTTTTCCGACTTGTTGAGCGAATGACGACTCTGACACGACCGAGCGTGTAGACATAAAAAACCGTTCCTTCCGTAAATGGTTGATCAAGCTTCCATTTACCAAAGAACGGTTTTCTTGTTTTGCTTATTTTTTCCCGGTAACGATATGGTCTGCACCCGTTCCACTCAAGCTAGACAGCTTGGCGAACAACTTGCGTACCCCATCAGACCACAGCGGGTCTTCGGCATACGTTTGATTAAACCACTCGAACGGGTCGTACCCATCCGGCCGGCTGTCCGCCAGTTTCAATAAAAACCGGGATGCGATACTTGCCGAATCTTGAATATCGGTATTGTATTCCATCCAGCTATGTCCGACGTTAAAAGGATTATTCGCGATTTTTAGCGCGTCCTTCGACGACTTCGGCACAAAACCTTGTTCCTGCCCCGTAATCGCAAACAGAAACAACGGATGGATATTATGTTGCTTGGCCGTAGCGACAATCGCACCAAAGTAGGGTTCCTCGGCAAGCAACGAATCTCTTCCTTTCAAATACGTCTTTAACGACTTGGAGTCGATGTCCGCGTAACGCAAATAGTCCGGCATCCCAACGTCAAGCGGCGCGACAGGGGCTGGAACAGCGACTTCAAGACGCGGATCCGATGCTTGCGGCTCCGCAGACGGCCGCAGCGCCAGCACCGCGAACACGCCGGCTCCGCCAATCAAGATTGTCGTCAGCAGAATCGCAGGGAACGGACGGGCCAATCTGCGCGCCGCGAGCTTTACAAGCTGCAATGCTGCCGTCCATACATGATTGTCAGGTATTCCATGATCCCCGCCAACCTGCACAGACGTAGACGAAGCGACGAGTGCGAGCTGCGGCATACCCGATCTTCGGTTGAGCCTCCTCGCCATCTGTTCCGCGCTCCACCTGCCCGGGTATCGCTGCTCTGCCCAGTTTGTCAATGCGCGTACAAGCTCCTCTTGCCGAACGTCATCGCTGTTGTTTGCGCTCGCAAGCTCCTCAACGCATAATTCCAGCACATCGTCAGGCCGAATTTCCCTCCGTTCGGTGAGTAAACAAGTCGCGATCAAACGGTTGACAAGCTCTTCCTTCTGCACTTCGGGCAGATCGGGAAGCCGCTGACGCAACGTTCGGCGAATAGCGTCCGCAACGATTTCCGCACGGCGATTGCCGGGGAGCGGCGCGTATTTCGTCTGGACATAACGGCGAATCGTACTGACATCCGTCGGCGACAACAATACGGCGTTATCCATGCATCCAGCCTCCCCCTCCGAACCCGATATTTGTCCATACCAGTGTATCATGAGGAAACTTTTGGGGGAACCCTGCCTATCGAACCAACGCTGCTTCGACGATATCCGCCTGTACTCGCGCAGATCGAAGGTACGCGTTAATCTGCTCCTGCTCACTCTCCGTCAGTTGATATTCGCAATCGATCTCCTCGTCTTGCGTGACGAGTTGAATCGGATGCCCCGCATGCGTACATACGGCCAATATCGAAAAGTCGATCAAATCGTCAGGCAGCGGCGTGTTTGCCGACAAGTCCACCCGCAAAATAACGTCCACCCACTGCGCGTCTCGCCGCTCTACCTCATGTCGAAAACCGATAAACTTCAGCTCGCGCCACTGTTCGTCTCCGTACCGAATCACATGCCTCATCCTTTCCACTGCTAGATTATCGCAGACCGCCAGCATTGCGCAAGAGGCCGCTCCCTCTCGGGAACGGCCTCTTCGCCTTCGCTAGCACGACATTATGGCAATTGCGTGCTGCCCATCAAAAACTTGTCGACTTCGCGCGCCGCTTCGCGGCCTTCGTTAATCGCCCAGACGATCAAGCTTTGTCCGCGTCTCATGTCGCCTGCGGCGAACACTTTGTCTACGCTTGTTTTATAGTCGCCGTATTTCGCTTTTACGTTCGTGCGACGATCCGTCTCGACGCCGAATTGATCGACAAGCGTCCGTTCCGGACCTTCGAAGCCGACCGCTACAAGGACGAGATCCGCAGGCCATACTTGTTCCGTGCCCGGGATTTCCTCGTAAATTTTACGCCCCTGCTCGTCCACGTAACGACGGATTTGCACGGTGTGCAGCTCTTTCACGTTGCCATTCTCGTCGCCGACGAACTTCTTCGTCAATACGGAAAAAGCGCGTGGATCTTCGCCGTACAATGCTTTCGCTTCCTCGTGGGCATAGTCGAGCGTATAGACGTTCGGATATTCCGGCCAAGGGTTGCTAGCAGAATCTCGCTGCAGCGGCGCTTTGGCGTGAGTACCGAATTGAGTGATGGATTTGCAACCGTGGCGAAGCGCCGTTGCGACGCAGTCCGTGCCCGTATCGCCGCCGCCGATGACGATAACGTTTTTATCTTTGCCGGACAAGTACGTGCCTTCTTGCAGCCCGTTGTCCAAGTAGCTCTTGATCGTGCTGTTCAAGTAATCCATCGCCGGATAAATGCCTTTCAGCTCATGTCCTTCGACGTTGCCGATCGGACGCGCTTTCGTTGCGCCGCCGCACAGTACGACCGCATCGAACTGGGATAAAATCTCGTCGGCGGTAATGTCTTTGCCGATCTCGGTATTGACGACGAACTGTACGCCTTCGGCTGCCAGCAAGTCAACGCGGCGTTGAACGATTTCCTTCTCCAGCTTCATCGTCGGAATGCCGTACATGAGCAAGCCGCCTATGCGATCCGACCTCTCGTATACAGTGACCGTATGACCGGCTTTGTTAAGCTGAGCAGCCGTCGCAAGACCCGCAGGACCGGAGCCGATAACCGCGATTTTCTTGCTCGTGCGAACAGCCGGAATTTGTGGAACGACCCAGCCTTCCTCGAAGGCGCGATCGATGATCGCTTGCTCGATGGTCTTGATCGTAACCGCGTCGCCGATCAGACCAACCGTACAGGAGCCTTCGCAGGGTGCAGGGCACACACGGCCGGTGAATTCAGGGAAATTGTTTGTTTTCGACAGTCGCTCGTAAGCTTCTTTCCACAGCCCGCGATAAACAAGATTGTTCCACTCCGGGATGAGGTTGTTGATCGGGCAACCTGACGCATTGCCGCTCAGCTCGATGCCGGTATGGCAATAAGGCGTGCCGCAATCCATACAACGAGCGCCTTGCGTGCGCAACTGGTCGTCGGAGAAATGCTTGTGGAACTCGTTCCAGTCCTTTATTCTATCGAGCGGATCGCGATCCGTCGGCAGTTCGCGTTTATATTCCATAAATCCCGTAGGTGTCGACATCTCATTTCCTCCATCTGTCGGTCTTATCGCTCGAGCGCGTACATGCGATTTCTAGGTTAATAATTGATTATCTTAACAAAGCGGGCCTATTGCTACAATGTATTATGCGCAATAAGATTTGTACTTTTTAACAGAATACGAGCCTATTCGCGCTCATAGACACAAAATGCGTATGGCAGCGTATTTTTGTCGTCCTGCACACCTTCGGTACGGGAAACGAGCTTCCATTGCGTGCGGTCGAATGTCGGAAAATAGGCGTCTCCTTCGAACGATTGCCCGATTTCCGTCAGCAGGAGACGGTCCGCATGTTTCAGCGACTGGGCATAAATCTCCGCGCCGCCGATGATCATGAGCTCTTCGTCCGCATAGCGCGACAATGCCTCATCAAGCGAACCGACTAGCACGCAGCCTTCCGGCGCATCCGTCAGATTTCGAGATAGGATTACGTTCGTCCGATCCTTTAGCGGCCTGCCAAGAGACTCGAACGTCTTACGCCCCATAAGCACCGGCTTGCCGATCGTCTGTTGCTTGAAATATTTCATGTCGGCGGGCAGCCGCCAAATGAGTTCGTTGTTGTTGCCAATAACGCCGTTCGAAGCGACGGCGGCGATTAGGGTCACGGTCATTTTCATTTGTCCTTTGCAAAAAAATATGACGAAGCCATACGAATATCATACCACAGCGCCCCAACCGTGCCTACCGGAGAGGGTTTGAAGAAACTGGGACGACCGAAGCCGCCCGCTTAAGTCTGCCCTTATATTTGCTTGTCGGAGCCGAACATTTTCGGCCCTCGAGGCGCGGAAGAATGGCTGTCGGGTTCTAAGGTGATGCCGACTGTATCGAAGGAAACCGCTTGGTCGTCCATGGGCAGCGTCGTGATGCCGATGCCGGACTCCCCGACCGTGAACGTGCCTGCGCTCGTCCGTTTGCCGTCCTTCAATAGCCAAACCTGATAGGCTTCTGTATCCTTCGTCTCCGGCGTTCCGAACACGTAGACGACCAACTGCTCTTTGCCATCCGTCCGAACTAAACATGCAACACCGTACGCGCGCGGATGATCCTCGAATTTTCCGTCCGCTCGATTGGCGTTAAGCTTATAGACCGCTTCGATGTTCGCTGGGGAAACTGCCGCGAACGGCTGCCCCTTCCCCGTCTGTTCGGTTTGGGCATCCCTGAACAACCATCCGGACAGGAACGCCATTAATAATACGGCGATTCCGATCATCCCAGCAATTACGCGTCTCAGGCTGAAAGCCGAACGTTTGCCCGACGGCCTAAAGCTTATAGCAGGGTTGCTCTTCGCCGGATTCGTAATCTCGTTTCCGATCAATGGCTTCATCACAGATTCCTTCAAATCCGCAGGCGGTTCCAGCAACTCGACGTCTTCACCGAGTCGGTCCCACACTTCGCGCCATAAGCTCGACTCTTCCAAACACTTCGGACAAGCCGACAAATGCTTTTCGAATCTTTTGCGCTGCATGTCCGAGCCTTCGCCCGACATATATTCGAATAGCCAATCGCATGCGGCCACTTCCCGGTCTCTCATCGTCAGCGTTCCCCTTTCAAGTCGCGGAGATGGCGGCGCAGCGCTTTAAGCGCTTGGTGAAGCCTATTTTTGACCGTACCGATCGGCTCCTCGCCCAACTCCGCGATTTCCTGCAACGTGTAGCCTTGCCAGTACAACATGTCGATCACTCTTCTCTGCGCAGCGCTTAATAGGCCTGAAGCCGACGCGATGGCCGATCTCCGGTCGCTGCGCTCCAGCATCGCTTCGGGGGCCTCCGTATCGGGGTCTCTTGTCATATTGTGCATTTCATCTATCGGAACCATGGAACGATGCCTTCGCTCGCGCCTTAAGACATCGATGGCTATATTCCTCGTCATCGTCAATAGCCAGCTTGAAAATTGGCCTTTACTCGAATCGTACTCCGCCTTCGTCGTCCATAGACGGGTATAAACAAGCTGTACGGTTTCTCGCGCAAGCGCCTCGTCTCCAGTCACCCGATAGGCGAAAGAATAGACGAGACGGGCATGGCGGTCGTACAGCTCGGAAAGAGCTTCTTGATTGTTTTCTCGGACCAAACGCATCAATTCCCCATCGGATGGCATTCGCATCAGGCCATTACTCCTTGTAATCGAACAGACGGATGGAAGCTGCCTCCCATCCGCCGCCATTCTATTCGTCTTCTACTTTAATTGTCCCCGTCATGCCTGGATGCGGAGTGCAGTAATAGGCGTACTCACCTGTTTTGTCAAACTTTACTTCTTCTGCGACGTCTTTCCCGAGCAATCCGGTATCGAAGATGCCGTCGTTCGACGTAGCCGTATGCTTCACGTCGTCACGGTTGATGAATTTTACCGTCGCACCTTTGCGCACGGTTACCTCGGACGGAGAAAAAGCAAAATCCTTGATCTCGACGATGACCACTTTCTCGGAAGCTTCGGCGCTGGCTTGCGCCGATTCGGCAGGTTTGGCCCCGATGCCTGCAGCCGTGCTTGCGCTTGGCTCCGAGCTCGGCTTTGAAACTGGCTTCGGACTAGAGCTCGGCTTGGCACTCGGCTTAGCGCTTGGTTTAGTGCTTTCGCTTGCCTGAGTGCTCGGTTTCGTGCCTGCGCTTTCACTAGCACCTGGACTCGAACCGTGATCCTTACCGACGGATTCATGAGTGCTGACACTGGAACTTTCGCTCGGGCTCGGGCTTGAGCTCGCTTCCGAGGAAATCTGCGATGTCTCCGACGGAACAGACGTATGGGCCGACTCGCTATGAACGTTATTCGACGCCTGCTGCCCTTCCTCCTTCCCGGAAGAAGCGCATCCCGACAAGACCACGATCAAACCGGCCAATACCGAAAAGGCTAAACTACGCTTCAAGCGATTTTTCATTGGACGGTAATCGTTCCTCTCATGAAGGATTTGTGCGGCTCGCAGTAATACTCGTATGTTCCCGGCTTGTCGAGCTTAATCGTTGCGGATTGCCCTTTATCCAACAGATCGATCTTGAACGATCCGTCCACGGCAACGGCGTTATGCTTCATATCGTCGCGATTGACGAATTCGATCGTCGTTCCTGCTTTCACCGTCAGCTTCGTCGGAGTGAAGGAAAAGTCCTTCATTTCGATCGTTACCTTGTCCGTAACGGGTTCCGCAGCTGGCGTAGCGTTGCCTGCGGTCGTACCTGCGAACGTTGCCGGATTCAAGACGAACCAAACATTGCCGACGCCCTGCCCCTTCAAGCCTCCTCGTTTCGAATCCTGGAAGAAATAATACAGAGGATACCCTTTGAACGTTGTCTGCTTAACCCCATCGCTTCTTGTGATTTCACCGAAATCGGACGAATTCACCCCTTTTGGCGCGACGACCGACTTCGCATGGAAAACCGGCCACTTCGCCAAGCAATCGCCGGCGCATACGCTGCTTCCTTTAGGATCTTTATCGAAGTAATACAGCGTAACCCCATGATCGTCGACCAGGTAGTTGCCGAGATTCGCGTCAGTTCCCAGTACGACCGAGTAGAACGGCTGCTTGATCGAATACCAGACGTTGTTGACCGCTTCCCCGTTCGTATCCCCGGCTTTCGCGTCCTTCGCGAAATAATAGAGCGGCCAACCTTTATACGTAAGCTGCTTCGCTCCATCGGAACGGACCGACACACCGAAATCAGAAGCCGGTGCGCCTTCCGGAAGGATTAACCGGTCAGAATAGAAAACCGGCCAATTCGTCAAACATGCTCCCTGGCAGGTACTCAGATCGGCCATGTCCTTCGTGAACAGGTAAAGCGTCATGCCATGCCCGTCCGTGAGATACTCCGAACCGTCCGCCGCCTTGCGAACGTCGATCCGAGCGCCTCCGAGCAGCTTTGCTTTCTCGGCGTCGACGACTTTCTCGTCAACGAGCTCCTGCAACAAAGTCGACTCCGCGCCCTTAGGTTTTGCCTGTAGCGTCTCCGCCAAAGCGATCGCCAAATCGCGGTTCGTAAACGGTGTAACGGCTGCCGCGCGGAAGATGCCTATGGAAGCCGCGAAAGTCAGCGTATCCTTGTATGCGAATTCCATCCCCGAACGATAACGAAGGAGTTCCAGCATGACCTTATACAGCTGCTGCGGCGTAAGCGGCGCGTTCGGCAGGAATTCCCCGTTCTCCGTTCCGTTCCAGCCAAGCTCCGGATGGGCTTTAAGGTAGGC
Organism: Cohnella soli; assembly: GCF_042655525.1. Lineage (NCBI taxonomy): Bacteria > Bacillati > Bacillota > Bacilli > Caryophanales > Paenibacillaceae > Cohnella > Cohnella soli. Next base: position 29,394 of record NZ_JBHSMI010000025.1, read on the forward strand.
GAGGAACGGTCGGTTTGCCTTGCCCGTACGAGCCGAATCCTTGAAATTGTTCATCCCTGCGAAACTTGCAGCCTCTTGCTCCTTGCCGATAAGCCTAAGTTGCAGGATGGCTGCTTGAATCCGCGTCGTCGTCCGGCTTAAGTATGCGTCGGTTACTCCTTGACCGTCCCCTTTTAATACCCCAAGCTTCGCGATCGCATCCGACGCAGACGTCGTCTGTACCGTTGGCACTGAACCTGCTCCCTCAGCTTGCTCCCCCATCGCGATCGACCCAACTGGTGTAAGCGACAATAGAATGGCCAAGCAGATCGTGATCACCCCATGTTTTCCTTTGAACATTCCCAAGTTCTCCCCTTTCCGATTTCAATGCACATGAGCTAACGGAAGAAATGGGATTACGGTTTGACGGTTTTGAAAAAAATAAAAAATCGCCTTGCCGTCCGCAAAAGGACGAACAAGACGATTCCAAAAATGACAGGGTTAATCCGTTTACACGGCCACGGTCGCTTTGATTGAAGGGTGATGCTCATATCCTTCGAAGATGAAATCCTCGAATACATAATCGAAAATCGAGTCCGGCTTGCGAGCGATAACGAGCTTCGGCAATGGTAAAGGCTCACGCGAAAGCTGCAACTTCACCTGCTCGAGATGATTGCTGTAGATATGCACGTCGCCGCCGGACCATATAAACTCGCCGGGTTCCAGCCCGCATTGCTGAGCGATCATATGCGTCAACAGCGCGTAGGAGGCGATGTTAAACGGCAAACCGAGGAACGTATCGACCGAACGCATCGTCAACATGCAAGACAACTTCCCGTCCGCAACGTAAAATTGGAACACGAAATGGCACGGAGGCAGCTTCATCTCCTCGATGACGCCGACGTTCCAGGCGCTGACGAGATGTCTGCGGGAGTTCGGGTTGTTCTTGATACCGTCGACGACTTGTGCGATCTGATCGATCGTCCGACCGTCTGTCGTCTCCCATGCGCGCCACTGGGAACCGTACACCGGGCCGAGATCGCCGTTCTCGTCCGCCCATTCATCCCAGATGCGAACGCCATGATCCTTCAAATATTGAATATTCGTATCGCCCCTGAGGAACCAAAGCAATTCGTGGACGACCGATTTCAGATGAATGCGTTTTGTCGTTACGAGCGGGAAACCTTCGGATAAATCGTATCGAAGCTGCCGACCGAACACCGACAGCGTCCCCGTTCCGGTCCGGTCCCCTTTCTGTACGCCGTTATCGAGTACATCTTGAAGCAAATCCAAATAATTACGCAATGAAACACACCTCGACCGAAGTTTTTTGCTTATTGTATCATCCCGATCGCCGACTGTCGATGTGCGGAACGACCGATTCCGCCGGGATGGAATGACGGATTCATTCCGTCGTCGTGAAGCGCTGAGCGCGGCGTTTCTTGCGTTGCTCGTAACGTTCAGGCGCACTGTCGTGCAGCTTGCGCTCCGCGTCGTTTTCCGGCGCGACGGGCGGCACAGCTACCGGCTTCCCCTGCTCGTCGACGGCGACAAACGTGGAGAACGCCGTGCACGTCACCCGGCGATGTCCGCTAAACAGATTTTCCGCCCGCACGACGACGTACACTTCCATCGAGCTTCTGTGCGTCCACGTAACGAACGCTTCCAGCTCGACCGTCTCGCCCATCCGAATCGGCGCTAGGAAGTCCAGGCTGTCCGTCGATGCCGTCACGACCGGCTTGCCGCAATGCCTCATTGCAGCGATCGCGGAAATTTTGTCGATATAATTCATCAATGTTCCGCCGAACATCGTGCCGTGATGGTTCGTGTCCGTCGGAAATACGAGCTCCGTCATAATGGAACGGGACCGGCCCATGGGACGGGCCTCAACGTTATCCATCTGCTCCACCCCCTGGCGAGTATGAAAAAAACCTTTACGAAGGACGAACACTTCACATGAAGCGCCATTCCTTCGTAAAGGTTATGCGGCGAGGGCGTGTCTGCAAACCCACTCAGGGGCATCTCACACCGCCCTTGCGCCGGATTAAGATTTCGGAGCGATCGTGTGGATCGGATGACCCATCGCAAGCTCTGCGGCGTCCATCGTGATTTCTCCAAGCGTCGGGTGAGCGTGGATCGTCAGCGCGATGTCTTCGATCGTTGCGCCCATCTCGATCGCCAGGCCGAGCTCGGCGATCATGTTGGAAGCTTCGACACCGGCGATTTGCGCGCCAAGGACGAGGCCAGTGTCCGTGTCATGAACGATTTTCAGGAAACCGTCGGCGCCGTTCAACGTAACCGCGCGGCCGTTGCCGCCGAACGGGAACTTGCTGGACTTCGCTTTGTAGCCTTTTTCTTTCGCTTCCTTCTCGGTGTAGCCAACGCTCGCGCATTCCGGATCGGAGAATGCGACAGCCGGGATGCATTTATAATCGACTTTAGCAGGCAGGCCGGCGATTGCTTCCGCCGCGACTTTCGCTTCGTAAGAAGCTTTGTGCGCAAGAGCAGCGCCTGGAACGATGTCGCCAATCGCGAAAATGTGCTTCACGTTCGTGCGGCATTGTTCGTCGACTTCGATCAGACCGCGCTCGCCGACTTTAACGCCCGCAAGCTCAAGGCCGAGGTCGCCGTCCGTATTCGGACGACGTCCGACAGTGACGAGCAAGTAGTCGGCCGTAACCGACTTCTGCTCCCCGCCGACTTCGTAAGTAACAGTAACGTCTTTGTCGGTTTGCTCCGCGCTTTTGGCCAGCGCGCCGTTCACGATCTCGACGTTTGATTTCTTCAACTTCTTGACAACGAGCTGGCTCATGTCTTTGTCGAAGCCTGGAAGAATCGTATCCGCGCCTTCGAGGATCGTCACTTGCACGCCGAATTTCGCGTACATTTGGCCGAGCTCGATGCCGATATATCCGCCGCCTATGACGACAAGGCTTTTCGGCAGTTCAGGCAAGCTCAGTCCCTCTGTCGAAGACAGAATGCGTCCGCCGAACGGGAACGGCTTCAGCTCGATCGGGCGGGACCCCGTCGCGATAATACAGTTTTTGAAACGGTAACGAGGCGCTTCGTTCTCGTTAAACAGACGCGCTTCGTTCTCGTTGATGAACATCGCTTCGCCTTGGAACATTTGCACTTTGTTCGCCTTCAGCAACATTTCTACGCCGCCCGTCATTTTGTTGACGACCGATGTTTTGTACGCTTGTACTTTGCCGAAGTCAACGCTGATGTTGTCCGCCGACAGACCGTAGTCTGCCGCGTGCTGCATCGCTTCGTAGTGGTGCGCCGAGTTGATCAGCGCTTTGGAGGGAATACAGCCGACGTTTAAGCATACGCCGCCGAACTTGCCCTTGTCCGCAATAATGACTTTTTGACCCAATTGAGCGGCGCGAATCGCTGCGACGTAACCGCCAGGACCGGCACCGATGACGAGCAAATCGATATCTAAAGAAGCATCTCCAACGACCATAATTATACCTCCATGACCAGCAGTTCAGGATCGCTGAGCAGCTGTTTGATGTAGTTTAAGAAGTTTTGCGCCGTAGCGCCGTCGATGATGCGGTGATCGAAGCTTAAGCTAAGCGCCATAAGCGGTGCCGCTACGATTTCGCCGTTTTTGACGACCGGCTTCTCCGTAATGCGTCCCGTGCCGAGAATCGCCACTTCCGGGAAGTTGATAACCGGCGTGAAGAACATGCCGCCAGCCGATCCGATGTTCGTAATCGAGATCGTGCTGCCTTTCAGTTCGGCCGCGCCCAGCTTGCCGTCGCGTCCGCGAGCGGCGAGATCGCGAATTTCATTCGCTACGGACCAGACATTCTTGCGATCGGCGTCGAAGATGACCGGCACGATCAAGCCGTTGTCGGTATCGGTAGCGATGCCGATATTATAGTATTTCTTGTAGACGATTTCGTTGGCCGCTTCGTCGATCATCGCGTTCATGACCGGGAATTCCCGCACGGCCGCGACGAGAGCTTTCACGATAAACGGCAAGTAAGTCAGCTTGACGCCTTTTTTCTCTGCGATCGGCTTCGCTTTCGCGCGCAATGCGACAAGGCCGGATACGTCAACTTCGTCCATCAGCGTAACGTGCGGAGCCGTATAGACGGATTTGACCATCGCGTTCGCGATCGCTTTCCGAATGCCTTTGAACGGCACGCGCTCTTCGACGCCCGGACCGAATGAGGCCGGCGCTTTGGCAGTTGCAGCAGCCGCTGGTGCAGCCGCGCTTGCTGCAGGCGCTTCTGCGGAAGCTGCCGGAGCAGCGCCGCCGCCGGAGAATCCGAGTACGTCTTCGCGGGTAATGCGTCCGTTCTTGCCGCTGCCGGCAATCTCGGCGATGGCAACGCCTTTCTCGCGGGCGAGTCTACGTACGCTCGGTGTCGCGAGGACGATGCCGCCGTTTGCCGATTGAGCAGCCGGAGCCGGGGCCGGTGCGGCAGGAGCCGCTTCCGCCGCAGGCTGTTGCGCCGGTTGGCCTTTCGTATCGGCGCCGCCGACCGCCTCGTTGCCGCTTGCGCCGCCTGACGCTTGCGCGTGGTTGTCGGAAGCCGCATGTCCTTGATCCGGCACGTCGCCTTCCGCTTCAATGATCGCGACGACTTCCCCGACATGCATGACTTGTCCGTCTTTCGCGAACACTTCGGTTACTTTGCCGTTAACCGGGCAAGGCACTTCCACGATCGCTTTGTCATTTTGCACTTCCATAATGATATCTTCGTCTGTCACCGTCTGGCCCGGCGCAATGTGCATTTTGACGATTTCGCCCTCATGCAGCCCTTCGCCGAGCTCCGGAAACCGATATTCGAATCTCGTCGTCACCTGGAGTCCTCCCTCGATTAGAACTGTACAACCTGGGTAGCGGTTTTCGCGATACGAGCAACCGATGGCAACCATGCATCTTCGATTTGCGCGAATGGATATACCGTATCCGGACCTGCGCAACGAAGCACTGGAGCTTCCAGGTGCAAGATGGCTTTCTCGTTGATTTGGGCGATAATTTCGGCTGCGGCGCCGGAAGTTTTTTGCGCTTCCTGCACAACGATCGCGCGATTCGTTTTCTGAATCGAAGCGACGATCGTATCGATATCGAGCGGCAACAACGTGCGAAGGTCGATGACTTCCGCAGAAATGCCTGCTTTCTCAAGCTCGTCTGCCGCTTTCAGCGACGTGTGTACCATCAAGCCATACGAGAGAATCGTGACGTCTTTACCTTCGCGCACGACTTTTGCTTTGCCGATCGGCACTGTATAGTCGTCTTCCGGCACTTCGTCGCGGAACGCGTGGTATAAGTTCAAATGCTCCATGAAAAATACCGGATCGTTGTCGCGGATCGCGGAAATCATCAAACCTTTGGCGTCGTATGGATTGGATGGGATGACGACTTTAATGCCCGGCGTCTGGATGGCCAAACCTTCCAGAGAGTCGGTGTGAAGCTCCGCCGCTTTAACGCCGCCGCCGAAAGGCGTACGGAATACGATCGGGGAATGATAGCGGCCGCCGGAACGATAGCGCATGCGCGCCGCTTGAACGAACATTTGGTCGAGCGCTTCGTAGATGAAGCCGACGAATTGGATTTCCGCAATCGGGCGGAACCCTTGCGTGCCGAGACCGACGGCAAGGCCGCCGATTGCCGATTCCGCGAGCGGCGTATCGAATACGCGCATCTCTCCGAATTCGGCTTGCAGCCCTTCCGTCGCACGGAATACGCCGCCTACTTTGCCAACGTCCTCGCCGAACAAGATCACGTTAGGATCTCGTTTCAGCTCGACGCGCATCGCGTCGCGGATCGCTTCTTTCATATTCATTTGAGCCATGCTGCTGAACCCTCCCACTTTTGAACTTGCATTTATTGGAAATCGGCTTTTTGTTCTTCGAGATGCGGCGGCGTCGTTTCGAACATCGAATCGATCAAGCCGGCAACGGTCATTTTCTCCGTTTGCTCCGCTTTTTTGATATGCTCGTTCACCGCGTTTTTCGCTTCTTCTTTCACGCGCGCAGTTTCTTCCTCGGACCAGAGGCCCTTCTTCTCCAAATATTTGCCGAAGCGAACGAGAGGATCTTTCAAGCTCCACTCCTGCTCTTCTTCTTTCGTCCGGTATTTGCTTGCGTCGTCGGCCATCGAGTGAGGACGGAAACGATACGTCAAGCCCTCGATCAACGTCGCGCCGCCTCCGTTCCGACCGATTTCGGCCGCTTCTTGCACTGCGGAGATAACCGCTAGCACGTCCATCCCGTCAACTTGAATACCGCGGATGCCTGCCGCCAGCGCTTTATGCGCGATCGATTGCGCTCCCGTCTGCTTCGCATACGGCGTCGTGATCGCATAACCGTTGTTCTGAACGAAGTAAATGACAGGCAGCTTAAACGAACCCGCGAAGTTCATGCCTTCGTAGAAGTCCCCTTCGGAGGAGCCGCCGTCGCCTGTGTACGTGATCGCGACGCGTTTCTCGCCTTTAAGCTTAAAGCCCATCGCGATGCCCGTTGCGTGCAAGATTTGCGCGCCGATGATGATTTGGGGCATCAGAACGTTAACGTCTTGCGGAATTTGACCGCCGTGCTGGTGACCGCGGGAATACAGGAACGCTTGGTACAAAGGCAATCCGTGCCAGACGATCTGCGGCATGTCGCGATAACCTGGGCATACGAAATCTTCCTTGTTCAGTGCATATTCGCTGCCGACCATCGTCGCTTCTTGTCCGGATACCGGCGCATAGAAACCGAGACGGCCTTGACGACCCAAGTTCACGGCACGGTCGTCCCATGTGCGCGTAAAAACCATTCGGTACATAATTTCTTTCAATTGCTCGTCGGAAAGCTTAGGCATACGATCCGGATTGACGACTTCGCCTTCCGGAGACAATACTTGCAGCGGAGCGACATTTTCCGACCTGACTTCATGCGAGAGAGCGCCTTTCAGCGTTGCCGGCGCTTCCGTGGATACTTTGCTCATTAGGTTCACCTCATCTTGAATTGTGGAAGAGGGCTTTCTGTTATAGAATTATTATATCCCTGTTTAAGTGATTTGGTCAAAGAAAAACTCGACAAACCCTTTATTTATATAGCTTTTGACAAAATCATGTTTGTATAACAGAGGCACATTTATTATGTAACAGTGTAATACAACTTTGCCTTTAGCCTTCATTTGGTTTACCCATGCCCGACTTATCCCATACGTGCCGGAGGAGGTTGTCCGATGAGCGACAATCCATTGTACAGAAGAACGATTAATAAACATGTCATTCCGAGTCGATATTTGCCGGAAGGAGAACGTACCCTTCGCGTTTATTTACCTCCCGGTTATCAGGCCTGGATCAGCTATCCCGTCGTCTATTGCCAGGACGGCGAAGACTTTTTTAACTTTGGAAGGATCGCTACTCACGCTCAGCGCCTTATTCTGGAGGAAGGCTGGGAACCATTCATCATCGTCGGCGTCGAAGTCGACAAAAGCCAAAGAACGTCCGAGTACGCCCCGGACGGTAACCGCTATGCGGCTTACATGAAGTTTTTTGCCGAAGAAATGATCCCTTGGATGGAGACAAATTACCCGGTTCGCGATGAGCCTGAGCAGCGATTGCTGGCTGGTGATTCACTCGGAGGCGCGGTGTCTCTGTCTCTTGCCCTCGCCTACCCGCACTTGTTCAGCCGTATCGTCTCCTTATCCGGGGCCTTCTACGATTCCTACATTGAACAGATTAAAGCAGCAGGCCCACTCAACCGGTTGAAACTGTGGATGGTCGTCGGATTGCAGGAAACGGCTTACGAAACGGACCGAGGGGTATACGATTTCGTTGCTTTGAACCGGGAGGCGGTTGCAATATTGAAAGCCAAAGGCGCGAAACTGTTGTACGAGGAAAAAGACGGGGAGCACAAATGGGGCTTCTGGCAGCAACAACTGCCGGAGGCGCTGGCCGTCTTTCTTGGACCAACGCCTTCTCCATTCCATGATTAATTGACGTTCAATTTTGCTTTGATCGACGCGAGCAGCCGTTCGCAGCCTCTTGTCACAAGATCGTACACTTCGTCGAAGTTGCCTGTGTAATAAGGATCGGGAACATCGTTAATGCCCGCTTCGGGAAGGACGGACAGGAACCGTATGACTTCCGTCCCACTCCCGGCGCCGATAACTTTCCGAATATCCCGTTCATTGTTCGAGTCCATCGCCACGATCAGATCGAATCGCCCGCCGTCCGCCGCCGCGAACTGGCGGGCTTTCATCCCTTCGTACGAAATGGAATGGCGATCGAGCTGCGCTCTCGTCCCTTCGTGCGGCGGTTTGCCGATGTGCCAATCCCCCGTGCCGGCGGAATCGACGAGAACGTCATTTTCCACCCCGTCCCGGCGCACGAGATTTTTCATGACCGCTTCTGCCATCGGGGAGCGGCAAATGTTACCTAAACATACGAACAGCACAGAATAACTCATCCTTGGTCTCCTTGCGAGCGGCCTCCCGGCGTACGCAGCAACGAACGGCGAGGCAGCTTCCATTTGTAATGTACCGATAACATGCGGAACAAGACGACAAGCAGGAACAGCGCGAACAACTCCCAAGGCTTGTCTAGTTTAATGACGCTAAGCGCAAGTCCGGCCAGTATCGCCCACACAGCATAGATTTCGTCATGAAGAACGAGCGGTTTGCGTCCGGCCATAATATCCCGAATCATACCGCCGCCTATACCCGTCATCATGGCGGCGACCATAACCGCGCTGATCGGCAATCCGTTGTTCACCGCGAATGAAGCGCCTTGAATGGCGAACGCTCCGAGTCCAATCGCATCGAAGAACGCCTCGGCCCTTTTCCAATGAACAATCCAGACGGCAGGTAATAGAAAGACGATTAATATCGAGGTGACGGCGATTTTTAACGAGACACTTTGCTCCCACAACGTCGTAACAGGCACGCCGATCAGCAAATTACGCACGACGCCCCCGCCGAACGCCGTAACAAGACCCAAGGCGAACACGCCCAATATATCATACGCTTCTTCCATAGCTACGATTGCGCCGCTGACCGCGAATGCGATAACGCCGACGATACTAAATACTTGAAATTCCCATCCCACGCTGGTCTCTCCTCCGTTGCCTTTCCAATCCTCCCAATTGTAGCGGGCATGACGCCGGATCGCAACGGGGTTTTTCGGGCTTTATCGCTATTTTTTCGTTATACTAAAAGCATTAATGAAACCCGGAGGTCAAGGATGACACAACAAGAAAATCAAGAGGAAACAAATAAGCGCGCCCTGATATTCACTGGAGGTACGTTGGGCCAATGGGCGCTTGACCGCATCGAAGAAGGAGATTTTCTTGTCGGCGCAGACCGCGGCGCCGCCTTCTTGATCGAGAATGGACGAACCCCCGATTTGGCGCTTGGCGATTTCGATTCGGTCTCAGCACGCCAGCTCGAACGTATTCGTCAGATTTCCCGGCAATTCATCGCATTCGATGCAGTGGACAAAGACTGGACCGATTCGGAACTTGCCCTCCGTGAAACAATCTCGCGAGGTTATCGGCAAGTCGATCTTCTCGGCGCGTTAGGCACCCGCTTCGATCATAGTTTCGCCAACGTGCAGTTGCTTGCCTACGCCAATGAACAGGATTGTTCGCTAGCGATTGTGGACGAGCGCAACGAAATCCGGTTATGCGATAGCCGAATGACGCTCACCTTCGATCCCGCATATACTCATGTCTCCCTGCTTCCGCTCACTTACGAAGTAAAAGGCATTACGCTGACCGGCTTCCGTTACCCGCTACACGAGGCTACGATTCGCGCTGGCGCCTCCATCGGCGTAAGCAACGTATTGGACGCGCTGTCCGGGACGATCGCGATTACAGAAGGGCTGCTCCTCGTTATCCGCACCCGGGACACGCCCTAGATCGTCAGCTTCAACCCCGTCTTTGCGATCTGCACATGAGCGGGAAGACCGTAATCGCATCTCAAATCTACGTCATGGGATAGATGAGTAAATACGACGGAATCGGGCTTTATTTCTTTCACCAATGCTAGCCCTTCCTTCATGTCGTAAACAGAACGGGTATTCATGGGATAAGGTTCTTCCACGAAGCTTGTCCCGAGAACGAGCAAATCCAACCCCGCGAGAGGCGCTTTTTGTTCCTCTGTCAAATCGATCGCATCCGAGCAATACGCCCATTTCACGCCGCGACTGGCATGATCGAACCGGTATGCGTAACTGTAGCCATTTTTGCCGTGATTGACCCGCCACGACATGATCCGCCAGTCGCCGTATGATGCCCCTTCGTCGCTCGTTTCGAACCGAAACTGACGATCGACCCACGGAAATCTTGAAAGAACGTCGCGGACCACTTCGCGCGGTGCGCCGATCGATGCTGCCGCTTGCGTCCAGCGGCAAGCGTCGGCCCATTCGGGCAGCCCGCCGATATGGTCGAAGTGAGCATGCGTCAGCAACGCCTGCTTCACGTTGCGTAGACCGGCGACTTCCATCTGCTCCCGCCAATCAGGTCCGCAATCGAGCAGAAGCGGGGCCTCCCCTTCTTCTTCGAGCAGCAGCGAAGAACGGAGCCGTCGATTGACTCCCGTCTCTCTTGCTTCCACACATACGACGCAATCGCAGTATACTCTAGGCGTTCCCATTGAATCGCCAGTCCCCATAAACGTGATGTTCATGCTCCAATCTCCCCGTATGCTGAATAGGTATCGGCCCGTCAGGAAATCATTTACATGAGTTTCCTAACCTACACGGACCGAGGTCATCCATTTGAATCCTTCATATACGTTCCTGCAATTTAGCTTTGTCATGATTATGTCGATCGGCATTCTGAACCATGTGCTCGTCATCCCCGTGCTCCTCGGCGTCTCCGGCCGTGACGCTTGGCTGTCCGCGATCATCTCATTCGCGTTGCTGCTCCCTCTTCTCGCGATCATATCCGCAGCCGCTGGCAAAATCGGGAACAAGCCGCTTATGCACATGTTGAAAAATCGATACGGACGCACGCTTGCTTTCGCCATCTCTTCCGTATTCGTCATCTATCTGTTGCTATCCGCCGCCGTGACAAGCAAAGATTTGACGACTTGGACGAACTCCTCCTATTTGCCGGAGACGCCGCCGTTCGTCATCGCGGCGACTTTTATTGGTCTGGCTTACGCAACTGCGGCGAATGGCATCCGTTCTATCGTCTATTCCTCCATGATCCTGCTTCCTTTTGTCGTGCTCCTCGGTTTTTTCGTATCGATAGCCAACATCCCGCACAAAGATTACGGATTGTTGTTTCCGCTCTTCGAGCACGGCGTCGCACCGATGTGGCGCGGGATCACTTACGCCGGGAGCGGCCTTGTCGAGCTTGTCTTGCTGTTATTCATGCAACAGTACTTGGATAAGCCGATGAAGTTCCGGGGAGTTTTCCTGCTTGGATTGATGCTGATTGGCCTGACGATCGGCCCCCTTATGGGCGGTTTGTCGGAATTCGGTCCGTTAGAAAGCAAAGTGCAACGTTATCCGGCATTCGAAGAATGGAGGTTGATCAAAATCGGCACCTATTTCGAACACGTAGACTTCCTGTCCATTTTTCAATGGCTAAGCGGCGCATTCGTGCGTCTCAGTTTCACTTTATTTCTCATCGGGCAATTTTTCAACTTTAACAGATGGGCTTTTCTGGTTTGTTCGCTGCTCACGCTCGGGCTTGTCATGTTGCCTGTAAGCGATATTAGCTTTGTGTATTATCTTCGTGTCTATTACTTCCCTGTAGTCTTTGTGTGCATGATCGTTGCGGCGCTAGTCCTGCTCCTTCTTCTGCTCAAGCGTCCCGCCCCGTCGAAGTCGAATAAGGTGAACCCCGCATGAGCGCGCTCGAGTTGGTCGCCGCACGTTACAAGCGTTGCGCTGACGTTTTGCGCGAAGATATTCCGATAACGAACGAGTCTCATATCGTCCTTTTTTACTGCCGCTCGCTTTGCGACATGCAGCAATTAAACCGTACGTTGCTGCCCGAACTGCAAAACATTCTTGAGAACGTTCCTTCGGAAGCATTCGACGAAGAAGATACGCCGCGCTCCTTTCGTCTAGGCGCCGTCGATGCCGAAGATCCGGAAGCGACAGACAACGCCTTGTTCGGCGGAGCCGTGCTGATCGGTCTGCCGGGCAAAGACATTCTGTACCTTTTTCGCGCTCCGAGCATCCCTTCACGGAACACCGAGGAGACGAATATCGAAGTATCGATCCGCGGCCCGCGCGACGGGTTCGTCGAAGCCATTCAGACAAATCTCGGCTTGCTCCGTAGAAGATTGCCTACGAACACGGTCGCGTTCGACTTCTACCGAATCGGCACAAAGACAAAGACGCAGGTCGCGCTCATCTATGATACGGAGAAAATCAACGCGACGACGCTTCGCTTAATCCATGAACGGTTAGGCGAGCTGGAAACCCAGATCGAAGAGCTGACGACCGCCTCCCAGGCGGAAGAACTTTTGTCGGATCAACCGTTCAGTCTTTTTCCGCTCACAATCTATACCGGAAGGCCGGATTACGTGTCTTCTTGCGTGCTAAGAGGACGGTTCGCGCTAATCATCGACGGCGTCCCGGGCGCATCCGTTGCCCCAGCCAATCTGAACATGCTGCTACAGACGCCGGAGGATGCCCATTTCAATTACATCTCTGCTTCTTTTGGACGGCTGCTCCGTATATTCAGCCTTCTCGTCGCCATTTTTTTACCCGGTTCATACATCGCTCTGACCGGTTATCACCAAGACCAGATCCCCTATCCTTTGCTCGCGACTATCGTCCAGACACGGCAAGGCATCCCGCTTAGCACCCCTCTTGAAATGCTGCTGGTGCTCGGCCTGCTGGAGATGTTCAAGGAGGCCGGATACCGATTGCCTTCTATGGCCGGTCAGACGCTGACTGTCGTCGGAGGTATCGTCATCGGCGACGCCGCCATTCGCGCAGGCCTTTCGTCGCCTGCGATGATCGTCGTTTCCGCCATCTCGATCGTGGCCGGCTCGACGCTCGTCAGCCAGACGCTCGGGGGCACGGTCAGCATTTTGCGTCTGATTGCGGTGTTAATATCGTCCATTTTAGGCATGTATGGTTTTATTTTAAGCGTGTTGATTCTCGTTGTATATTTAACGGGATTAACTTCCTTCGGCGTCTCTTACTTGGCACCGGAAGCCCCGTTTATGCCCAAGGATATTGTTAGGTCATTTCTGTTATTCCCGAGAACGGTACGCGGAAGGGTACCTAAATATCTACGAAAAAAGCGATAAAGGACTGAGCGAGGTGAAAGCTGTAACGCGCTGTCTCGCTCTTGCCGTCTTCCTCTCGTCATGTTTGGCGACGGCAGGTTGCTGGGACTTCAAAGAAGTTAATCATATGAACTATTTGTCCGCGCTTGCGATCGACTATATCGATGGAGAATACGTCGTCTATTTGCAGGCGAACACCTTTACGAATATCGCCAAAACGGAATCCGTCAAGCCACAAGGCAATAAAACGTCGGTCGTCGGGACCGGCAAAGGGAATACGATCGGAGACGCGATTTTTCACTTGTACCAGACGGCGCAAATGCGTGTCTATTGGGGACAAATCAAGGCGCTCGTCTGCACGAAAAGAGCTCTCCTTAAAGCAGGAGTTGTCGATTTGACCGATTTGATCAATCGGTACCGCGAAATGCGTTACAACTTGTGGGTTTTCGGAACAGAAGACTCTCCGGAACGCTTGTTTAACAACGCGCCTTATTTTGGACTATCCATCTTCGACTCGATTTTGATGAAACCGGACGAAACCTATCGGCAGTTTTCCCTCATCGCTCCGATGTTCTTGCACCGCTTTCTGTCGGACTTTTACGAGAAAGGGAAAACCGCCATGCTGCCGATTCTCTCATACGACAAAAAATCTTGGGAAGAAGGCGCCAAACCATCTCCTCAGCTAAAGATCGTGGGCGCTTTCTTTTTTCGCAACGAAAAGCTGTTCGGCATGCTGAATGGCGAACAGCTGGAGGGCAAAGCTTTCATGACTCAGAAAATGATCCGGATGCCGATTAAAATCTATAACACGAATCAAACGACACCTGCGGTTACATTTGTAGTTCATACAAAAAAAGTCCGTATCGATTACGAGATCGAAGACAACACCGTTCAATACGACATTACGATAAGCGTTAAAGCCTATCTCGACGAAATGATGGAGAATATCTCCCAGGAACGGATGAAGCGACTACTCAAGCAGGCCATCGCTGAGCGAATCAGGAGCACTTACGAAATCGGCAAAAAAATCGATACGGACGTATTAAATTTGCAATACGACATGTACAAATTCCATCATCGCGACTGGGTCAAATACGTCAAAGACGACCCTAAAATGAAAGCGGCGAGGCTAAGGAATATAAAAGTAAAAGCGAGCATCGCGCATTCGGGCAAATACAAGGAGTATGTCTACTAGGTTCGCGAAGATTTCAGCGAACAATCATTAAAGCGGCGCGAGATTGACGGTTTCCATCTCGTCCAACTTGGCGATCATCTCTTCCCACTCGCGAGGGCGGTTCGGCAGCGCCTCGTAATATTTCTTCAGGAAACGCGACACAAGCGCCGCATCGACTGTTTCGGCCTCTTCGTCAGCGGACAGGAAGCCGAGATCGAGTTCGGTTACCGCTTTCCCGGCGTGGTCCCATGACGGATGAACGTACGGAAAATCCAGCTTGCGGTAACCGAGGTGGGAAAGCACTTCGCGTCTGACTGCCGGATGCATCGCAATCACGTTGCCGAAACGCAGCGACGTTACGGCATGCGGCTTATAGATTTCAGCGAACATGCCGATCGATAACGTGTCGCTTTCCTGCTCAAGCCTACGTAGATCTTTGGACCTATTCAAATATAGAAATCTTCCGACGCCCAGATTGGAGACGCCAATAATCGTAAAATCCGTCATCGCGACTCGCAAATCCGGATAATAGCGATATTCCGTTGCGCCAACAACCGCCCCGTCGTGTATGGCGACGTATACGTGAATGTCCGGGTCTCCGATCGGCTCCTTCCATAGCTCGAACGCAAGGACTTCCTCTGGCGGAAAAATCGAGCTCATCATTTTGTGCATGGAGGCAAAGTTCGCATCTTCAATCGAAGTCACTCGAATATATTCCATTTTATTTATTCTCCTTATCGAAAGGGTTTCTCCATTCCATAAGCGCTGCGCAGTCGGCCGACTGCTCGTCGTCCAAATAGTCTGCGACAACGCCAACCGGCATTCTTCCGCATGCAAGCATGAAGGAAATGACTGGATCCCGGCGCTTGCCCGTGCACACTTCCGCCAAATACGCTTCTGGCGACAAATCGCCCGCCACTGCGGCGTAACCGGGCATTCGCCCTCCCCCTAGCAGTCTGGCACAGCGCAAATGGACAACCGTCTCATACATCGCCTGCATTAACTGTTTACCCACACCCAGCTTGCGGTAAGCGGGCGCAACACAAAGATCGACAACATAGACCGTGTCTCCGTCCGGTTCATGATTGCGGATATAGCCCTCGTTCGTCGCAGTCGCCCAACTTTCGTGGCCGTTATTTGGAATGTTACGTCTGAGAGCGGTCATCGAACCAACGATAACGCCGTCGACTTCAGCGCAAAGCGCCCCTTCCGGAAACCGACTCACGTGTTCGGATAGTTGCTCAGCGTTCCACCACAGCTCGGGCGGGTAAGGAGGCGGAAAACATTGCGCTTGAAGATCGATCAGCTTCGCGAAGTCCCCCCATTCATAGTTGCGTATCGTAACCTCAAACATACGGTCCAGCTCCGGTATTTTGAACCTTTTGTACACGTGCATATCGCCTCCAGTTCTTAAGCCCGGGTGCATAAGGAGGATGTCGTAACCGACATAACAGCGGCACGACTTCATACCCCTTACTCTTCTCCTATCTTATAGGATAGGACGAAAGCCGGGCAAGCAGGAATCGTCCGCCCTGTATATTCATCGTCTTTCGCACCCTATGGGGAGCACAAATGAGAAAACATTCATTTTTTTCTAAGAAACGCTCGAAATCGCCGCTTTAATGCCTTTTCTGCTCTCCTTGGAAAAATATAGTCGATTCCAGGTTTGTTATACTGAACGACGAGACATTACACCGAACGACATCGGATTCGCATCGAAAGGACGGATGTAAGGCAATGATTCGAACTAAAGGATGGCTGCGCCGTATCGCCGTCGTCGGGCTTAGCGCGACGATCGCGTTCGTTGGGACCGCCATTGGAGGAAGCCAGCGGGCTGAAGCGGCACAAGCAACGAGCAAACAAGCAACGAGCAAAGCGGACAAAATCATTTCACTTGGCAAAAAATACATAGGCGTCAAATACAAGTTCGGAGCTACGCCAGGATCGACGAAAGCGTTCGACTGTTCTAGTTTTACGCAGTACGTATTCGGCGAAAGCGGCATCGAGCTGGCTCGAGTGTCCAGCACGCAAGCGACGGAAGGCGTTAAAATCGCCCGTAAAGACTTGAAAAAAGGCGATCTCGTATTCTTCCGCGTACCGAGGACCGGTAGCAAAATCGGCCACGTTGCCATCTATATCGGGAATAACAAAATTTTGCATACGTACAGCTCTACTGGCGTCACCATCTCCTCCCTCGGCGAGAAGTATTGGAACACCCGTTACATCACCGCAAGACGCGTCCTTTAATCTTAATCATTTGGCAGTAAGAAATAAAACCGGCATCGGAACAAAACCCGATACCGGTTTCTTTGCGTCTATTTGCGCGGGAATTGAATTGCAATCGTCGTTCCGTTCCCCTGCTTGCTGTACACTTCGACGGTCCCTTCGTGAATGTCGACTATTTTCTTCGCGATCGACAAGCCAAGCCCGCTTCCGCCGGTCGACCTGTGGCGCGCCTCGTCAACGCGATAGAACCGCTCGAACATATACGGGATTTCGCTCTCGGGCACTCCGATGCCGTAATCCGTCACTTCTAGTTTGATCGTGTTTTTGGAGTGTCGGATACGTACATCGATCGGCTCTTTGCTGTACTTGATCGCGTTGTCGATCAGAATGAGCAGTAACTGGCGAACTTTTTCTTTGTCCCCTTTCATATAAACGGCATTGTCGGAATGCACGCGAATTTCTCTCCGGAAAGTCTTGCCGAGCACTTCGGATAGTTCCCTAACAACGCTCGTCACGTCGAAACGGGAAACGTTCATCCAATCGTCCTGCTCTGCCTCCGCGAGCGTCAGCATCGAGCGGATCAGGTGCTGAAGCCTTTCCGTTTCCTTCGCAATCGCCTCGATCGCCTCGTTACGCACCTCGGCATTGTCCCTGCCCCATCGCTTCAGCATGTCCGTATAGCTGGAAATAACCGTAAGCGGAGTTTTAAGCTCATGTGACGCATCGGCGACAAAATGCTTCTGGTGCTCGATCGTCCGGTCAATCCGATCGATCATTTGGTTAAACGCCCGAACGAGCTGTTGCAGCTCGATCGATTCTTCACGGCCGTTCAGCTTCACCCTGTACAATTTCCCGCTTCGGTCGATTTCCCGCATCGTCTGCACCATCTGACCGATCGGTCCCGTCAGCCGCGATGTGAACCAGTACGTACCGAATATAGCGAACACGATCGCACCGACGCTCGTTACGCTTAACGCGCCTACAAGAATTTGCAAATAGCTGTCCAGCACCGTCAGCCGTCTTGCCGCTTCAACCGCTCCGATCAGATGCCCTTGCTCGAAGAAAGGCACGGACAAGTAAAGAACGCGTTGACCGTTAATATGCCTTGTCTCCGACAAGTTGTACGGCTGCATTTGCGGCGGGATGCTTAGCAGCAATTCGTCCGTCCCGACCTGGTTCGCGACACGGACGTCGCCTGTAACGATTCTGAGCATTTCGTTATAATTGTACATGTCCGTCAACAGCTTTTTATCTTCGAGCCCTCTCATCCCTTGCTTTCGCAAAGTTTCGATAACGAGATCCGCTTTGTTCGTCAGCAATTGCAGTTCGCCCCGCGTTGTCACTCGGATAACGAAGAAGTACACGAACACGTTGTATAAGATCAAAATAAAAATAAGCCAGAATACGGTAAATAGCGTAAATCTGGATCTTAACGTCATGCATCCGGCTCCTTCAACATATATCCGACGCCGCGCACCGTGTGCAGCAGCTTATGCCTGTAACCTTTGTCCATCTTCTGACGCAAATAACGAATGTAGACGTCTACGACATTCGTATCGCCGATATATTCGTAACCCCAGACGTCCGACAAAATCTCATCCCGTGTCTTCTCGGTGTTTTTATGCCGCGCCAAGTAAAGCAGCAGTTCAAACTCCCTTGGAGTCAATTCAATGGAATGATCTTTGCGGAACACTTTGCGAGTGAGCAGTTCAATCGACAAATCGCCGATCTTCAGCACGTCCTCGCTCTCTCCTTCACGCGACGCTTTGAAAATACGCAGCAAGTTACGCACCCTCGCTAGCAGTTCTTCCATTGCAAAAGGTTTCGTAATGTAATCGTTCGCGCCGTGCTCGAATCCGCTTACTTTGTCCGGTACCGTATCCCGGGCAGTCAACAAAATGACGGGAACGGCTCCGTCGTTTTGACGCAACCGGCGCAGCACCTCAATGCCGTTTAACTGCGGAAGCATGACGTCGAGTAAAATCAAATCCCATTCCCCGGACACCGCCATCTCCAATCCTTTGCGTCCGTCGGCCGCGCGCCCGACGCCGTATCCTTCGTGTTCAAGTTCTAACTGGAGAATTCGCGCGATCGCGTCTTCGTCCTCGATGATCAAAATATTTTCGTTGTTCATCTCGCTCACCTCGTTCACCTCATCAATAAATCAGCAAGCCGGTTACGGCCGCCGCTACGGCAAGCAGCCATGGCGGGCATCCCCAGACGGCGATTGCCAGAAACCCGACACCAGCCGCAATCAATTCCGTTTCATTATGGATTGTGCCGATCCAGACCGGATCGTATAACGCCGCCAGCAGTATGCCGACGACGGAAGCGTTCACGCCGCTGAGTGCGGCTCTTGTCGTCCGAAATTCCCGAAGCCGACTCCAGAAAGGCAACACGCCGGCAACGAGCAGGAATGACGGGAGAAAAATACTGATCAGCAATAGGATTGCCCTAAAAATGCTTTCTGTTCCAGTCGCGGATGCCGCACCTAAATAAGCCGCGAACGTAAATAACGGCCCCGGTACGGCTTGAGCTGCCCCATATCCGGCGAGAAAGCTGCGCTCGTCCGTAAAGCCGCCCCCGACGATCTCGTCGTGGAGCATCGGCAGCACGACATGTCCGCCTCCGAAAACAAGAGATCCGGCTCGATAGCCGATATCCGCGAGCCGGGCAGAAGCATGCGGCCACGCTGCGGCAAGTGCCGGAAGCGCGGCTAGCAGAGCCGCGAAAAGCACAAGGCAGACGACCGCGCCAGTCGCCGTTCGGCGGTTTGCAGGCCGTGCCTCAGACCGCTCTTGACGCTCAGGGGTCAGCGGCATCGCCTCTCCTCGCGGCTTAAGGAACAACACTCCCGCAATTCCGCAGAGCGCAATCGGAGCCAGCTGCCCGAGGGCACCCGGGACGGAGATGGCAAACGCGGCTGATGCCGCAACCATCGCAATGCGAGGCTTGTCCGGAGCGAGCGTACGGCCCATGCTCCAGACCGCCTGAGCAACAACGGCAACGGCAGCCAGATTCAAGCCGCGCACCCAACCTGCGTCCGCGATGGCGCCATGTCTGGAGAGAAACGCAAACAAAGTCAGTAACAGCGCAGACGGAAGCGTGAACCCAAGCCATGCGACAATCCCGCCAAGCAAGCCCGCACGGCCGATACCGATCGCCATGCCAAGCTGACTGCTGGCCGGTCCGGGCAAAAATTGGCATAAGGCGGTCAAATCCGCGAATTGTTCATCCGAAATCCATTTCTTGCGAGTCACATACATTTGCCTGAAATATCCGATGTGCGCAACAGGGCCGCCAAACGAGGTCAAGCCTAACCGTAACGCCGTCAGACCGACTACCGACAATCGTTTCCGCTTTTGTGCCATTCCGTTTCTCCTTCGACAACGCCTTCTCCCTTCTCTATTGTATCATGGCTGTCAAAACCGACAAAACCCGACATACTCTCGCTTCTAGAGCATGGTATGCCGGGTTTTCGTCACCTGCCGTCGATTCTCGCTGCCATGCGAACGGATGCGGCATTCCAGGTCGATATCCATGCGGTAAACGCTCCCGAAATCGCTTGCTTCGACCGTTCGTCCACCGGAATCCCTTCTCCGTTCCACAACGCGCTTAACATCATATCCGTCGGCAGTTCCGGAAAACAAACCGTTGGAGCGAATGGAAACATGCGAAGCCATGCGACCCGTTCGCGGAATGCGCGATCCCGGTTCGCAACCCAATCGCAGGCGACGCCGTAATCGGCCGCTTCCCTATGAATTTCCTCGCAAGCCGCCTGCCTTCGCGCCGTCCACTTGACCGGAAAGCAGTCCGCCACGAAAACGATACGGTCGGCGTGACGCATTAGCCATTCCGCCGATTCGGAGCGATCCCAACCTCCAGAGATGTCAAGCACGACAACTGGCACGCCCAATACGCCAAGCCATGCCGCAAAAGCCTCGCTCGGACTTTCCCCGCTTGCCGGTTCCTCGGGGTCGTTCGGATAATACGCAGCCCTGCCGCATCGCCAGGCGGGCACGGCAGCTTCCCCGCCGTTCGCTCTGGAGAATACAGCGCCTCCAGGCATACGCTTCGCGCCGTCAAGGCGGGCGTATAGCTCAGCTTCGATGCCAGGCCATTCCACGAGTGCATGCGTGACACCGATAGAGTCAAGCGTCGCTGACAAACCAAGCGCAACCGTCGAAGCGCCCGCACCGGGATAAGCGGACACCAGCGCGATGATATACGTATCGTTTCTCCCATTCCGATTGATTGGTTCACCTACATTGTAGCTGCTGCTCCTATGCTCTCTCGCCTCTTCCGGATGCCTCCAACCGTCAGCACTGTCGCAGCACAGGCGCAGCTCGTCCGCCAGCTCTCTTGCAGATTGCGGGCGGTGAGTCGGATCATCCGCCAAGAGCCCCCCCAACAGGCGGACGAACGTTTCTGGAACATCGGCCCGGAGCTTGCCACGTATAACCCCCTTCAAGCGTAATGCGGACTGACCGCCCGACAGCAAGAAGTAGGCTAGCGCGCCAAGTCCGTATAAGTCCGTCCGTTGATCGGACTGTTCCCCGCGAAGCTGCTCTGGCGCGGCGAAGCCGGGTGTGCCAAGCATTAACGTATCCTTGTTCGCCCAAGGCCTGTAACGGCGGGCAATGCCAAAGTCAACGAGTATCGCTGTTCCTTTCCGATCCAACAGCACATTCGCAGGCTTCAAGTCGCGAAATACGATGGGCGGCCGCTGTGCATGCAAGTAGACGAGCACATCGCACAAGTCAGAGACAGCCCGCAGTACGAGCGAAAAAGGTAGATCGCGGCCAAATTTCTCGAATCTGTCGGCCAGCGTGTCTCCGGCGATGTAGTCCATCACGATACAAGCGACCCCGCCGTTCTCTTCCGGCGAATAATAATCAACGATCGCCGGCAGACTCGGATGCTCCAGCTCGCTCAGCAGCCTCGCTTCCGGGAGGAAAGCACGGCTTTCCTCTGGTAACGGACGCGTCAGCTTTAGCGCGCGACGTTTGCCTCCAAGCCGCGTATCTTCCGCCAGATAGACGCGTCCCATTCCGCCTTGACCGATTGGCGCAACGATCACATAACGCCCCGCGAACAGCTCCCCGGGGGTGAGCATCAACCCTTCGTCACGGTCATTCCCCGTATGTTTCCCGTCCATTTCCATTGCTTCATCCTCCTCGTCTACTGCCGCAAACATAAAAATCCCGCGAGCGGGACGCCCCTTCGATCATTGAAGGGATCGTCCGGCCGCGGGATGCTTTCCCTGCCGAGCCAATTATTTTCTTTTTACCCACATTGTAACTTCTTCCCTGTTGTGAAACAACTGCTTCACTTGCAATATATCGAACCTGCGGCCGTATTCCTTCGTGAGCTCCTGAATGCTCTGGAACGGCTTGCGATACATGAGTTTCAGCGTAATGATGCCGGATGCTCCGGCGGACAATGCATCCGCAAGCTCATTCACAATGTTGCACGTATGGTGCGGATCCCAACTCATGTCGCAAACAAGAAGGTCGAACGAACCCGGCGGGAACGACATTTCTGCCGCATTGCGCCGAATATGGCGTAGTCTCGGATGCATCTCGAGCGACGGATCCATCTCCGCCGGATCGACTGCCGTCACCTTCAGGCCGCGCTCGAGCAGCACGGATGTCCAGCCACCAGGCGCGGCGCCAAGATCGAGTGCATGAGAAAACCGATCAAGCGGCAACCCGAACGCCTTCTCGGCTTCGAGAAGCTTAAACGCCGCTCGGGAAATCATCCCCTCGTCTTTCCGAAAGCGCGGTGCTCCTCCCGGCCAGTCGGACAAATTGTCGCGAGGCTTCGAACATCCCATAAACAGTTTCTTTTTCGTCGCGTAGATGCTTACGATCCAGTCCGCTTCTCGAGCGACCGGTTCGCCGCCCAATTCGCGAACGACGCCCGCAACCTCGTCTCGCCCTTCGGCCGATCCGAAGGGGAACGGGCTATGCTGCTCCTTGCGAACCTGGATCGCAACTTTGGCTCCCCGCACACGTTCGCCTAAAGTAGCGGCATAATCGCGCAGCGCCTTCGAGGTCTCACCCGGATCGGCAGAAACGTCGAGTTCTCGCTCTATCGGGAATAGATGCCGGAGAAAGACCGGTTCTTGCTTACGCAAGTCCTTTAGCAGCGCTTCGGGCTCAACATCGCCGTTCGTGAACGTAAACGTTTCTCCCGGCGCCAGTCCGGACACTTTAGTCCCCGGAATGCGCCTGCGGATTTCTTCCATCGCGTAAGGCGCGAACCCCGGGTTCGCCGTTGCGGCGTAAGTCGTCATTTGCTCGTCACCTTTCCAACTTCGATCCATGGCCGCTCGTCTTTCCACCGAATTTCGATCGGCAAATCGTAGGCTTCTTTAAGCCTTTCCGCCGTCAACACTTCTTTCTTCGGCCCTGCGGAGAGAATACGCCCCTCAGCCATAAGCGCTACATGCGTAACCATTGGAATGATTTCTTCGATATGATGCGTCACATACAGCATAGACAATGATCTTGAAGATAAGTCCGATAACGTCGCCAGAAACTTCTCCCGCTCGAACAAATCCAAGCCGGCGCAAGGCTCGTCCAAAATTAGAAGCTCGGGGGAAGCCATCATCGTACGCGCAAGCAGGGCCTTCTTGCGCTCCCCTTGCGACAGCGTGCCGAACGGCTGCTCCGCGAGATGACGCAAGCCAACTCTCTCTAGCTCGGCGAACGCGCGCTCCCGAACTTCAGCTTCAATCTCGACGTAAAAACGCAAAAATGCGAAAGCTCCGCTAGCCACAATTTCCCACACCGGGTCGCGAAGCGTCATTTTCTCGATCAGGGCAGGACTTATGTAACCGATTCTTTTGCGCATTTCCCGTACGTCCACTTGTCCGTAACGTTCCCCGAGCACATCAACCGTGCCGGACGTCGGGAACTGATACCCCGTAATGATTTCCAATATCGTCGACTTGCCGCAGCCGTTGCGCCCGAGCAGCGTCCAGTGCTCGCCCGGGTTCACATTCAGATCTACGCCTTGCAAAATCAAACGATCTTCTCTGCGGAAAGTTAGTCCTTGCAGTTGGATCATCGTTCATCCCTCGCATTTCTCATCGTCTCTACCAATTCCGTAACGGAAGGGAAACGGTAATTTTTTGTCCACTCTCCAGAAGCTTTCTTCACAAGCAAACACGGTACGCTTTCGATGCGAAACTTCTGAGCAAGCTCCGGCATCGCGTTCAAATTCGCTGCATTCACCGGCAGCTCAGGCACAAGCTGTTCCGCGACCGCAAGCATTTTCTTCACTGCCAGGCATGTCCCGCATAAGGGCGTGTGCACGAAAACGGCGAACGGCGCCGGGGCGAACGACCATTCTTTCATCCAACTCGCCGGCTCCCAATCACGCATTCGCATCGCCCCCGCTTGCCGCAGCGGCATCGAGCACGCGCTGAGGCATCGGTCCGTCATGAACGATGACGCCCGCCGGATTCGCGGCACGCAACTCGCGCACCATCTGCTCGCGTCCGTACAAGCTGGACGAATGGACGTATACTTCTTTCGGATACAAGCCTCTGACGACCATCCCGTGAACGACTGCAAGTCCGTTTGGTTGCCCATATCCGAGCTCGAAGTCAAGCGATAGCACGTTCACGTCACACTCCGCAAGCAGCAACAAGCATTCTTCCGCCGACCTGGCGGCAACGAACCCTATTGGGCAAGCACGGATGTCATCCAAATAAACGTTGATCATCGGTTTGTCCCCCCGTTTCGCTTCGAAGCGGTTTCCATCCGAGTTATCCGACCGTATCTTGGCAGGAGGGACAGAACTCCATTTTGCGTCCAGCTGTCGTCTCCATACGAATCGGCGTGCCGCAAGTGAAACAATTCTCTCCTGCGCGGCCGTGCACTTTCAGATATTTCCGATAACCGCCTGCGATATCATCATCGTTCGTGGTCATCGGATGAAGCACGCAACCGCCCTTGTCGGCCGCTTCCGCAAGAACATCCCTCATGGCGCGGTACAACTTTTCCGTTTGTTCCGACGAAAGCGCACTAACAGGCGTTCCGGGGTGTATACCGGCCGCAAAAGCGATTTCATCCGCGTACATGGATCCGATTCCCGCCACGAACCGTTGATCGGTCAGCGTCGTCTTCAGCTTGCCCTTCTTACCGGCCAATCGCTTCGCGAATACTTCCAATGTCAGTCTTGAATCAAGTGCGTCGGGACCGTTCTGCTTCATCAGCTCGATCGCAGCTTTCGCAGTCATGCGGTGAACATACGCCGCTTTCATACCGCTAAGCCGAAGCGATTTACCGTCATCGAACGTCAGCGCGATGTCGACGCGAACTCCTTCCGTATCGGATGAAAGATCGCCATATTGAACCCTGCTGTCAGCTGACAACGTCATCACAAGCCGATAACCGTCGTCTAGATGGAACAATATCATTTTGCCCTTCCGCTCAACGAACAGCAATACTCGCCCTTTTAACGCTTCACCGAACACTTCGGGTGTTTCATTGACGGTTGCCGGTTTTGCAACGGCGACATCCGTGATGCTTCGGCCGCACAACCCTTCAGACAATTTCGTTCGGTAATACTCTATTTCCGGAATTTCCGGCATGCTGTGATCTTCCCTTCCGCTTGAGCCGCGCGCATGTTCATTCTTGCCTCGATGGCGTTCATTATAGCATATTGTCCAGCAATTGCATGACTTGTTCCGGACCTTCGCACACCGCGTCCGGCTTCACATTCGCGTCGACGCAAAGTTCTCGCCAATTATCCGGCGTACAAAGTCCGGTCAGCACAAGTACGGACGGACAGCCCGAGTTACGTGCGGCAGCCAGGTCCGTGTAAGGGTTGTCGCCGATAACCCAAGCTTGTTCCGCCGTCGTTCCGGCGAGTTCTAAGGCAAAGTCCATAATGATCGTCGACGGCTTCCCGATGACGCGCGGAGATTGGCCGCTCGCCGCTTCCAGCATCGCTCCGAGGCTGCCTGCTCCTGGGAGAAAACCGTCTCCAACCGGCAAAAGCCGATCCGGGTTCGTCTGCACGAAACCGGCACCCGCAAGCAATTGTCTCGTCGCTTCCGCCAGTCGGGAATAAGACAATGCTCGGTCCAGGCCTTGCACGACAAAGTCAGCTATGGCGAGCTCCCGCGACTTCCCCTCCTCCGACTGTTCCCCAATTAGACGCAGTCCGGCTTCACGAAGCGCTGTCTTTAACCCGTGTTCCCCGATCGCGAACACTGCAGCCCCTGGCGACCTCGCTTGAATATCGTAAGCGGCTGCCAGCGCGGAGGTGACGATTTCTTCATGATGCGCGACAATATTCATTCGTAGAAGATGATCGGCAACTTCAGACGGCGTTCGCGTAGAATTGTTCGTGACGAATAATGGCGTGAGCGATTTCGTGCGCGCATATGCAACAAGCTCCGAAGCACCCGACACCGGCTCGTCTCCGCGATACAAAGTGCCGTCCAGGTCGAACAGCAGCGCGCACGGAGTCGGGAATTTCTTTAATGCCATTAAATTCATTTCTTGCGTATGTGAAGCGATAGACGCCATGCGGTCATTCCCTCTCCCTTTCTCCCAGCCGCGCCGCTTTCTCCCGAATCCGGGCCAGACGTCGCTGCCAGCTTTCTTTCTCTTCCCGATGCTTGGCCGCATTCGCAGCCACAAGTTTCGCCCGGCGACGAACGAGCTCCAGTGCTTTCTCTGAGTAGCCGATCGCGATGTCGAGCCTCTTGTCCCGATGCTCATAATAGATGGCAAGTTCAAGATGCGCCTCCAGCTTCGGGGCAGCCGATTGTTCCGCCCGTTCGGCTGCTTGCTGCCAAAGCGGCAGGGCAAGTTCATGGCGCCCGGTTTTCTTGTATCGGGATGCTAGCGCCAAGCACCAATTGCCGTCTCCAATGTCGCCCCGTTCCGCCAATCTCGCGAACAACGTCTCCGCGATGTCCGATTTGCCGTGCAGCTCCAGCCAACACGCCGTTCGGTACAATTCCTCGCTCCCGGCCTCGTTCGCATGTGTAGCCAACTCTCGTTCGCTTAACAATACTCCAAAATGTACAGATAGGGAAGCAAGCGTTAAAATATCTTGCTCGTTATGAACGAATACCCCTCGCAAATGCTCGGGATCTCCGTCGCTTAAATAGCGGAAATATAAAGTGGGCGCAAGCGAACCCGGAACGTCGTCTTCGCGGACGAATCCGAGCCTCTCCACCTCCACTGTCGCAAGGCGGCACGAAGCGAGCGTATTGCGCCAAAGCGCCCTGGACGGATGCAGAAAGTCGAGATGGGCCGGCTCAGTCCCGTTTTTGCGCCACCCGTTTAATATAAAGCGGTTCACAAGCACGGGCCAGTCGAACGTCCGTCCGTTGTAGGTGACGAGGTGGCTGCGCTCGCCCATTTTGCCTAGCAGATAGCTGAGCATCGCCTTTTCTTCACCCGGGTGACGAATAAGCGCCTGTTCAACGACAAACGCATTGGATTCGCAATAGCCAAAGCCGATCATGAACGGCACATTACCCGCGCCGACTCCAAGACCCGTTGTCTCGGTATCAAGGAACAACAGGCGCGATACGTTAAGCGGCTGCGGATCAGCTTCTTTATTCTGACGGTGAGCGACCGGAGACAAATAGCCAGCGATCGAAGCTAGCTCCGCCAAGTCGTACACGCCGTGATGATACGGAAACGGATAGCGGACGGTGCGCAGCAGGAACGACCCGAGCTCCGTACGTACAACATCGATACCGAGACGGCGAAAGCCTTCCGGTATCTTCTCCTGTCCAGAGTTAGCTATCACTTGTTCGCGATTGGAAACTTCGTGCTGTTCCGCAGTTGCTCCCACTCTAACCTCCGAGCCATCCTCTTTCGTTATTACGTTCTCTCCCGTCTCTTCCGACGGCACCTGACCACGCAGCCTGCCAAGCCTCTCCCGCAATCCTCCGTTCATCGGCGCTCCCTCACACTGTCAAGCATGGACAACGCCAAATCTTTGCCAAGCAGACCGACTTCCTCGATCGGGCCGACGCAAGCCGGACAACCGCTCAGGCAACCGCATCCGACGATAAGCCGCTGCGCTTCCTCGAGCAACATGTCGTGCTTCTCATAAAGTCGCTCGCTCAGACCAATGCCTCCGGGATAACGGTCGTAAAAATAAATCGTAGGCCGTTTCGTATGCGTCGCCTTCACTTGCGGAACGACTCGGATGTCGAGGGGATCGCACATCAGATGCAGCGGCGCAAGGTGAATAAGCACGTTGGCGAGCCCAAGAAGCGCCATCTGCATGTCGTTGGCGCTTCGTTTGGCCGATTCTTCCTCCGAGAACGTGAACCAGTATCCGCTCGTGTGAAGAATTTCCTCTGGCAGATGGATCGGGCCGCTGCCGATGTTCTCGTGCGTGCGCAATCTGATTTTTTTGAAAATAGTCGGTTTAGCCATAACTGTTACTTCTCCATATTGACGTGTCAGCGGACCAGACGCCGATTCCCTGTCAACGTGTAACACTTTGAGTTCGACGGCCAGACTCGCGTCCGTGAAGTAATCGACGTTGACTTGGCGAACGTATGCTTTCTTCTCCGGATAATCCAGCTTCTCGACTTGATACTGCACGCCTTCATGCAAGTAGATCGCTTCTTCATGGACAAGCGTCGGCGCGCTGAACCGGTCAACCTCGCCGATGACGCGATGGCCTTCGGTCATATCGATGATGACGATGTTCTCCTGCGCGGCCGATCGCAGCGAAATGTTATGGGCAGGAAATGCCTGCTCCATCCAGTACCAGCGATTGCCGACCCGGTGCAGCACCTTCTCTTCGGCGAGGAATTCGAGCAAGTCGACCAGTTTTTCTCCTCCGAACGTGTCGCCCTCCTCGAACGGCAACTCATACGCCGCGCACTTCAGATGGTCGAGCAGAATGAGCAGGTTGTCAGGATGAATGCGAGCCTCTTCTGGCGGGCGCCCGAGAAAATAATCCGGGTTCTGGATCAGATATTGATCGAGTGGATTGCTGCTGGCGACGATAAACGTAACCGAGCTGCCTTGCCGCCGTCCGGCTCGTCCGGACTGCTGCCATGTGCTGGCGATCGTGCCCGGATAACCGTTCAGCACGCAAGCTTGAAGCTGCCCGATGTCGATACCGAGCTCAAGCGCATTCGTGCTGACGACGCCCCGGATTTCGCCGTTACGCAGTCCTTTCTCAATTTCCCTCCGAAGCTTCGGCAAATAGCCTCCGCGATAACCGCGGATAGACTTCGTTCCTAGCTCGCCCTTGATCGCGTCTTGCAAATAAGTAAGAAGAATTTCGACTCTCACGCGACTGCG
The DNA here is from genome assembly GCF_042655525.1 of Cohnella soli. Classification (NCBI taxonomy): domain Bacteria; kingdom Bacillati; phylum Bacillota; class Bacilli; order Caryophanales; family Paenibacillaceae; genus Cohnella; species Cohnella soli. Next base: position 58,291 of record NZ_JBHSMI010000025.1, read on the forward strand.
GGCGAACACGATCGTCTGAATGCCGCTCTTGAGCAGCATCGACGCCAGCTTCTGCGATTCCAGCACGCTGCTTCTGCGAATGCCGAGCTGCTTGTTCACGACGGGCGGGTTATAGAATACCATATGTTTCTCCCCCGCCGGCGCACCGTTGTCATCAACTAGTGCGACCTCTTCCCCGAGCAGCCTTTCCGCGTGCTCGCGCGGGTTGCGAATCGTCGCCGACGCGCACAGAAACTGCGGTTCGCTGCCGTAAAACTTGCATATCCGCTTAAGCCGACGTATGACGTTGGATACATGACTGCCAAACACGCCGCGATAAGAGTGCAATTCATCGATGATGACGTATTGGATATTTTCAAACAACTTAACCCACTTCGTATGATGAGGAAGAATCGCCGAATGGAGCATATCCGGGTTCGTCACGACGATGTGGCCCGCGTTGCGGATCGCCTGGCGCACGGTCGGCGGCGTATCGCCGTCATAGGTATGCGTCTTGATGTCCGCCTCCATCAAGTTCGCCAATTCCTGCAGTTCGGCGACCTGGTCTTGCGCCAGCGCTTTCGTCGGAAACAAATAAAGCGCCCTCGCGCTGTCGTTATTCAGCAGAGTCTGGAGAACGGGCAGATTATAACAAAGCGTTTTCCCCGACGCGGTTGGCGTAACGGTGACGACGTGCCGCCCCGCACTCACCGCTTCGAAGGAAGCCGCCTGGTGCGTGTACAGCCGTTCTATGCCTTTGACGCGCAATGCTTCTGCCAACTTCGGGTGTATGGAAAAAGGGAGCTCAGACGTCCGGGACGGGCGTGCAGGCTCCGTATGCCAATAAGTAACGTTATCCATCAGCTCCGGCTTGCTTCTCAGCAAGTCGAGCCATTCGTCTACCGACTCCGTTCGCAGCGTATACGGATTCATGTTCATTTCCCCTAAATCGTTAATACTTTCATTGTACAGAATACATGTTCGCGTGGCAACGGCTTGCGCGCTCTCCCATTCGACATTTCCAGCTCCACACCGCGCCTCGAACCCCCTCGATCCCCGTCCAACGCCCCCATTGCGACAATTCGTGTCGTCTCCTGCGCTTTCCCGGGAAAAGTTATTCCGTATAGGAGGAGGCACAATCTTGCATACTAGGTTACGCCAACCAGAATCCCATTAGAAGGAGACGAGAACATGGCCAAACCAGACGATCGATCCGACAACGTCGAGAAGTTGCAGGAAGCCGTTCAGAACACCATCGATAACCTCGAGCAATCGGAGCATTATTTGGACGAGCATTCCGAAGAGATCGGTGCGCAAGAGCAAAATGCGTTAACAGAGAAAAACGAGGGACGTCGCGCGGCGATCTCCAGCATGAGAAGCGAAATCAAGGACGAGTCGGCTTACAACGAGTAGCGATTGTTGCGATTCCCCAAAAAAATCCCCGTTCGAAGCGCCGGTGTTCGGCAAATCGCTCGGGGATTTTTTCTATATTATGCTTTCTCGACGTTGAAATACTGCGCTTCCGGATGAGCGAAAACCATTGCCGACACCGATGCCTCCGGCTCCATCATGAAACCTTCGGTCAGTTCGACGCCGATGTCTTCCGGTTTCATGAGCGAGAACAACGGCCCCTGGTCTTCCAAGTCCGGGCACGCCGGATATCCGAATGAAACCCGAATGCCTTGATAACGCGCACCAAAACGTTTCTTCATCGTCATATCCGGCGCATCCGGGAAACCCCAAATGTCGCGCATGATGTGGTGGACGCGTTCCGCCATCCCTTCGGCCACCTCAAGCGCTGTTGCGAGCAGCGCATGCGAGCGCAAATAGTCGCCGTTCATCTTCCACTCTTCGGCCTGCTCTCTTGCTCCCTGACCCGCGGTCACGACAAGGAATCCTACCGTGTCCATCACGCCGCTCTCTACGGACTTCAGGAAGTCTGCCAGACAGAGGTACGGCTCCACTTGCTGACGGGGGAACGTAAACTTGTGCAGCACGCGGCTCGTGTCTGCTGGGTCGTAGATGAGAATGCTGTCGCCATCCGATTGAGCCGGGAAAAAGCGATACATTGCTTTCGGGTTCAACCAGCCTTTCGCTTGCGATTGACCGATAATCTCGTCGACCGTCGCTTTCAGGTTCGTCGTACGCTCGTCTCCGGCCGCGAGCAATTCGTCGACGTTTCCTTTCAGGCCTAGATGATGCCCGAGCAGCATTTGCATATTTACGTATGGCAGCACATGAGACATCGGATAGTCTCTCAGCACATGACGATCGAAGTCCGGAGCCGTGAACACAGGCGCATCCTTCGAAATGTTCGAAGAACGCGAACGGGAAGCCTGCGGCAGTTCCGGCTTCGGCAGGGCAGCCTCTTCGGCCAGCTTCGCTTGACCTGCCCAATGCTCTTCGATAATCCGCGCCCGATGGCCGGGATCGCTCAGCTTGTTTGCGATATCGAGGCCGTCCATCGCGTCCTTCGCATACAGCACAACACCCTCGTATTCCGGCGCGATGCGTGTTTTCGTAAACTTGCGGGTCAGCGCCGCGCCGCCGACCAGAATCGGCGCGTCGATGCCGGCGTTGCGCATATCCTGTGCAGTAATGACCATCTGTTGCGCCGACTTGACGAGTAGACCCGACAGGCCGACCGCATCCGGCTTCTCCGTCCTCACCGCTTCGATGATTTGATCCGGCGGCACCTTGATGCCGAGGTTCACAATATGATAGCCGTTGTTCGAGAGGATGATCTCGACGAGGTTTTTGCCGATATCGTGCACATCGCCTTTGACGGTCGCGAGAAGGATTTTCCCTTTGACTGCCGATTCGTTTTTCTCCATATGCGGTTCCAGGTGGGCGACTGACGCTTTCATTACTTCGGCGCTCTGCAGCACTTCCGCGACGATCAGCTCATTGTTGTTGAACAGCCGGCCGACTTCTTCCATCCCGCTCATGAGCGGCCCATTAATGATATCTAGCGGAGCATATTTGGCAAGCGCCTCGTCGAGATCGACTGCGAGACCATCTTTGCTGCCTTCGACGACGTAACCGGCGAGACGTTCTTCAAGCGTCTGGTTGTTGACTTTTACTTTTTGTTCCGTCTTCTTATCGCGGAACGCAGCGACGAATGCGGCAAGCGTATCGTCGTTCGTATCATAGATCAGCGCTTCGGCGAGCGCCCGCTCGTGCTCCGGAATAGATGCGTAACGTTCCAGTTTCTCCGTGTTCACGATCGCGTAGTCGAGTCCCGCTTTTGTGCAATGGTACAAATAAACGGAGTTCAGCACTTCCCGGCCAGCATCAGGCAAGCCGAACGAGATGTTGCTAAGGCCGAGAATAGTTTTGGCGCGCGGATATTTCTCTTTAATCATCCGAATGCCTTCGATCGTCTCGACCGCTGAACCGATATATTGCGGGTCGCCGGAACCGATCGGGAACATATTCGGGTCGAAAATAATATCGTCCGGATTCATGCCGTATTTTCCGGTCAGCAGCTCATACGAGCGAGTCGCCACTTCCATTTTCGCTTCTCGGGACACCGCCTGACCTCTTTCATCGATCAGGATGCAGACGACTGCAGCGCCATACTGGTGGATAAGCGGCAAAATTTGCTCGAACTTCGATTCTCCGTCCTCCAAGTTAATGGAGTTAATGATCGCTTTGCCTTGCGAATATTTCAAACCGAGTTCGATAATATGATCGTAAGTCGAATCGAGCATTAGCGGCGCTTTAATCTTCTTCGTGACCATCGGCAAAAATTGATTAACCGCATACGCTTCGTCGATGTCCGTGTCCTGCAAGTTGATATCGATAATGTGGGCGCCGCCCTTTACTTGCGCCCGGGCGATGTCCGAAGCTTCGTCGAACTTTCCTTCTTTAATGAGACGTTTGAACTTCCGCGAACCGGAAATGTTCGTCCGTTCGCCGATCATGATCGGGCGGTTGTCATCCTCGATGAATACCGTCTCGATGCCGGACACCGCCGGCGGGTGCGTCCCTTCCGGCTTGCGGGGAGCAACTGTCTTCATCGCTTCAGCCATCGCAGCGATATGAGCTGGCGTCGTACCGCAGCAACCGCCGACAACGTTCAGCCAGCCTTGCTCGGCGAAACCTTTCAGCTTCGTCGCGAGCGATTCCGGCGATTCGTGGTAATGACCGTTCTCGTCCGGCAATCCCGCGTTCGGGTAACAACTGACCGCCGCGTCCGTAATGCCCGACAACGTACGAATATGGTCACGCATAAACTCGGGACCAGTCGCGCAGTTCAAACCGATCGAGATCGGTTTCAAATGCTCAAGCGAAATCGAGAATGACTCGATGTTCTGTCCCGCAAGCGTCGTGCCCATCGGTTCGATCGTACCGCTGATCATGATCGGCAGCTCGCGACCGAGCTTAGCGAACGCGTTGCGAACACCGATTCCGGCCGCCTTAACGTTCAGCGTATCTTGGCAAGTCTCAATAAGGATGCAGTCGACTTCGCCTTCGATTAGCGCGATCGCCTGCTCTTCGTAATCGTGTACGAGTTGGTCGAACGTAACGCCGCCGGTAACGGATAACGTCTTCGTCGTCGGCCCGATCGCCCCTGCCACGTAACGCGGCTTGTCGGGTGTCGTGTACTTATCGCAAGCCTCTTTCGCCAGCCGAGCAGCCTCGAGGTTGATCTCGCGAGACTTTTCGGGAATATCGTATTCCGCAAGGACGAGAGCCGTTGCGCCGAAAGTGTTCGTTTCGATGATATCCGATCCCGCTGCGAGATAAGCTTCATGAATGCTGCTAATGACGTCCGGACGCGTCAGCACCAGCATTTCGTTGCAGCCTTCGAGGTCGTCTCCGCCGAAATCTTCCGCAACCAAATCCGCTTGTTGAATCATCGTCCCCATAGCGCCGTCAAGAATGAGAATGCGCGATTTCATCGCCTCTTGCAGAGACGGTTTCATTTGCGTTAAAGTCATAGTGGAGTCTCTTCCCCTGTCTGTCAAATCATTAAATTCTATAGTAACAGAATCGCACCGACACGAAAAGATGCACGTCGACAGCTTGCAGGAATTGGACTATAATAATGTCATAAAAACCTATTGGGAAAAGAGGGATTACCGAATGGCTGAAATACGCATTCGCAATACGAACGAACGGATCTCCGGTGAACAAGAAGTTTTGGCGTTTCTGACAAAGCAGAACGTCCTGTACGAACATTGGGATGGAAGTAAACTCCCTGCCCCTCTCGTCGAGAAATTCGCTTTGACTGATGAAGACAAAAACGGCATTCTCTCTACTTATGACGCGGAGATCCGCGACCTCGCCGAGCGCCGCGGTTACAAAACATGGGACATCGTCGCCTTATCCGAAGCGACGCCGAACTTGCCGGAGCTTCTGAAGAAGTTCGAGCAAGTGCACACGCATACTGAAGACGAAGTTCGCGCCATTACGGCCGGACGCGGTATCTTTATCATTAAAGGGGACGAAGAAACCGGCTACTTCGACGTCGAGCTCGGCGTCGGCGATGTGATCTCCGTACCGGAAGGTCAGCCCCACTTCTTCACGCTGATGGACAACAAAGCTATCGTCGCCGTACGTTTGTTCATCGAACCGGCCGGTTGGATCGCCGATCCTTACGAAGACCCTTCTTTCGTGAAATAATGGAATGATGACATACAAAAAGCGCCTTTGCGGGCGCTTTTTCTGTTAAGTATGGATCGTGATTAAGATACCGATTCGTTCAGTTGATTCAGCAAGTCATAAAGCTCGGTCAAGCTGGCGATCTCGTATGCGGGGACGATCTCGTCGCTTCTTTTCGCATCATGACGGTTGATCCAAACGGAGACCATGCCGATCCGATTCGCGCCAAGTATGTCCGTCGTCAGCTTATCGCCGACCATAATACCTTCTTCAGGAGATATACCGATTTGCTCCATCGCGTGGGCGAACAAGTTCGAAGACGGCTTGCCTTCGCCGAAGTTGCCTGAGATTACGATCGAATCAAAATAAGGAATAAGATCCGGCATACCGTCCAGCTTCTCCTGCTGCAGATCGGGAGAACCGTTCGTTAGCAATAACAGCTTATACTTTTTCTTAAGCTCGTCCAATACGGAGAACGTCTCGTCGTACACGTATTTAAGCTGCCTGCGAAGTGCAGGGAACGCTTCCGCCAGTTTCTCACCCAGTTCAGGATGATCCACACCAAGTGCGGCTAGCCCTTTCGTCCACGCTTGGACTCGGTATTCTGGAGCGAGCTGTTGCAGTTTGCGAAACATCGGATGATCTCCTCGCTCGAACTTCCCCCATAACGCTTCGAAAGGATTAATGCCGATCATCTGTGTGAACGGGAACGTCTCATACGTCTCGTATAGAGCTCTCGCTTCACGACGAACGGCCGCTTCCAATTCCTCTTCACTCACACCTGCAGCTTCCGCCGCAATCGTGCACGTTTGTTTGAACGCTTCGCTTACGCTGCGATCATCCCACAATAACGTATCGTCCAAATCAAATAACACAGCCTTAACCGACATGCTGCCTTCTCCTCACTTTGCCTTAACTTCCCAGTCGATATGATGAAGCTCAGCGAACGTCTTGAGCCTTGTTTCCATGTCCTGGATCGGAAAACGATTCATTAGCTTCGAGAACACCCAGTTGGCGCCTTTCACCGACTCGACGATCACGTAACCCGGTTGAATGATGATTTTACGAATATCGCCCGGACGAAGCGTCTTATAACCCGTGAACTTGCGCGTTTCGAGCGTGTCGCGAGTCACAGACAAATACGGTCGCCGCAAGAAATAAAATATGGCAAGAACGACGTAACACCCCACTGTTAGCCAGAACATCGTCGGATCTTGCATAAAATCTTTCGACCAAGGCTGTGCAAGCGTCACGTATAGCACGATCAGCAATAACAGCAGCACAGGAACGACGTAATTGCGCCCTTTAAACCGGTCGACCTGAGGCCCGCCCGTTGCAATGCCCTTCTTGCCATCTTTCACCCGGCGTTTGTAGATTTGTTTCGAATTTTTCGATACCATCCGTTCCCACGAGCGGGACATAAGCTTCCTCCTTCAAGATCTCTCAATGCGTGATCGTTGAGTCGTCACTGTCTACGACTTCAATGCGATCTAACTCCTGGCGAAAATTTTGCTTGAAGATCGCAATGTACTGGCGACGGAGACTGTCTCGTTCGGCCAACTCGCTTTCATTCAAGCCTTCCTTTTTATTTTTACGGGACAGCTCATTGATTCGCGATATTAGACGATCCATATCCATCGTTTACTCGCTCCCTTCTGTTTATCTACTCTACTTTGCCACTTTGCCGGAGCGATTGTCAAGAAAAGCAGATCTTGATATAGAACAATCGCTTATGTGGGCAATAATGGAGTGCAACAACAATTAAAATATAAAAAGACACAAGACCGGCAGAACCGATCTTGTGTTCAATCTGATTATACATATGACGCGGCAACCGTTTAGAATCAACTGCGTACTTAAACGCATCACTCCAAGGCGTTATCGGGCAAAATGCTGGAAGGCAAAATCAATTGCTGGCCGACTTCAAGTCGAGAATCGGTCAGTCCATTCCGCTTCTCGATGGCGTGAACCGCTTTACGCGTGTCCATGCCTTCTTTCTTATTATTATTCGCGATGCTCCAAATCGAATCGCCGCTGTCGACGGACACGACGATCTCTTGCGCTTGGGCCGGCACAGATTCTCCAGAGGATGCAAATACGCGAACAAGCGTGAAGCCGCTGAACAGCAGCAAGAATGCCAGCAAGAAAAACATTCCTCTAGCGAATTTCCAATTCAAAGCAGACGCTTGCCGTCTGGACGATGATGAAGTGCGAACCGAAGATTTATGATATGCAGAAGTTGCAGGAGCTGAAGATACCCAAGTATGTACCATTATTTTGTCCCCCAAACATTTGTTCTCGTCTGACTTAATAAGATCGTAACACGAACAAATGTGCCTGTCAACAAATTTCGGAACGTTTGTTCTGTAGAACGAATGTTTGTGCGAACTCCGGTTCTGTGCTATAATTTGTCATCATGAGCTCATACATAGGAGGGCTGGGCGTGTCCAAGATGTCGAATCGCCAGAATGCCATACTCGAATTTATTAAGAATGAAGTTAGAGAAAAAGGATATCCCCCTTCCGTCCGGGAAATCGGAGAAGCGGTAGGATTGGCTTCCAGTTCCACCGTCCACGGCCATCTCGATCGGTTGGAGAAGAAAGGCCTCATCCGTCGCGACCCTACGAAACCGCGTGCAATTGAAATTCTTGACGACGAGGATGGCGCCATTTACAAGATCTCCTCATCCATCCGCCCGATCCCGCTCGTCGGTAAAGTTACCGCAGGCGTCCCGATCACCGCTCAAGAGAACATCGAGGAATATTATCCTCTCCCTATTAGTATGGTTGGAGATCAATCCGTATTTATGTTATCGGTTGTCGGTGAAAGCATGATCGAAGCAGGCATTCACGACGGAGACTATGTCATTGTCCGTCAGCAGCCAACCGCTACGAACGGCGACATCGTCGTCGCTATGACCGAAGAGAACGAAGCAACCGTCAAGACGTTCTACAAGGAGCGCGACCACATTCGCCTCCAGCCGGAGAACGCCAGCATGGAGCCGATTCGGCTTGCAAACGTCAGCATCCTCGGCAAAGTCATCGGCCTGATCCGTTCGATTATGTAATATAAAACGCCCCTTCGTTTGGACGAAGGGGCGTTTTGCTTTTCTTTATCGTTTATATACGAATGGTCCTTCTTGCCCCGAAATTGCAGTTAAGCTGACCATTCCCTATTTCGCTGCCAAGTACCGTTATGCTCACAAAAAATGCTGACTTCCGGCCCTATAGAGGTGCCACGCGCCATTATTCTGACAAATTTCCAACTTTTGCTCCAATAGCGGTGCCTCACACCCTTATTCCGGAAAAATCCCAACTTTTGCTCCAATAGCGGAGCCTCACACCGTTATTTCAGCATAATCCCAACCTTTGCTCCAATAGCGGTACCTCGCACCGTTAAATCGCCTGTGCGAGCCCCTCTTCACTATACTCCCCAGCCACCCATTACAATTACAAACCCCGTGTTCGCATCAATGCGAACACGGGGCAGGCGCCACTAATCTTAATACATTGTCAAATACTGATCTCTTTCCCATTGGTGAATCTGGGTGCGATACATATCCCACTCGATTTCCTTCAGCTCGTAGAAGTGGCTGAGGGCATGGTCCCCAAGCGCTTCGCAGATGATGTCGTCGCGCAGCAGTTCCGCGAGCGCTTCTTTGAGGTCGATCGGCAAGCTCGGAATGCCGGCGTCCATCCGCTCTTCTTCGCTCATCACATAAATATTGCGGTCTACAGGAGCCGGAATCGACATCTTGTTCGCAATCCCATCAAGGCCCGCTTTCAGCATGACCGCAAGCGCCAAATACGGGTTGGCGGCCGGATCCGGGTTACGCACTTCGATGCGCGTGCTTAATCCGCGGGAAGCCGGAATACGGATCATTGGGCTCCGGTTGCTCGCCGACCACGCGACATAACACGGCGCCTCATAACCAGGCACGAGACGTTTGTACGAGTTGACGGTCGGATTCGTAATGGCCGCGAATCCGCGAGCATGGCGCAGAACGCCTGCCATGTACTGGCGCGCAATGGTGCTGAGCCCCAGCTTGTCGCTCTCATCGTAGAACGCGTTCTCATTACCGCGGAACAACGATTGATGCGCATGCATGCCGGAACCGTTCATGCCGAACAACGGTTTAGGCATAAACGTCGCATGTAAGCCGTGCTGGCGTGCAATCGTCTTGACGACCAGCTTAAACGTCTGAATCTGGTCAGCCGACTTCACCGCATCTGCGTATTTGAAATCGATCTCGTGCTGCCCCGGAGCAACTTCATGGTGAGAAGCTTCGATCTCGAAGCCCATCTCTTCCAGCGTGAGCACGATATCGCGGCGGCAATTCTCGCCAAGGTCCGTTGGCGCAAGGTCGAAGTAGCCGCCTTGGTCGTTAAGCTCCATCGTCGGATTGCCTTTGTCGTCCGTCTGGAATAGGAAAAATTCAGGTTCCGGCCCGACGTTCATCGTCGTGAAGCCCATTTCCTCCGCTTCCTTCAACACGCGCTTCAGAATGCCGCGAGGATCGCCTGCGAACGGTGTGCCGTCAGGCATATACACATCGCAGATCAGGCGAGCGACCTTGTTTTCCGTCACCCAAGGAAATACGACCCAAGTGCTCAAATCCGGGAACAAATACATATCGGATTCTTCGATTCGAACGTACCCTTCGATCGAAGAGCCGTCGAACATCATCTTGTTGTCGAGAGCTTTCTCCAGTTGGCTGACCGGAATTTCCACGTTCTTAATCGAGCCGAGCAAGTCCGTGAACTGCAGCCGGATAAACCGAACGTTCTGCTCTTTTGCGATCCGCAAAATATCTTCGCGAGTAAAGTTCATGACAGCCTCCTGAGTACGTTGGGCGTGTTTGAAAACTCGCTCAGAGGCATCTTTCACCGCCTTTTTGCCCCCTGCTTCGTCACTATTGTTTGACGTACCCCCGGTACACCTTCACAAAAGTTCCTTGCACGGAACGAAAATTCGGCAATATCTGCTGCCCTCGGAGTATTCAGACACGCCCTTATCGCTTATTATTTGTTTTTGAAAAAACGAGACAGCTCGCCCTGGATCAATGACACTTGACCTGGACGTTTGCCTTGCATCAGCTCTTGCTTCAACATTCTGTGAAGCTGGGAGTCGCTCATCTCGCGCCGCTTGACCTCCGACACTTCGTTAATGATCGTCCCTTCGCTTCCTCCCTCGCCGACCGGGTTCATCACTTGTTTGATGCCCGCGATATTGACGCCCTTCTCGATCAACGATTTGATCTCCATGAGCCGTTCGACGTCATTAAAGGAAAACAAACGTTGGTTGCCATCCGTCCGCGCCGGCTGAATCAGCTCGTGTTGTTCGTAATACCTGATCTGGCGGGCGGTCAAGTCGGTCAGCTTCATCACGATGCCGATCGGAAATAACGCCATGTTCCTGCGAATTTCGTCGCCCATTTCCTACCAACCTTCCAGCTTGACATGGTGATTTCGAAAACACTTACATTGTAACCTCGCTGCGCAAAACATGTCAAGGCATGTAAGGTTTTGGGCGACGAAACTTACAAAAATCCGCGCATTCGAAAATCCGATAACGCTTGTTTGACGGCAAACTTCACATGTCCGTAAGTAAGCCCTCCTTGCATGTAAGCGATGTATGGTTCACGCACCGGAGCATCGGCCGACAGTTCCAGGCTGCCGCCCTGAATAAACGTCCCGGCGGCCATAATAACCGGGTGTTCATACCCCGGCATGTCCCACGGTTCGGGCACGACATGCGCATCAACCGCCGCCGCTTTCTGTATCGCCTGCACGAAACAAACAAGCTGTTCCGCACTAGGGAAACGCACCGCCTGAATTAGATCCGTCCGCCGGTCTTCCGGCTGCGGATGCGTCTCGAAGCCAAGCTGACCGAACACCGCCGAGGCGAAAACGCTCCCTTTCACTGCTTGTCCAACCAGCAGCGGCGCTAGAAACAGCCCTTGGAAAATCGAACGCGTCGTACCGAGCATCGCTCCGACTTCCCCGCCGATGCCGGGCGCAGTCATGCGATATGCAGCAAGCTCGACAAGCGCCGCCTTGCCTGCGATGTACCCGCCGCTAGCTGCGAGTCCTCCTCCCGGATTTTTGATCAGCGAGCCTGCGATCAGATCAACGCCGACTTCCGTCGGTTCAAGTTCTTCCGTGAACTCGCCGTAGCAGTTGTCGGCGAACACGATGCTATCCGGCTTAAGTGACTTTAGCCTCCCAGCCATAATGCCGATCTGCCCGATCGTGAAAGACGGCCGCCAATCGTAGCCGCGAGAACGTTGAATGGCGAACACTTTCGTCCGCTCTGTTATCGCCGCTTCCACGGCAGGCCAATCAATGCTTCCATCTCCGCGAAGAGGGACGATTTTGCAGACGACGCCCCAATCCGACAACGAGCCTATTCCATCTCCCGGCTTGCCGATGACTTTGTTGAGCGTGTCATACGGCCGGCCGGTGACGAACAGCAGTTCGTCTCCCGGGCGCAGAACGCCGAACAGCGCTGCCGAAATCGTATGAGTCCCCGACACGAGATGCGGTCTAACGATGGCCGCTTCCGCACCGAATACGTCGGCGTACACCTGGTCCAGCGTTTCCCTGCCGCTGTCGTTATATCCATATCCGGTCGACCCCGAGAAATGAAAATCGCTAACCCGATGTTTCTGGAAAGCACGAATGACTTTCGCTTGATTGCGCTCCACGATACGGTCGATATTGCGAAACGGTTTCGCCGCTCGCTCCTCCGCCTCCTCCGACCACTTCTCCCATTGCGCCTCGAACTCCGTGTCCTTCGATATCATGATGTGTGTAGAATCCCCTTTTCCCCAAGCGAATCAAAAGCTTTCTCGTGACCGGGTGCTACTGCCCAACATACTTATAAGGCTCGAGAGTCCGTCCGAACTTCTCCATATCAGCCCGGTTGAGCCGCACTTTATACACGAGCCATTCTTCGTCTGTCTCCGCTGCCGTCACTTCCCCGACGCGATAAGCGAGCGCGGCAAGATCACCGCGAACTGCAGGTATACGAAACAACGCCTCATCTTCGAGCAGCCGATCTTCGATCATTGTTCTTAGACGTTCCATATCGCGAGTATCGAAAGCCCGCACGCGTATTGCATCCGGTCCACCGGTCAGCATCGAAAGCGCAGCCGCCGAGCTTAGATCAATCTTGTTGTATAGGAGCAGCATCGGTTTCCCGCCAGCACCGAGCTCCTGCAACACTTCTTCGACGACTTTCATCTGACGCTCCCTCATCGGCGAGGAGGCGTCCACGACATGCAACAGCAGGTCGGCTTCGACAACTTCCTCCAGTGTAGCCCGGAATGCAGCGACGAGATCGTGCGGCAAATTTTGAATAAAGCCGACCGTGTCGGTCAAAATGATTTCCTTGCCGCTCGGCAGCTCCAAATTGCGAGAAGTCGGGTCCAACGTAGCGAACAGCTTATCCTCCGCGAGTACATCAGCATTCGTCAATTGGCGAAGCAACGTCGATTTGCCCGCGTTCGTGTAACCGACGAGCGCAACCTGAACGGCACCGACTTTCTTGCGCCGCTCCCGGTGCAGCGTCCGATGCGCGGTTACCGCCTCAAGCTGACGCTTCAGTTCCGTAATCCGATTACGAATGTGCCGCCTATCCGTCTCGAGCTTCGTCTCGCCGGGCCCTCTCGTGCCGATGCCGCCACCCTGGCGCGACAAGTTTTTGCCGTGCCCGGACAGCCGCGGCAGCAAATACGAAAGTTGAGCGAGCTCGACCTGAAGAATGCCCTCCCTCGTCTTGGCGCGACCAGCGAAAATATCCAAAATGAGCTGTGTTCTATCGATGATTTTCAAGTCCAATATTTCTTCAAGATTGCGCACTTGCGCACCCGACAGCTCTTGATCGAATATCGCGGTGGATGCGCCGTGCTCCTCCGCAAGCGCGCGTATTTCCTGCGCCTTGCCTTTGCCAACAAATGTGCGCGAATCCGGGACTTCCAGGTTCTGCATCAACGAACCGATGACTGCCACGCCCGCTGTATCGGCGAGCGCAGCGAGCTCTTCCATCGAATGGCGCGGATCGGCTCCCGATTTTTTGACCGCGTCGGTCACCAAACTGACGAGCACGGCTTTCTCTTGCTCGCCCGCCCCGGTCTCGTATGTGCTAGGTCTCAAACGTCAACCCTCTCTCGATCATTTGTATGTCATTGTCCATTCTGCGTTATCGCGCGAACGTCTTCCGGTCGAATCGCCATCAATTCCAGTTTGCCGGGAGAGACGCTCGGATATTGCCGGAGCAGCCTGACCGCCTGATAACGAATTGCCCGCTCGAGCACGTTGCGTACGAATCTGGCATTGCTGAAATCATACACCGCATCGATTTTCTCCTCGGCGATCAATTGCCTCAGCTTAAACACCGTTTGCGGCAGCAGCGTATACTCCCGCTCTTTCGCCATGCCTTCCGCGATGTTGACGAGTTGGTCGACCGTATAGTCGGGAAACTCCATCTGAATCGGAAAACGAGACGGCAGCCCAGGGTTCGTTAACAGGAACGTCTCGATCTCGGACGTATACCCGGCCAGGATAAGAACGAACTGGTTTTTATTGTCTTCCATTGCTTTCACTAGCGTATCGATTGCTTCTTTGCCAAAATCCTTCTCGCCTCCGCGGGCGAGACTATACGCTTCGTCGACGAACAACACGCCGCCGAGCGCCTTGCGTACGAGCTCCCTCGTCTTCTGCGCCGTGTGCCCGATATACTCGCCGACGAGATCGGCGCGCTCGACTTCGACCAGATGTCCTTTGGCAAGCAGTCCCATGCTTTGAAAAAGCTTTGCGAGCAGCCGAGCCACCGTCGTTTTGCCCGTACCGGGATTGCCTTTAAATATCATGTGGTACACATGCGCTTGAGCCTGTAAGCTGGCCTCGCTGCGGTATTGCATAATCTGAAGCAACGCGTAAATTTCATAGACGAGCGATTTTACGTTGTCGAGGCCGATCATTCGGTCAAGTTCCTTCTGCCACTCCGCCCATGGGCCGGACGAGGGAAGCCCATTCGGATTTCCCGCAGCTAAAGCCGAAGAAGAGGAAGCGGTCGAACTCCCCGCAGAAACATCGCTGTCCGCCGCGTTCCGCAGGACTACGTTAATTTGCCTGGACGGCCGCTTGTGCGCGGCTGCTGATTCCTTCGCTTCGGACGTACCCGCCTTTGCGTTCATGACGTTTTCGCCCCCGTATGGCTGATGTCGACGAAATTGCCGCAATAACAATGTATTCCGGCAATCCGACGGCTAGTCATACGAACGGCTTCTCGAGGAGCCACTTCGTGTAAGCAAGCACTTCCCTCGTCCGGTGGTAGGATAGCTTCAATACGCTCGAATCAGTCACAGCCACGCGGACGGGTTCGTAGCCAAGCGCTTTGGCGATATTGCTCGATCGTGAGCCGTGATAGCTGTGGGTGACGATGACAGCCGTCTTCCAGCCTCGTTCTTGCATCAACTTGCGCGAGTAAAGAAGGTTCTCGTAAGTGCTGCGCGCCAGCGGTTCCGTTACAATCGCCGATTCGGGCATCCCTTTACCGACGAGATAAGTCTTCATCCCTTCGGCTTCCGTGACCGTCGCGCCGTTATCGTCGAGCCCGCCCGTCACGATCATGTTTGAGAACGCACCAGCATGGTATAGCTCGAGCGCTAGATCCAGCCGTTCGGCAAGGCCAGGGCTCGGTCGGTCGTCCCATAACGTCGCTCCGAGTACGATGCCTGTATCCGCACGTTCGGCGCCCTTCACGTCCGCATTACCGTCGTAATGCGTAATCACATAATAAAGACTTCCGCACCACGCGCATCCCGCAACAAAACCGATCGCCACAATCCATAATAGCGCCCTTAACTTCCCGCTTCTCCTCGCGCCAACCCGCTGAATCGGCACACCTCGCATCAGCCGTTTCCTTTCTCCCACCCGAGCTTGTCAAGCAACTGCCGTCGATGAGTCAAACTCAAGTCGAAGTAATGGAATTTGTTTTGATTGATCAAATCCATCAGCCTGGCCGCCGTCTTCTGCGCCATCGCTGAATCCCGCACTGTAATCTGCCCCTCGTCTAGCGCTTCCTCGAGCTCGTCCTCGTCGAGAAGCAGTTTCTCTCCCGTTGGGAGCACGACGATATCAAGGAACAAATCATCAAACCAAGGCACTTGCTGATCGGTCAAACCTTGAACTTTGCAAATATCGATGTACCACTGCACAACTTGGCCCTTATCGTCGAACATCGTTGTGACGACGAAATGCTCTCCGCGAGGGAAATGCTGCATCCACAAATAGCCGCGATCCGCGAGACACATTTTGCGCCCGTTATATTCCTTCCATAGCGGATCGCGAAGCTCGTGAATCCGATACAGCGTTACGAAGCCGCGGAAAGCGGGCTCATCCATCGGAATGCAGGCATAGCTCTTCTTGAGAATCCTTCGCCAATTGGCCCGATCGGAAAATTTACGTTTCATCCCGATTATCCTTTCCGTCATTTAAATGAAGCGTAGACAACAAGCCGCCGCACGGCGGCTCCACATATGTAAAGCTTACCACAAGTTCCCTTCGCGAACCAGTTCGGCCGGGAACGCCAACCGGAAAGCCCGTATAGCGCGGAATGTCGCCAAAATGCAAGCAAGCCGGGCTCGCGCGAGCCCGGCTTAACGTTCGATTGAATCGCTATGATGTTGATAAAATCATATTGCGCACCGCAAGCGGTCAGGCCGCGGGAACTACCTCTCCCGAAGCCGGAACGTTCGCGCCCTGACTCGGGCTGGCCGGCGTCGTCGGCGTTGGAGATGGCGACGGACTCGGCGTCGGGCTCGGCGATTCGCCCGGAACGACGATCTCGATCGGCGGCGATTCCTCCGGATTGCCGCCTTCGTCCGGCGGCACGATTTCCCCGTTCTCATCCGGCGATTGCGAATTGAGATCTGAGGAAGTCGATACCGTAACCTGCTCCGACGGCGCGCTCTCCAGCTTCGTCGAAGCCTGATACGCCGTGACGTAATACACGTAATTTTGGTTCGTTTCGACGCTCATATCGTTGATCGACGTCTCTTGAATTTCCTCCAATTGGACGAAAGCCGCATCCTTCGGCCCTTTGCGGTAAATTTTGTATGTGATGCCTTCGCCCGCAATAGCAGTCCACGACAGTTGAACACCCATCGTTTGCGCCGAATAGTTCGCCGTAACACCCGTTACGACCGGAAGCTTCGATTCGTCCTGGATATCTTTCGGCACAGGAAAACTTTGCTTTTTCACGCCGACGAGCGCTTTGGACATAACCGCAGAGAACATTGCCGCCGCTTGGCCGCTGCTATTTTTGAGCAAATGCTCCTTATCCGTCTTGTCGTAGCCGAACCAGACAGCCGCCGTCCATTCCGGCGTGTAGCCGACGAACCAAACGTCGCGGTTTTTACTCGTCTTATAGCCCGGGATACCGGCTTGCGTCGTTCCTGTCTTGCCTACGACAGTCCGACCGTTGATCGCGGCACGTACGCCCGTTCCGCCTTTCTGAACGACGCCTTTCAGCAAATCCGTCACATAATACGCGGTTTTTTCGTCCATGACCTGATTTTTCTTCGGTGCGTTGTATTCGTATACCGACTTGCCCGAGCTGTCCGTAATGCTCAAAATGCTGTGCGGATCTTGCAGTTCGCCGCCATTCGCGAAAGCGCCGTATGCACGCACCATCTCGAGCGGAGTCACGCCATAAGTCAGACCGCCGAGTGCGACGGACAAATTCCGATCGGCTTTATCGAGCTTGATGCCGAGTTTCTGCGCGAAGCCAAGCCCTTTCGTAATGCCGATTTCGTTAAGCAGCCATACCGCCGACACGTTGCGCGACTCCTTAATCGCCTGACGCATCGGAATCGGACCTAGATATTGAACTTTGTTGGAATTACTTGGGCAATACGTACCGTTTCCGAAACATTGCTTGACGTCTTGCACGATCGACCAAGGGTAGAAGTCGCCCGTCTCGATCGCCGCGCCATAATCGATGATCGGCTTAAAGGAAGAGCCGGGCTGCCTTTTCTCGACGACGCGGTTCGTTCCCGACGTTTCGTAGTTTCGGCCGCCAACCATAGCGACGAGCGAGCCGTCATGCTGATCCATAATTACCATCGCGCCTTGCACGAGGCGATCGTCGGGGCTCTTCTCGAAACGCTCCGCGTTCGCGAACTCCGTTTCCATCGCCGTCTGGGCTTTCGTGTTGATCGTTGTCTTAATCGTGTAGCCGGCACTGCGGATTTCCTCTTCCGTTAATCCCGTTTTCTCGATCGCCTCGTCCAGCACGTAGTCGACGAAAGTCAAATATTTGACGCCTTTGCTTGCATTCGCAGTCGGCTCATAGGGCACATTCGCCGCTTTCTCCCGCTCCGCTTGCGTAATGAGCCCTTGGTCAACCATCAGCTTGAGCACAACGTCGCGGCGTGCCATCGACTTCTCCGGATTGGATACCGGGTTGTATACGCCCGGAGCCTTCGGAATGCCGGCAAGAGTCGCGATCTGCCACAGTTTGAGATCTTCCAGCCTCGTGACGCCGAAATAATATTTCGCTGCCGTTTTCACGCCATATTGCCCTTTACCGAAATAGATCCGGTTCAAGTACAGCTCAAGAATTTCTTGTTTGCTCATCTTCTGCTCCAGTGCAAGCGCAATCGACGCTTCGGTCCCTTTGCGGAAAATCGTTTTGTCCGCGTTGAGGAAAATGTTTTTCGCGAGCTGTTGCGTGATCGTACTTGCACCTTCTACCGCGCTTCTCGCAATGACGTCCTTCACGAGCGCACGTCCGATACCGACCAAGTCGACACCGCTATGCTCGTAGAAACGCTTGTCCTCGGTCGCGACGAACGCATCCTGCAGTTGCTTCGGAATTTCCGCGAAAGGCGCGAACTCCCGGTTGCCTTCCGCCACGTATAATTTGGATACTTGGTTGCCGTCTTTGTCGACGATGATAGACGCTTCGTCCAAGTTCAATTTGTTCATATTCGCGCTCAGTATTCGTTCGCCGTTCAGAATAATAAGCAAGTAGCCCACGACGGCACACACGACCGCAAACAACCCGACGAAGAAAATCCATATTAGCGCCCGCTTTTTCCTGCCTTTACGCGGACCTTTGTTTTTCCCTTTGCCACTGCCTTTGCCGTTTCCGCCTCCGCCGTTGCCTGATCTGCTTCTCGGCTCCGGTGAAGCCTGCGAACGATATTCGGACTGACTCATGTCGATCTCCCCTTTGCTTGCGCTCCATACCCCTGTTTATCTCTCTGTGTAGCGGTTTTTGAACTTACACCGTACTTTTCCCAATCTCGCCGACTTCCACGAATGCGACGACTGCCGCCCGACCTCGCATAAAGAAAGAACAACCCGGTGAGGGGTTGCTCAAGTGCCGGCCTATTGTGTTAGACGCTGGTGGCTTGGGAAAAGTTTCACGATTGTTGCATTCCACTCCCATATGGGGCGGTGAATCAACTATCCGTTCCGTTATCCTGCTGCATCAGAGACACGTTCCGCTGAGGCATGAACGTGCTGATCGCGTGTTTGTACACCATTTGCTGGCGGCCTTCGCTGTCGATCACGATCGTGAAATTGTCAAACGCGCGAACGATGCCGCGAATTTGGAACCCGTTCGTTAAATAAACGGTAACCGGAATGCTGTCTTTGCGAAGTTGATTCAAGAAGGTATCCTGGATGTTAATGGACTTGTTCATTAGCCGTAAACCCCCATCGCCACAATATTTATGTCCAAATATATTCAATGTCGATATGAAACTTTCCTGCTATTATATCACAAACCCGTTCGAAAAGATCGGATTTTTTTGCACCGTCGCCGATATCAACCCATTCGAGCCCCTTCATATGCCGGAACCAACTGAGTTGGCGCTTCGCAAAATGTCTCGTGTCCCGCTTCAGCAGCCGTACCGCTTCCTCGTAATCGATCTCCCCTTCCAGGTAGGCCACGATCTCTTTGTAACCAAGCCCCCTCATCGCGACGGAGGCGCGCGGAACCCCTTCCTTAAGCAAAGAAGCCACCTCGTCGACAAGCCCTTCGTCGAGCATACTATCGACGCGGGCATCGATTCTCCGATAAAGCTCCTCGCGATCCATCGTCAAACCGATGATACACAGCCGGTAAGGGGACGTTTTGTCATCGCCTCGGCTTTGGTCCTGTGAGGCTGATAGCGGCTTGCCCGTTAGACGGAAAACCTCGAGAGCCCGAATGATTCGCCCTTCGTCATTAGGGTGCAGCTTCTCGGCGGTTATCGGATCGATGGCACGCAATCGGTCGTGCAGCGCCTGGGCGCCTTCGGCCCGGGCGAGCGCCCTCATCTCTTCGCGAAACGGCTCGTCCGATCCAATATCCTGGAACCGGAAACCGTAACAGACCGATTCCACGTACAAACCTGTCCCCCCGACAATAAACGGAAGCTTCCCGCGCGCATTTATATCGGCGATCGTTTCTTCGCACAACACCTGAAATTCGGATACGGAAAACGGATAATCCGGCTCCCGGATATCAATCAGATGGTGAGGAATACCCTCGCGATCGGCCTCGAGCAACTTGGCCGTTCCGATGTCCATTCTTTTGTACACTTGCATCGAGTCGCCGCTAATCACTTCCGCGTTTAATGCCTTCGCGAGCTGCAAGCTGAGCGCCGTCTTCCCGACGGCGGTTGGCCCGACGAGGACAAGCAGCGGCGGCCTATCGTCTTCCGCCCCATCTTGATGCCAATTAATCAACGTCAATCACTCCGTAAGCGACCGAGGAAGCGGACAACCGAACCGGGCGGAAACCCAGCCGTTCGAACTGTCCGCTCGCCCGGTGATCTTTAAGTACGACTTTTTTGCGGGCAATTCTGATTGCATGGCGAATCGTCACGGGGTCGAGGGCATCGTGAATCGCCCTGGCCCGTAAAGGTTCCAGTCCGCTGGACGAGATAACCGCCCGTTCGAACATCGGATCGAAATAGACGATGTCCGCGCTTTTGTCCGCAATCGCGGGCAGCAACTCCTGGCATGTCCCTCGGCAGGCGTCGATTCTTCTCATCGCGGCGTCGACCTCAGCAATACCCGACTCGTAAGTCCGCAGCCCTTCCCTCACGATCGCATGAATGACGGGGGAAGCTTCCAGCGCAACAACTTGGCCGCCCAATCCGGCCGCGTAGCTGAACACCAGTGAGTCAGCGCACAATCCTGCAGTGCAGTCAATGACTTTGTCCCCTGCCGCGACGCCCGATACTTCTACAAGCGTATCGTTACCGCCCGTCAGAAGCCTTTTCAAGCGCACAAGCGCCATGCTCGGATGATAGAAAAACGGCGACGCCCCTTCCTGAAACAGACGGATGTCGCGTGGACCGACGACGACAATCTCATCGCCGCGTTCATTAGCGACGATCGCGCTGATCGTCCTGCCCGAGCGGGCGACGTAGCGGGCGCCCAACTCAGCGGCCAACTCCACCGCTTTGCGTATTGTATGTTCCGCCGGTTTATCCGCCGTCGTCACAATCAAGACGTCACCCGCTTAAACATTTTTTCAAGTTCATATGTCGTGAAGCTGATGACAATCGGACGTCCATGCGGACAAGTGTAAGGCTGGCGGCATGCGCCGAGACGCTCCAACAGCTTTTCCCCGGCTTCGCGCGTCTGCGCCTGGTTCGCTTTGATCGAGGCTTTGCACGAACACATTATGGCGGCTTTCTCGCGCAGAGCACTCAAATCAACGTTGCGTTCCTGAATAATCCATTCCGCCATTTCCCGTACGATCGCCGCTTCGTCGCCTGAAGGAAACCAATGCGGCACCGCCCGGATGATAAAGGTATTGCCTCCGAAATCCTCCAAATATACGCCAGCCGCCTCGAAATGGGACATCTTGCCTTTCAACGCTGCGCATTCGTCCGGCGCGAACTCGAGCGTAACCGGCAGCAACAGTTCCTGACTCGCTTCCTCAGGCCGGCCGAACTTGTCGTAATAATATTCGTAATGGATGCGTTCGTGGGCGGCGTGCTGGTCAATCAAATAAAGTCCGCTATCGTTCTGAGCGACAATGTAGGTGCCGTGCAACTGGCCGATCCATGAAAGCTCGGGAAACGCAGGCGATTGCGATTTCTTCTCCGGTGCGGAGAACGCGGATTTCCATACCGATTCAGGGACACGTTCGACGCTTGGCACATTCGACCTGTCCGCGCCTGGGTAGCGTTGTGCTGTCGATCGATCCGCAGACCGTTCATAGGAAACCGGCGGTTTCGCCGAATATTCCGACGTCGCTTGACGCGCGGAACCGTTTACGATTGGATTCGCCCCGTAAGGCCGCCGTTCTTCGAATACGGCTGCGTTCCCGTCGCGTGGAGCGGAAGGCGCTGACGAAACGCGAGGCTCAACCGAAGGTGGCGTATACTCGATCTTAGACGCTGCTTTCGTCCCGCCTGTCTCGAGTGCCTCGTCGAATGCCGACAGCACGGCTGCGGCAAGCTCTTCGCGCGCGGTACCCATTTCGGTCGCCTTCTCTTCCGGCGGCATTTGGAAGCGGATTTGCTCTTGAACCCAAGCGGGAGCCGCCTTCGACGTGCGCACGGATGCCCCTGAAGGAATGTAAGCTTCCGACCCGAGCGCCTGTTTAGCTGTCTGTTCGATGAATGCGCGAAGCTCCGCTTCTTTGCTAAATCGCACTTCAAGCTTCGCCGGATGAACGTTCACATCCACTAGCGTAGGATGCATGTTCAAGTTTAGCACGGCAAGCGGGTAACGATGCAGCGGCAGCAGCGTATGGTATGCCTGCAGCAGCGGCTGCACGACCGCCTGACTTCTCACGTAACGCCCATTGACAAGCACCGTGACGGCGTTGCGATTGGCCCGCGTCTCTACTGGGAGCGCAGTCAATCCCGTCAAGGAGTAGTCGGGATTTTCCGCTTTGACTTCAACCATCGCTTTTGCAGAGGATGTGCCGTAGATGGCCGCGACGACCTGCTTCAAATCTCCGTTACCCGGCGTTCGAAGCAATGGATTGCCGTTATGCGTGAACGAGAACGCGATATCCGGCCGGGCCAGTGCCTGGCGGTAGACGACGTCGGACAGATGACCAAGCTCCGTCTGAATGGTTTTCATATATTTCAAACGTGCGGGCGTGTTGTAAAACAAATCTTTGACGACCATTTCCGTCCCTTTGGGTGCGTTCGTTTCCCGGTCGGCCGTGATGGTGCCTCCTTCGATTTCCAGCAGTCGACCGAGGCCGCCGGCGTCCGTTGCGCTTACGCACTTCACTTTGGAGACAGCCGCGATACTTGGCAAAGCTTCCCCTCGAAAGCCGAGCGTCTTGATCTGGAACAAATCTTTATCCGAGGCGATTTTGCTCGTCGCATGACGCTGGAAAGCGACGAGCATGTCGTCCGGCTGAATGCCCGCGCCGTCATCGGCGATACGAAGCAGCCCAAGACCGCCTTCCTCTGCGGTTACGTCGATGCGGGAAGCACCGGCGTCGACGGCATTCTCGATCAACTCTTTCAATACCGAGGCCGGACGCTCGACGACTTCGCCGGCGGCGATCTGGTTTGCCAGATGTTCATCGAGCGGACGAATGATTCCCATCGCTGATCACTCCTTTTCCCGTTGACGTCATTACAGTTTAGTTCATTTTCGCGGTAAGCTTAAGCTTCTCGCCAGATCCCGTATAAGCGAACCCGGCAAATGTTTTGGCGACCAAATCGGCGTCTACGTTCGACCTGCCGTCCTTCACGATCATTCTCGCGTCGTTTGTCTTGAGCGAAAGTTGCGTCGCGCCATTCATTAGCTTGATAACGTGCGCTTTGGCATCGTAGGTAACGTTCGCTCCGACGAGTGCTGCTGCAAGCCTGGTATCAATGTACCATTTCTTCTGCGACAAAATCGCCGCATTCGGCTCGGCCATCGACAAGCCGTTCATCGTTGCAACGCCTCGTTCGAGCGTCAATTCGACGTCATTGCCGCCCGCGAGCCGATAAGCATCGACGAGTTGCTCGGTTGCGCCTTTCGCGAACATATCGGGCACGAGTCCGTTTTTGTCCACTTTCCGACCTGTCGGCGTGAGGTATTCTTGAACGGTCACTTTCAATACGCCGCCGCTTTTCACCTGAATGAGAGACTGAACGACGCCTTTGCCGTAAGTCTTCGTCCCGACGAGTTTCGCGACGCCGTAGTCTTGCAAAGCGCCGGACAGCAGTTCCGACGCGCTGGCGGAATTGCCGTTCACGAGTATGACGACAGGATAATTGCGTTTGGTGCCGGTTAATTCGATCGGACTGTCTTGGCCATCTCCGTCGATCATATGGGCGAGCACTCCCTTATCGACAAACAGCGATGCGATCGCTTGTGCGGCGTCCACGTATCCCCCGCCATTATCACGCAAATCGAGAACTAGTGAAGATAACCCTTGCGCCTCCAGTTGCTCGAGTTTCCGCTTGACTTCGCTGCCCGCATTCAACGTAAATCCGGAGAGAGCCAAGTAACCAACGCCCGGGGTCAGCAGCTTCGCCATTACGACGGGCTGTGGCACTTCTTTACGCTCAATAGTTAGGGTGACGGAATTGCCTGCTCGGATCAATTCCAGTTGAACATTCGTGCCCTCTTTTCCAAGAAGTAACTGCCGCACCTGATCGACCGTTTTGCCTTTCAACGATTCTCCGTCCGCTACCGTGATCATATCGTCTGGCAATACGCCTGCAGCTTCCGCAGGACTGCTCGGAACAATGCTATCCACAAGTACGCCGTCTTTCCCTTGTTTTATGATTATTCCGATGCCGACGAATTTGGGGTCGAGCGCCGACTCGAACGCCTTCCATTTATCAGCATCGAAATATTGCGTGTAAGGATCGTGCAGCGCATCGATCATTTGGTCCATCTCGCCGGCAGAGAGCAAAGTATCGTCAGGTTTGCTGAGGTGATACTGCTCAAGCAATTCTCTCACTTCTTGCACTTGCTCGGCGCTTGCCGCGAAGGCTTGCGTCGATGCGGCCGTCAGCGAAATCGACAACGTCAGCGCAAGAGTCACGGCGAACTTGCGCGTAATGGAAAATTTCCGCAACCGTATCATCTTAATCCCCGCTTTCGTTCAGCATATTACGGGCGTCATTGAGCCATTCCAATGCCTGCATTGGCGTCATCCGCATGACGTCCAGCTTGCGCAGCTTGTCCAGCAATTTGTCCGAAGCTGGTTGTCTGGCGGACTTCATCGGCGATGGTGCTTCCCCGAATAGCGACATTTGCACGATACCAGCGGCAGGTTGGGCGGTTTGCGGCTCACCTTGCGATGAAACCGGCGTTGCCGCAATCGCCACACCCGGTGCCGCAGGCAACGCCGACGCCAAGGCGGCCGCCGCTTCTTGGCGCATGTCCCCTGCTATCGCGGGTTTGCCTCCGACATGCGCAGGCTCGCTAAGCAGCGAGTAAGCGCGGGAGACAATGGCATCCGGCAACCCTGCGAGTTGCGCGCAATAGATGCCGTAACTTGAATCGGCCGCGCCCGGCACGAGTTTGCGCAGGAATGTAACCCCGTCGGCGCTTTCTTTTACAGCCATGCAGCCGTTCTTTAACCCCGTTAAAGATTGCTCTAAGTGTGCCAATTCATGAAAATGCGTCGAGACGAGCGCTTTACAGCCAATGTGATTGTGAACGTACTCGATGACCGCTTGCGCAATGGCCATCCCCTCGTCCGTCGATGTGCCCCGTCCCAACTCGTCGATAATGATCAAACTGCGTTTCGTCGCCTGCTCGGTCATCACTTGGATGTCTTTCATCTCGACCATAAACGTACTCTGGCCGCCGACAAGATCGTCAGCTGCGCCAATTCGGGTGAAAATGCGGTCCACGAAGGGCAGCACCGCCTTCTTGGCAGGGACGAAACAGCCGATCTGAGCCATCAAGCAAATGACGGCGACTTGGCGCATGTAAGTGCTCTTGCCCGCCATGTTCGGCCCGGTGATCAGTAAGATAGAACCGTCTTCCGCCGTAAGCGACGTTTCGTTGGCGATGAACACGCCGTTCTCGTTAACCGATTCGACGACAGGATGTCGGCCTTCTTCGATCGTCAAATCGTAGCCGTCGCCTTCCGTCCATTTTGGACGCGAATATCGACGATCCGCGCTCGCTTCCGCGAACGACTGCAGCACGTCCAGCTCAGACACGCCGGCGGCAAGTCTCTGCAATCTGTCCATCTGGGCAGCGATACCGTCGCGCAGTTCAATGAACCGCTCGTATTCGAGGTCGAACATGCGATCTTCCGCTTCTAGAATGAGCGCTTCTTTCTCTTTCAGTTCCGGCGTAACGAAACGTTCGGCGTTCGCCAGCGTCTGTTTCCTCTCGTATCGTCCCTCCGGTAAACTCGTCAAGTTGGAGCGCGTCACTTCCAAATAGTAGCCGAACACTTTGTTGAAACCGATTTTCAGCGACTTGATGCCCGTCGCTTCGCGTTCCTGGCGTTCGAGCTCGGCAATCCATTGCTTGCCGTTCTGGCTTGCTTCGCGGAGCTCATCCAGTTTCGCGTCGAAGCCTGGGCGTATGATGCCGCCTTCCCGGAGCGAGACGGGAGGCTCGTCGGCGATCGCCCGTTCTATCGCGTCCGCAATGTCTTCGCAAGCATCCATTCGCCCGGCCAGCGCTGCTAGCGGCGTCTCGCCGAAGCTAGCGCAAATCGCCTGAACGGACGGGATACGTCTAAGTGAATTGCGCAAGCTCAGCAGATCCCTCGCATTGGCAGTGCCGTAGGCGATTCTTCCGGCGAGCCGCTCCAAGTCGTAGACGTCTCCAAGTTCGTCGCGCAGTTCGCTGCGCTTAATCCAGTCGCCATGAAGCGCTTCGACGGCGTCAAGCCGGCGGTCGGCTTCATTGCGGTCGAGCAGCGGCTGATCAATCCAACGCTTGAGCAGTCGCGCGCCCATCGCGGTTCTGGTGCGGTCGAGCAGCGACAGCAGCGAACCTTTGCGCGAACGGTCACGAACCGTCTCAGTCAATTCAAGATTACGTCTAGTAAAAGCGTCAAGCGACATGTACGATTCGGAATCATACGCTTTAACCGCACGCACGTGTGCGAGCGAACGCTTCTGCGTCTCTTCCAGATAGGCGAGAAGTTTGGCGACGGCCGCTTGACGCGAAGCGTCGTGCTCGGACCAACGTTCATCAGGGAACTGCGACGTCAGACGCGACGAGTCGACTTCCACTCGTACCGTCGTTACGATCGTTCTTCCCGTCTTATTCGATTCGTTATGTATGGCCGCAATCGCCGCTTCGTCGCCGATCGCTTCCGCAGGCTTGTACACGTTCAGCACGTTACCGATCGCTTCCTCGGACGCAATGAACGATGTGACGTACAGCTCACCCGTTGTCAAGTCGCACGCCGACACGCCGAACCTGCCTCCATGCAGCGCCGCGCCAAGAATGAAGTTATTCGACGCCTCTCCGAGCATTTTCGCGTCCATTACCGTTCCGGGCGTTACGATGCGCACGATTTCCCGTCGCACCATCCCTTTCGTCGCCGCCGGATCTTCCATCTGCTCACATACAGCGACCTTGTAGCCTTTATCGATTAGTCGCGCAATATACCCTTCAGCCGAGTGGTGGGGCACGCCGCACATCGGCACCCGTTCGTCACCGCCCGCTCCCCTTCCAGTCAACGTAATTTCCAATTCCCGGGAAGCGGTAATCGCATCTTCGAAAAACATTTCATAGAAATCGCCTAGGCGAAAAAACAGCAGCGCGTCGGGCGCCGTCGCCTTGACGGATAAGTATTGCTCCATCATGGGGGTATAGCCAGCCATGTTCTTCCTCCTGGTCACGCGGAAAGCGTTAAATGATCAATAATTTATTATAGCAAATCTGGGAGACTCGCGGCACCAGGAGGAAAAAACTAAAAACGGGCAGTTGCAAACAACGTCCTATAGCTCTTCGAAATATCATATACAATGTGCCGAGGACTTATCAGATCAGTCGATTCTATACGAAATTTCATACTCCATTCGAGATTTGAGTCTTGATTCTGGAAATGTATTCGAAAAATCATATACATTCTCCACAAACGAATACCGCGCAAATTGACCACCCTGTACGCTCCCGCTCTCGAGGCACCCAGCCCACGAATACAAAAAAGTCCTCGCCGCGGTACGCCGCAGGAAGACTATTCTGCAAAAACTCACAACACCTGAAAATGCGAAATGCCGGTCACGAAAACGCAATACGCCATTTACGGCGGAAATCCGTCGATTCGTCCCACCGCCGGCCGGCCGCGATGGCGGCGAATAAATAATCGACCGACTCCTTGTACGCGGTGTAGCCGAACGTCTGCCGAATGCGTGCATATATCCGTTCCGTCGCCTCGAGCAATGCGTTGCGATCGCCAGAGTAGAAGGCATCTCTGTACCGCTCCTCGTCAAGAGGCCGGCCGGCCGCGAGTTCCCGCGAATGCTCCGCAGCGATCTTCGCCAGCGCAAACGCGCCTAGCGTCAGCCTCGGCGAAACGAGCCAGCTCGGCGGCGTCCTGAACTCGAAGCCGCCGTGGGGCTGGCGGCGAACGTCGCCTAGCGCTCCATAACGCGGGCGGCGCCGAGCGGCGGACGCAGGCTCCAACAGGCGCAGCGGCAAAGCGACAGCGTTGTCCAACGCTCGCAACCGCTCACCGGTAAGCGCGACGCCGCTCAAGTGGATATGACCGCCGATCGGCAATCCCGGAACGGGCAACGCTCCCGCCCGCCAGTTCAGCGCTGCGCCTGCTGTTTTCTCCGCAGCTACGACGAGCAACCGGCGCACGTCCGCCGCCAGCTGTCCCGGCTCCGTCGTCGGCCTCGGACGCAATTCGACGAGCGGCCAACGTTTCTCTCCGCGCACGCGCACCGAGTCGCAGCCCGCGTCCGCCTCCGGCCTAAAATAACGCGATGCAGGAACGACTTTGCCTTCTTCCGACAGCAGCACAAATTCGGGGTCCGCGCCGAGTTTCGCCACCGGTCGCTCGCCGGTTTCCGCCTCCCACGCCGCAATGAATTCGTCCAGCCGTTCTTTCCAACGCAATCTGCCTTCTTCGGACAACTTCGGAATCGCTGGCTTTACTGCAGCAACATGTATCCAGCCGCTGTCGGAGACACGAACTTCGACTTGTCCGAAATCAAGGCCAAGCGCATACAGCGTCCTTGTTGCCAGCTTCTCCGCCGGCTTCCATAACGCATGCCCAGGTGGCAAACAATCTAACTCTCCGATTCGCCTCATTTTATTAACATCATTAATCGACGGGGAATCCGATAGCAATCTAGCGATCTCGACTGCATCGAACCCCCATACCGTGACGCGAAGCCGAGTCACTCTGACATCGGCCGGATGTTTTCCTTCGACAAGTGCAGGAATGCCTTCCCTACGGAGCCGCCTTTGCAGTTCTTCATCCGAGAGAGCCGATGTCTCCCTTGCTTTCGCGTTCATGAGCCACGGGGATATCGACAAAGAAGAGTCCGGCGACGACTCAAACAAAGTCGATGTCGACAGCCTTCCTACCGGAACGATGCAATCGTTTGGTCCCGCCACTCCAGAACCGCTCGACCCGTCAAGAAGCGGCAATCCCGCAAGTACCTGAAACGCCCCGCCGCCATCCATTCTACCTGCGTCTGCGGCACCCGCTCCAGTTCCGGAAGACGTCCGAGCATACGCCCATACTTTACCCGTCATGAACGCCGCCCCCGCCTCTTCCCGCTAACGCAAACACGGGAAGGGCCGTCCCGCGTGCGGCGCGCGAACGCCGAAGCCGAATAACCCTTCCCTATGTCCGCCTCTGCTGCATTCAGGCTTATCCCGTTGTTCCGGCAGGGCACCCGCCCTCGACAATCGTTCCGCTTCTGCATAGACTTAAGTACCGGTCGATGACCGAACCGATCACAAATCGTCTTCCAGTAAATCGGAATCCAGATCCTCGAAATCTCCGTCGTCGCCGAGGCTGAAATCGGCCGATTTGCCATCGTCGTCGCTGCCGTTAGGGTCGACGATAACGCATACTTTCGTTTCCGCAACCATTTCGACGGCGAATTCCCGTTCGACGCGAATGTGCACGGAAGTTCCGCCCGATCCGATCGTCGCTTCCACGCAGTTGGGTTCCTGCGTCGCATCCGCAGACACCTCTTCCGTACTCGCGCGATGTTTTGGATCTACATACGACAAATTCACGCGCTCCACATAGGAGATCGTCTCTTTGGCGACGTCGGTTTGCGAGTTTTTGCTGTACGAATACCAGATGTTAATATCGTAAGACCCGATTACTTCGATTCCGTCTCCCGATTTCACCGCTTCATACTGATGATTGATGATCCACGCGCCCAGAATGCTGGTCGGGTGGTGCGGCGGCGTTACGGTGTGGGTAATCGTCGAGAACTTACGGCCTTTGCCGCAAACTGCCTTCGTGATGATTTCCCTGCGCTGCAGCCGTTTATCCGCAATAGCCATTTCGGTAGACCTCCTCCATACGATCAAGTCACTTAAAGTCTATGCAGGACATTCGTCTAGAGTGACAAAAATGTATTCGCGCAGCCCGCAACCGTTACCGGTCACCGTCAAAAACGGTCGCCGGGATAGACTTTACGTTTCATTGTATGATCGCTTGGGCAGAAGTTGACTTCCGTTTTTTAGAGCGGCCCGCAATATTCAGAAATCTTCGAAGCTCTCGCGAAAGCTGAAAGAGTGCCGCGCGGATTTCGAACTCGTCTCGTGTTGCCGGAAGCGGCATGCCTTTGAAGCTGGATTCAAGACGATCGAGCATCCGTTCCGTCTCGCCCTCGTAATAATCCGACTTAACGTCATCCGTCAACCGATCGAACAACACGGATAGTTGCTCAGCTTGGGGCACACGGCTCGAGACGAAAGCAATCGACTCCATCATTAACCCGATGGATTCAAATTGTTGCCGCCTCATTTCGAAATAAAGCTGCCAAGGTTCATCCTGTGGAATGAGTCGATTTTCCCGTGCACGCCTGGCGACTTCGATGCCTTGTTCGATCGCTTTCTCCGCATACAGCATCTCTTCACCGCTCCACACCACGCCGGGGTCGCGTAAATGCTCGGAAAGTCTGCGAAAAATCGCCGAGAAGCTTTCTTCCGTCCGGACACGAAGCGTGGTCAGCGTCTCTTGTTCACGCGGCATGTACGCCAAGTTAAACAACGTCGCAGAACCGAGACCGAGTACCAGCAATTCAAGCTCGGTCAGGAGTGCGTACTTCGTCACTTCTCCAGCAGCGAACAGGTGAAAGACGATGACGGAACCGGTAATGATGCCGTCCTTTAACCCCGTTCGCGCCAAAATCGGATACGCAAGCAAGATGTAAATCGCCAGCACCCAGATATGAAAGCCGATAAATTCAAATAACGCCGAAGCAAACAGCAGACCGAACATGGACGCACCGAAGCGCGCCAACACGGCCCGTATACCGCGCCAACGCGTCGTATCGACGCCCATGATCGCCAATATGCCCGCAGAGAGCGGATTGGCGACACCCAGCATATGGGCGGCGTAGATCGCAACAAGCGCCGCGACCGCGGTTTTGATCACTCGGATTCCCATCGACGGCTAAGCTCCTATTCCAGGGTGTGTCTGAATACTCCGAGGGGAGCAGATTTTGCCGAGCGGGTTTTCAGACACGCCCTAAACGGTAAATCTCCTTGTACTTGTTCTCCAAGTAATCGCACAGGTACGAGGACTGAAGCGGTTGGCCGCTAATCCGCTCGATCAGTTCCGACGGATTCAGCATTTTGCCGTGTCGATACACTTGTTCGGTCAACCATTCTTTCAGCGGCAGCAATTCGCCTTTCGCGATTTGCGCTTCAAGATCAGGCAGCTTGCGCCGGGCGACGTCCATCATCTGCGCGCCGTACATATTGCCAAGAGAATACGAAGGGAAATAGCCGAACGCGCCGCCGGACCAATGCACGTCTTGGAGCACGCCGTGCGCGTTGTCGGGAGGCGTAACGCCGAGCGCTTCCGTATATTTCCGATTCCATACTTCAGGCAAATCGCGCGGATCTAAATTTTCGTTGAACAGCATCTTCTCGATTTCGTAACGGATCATAATATGAAGGTTATACGTCAACTCGTCCGCCTCGATTCGGATGAGCGAAGGTTCCACAACGTTGATGCCGCGGTAAAAAGCTTCAGGCGTCAACTCGTCGAGCAATCCCGGGAACAGCGCCTTCAAATCCGGCAAATACCGCTGCCAGAACCCGAGGCTGCGTCCGATCATATTTTCCCAAAGACGGGACTGCGACTCGTGAATGCCCATCGACGTGCCGGTACTGAGCGAAGTGCCGTCAAGCTCCCGGCTAATATTCTGCTCATACAGTGCATGACCGCCTTCGTGAATCGTGCCGAACAGCGCGCTTGTCAAATCATCGGACAAGTACCGGGTTGTAATGCGAACGTCGCCCGTGCTCAGCCCCGTTGCGAAAGGATGAACGCTTTCGTCGAGGCGTCCGGCTTCGAAATCGTAACCCATCTGCTTCAAAATCAGCTTGCTGAACGCCTTCTGCGCTTCCTTCTCGAACGTACCGGTCAAAAACGACGTATCGGGTTTGTTCGGCGAATTGGCGATCCGTTCCGCAAGCGGCACAAGACGTTCGCGAAGCTCGCCGAATAGCCGGTCCAGTTCAACCGTCGTTAACCCCGGCTCGTACATGTCGAGCAGCGTGTCATACGGAGTCGCTTTAACGCCCCATAATTCGATGAACTTCCGATTATAATCGATGATTTTCTCCAAATAGGGCACGAAACCTTCGAAATCATTGTTTTCTTTCGCCTCTTCCCATGCCGCTTCCGACTGGGAAGTAAGAACGACGTAATCCCGGTACATGTCCGGCGGAATACGACGGTTGCGGTCATACTCCTTCGCCGTCTCTTCGACGAGCTTACGGTCGATGTCGCTAAGCGTGGATGCTTTGTCCGGTGCGCTCAAAACCGCGAGAAGCTCTCCCATCTCCTCGGAAGTCGACAGCTTAAACGTCTCCGAGGAGAGCGCGCCCACCGCTTGCGAGCGAAGCTCGATTCCCTTGCGCGGCGCTCCCGTTCTCATATCCCAATAGACAAGGCCCAGAATCTCTTCGAATTGTTTGATTTTCCCGGTCAGCTCCCGGAAACGCTCCAATGGCGTTGAGGACGATTGTTGCAGTTGGCTCATAAGAACACGACCTTTCCTTGACTCGCTGTATATTCTCAACTTGATCATAACTTCCGCAAAATTTATAATCAACTTGATTGGTTTATTTTCCGATCGGCAAAAAGCACGAATCGGGGAGGTGCGTGGTGCTATGATCAGCATCGAATGGAGCGACGAAGCAGTTAAAGAGATTCGGGCCAAATATGGCGAGCACGCTACGGTCTGGAAGCTCGTCTCCGACACGGAAGGCTGCGGCTGCGCCATGAACGGCGTACCTGCGCTGTGGGCGATCAAGGAGCCGGTGCCGGGCGATCTTCTTGCTGATAGCAATGCGTTCGACGTCTGGTATGAGCAACGCCACGAAGTTTTTTTCGAGGAACGTCTCCGGTTGACTTATCGGTCGGATATTCGGGCGTTCGCCCTTGTCAGCGACTCGCAAATTTACAGCAATCGGCTTCGGCTGGAAGACCGCAGAACGGCGACCGCCGACGTCTAATTCGCAAGGAGGTTAATGAAAGAGCTTATGCCTAATCTTGAAGAAATCTTGATTCATAACCGTGAATTCGTTCAAAACAAAGAGTACGAGCAGTATAAGACGTCCAAATTTCCGCAGAAAAAGCTCGTCATCGTCACTTGTATGGATACCCGTCTGACCGAGCTTCTACCGAAAGCGCTGAATTTGAAAAACGGCGACGCTAAAATTATTAAAAACGCCGGAGCGATCATAACAGCCCCGTTCGGCAACATTATGCGGAGTATTCTGGTCGCGCTCTATGAGCTTAACGCCCATGAAGTACTTATCATTGGCCATCACGAATGCGGCATGACGGGCATCGACCCGGACGAAGTCGTCTCGCATATGACGGCACGCGGCATTCCGGACGATGTCATTCACACGCTTCGCCACTCCGGCATCAGCCTCAACCGCTGGCTGACCGGTTTCGATAGCGTCAGGGAGAGCGTCGAGAACAGTGTCGAGATCGTCCGCAACCATCCGCTTCTCCCGCCGGGCACGCCTGTTCACGGCCTTATTATCCATCCCGAAACCGGCGAGCTCGAAATGGTCTCGGAAGGCCGGCGGCAAGCGTAAAATCACAATTTAGCTTCAAAACAACGCGACAACGAGGCGCCCTTGGGCGCCTCGTTCGTGTTCCAACCCGGAATTATGAGCGGTCGCTTATTTTGCGTTCGACCGCTTCCTCGCGGGCTCGAACGACTTCCGTCCGGTCACGAGTCAAATGGCGATGTATGACTTCTTCTCCCGCGACCTCGCCGCGTATTCCCCACGTGTAACCGAGCTCCGCGCTGCGGTCGATAGCCGCTTGCTTCAGCGCAGCATCGACGATCGGAAGCTCGATATCGGCGTATGCTGCGTTCGGCTCTGCCCAAGCTCTGGCTGTGGAACGCAGCACCTCCTTCAGCTTTGCCCCGTCCATGCCTAATTTGTCGAACAGTTCTGCATCTGCTTCATGCGCCGCCTTTCCCATCAGCTTCGCGGCGCCCTTCCAATTCCCGCGTCGTGCGTGGTACAAACAAACCGCAATTCTTATTAGCACAAGCCAACTGATACGCTGCGGCGAGCTTGGGTTTTCCTTCCAATATTCTTCCATAATTTCGTGGCATTCAAAATAATCGCGCGAGCCGTAATATTCCGCAAGATATTCGACGTAAGCCCGCGGATAAGACAATACCGTCAACGCTTCCACTCTCCCCGCCTCATCACTGTTCTAAGCATACCGCATTATGATCTGCACGGCACCTTCCAAAGTAAATGAAACCGGCTGAACTGGCCCCCGTATTACTTATCATTACAAAGCACCAAACCCCATTTACAGAAGGAGTTAAGCGTCATGTGGAAAAAAGTATTGCTCATTATGAGTCTCTTCGCCTTTACGGTCGTTGTTAGCACCCCGGTAAACAGCGTCGATGCGAAACCACGTTCATTCAGCTCCGGCAAAAAATCGTTCAACAAAACGCCGGCTCAATCGCACGATAGCATAAGCAAAAGCTCCACAACGAATAAATCTTCCGCATCGGCTACCGGCAACACGACGAAAAAAGGCTTCTTCTCCGGCGGCAGCTTCATGAAAGGCATGATGATCGGCGGTTTGGCCGGCCTCTTGTTCGGCGGAATGTTCGGAACAGGATTTTTCGCCAGCATGCTCGGTTTCCTGGTCAACGCACTTGCGTTGGTAGTCCTGATCTCTGTAGCGCTCGCCGTGTATAACGCCTTTAAGAGACGTCGACAGCAGCCGCGCATGAATGACGGCCCGCGCCGCTGGTAACCTGCGATGAGACTCGGCATGGATCACATTGTCAACGCGGTTTGTCTGCATATGGCTGAAAGGCACGAAGTGCCGGTCGAATCCGTAGAGGTCGAGCTCCTCTACGACGAGGAGCAAGGCTTCGGCGCGGAGGCGTGGGTGCAAGGGCTCAGCCGCCTCCTTATCGAAGCGAATTTAAAAGAAGCGATCGCGCGTTACGTTTTGAGAGAATTCGGCGAAAGAGTATTCCCTTCGCAAATCACGCTCGACGTCGAAGAAGAAATGTGGGCGGACATCGCCAGGTGAACGAACGAGAGGCTATCCCAGTCGAAGTCATTCGACCAGGGATAGCCTCTTTCCCTTCCAAGCGATCGCTCTACAGCCATCTCGCCAATTGCGTCCATCCTCGCCGGATGAACGACTTCACCGTATTCTCGGAACATCCGAGCGCGCGGGCGATTTCACCGTAACCGCGCCCGTCGTATACCCGCATCTGAATCGCTGTTCGCATCGACGGCTTGAAGCGCAGCAGCAATGAACGGAAATGCCGATCGAGCTCCCGGTCAAGCACCTCTTGCTCGGGACCCGGACGGCCTTCGGGAGCACGATCGTCCAGCTGCGTCCATACGACTCTTTGTCTGCGGCGCCAACGATCGACGAACAACCGGTACCCGGTCAAATTCAACCATTCCCTCGGATGATCAGGCACGCGCCCTTGCTCGCACAGCTTGAGGAAGGCGTCCTGCACCAAGTCATTCGCTTCCTCACGATCGCGCGTCAACTTATACATGAACCGGCTTAACGAAATCGCGTAAGCGGCGTAGACCTCATCCAGACCGCCTGCTTTCTCCACTTCCACTCACTCCCCCGTCTTCGGTGTGCGAGCGTTCCTCTCGACCGAAGCCCTCTCGGCTCTCGGTCGGCACGCCCGGCGGTCCGATCGTCACGATCGTGCCGTCGAACGAGAGAACAACTTTGCCTTCCACGTTCATCGCCTCCAAATAAGCCTGCGGAATTTGCAGCCGTCCGACCCGATCGACGACGACGAATTCCTCGTGGCGTGCGCCGAATATCGGACGTTCCGTCAGGTCATGAACGATGCCGGAATCCTTGTCGATTCCCGTAATCGCTTCGTTATCCCGTGCAGATTGCCGCATGATCCACTCCGTGCTCGTCAATCCATCCCGGATGGCAACGACGCGGTCGACTTTGTCCGCGACCGAAAGATCATGGGTGACGATGACGATCGTGACGCCGGTTTTCCGGTTGAGCTCCCGGAAAATATCGAGAATCCGTTCTCCCGTCGCGCTGTCTACCGAGCCCGTCGGTTCGTCGGCCAGCAGCAGCCGCGGCCGGTTGGCAAGAGCGATCGCAATGGCGACCCGTTGTTGCTCGCCGCCGCTCAGTTGCGTCAACCGGTTGCCCATCCGGTGCTCGAGACCGACCGCTCGAAGCAATTCCTTTGCGTACGTTCTGTCCGCTTTGCCGCCGATCAGCATCGGCAATTCGACGTTCTGGAGCGCGGTCAAGTACGGAACCAAGTTTCTCGCGTTATTTTGCCAGATGAACCCGACCTCGCTCCGCTTGTAAGTAACGAGTTGATCTTTGGACATCTTAAGCAAATCCCACTTCCCGACGACCGCCTGGCCAGCGGACGGCTTGTCGAGGCCGCCCAAGATGTTGAGCAGCGAAGATTTGCCACTCCCGCTGTTTCCGATGATCGCCATCATCTCGCCTTGCTCGACCGTCAAGTTCAGCCCTTGCAAGGCGACGACTTCGACGTCGTCGGTTTTGAAAATTTTCACCAATCCTTCGCAATGAATCATGACCGAACCTCCCCGGTTTCCGAGTATGCCTACCGCTCCTCGCCCAGCTTCACCGCCTGGGAGATCCGCAAGCGTCTCAACTGCCATGCAAGAGCACATGCTCCCGCGAATAACATGATCCCGGTCGCCGCCCACAGCTTCATCGTATCCGCCGCTTCGAAGACGATCCGGAATGGCGGCACTTGAGGTGAGCCGTCCGCGGAACTTCCCTGGAGAAAAGGGAGATACAACCGACTAGCGGCTTTGCCGATACCAAGCCCCGCCGCTACCGACAATCCTGTCGTGAACAATTGTTCGAGCAACAGCATGCCGGTCAGCTGCGCACGAGAAAGCCCCATCGCCCTCAAGATGCCTAATTGCGCCGATCTCCGGGAAAGAGCGAAAAACCAGAAAATCAAATATCCGAGCAACGACACGAGCAACGACACGAGAAAACCGAGGCTTAATATGCCGAATACGCCACCTTGTGCCGGATGATTTCTGAGCGCAACGACCTGTCCGCGCGCGTCATCTGCCCGCGTGACTGCGATGCCGCGTTCGGCCAATGCGTTCAAGACGGGAGACAGCTTCGCACCCGGCTTCATGTTCAGCCACACTTCGTAAGGGATTTTCTCGATCTGCCTGTACAAATAATCCAAGTTCGCAACGATGAATGGATACTCTTCCGGATATAAGCTCGGCCAGTACGGCACGGTGCCGACGACGACCAAGACGACCGGCTCGTTGCCGTAACCGATCGTCAGGCGCAGGGCATCTCCGGCTTTCAAACCGTATTTTGCGGCGAAAGCTTCGGAGACGAGCGCTGCCTGCTCGGTCGTCCCGAGCGCATCGAGGTAGTCGGACGGGTGCCGCGAGAACAAGTCTTTACGGAATTCCGCCACCTTCGAGAAATCGACGTTGTCGATCCCGATCAGTTGACCCGAGCCCGCCGGCTTGCCGCCGATCTCGATTTTCGCGGTCGATCTCATCACACGTGCGGCTGCCTCCACGCCTTCAAGCCGCGAATACGCCCCGAACGGCGGTTCGTTATAGTACGTTTTGTTCTGGTCTTCCTCATCCTGGACGCCTTCCCAGGCAGTTTGCAGGACGACATCGCTGCCATAGCGATAAGCGATGCGGTCGGACGCGTTGGCGTCCATCGTTCTCGCCGCGGATGAATCGTATACGCCTAATCCGATCGTGAGCACTAGCAAGATCATGAGCGGATAGAAGGTTGACGCCGAGCGCAAGAGCTGCGTCATCGTCAAATGCAAAGTCACCGGCATCCGGTTGCCTGCGACGACCTTCCAAAAGCGCAGTAATAACGGAAACAGGCGCAAGCACGTCAAGCCCGCTGCGAATACGAACAAGGCGGGAAAAACGAAAATCACCGGTTCGATCCTCCCGTCCGTAGGGTCCACAGAAGCGACTCGCCCCGAATCAAGCATGTACCATCCTGCCCCCGACACCGCGAGCAGCGCAACGTCCAATCCGTATCGATGCCATGCTGGCCGCCCGTTCTTGCCGCCGCGTCGCCGCGTATGCTCCACGATAGAAGCTTCGGCGTATTTCCGTACGGGAATCGTCGTCGCCAATGCCGCGATCGAGGTCGCGACGATGCCGAACAACCAAGTCTGGGCGTTCCATCCTACCGGTATCGATCGACGGTTCACGAAAGAGAGAAATCCGCCGGCCGAACCGATCGTCTTGGCCATGAACCACGCCAAGGCAAGTCCGATCAATAACGCCACCGCTCCGAGAATCACCGCTTCGATCGCGTACAATAACACGATCTGTTTCGGGCTGGCGCCTCGGCTATGCAGGACGGCGATGTCGCCTTTCTGTCGTTCCAACGATTGCCGGGCGTTCAGCGTCACGAAATACGTCGCCATCGCCAGGACGGGTGCGGCGAGCGCGAATAACATCGCCTGCAGACGCAAGCTCTGCCGCTTGAAGTCGTAAAGCATATCGAGGAAACTGACGTTCACTTTCGTATTTTCCAACTTCTGATTGATATTAATCTCTAGCCGTCCAAGTTCGCGGATAAGCGGAGATAGATCGCCGATACGAATTTCGCTCAAGTCGAACGCGTAAAACCAGCCCGCCGAATCCAACGATAGCCCGTTATCCTTCAATAACGTTTCCATCGTCTCTTGCCCGACGAGCAACGTCTCCGCTAGCTTTTCTTTGCCGTCGATCGCCAGGTCGGCCGCCGTTTCGTCGTTCAACCGGTACGAACCGACAATCCGAACAATCAAACGCTTTGTGCCGCCTTCGGCTTTCTTAGCGTCGTAATAGAATGTATCGCCGATCTTCCAACCGTTACGGTTCATCGTCTCGCTAAGAACGAGCGCTTCGACGGCGCTTTCCCGCATGCCGTCCCGAGGCATCTTTCCCTCGACGATTCGCATGTCTTCTTTCGGCAAGCTTTGGGAAGCAAGCTCCATTCGCGCCAACCTGCCGACGGAGCTCGCTTCGTCAGAGTGCATTTTCCTCACCGTAGAAGGGGGCAATGCAAACCGGCGCGAGCTCGCTTCGACAGGGAAGGCGATTCGGCCGGGTAGCTCTTCCTCAATCCAACGATTAACCTCCGCCAGTCCTTCCGAATCCGTCTCCCCTCCGCCGGCGGCTTGATATTTCATATACAAGGAAGCAGCAGGCAGCCCTTTCGTCTCTTCACGCAAAGACTCGGCAACGAGTCGCTTGAGCGTCCCGTCCGCATACATCGGAATGCTCATCGAGAATGCGGCGGCAACGGTCAGACCGGCTAAAGTGCTGAGGGTGAACCAGCGGTTTTGCCACATTTTCAGAAAGAGGTAGACAACAACCCGCATTATTTCCCCACGACCTTCTGGCCTTCCGCTAGCCCCTTAATGATTTCGACGTCTGTCGTCGTTCGAACGCCGATCTCCACGTCCACCTCGCCCATGCTGCCGTCCGCGTTTTTGACGACAACGTAATATCGGCTATTCATCTTGCGCAGCGCGGCGACCGGAATCGAGAGTACGTTTTCCCGCCTTTCGACGATGACGGACGCGGACAGCGGCGTCCCGTGCTGCGAACCGGCGGGCATGTCCTTCAAGTCAATCAACGCGTACGAATCAAGAGAGTCCTCTGCCAATCCCTCGGACGTTACAGGAAGCCTCCTCACCGTGCCTTCATGGTCGCCTGCCGCGTTAACGCCGACGATCGCTTTCATTCCCGGAGCGATCGCTTCCAAGTCCGAATTGCCGAATTGTACTGCGACGACGAGCGCGCCCATATCGGCGATCCGTCCTATCTTCTCGAAAGCCTTCGAGACATCGCCGACTTCCGGTGAGAAGCTGACGATTGTTCCGTCGAACGGAGCGACTAGCTTGCCTTCTTGCAGCTCAGTCCGCAATTCGGCCAGTTCTTCCTTCAGCAGTCTGTAATCGAGCTGCTGCTTACGCAGCAGAATCTCGCCTTCTTCGTTATCCGCCCTCATCGCGCTCTTAAGGTCGAGC
The DNA here is from genome assembly GCF_042655525.1 of Cohnella soli. Classification (NCBI taxonomy): domain Bacteria; kingdom Bacillati; phylum Bacillota; class Bacilli; order Caryophanales; family Paenibacillaceae; genus Cohnella; species Cohnella soli. Next base: position 98,573 of record NZ_JBHSMI010000025.1, read on the forward strand.
TCGGCTTTCTCGAGTTCGATTTCCTTGCGTAAAATTTGTTTCTCCGTATCTCCGGTATCGAGGAGCGCCAGCACTTGACCTTTCTTCACCTTATCGCCGGCTTTGGCGCGAACGTCCACATACCGGCGACCGTCTTTCGTCACGAACAGATTTCGTTCTTTCTCGGACATCAATTTGCCTGAACCGCTCGCTTTAAGCTCCAGCGTGCTTCGTTTCACCGGATATTCCGGCTTCTGCGAGATTTTCGGCGCTCGGATCGCTGGCGGCTCCTCCGCCGCTTCTTCCCGCGGCAGAAGCGAACATCCCGTTGCGACGTTCAGGCATGCCGCCGCAAGCAGAAGCAGCGCCAGCTTCTTGTTAGTTCTCCGGAACGATTCGGCCATCGGCCATTCGATACACAATATCCGCCGCCCCCCATAAGCTTGAATCGTGCGTTGTCAAACAGATCGCGATCCTTTCTTCTTCCGCGATTTCCCGGAATGCCGCGATCATGCGTGACGCCATGAGCGAGTCCAGTTCGGCCGTCGGCTCGTCGGCGAGAAGCAGGCGCGGACGGTGGGCGATCGCCTTTGCGATCGCCACCCGCTGCTGTTCTCCGCCGGAAAGCTCGGACGGAAGATGGGACGCCCGTTTCGTTAATCCGACAAGATCGATGCAGCGATCGACCCTGTCTTTCCACTGCGAGCGCGGTACGCCCGCCATTCGCAGGCTTAATTCTACGTTCTCTCTCGCGGTGAGCAGAGGAAGCAGCGCGAACGATTGAAAAATAAAGCCGATCTCCCTGCGTCTGACGACCGTCAGCCGTTTATCGCTCAAACGATGTAGCGGACGTCCAGCGAACAGAACTTCTCCCGCCGTCGGACGATCAAGCCCGCCGAGCAAGTTAAGCAGCGTCGTCTTCCCCGAGCCCGAACGACCGCGAAGCATCGTTAGCCGGCCGGCAAACAGACGCATCTCGATACCGTTCAACACTTCGATTTGCCGACCTCCACTTCGGAAACTTTTCATTACATTGCTTACCTCGAGAAGCGGGGTTTCGGTCACTAAAGCCATTTCTTCGGCCATTACGGCTGTACCGTCTTCGTCTTCGCCTCTGTCAGGAGCGACTGACCTTTCGTCTGTATCAGCTTCAGCGCATCGTCAAGCGTCGCCGCGCCTTCCGTGACCTTCTTGATTTGCTCGCCGGCGACTTGCGCGAAATCTTCGGCGAAGCCCGTAGGGAGTGTCTGCAGCATCGCTTGAGAGTTGGCTTTCAAGGCATAGAACGCATCGATATTCTTGCCTTCCGCTTCGTTCTTGAATGCCGTTCTGGCCGACAGGGAAGGAGACGATTTCGCGCTCGTCTTGGCCAATTGCTCTCCGTTCGCGTACTTCAGGAACTCCCATGCCGCCGACAAGTTCTCCGAAGCCGCGTTGATCGAGAACACGCCGTCCAAGCTCATGCCTCCGGCGACGTCCGGCTGTGACGGGTCTACGGGAACAGTGACGACATCCCAATCGATGTCTTTGATCGGACTGAGCATCGGCTTGGTCGCGCCTTTACCGCCCTCCTTTACCGCGACAGTGCTTCTGACCGCACCGCCCATTTTCGAATTGACTCCCATCATGTTCATGAGCATCGGTCCGTCGATCGTCATCGCCGCTTGTCCGGACATGAATCTCATCGAATCCGGCCCGAACGAGAACGCCTTGCCGCCTCCCGCCGCGCTGATCATCGTGCCTCCCATCCCGCCTCCGCCGGACGACGGCATCGTAAGACTTCCCGTTTTGTAACCGTCGATGATCTCTTGGAAGATCGCTTTCCACTCCGGCGAATCGATTGACACCGTGCCTGCGTCCACGTCTGCATAATTCAGCCCCTTCGCTTCACCGATCGCCCGAACGAGTTCGAACGGATTCGTCGTCTGGGAAGACTGGGATAGCCCGTACAATGCGTCCTCTCCTTCTTTCTTCGAAGGGAAGCGGGACGCAAGCTGCAACACTTCCTCCCAGCTCATCCCGTTCGTCGGGTAAGGAATGCCGTATTTGTCGAATAACCCTTTGTTGTAAAACAGAGCCTGCGTGGAGAAACTCGGACTTAGCCCGAACAGCTTGCCCGAACCGCGCGCCTTCAGCATCTCGATGACCGACGGATGGAATGCCGCGAGATCAAACTTATCTTGCTTGACGACCGCATCCAAATCGTACAGCAGCCCTTTACCCGACAACGCCGCATATTGCTCTTCGGTCAAATACAACGCGTCAGGCTGCCGCTCCGCCATGATCTTCTCCATCTCCGCCACCGGGTCTTCCGCCGAGAATACCGACTCCGTTGAGACGACTTCCAATTCGAGATTCGGGAACATCGCTTGAAAAGCGTTGCCGTACTGCATGTAAAATGCCTGTTCGTTGAAATAAGCGATTTTGAGCGTCCCCTTGGCTTCCCGGTCCAGACTTTCGACCGCCTTTCCATTCCCGCCCGATGACGAGCATGCCGAAATCGCTAACGCAAGCGTCAAGGCTCCTAACCATCCGCTTGATTTTTTGATCTTCGATTTCGTTACCATTTTTCCGATCACCCTTTTTTTCGAGATTTGGTTGGATTCGTTTTGGTTCATTGCCCAGTATGGCGACGGATTTTTAGAAAACCGTTAGAAGAGCTTAACGTTTGCTTAAAATCGGATGAAAACGGAATAAGAAAGCGAGTCGAACAAAAAAATCCCCGCCTCGCAGACGCAGACGAGGACGGGGATTCAGCTTCTATGTTAAGTACTAGAGCGGCAGAGTGATGTAGACGCGAGTACCGTTCGACCGCTTGCTTTCGAGCCGGATTTTGCCGCCGTGGCGTTCGACGACCCACTTGGCGATCGCAAGTCCCAGCCCGGTGCCGCCTTCTTGCCTCGTACGCGATTTGTCTCCTCGGTAAAACCGGTCGAATACGCGCGGCAGATCCTCAGGCGAGATGCCTATGCCGGTATCTTCGATTTCGAGCTGGGCGGAGTGGGCGAATTTGCGGCAGACGACGCGTACGACGCCATCATCAGGCGTGTATTTGATCGCGTTGTCGAGCACGGTGACGAGGAGCTGCTGCAGACGTTCCTCGTCCGCGACCATCGGAATGGGAGACTCTACTTCGGCATGCATGAGTATTCCTTTGATCTCGGCCAGCATTTGCATTTTGCCGACGCACTCCTGGACGATTCGATCAAATTGGACCGGCTTGCGCTCCAGTTCGAGTTGGTTGGAGTCGGACCTTGCCAGCGTCAGCAATCCGCTAACGAGTTTGCTCATTCGCTTGGCTTCTTGAAGAACGTTGGAGATCAGCTTACTGTCTTGCTCGATCGTATGGTCGGGGTGACGGAGCAGCAGCTCCGAATGAACCTGAATGACCGACAACGGCGTTCTAAGCTCATGAGATGCATCGGATACGAACTGTTGCTGCTTTTCCAAGGACAACCGAATCGGAACGAGCGCCCGGTTCGCCAAATAATAGCCGGCCGCCACAGCGACGACGAGTCCGATCAAGCCACCGAACAGCAAAATATTAAATAATCGTTGCAGCATCTCGATCTCCGGGGAGACATTCGTCAGTAACTGCTCGGTCGCGATCTCGTAACTCGAACCGTCCGAGCTGGACAACGTGAATGCGTTCGTCGTCATTGCCCGGTTCAACACGCGATAATATTGCTCACCTACTTTGACCGTTTCCGGCTTTTTCCCGAAATGAGTCGGAAGCAGCTGTTTCAAATGATCTTCGCTAAACTCCGTGCTTCCCATCATCGGAACCGGCAAGTTTTCTTTTGTCCAATAAATTTGAATAATCGGGCGATCCATTTGTCCAACATTAAAGACGACGGCGGATTTCGCTGGAAGAGCCATCGTTCCAGCCACTCCTTCCACGGCAGATAACTTCGGAACAGTCAACGAGGACGTCTTGTCCGTCAGATTCAGAATAGATTTGTCGACCTGCGCGTACAACATTTGCCTCATGACGACGTACACGAACACGTTCAAGGCCACGAGAATGACGGATAAGACAGCAGCGTTGCGAATCGTCAGCTGCGTACGGCTTCGATTGAACATCGGCTCTTCTCCTTCAACATATACCCGACTCCGCGAACAGTATGGATATACCGGTCGCAGTCATGCGGTGCAAGCTTCTTTCGCAGATAATGGACATAAACGTCGACAACGCCGAGGCCAGCCTCCGAATCGATGCCCCATACGCGGTCCAGCAATTGCTCTTTCGTCAAAATTTGCTCCCGGTTCAGGATCAGGCACTCCATCAACTCGAATTCTTTCAGCGTCAACTTCAGCGACTTGCCATTTGCGTATCCTTCCATCAACTGGCATTTGACGGCCAGCCTGCCATAATTGAGTTCGCCGTCCGGAGCTCCCTGCGAAAGTCTCCTCAGCAACACGCGAATGCGGGCGAGCAGTTCCGGCGTCGCAAAGGGCTTGACCAAGTAATCGTCGGCTCCCAAATCCAGTCCTCTCACCCGATCCTCCACGCTGTCTCGAGCCGTTAGTAACAACACAGGTTTCATGCTGCCGCCCGATCTCAATTCCGAAAGAACGGACAAGCCGTTCATGCCCGGAAGATTAACGTCCAACACGATCATATCGTGAACGTCTTGCTCAGCTATGTATAGTCCATCCGGTCCGTTGTCTGCTTCGTCGACCTGATACGCCTCTTCCTTCAACACGGCGACAATCGCGTCGAGCAACGGTCGATCGTCTTCGACCACCAATATTCGCATCGGCTTCTTCCCTTTCATCCGACAGTAGCGGTTCATATTCAGCCAATCTTCAGGTTGGCGCAGTCCCATTCTAACGGATCAACCTTAACGAATGCTTAGAAACGTTCACTCCGCCGACCGATAGATTCGAAAATGAGGAAGGAAAAAAAATAGCGACGCAGGATGCTTCATCCTGCGTCGCTATTTATAGATGCCAATTGTTTAAAATTTCGGTTACCAAGCGTAGGCGTTCGGAGCGGCGCCGCCCGGACCTGGGAAGATTTCGTCCAGCCTCGAGAGTATCTCTCCGTAAAGCTCGATGTCGACGACGCGGAGCGCTCCCTCAAGTTGCTCGAGCGTTCTCGGCCCGATGATCGGTGCTGTCATCGCTGGCCGCGTCAGCGTCCAAGCGAGCGCGACATTCGCTTCGGTTTCCCCGAGCTCCTTGCAGAGCGCTTCGAACGCGACCAGCTGCGCGCGATGCTTCTGGACACGCTCCTGGTTGCTCGCGCGCTTCGAGCCGGCGACGGGACGTAGCGCGTTGCCGCTCAGCAAGCCGCCTTCCAACGGACTCCAGGCGATGACGCCAATGCCGTGCTTCTCGGAGGCCGGCAATACCTCGAGCTCTGGTTGACGGGTAAGCAGGCTGACTTTGTGCTGCTCGCTGACGAGACCGAGCATGCCTCTAGCTTTCGCCTCGTACTGGGCCATGACCAAGTCGTGTCCGGCGAAGTTGCTGGATCCGACGTAACCGATTTTGCCTTGATGCAGCGCCACGCGAAACGCTTCCCAAAGCTCGTCCCACGAGACGCCGCGATCGACGTGGTGCATCTGGTACAGCTCGATGTGTTCAGTGCGAAGGCGTCGAAGCGACCCTTCCAAGTGCCGGCGAAGCTTATACGCGGACAGCCCAGCCGGCGAATTCGGCCCGTCGAGGGGATCGCTCATGTCGCCGTAGAACTTCGTCGCAAGAACGACCTTCTCCCTGCGTCCGCCGCCTTGCGCGAACCACTTGCCGATGATCTCCTCTGTTTTGCCCGCGTTGGCTCCCCAACCGTAAATATTGGCCGTGTCGAAGAAATTGATGCCCGCGTCCAGCGCGGCGTCCATGATCCTGAACGACTCTTTCTCGTCCGTATCGACGCCGAAATTCATCGTACCCAAACATAGCTTACTGACTTGCATGCCCGACTTGCCTAAAGAAGTAAATTTCAAAGAGTCCACGCTCCCTATATAAGGTCATTAATAAAAGTCCGCTCAAGTAGAGCGGACTAATCGAACTCCATTTAAATTTTAAACGTTCGGACGATCTCTTGCAAATCTTTGGCGATGCCTGACAACGTCTGAGACGAGCGAGTCATCTCTTCGCTGGAGGCGAGCTGTTCTTCCGTTGTTGCCGCCACTTGCTGCGTCATGCCTGCCGTCTGGCGGGCGATGTGACCCATGTTCGATATCGACGCAGCCACTTCCTCTGAGCTCGCTGCAAGCTGTTCAGCGGCAGCAGCCGTTTCTTGCACGCGGCCGGACACCTCTTGCGTTGAAATGACGATTTCCTTAAACGCTTCTTCCGCGAAACCGACCGCTGCTACGCCTTCGGTAACGGCTTTTAGACTTGAGTCCATTGTCGTTACCGCATATTCCGTTTCCTTACGGATGCTCTCGATCAATTCCGTAATTCCTTGAGAGGATTCCGTGCTTTGCGTCGCCAACTTGCGGACTTCGCCGGCTACGACCGCAAAGCCTTTGCCATGTTCGCCAGCTCTGGCCGCTTCGATGCCCGCGTTCAGTGCAAGCAAGTTTGTCCGCGCAGCGATATCCCCGATGAAAGTTGTAATTTCGCCGATTTGGGCAGAAAGCTCTCGCAGCCGATGAATCGCTTTGCTCGTATTATCGACGGAAGCGTACAGCGACTGCATTTGGCCGGATACGTCGACGATTTTGCCCGATCCTTCGTTTGCCTTGCTTGCCGTCCTTTGGCTTAACTCGGATACGGCGCCTGTCGTCTCCGCGATACGTTGAACGCCATCCGCCATCTCATCAATGACACGCCCGCACTCCGTGGCGGTTACCGCCTGCTCTTCTGAGCCTGCCGCTACCTGGCTGATCGATTCCGACACGTGGCGCGCGGCTTCGGAATTTTGGTCCGAGCTCGCGTACAACTGGGTCGAGGCCGTGAAGACGGCGGCGGACGACTCGTGCATATGCTTGACCGCTCTGCGGAGCGATTCGAGCGTGCGATTCACCGCATTCATCATGACGCCGAACTCGTCCTTGCGATCGGCTTGAAGCAGGGAAACGGTCAAGTCCCCCGCAGCCACCCGGTTCATGACTTCTGTCGTCGCGCGCAGCGGACGAGTCAAATTTACGGTCAACAACCATGCGAGCGCGACGACAACGATCAAAATCGCGATGCCGAAGAAAAATAGCCAAGATGACGCGTTTTTATAAATTTCGTCGACTTGCGTCGTGCTCTTCACGGCTCCTTCATGATTATAAGCTTTGAGCGCCACGGCAGCTTTCGTAAATTCGGGGAAGATGGCTCCCGCATCCTTAGTCGCTTTCTCGACTTCTTCCTTGGAAGCGCTTCCGGAGCTCGTCACCGCGAGCACCTTGCTGAACTTGTCCCATTGGGAAACCAAATCATCGTAGAGCTTGCGATCATCTTCCGCACTGATCGTTTGCTCATATTTCTTTATATCCGCGTCGATGGCTGCGACATAAGTCGCGCTCGCCTCCTTCAGCGCCTTTAACTGCCCGGCATCTTTGGTGACCATCTGCTGATAGTAGTTGCCAAGGAACTTCTCGACGTTAAGGTTCACGTCGTCGATATTCTCGAGGCCGGACATCCAATAACCCGCGATTTCCTCCGAGAAGTCGCTCGTTTTCTTGATTTGGACCAACCCGTTATACCCGAGCGCGAAGACGAAAACGAGGACGATAAGAAAAGAGCCTAGCAATTTGTTTTTTACCGAATTCATGTTAATCCCCCTGACGCGCTGTGGTAGTAAAATGCACAATCTACAACTTATAATAGGAGCGAGATTCGGAAAAAACTATTAGAAAAGTTCCTTGTTATGGAAAAACAAGGATATTGGCCGCTGATTAATTTTTTCCAGCCGCAGATTAAATTCCTCAATAAATAACAGGAACGTACGTTTGCTTTCCCGTTGGTGTTATGCTACACTCATTCCGATTGCAAAATCGTATCCGAGGAGCGAATTTTATGCCGATTAACGCTTATTTGAATTTTGAAGGCAATACGCGCGAGGTCGTGCAGTTCTATGCCCAAGCATTTGGTCTCGAAGAACCGCAAATGATTACGTTCGGATCGATGCCTGCGCATCCGGATTACCCGCTACCGCCTGGAGCGGAGAATTGGATCATGCACGCGCGTCTAGACATCGAGGGCAGTCCTTTGATGTTCTCCGACGTATTCCCGGGCATGCCCTACAATCCGGGCAATAACATTTCCCTCTCTTACGGAACTGATGACGAAGAGAAGCTCAAAACGGTATTCCACAAGTTAAAAGAAGGCGGAAACGTCGTCATGGAACTGCAAGCAACCGATTGGAGCAAGAGTTACGGCCAGATTGCGGACAAGTTCGGCATCCTGTGGCAATTCAATCTCGTACCTGTAGAAGCTTAATTTTCCGCCATATACGACAAAAAGCACCTTTACCATGCAATCGGGACATGCTCTCGTTTCCGTTGGTAAGGTGCTTTTTTTAGTTGCGTTTATCTGATCTCCGGTTCGGCAAATGACTCATGCAAACGCTCCGATTCTCCTCGATTGAAACGTCCTCTATTATCAAGTAGACTCGGCAAGCGATAAGCAAAGCCGGTTTGTCTAATCTGCGTTCGGATGTGCGACCGTTCCGACAAACAAAATCGAGCCTGTTTCTCGATCTATGATGCTGACGATGAACGGCCGATCCACGGTCATTCGGAACGGTCCCTCCGGCGAAGGGGGAGCCGCACCCGCCATTGCCTCGATCATCGTCACAGCACTAGCGCTGACTCCATCTTCATTCATGTCAAATGAAGTACTATGATTAACTCTCCCGATGAATACATTCATATCCGGAAGAGGTTCGGCGATCCCTGGGAAGCTTGCTTTTAACGAGTCAAAAGCCGCGTTCATTCCTAACGCTTTTAAAGAGTCGTTTATGTTTGTTGCATAGTCGAATTTCGTCTTCGGCAGTTCGATCGTTCCTTGCCGAATGTCCAGCTTCCCGGTCAATAGGGACAAATCGGACACGATGTTCGCCTGCAACTTAGCGAGTGCGCCTTCCACTTTGGCCGGCAAGATGACGGCCATGTAGGCGCTGCCGTGCCGGCCGATCGGCAAACGAATGATCTCGTACCCGTCCATGCTTCCATATTCGTACATACCGCCCTGCGACATCATTCGAACGAAATAATCCCCTTCCGACGGAAATCCAGTCGGGTAAAATTTCGCTCTGCTTGTCGCCTCGGGTCGAAACGGAGTTGTCCATGCTCCGTCAAAGTCAATCGCGTTCAGCACGTACATCACCGAGTTCTGATCGACTTGATCGATCACTTTCTTGATAGCGCCATTCGTCTTTTTAGCCGCCCAGTCATTCATTCTCTTCGCCGCGGAACTAGATAACGCATCGTATGGGAACGTTTCCGCAGCGAAGTTTGACATGCTGTCATCTATAAATTTTGAGTTAAACTTCCTTTTCTCCGACAACCAAAGCGAACTTGCAAAGGTCAGGCCAATGCCGTCGTCTTGAGGGTGGTTCAACAAATCGAGAAATACCCGATACCCGCTTCCAATCGATTCGGACGAGTAATGTTCAAGCCCGAGCATCCTCTTCATCTCATCTTCTGTCTCGTTCTTCGCGCCGCTTGCGACGAGCGCCAGTGCCGCGGACACGCTCAAAGGCGACAGGAGCAAGTTGTTTTCCGATGGACTCGCCCCCGCCATCCGGCCGTAAAGCGCAAGGCCGAATCGATTCGCCGCCTCGACGATGGCTGGATCAAGCTCGCTTGCCGCATGATGGCGCACTTCTTTCTCCTCCAAAACTTCTCCCCCTCCCCGGCCGCACCCGGCTGACCCGACCAGAGCAATCACCGCGCAAGCAACCGATATTAACACTTTAACCTTCATCGATTTCCCCCCATTTTTTTCACTTTCCCCCTAAGACGAAACGGGTAAGTAAAATGTTACCAATCGTGCTCGTTCGTAACATGCCAAAAAAGCCGTGCCGGTCGATTCTTAGTCATCAGCCCGCACGGCTTTTGCTTATATATCGTTCAGCTTGTCGAAGATCGTTGACGCTTACGCCATTGCCGCTTTCGCAGCGACGACAAATTGCTCGAAAAACGAATCGTCTTCTTCCAACTGCTCGTCCACCGCTTGAATTTCTTCCTCGCTGCCGGATTGTGCCCCGAAGTTCAGCGCATAACTCCAATTGTTGCGGCCATTGTCGCTTTGGATCGTGACCTCATAAGGCTGTTTATGGCCCTCCACCTCGAACAGGATGATGCCGACATAACCCGACTCTTCGTCCTGGGTCATTTGCGCGCGCATAATATTGACATTCATTCGATCACCTCCCCAGAAAAAGATACATTATGTATCAAACATTTGCAATACTTGTTTCCAAATTCAAGAAATCTTGAGAAAACGTTTCCTTAACCACTTGACACGATACATATTGTATCATAAATTAAGTATGGAACCTCTATCTAGTGTCAAGGAGTTAATCTCTATGAGCATGGGTGAACGGTTGCGCGAACTTCGACTAAGACGCAAAATATCGCAAGAAGAAGTCGCCAAGCATATCGGCATTACGCGTTCTGCGTACAGCCATTACGAAATCAACAATCGACAACCCGTGTACGAGACGTTGATCAAACTCGCATCGTTCTTTGACGTTTCGCTCGATTACATGATCGGGGGCGCCGCGTCGAAGCCGAAACCGGACAACGACGCCTCTGCGGAGTCGAACGAAATTCTCTCGCTCATTCAACACATGAGCCAGGACCAAAGAAAGAAATCACTGCATCTCATCAGCGATCTCATTCGCCAGGAACAGCACCGCGCCGGCTCCCGCGGTTAGGGCGTGTCTGAATACTCGTTTTGGGTAAATTTGCTCCCCTCGGCGTATACAGACACGCCCTAGTGTCTCCCGTTCGTCGCCGCTGTCTATCGATCAAGCGGATAGCGGCATGACGATCCGGAACTCGCTGCCTCCTCCCGGCAAATTGCAAGCAGAAATGCTTCCGCCGTGCAATTCCACGATTTCTTTCGCGATGGACAAGCCTAGTCCGCTGCCACCGGAAGAAGAATGGCGCGACTTGTCTTTCTTGTAGAATCGGTCGAAAATAAAAGGCAAATCGTCAGGATCAATACCGCCGCCGCTGTCGGATACGGACACTTCCATCTCAGAACGGTCCGCAAACGTCTGCATGGCAACGCGGATAAGGCCCCCTTGCGGTGTATGGCGAATGGCATTGTACACGATATTGGCGAACACGCGATCCATCCGTCGGATGTCGACAAGCACTTTTGCTCCGGGGCAACCCTGGACGTCAATCACACTTGCGAAGCCGATCCCTTTTTCCTGCATCTCCAAGCTGTACTGCTCCGTTAATCGCTGCATCCACTCTGACAACGGGATATATTCGAGTGTCAGCTCCACTTTACGGGCTTCTAGCACTGACAAGTCGAATAAGTCCTGAATGAGCGCGTTCAGCCCTTCCACTTTTGCCAGCATCGAACGGATCGTATGGTCTCTTTTGACCGGGTCGGATATAACATTGTCTTTGAGCGCCTCGAGATAACCTCTGAGCAGCGTTATCGGAGTGCGTAAATCATGTGAAATGTTGCTGACAAGCTGCGTACGTGATTGTTCCACCCGCTCCAGTTCCCGTTTCGCTTCCTCCAGCGTCGCGTAAGAACGTTGCAGCTCCGCTGTTCTTCCTTCGATTTTCTCCTCCAGCGAATTGTTCCATTCCTTCAACTGCCTGGACATCCGTTCCGCCTCCTCGAAAGTCGATGAAGACCGTTTGGACATGATAAACGAATTCAGAATGATCAGAAACAGCAAACCGAACGGCAGCAGGTCGACGGAACGCCACCAGCCGCTGTAGAACAGCATATCGTTGACGATCGTCAGCACAAGACCCGCGACGCCGACAAGCGACAGCCAGGCACCTTCCCTGCATTTCCTTGCCGAGAATACGAGCGCGACCAGTACGATACTGCTGAAAAACAAAATGTACAATTGGTAGACGAGTATCCAAGAGGTGAAAGTTAACGGTTTGACGACGAACAACACCGCGATAAGTACAGTCGCTATGCCTGTCGACAATGTATGCCCGTATCTTTTGATCTCGTACGGGTACACCGTCCTGAAGAAACCGAAACCCGACCACCCCGCCATAACGAACGCTACGTATTCAACACGAATAGCGCCCGCCCAATCAAGCGGATCGATCCATTGCACAAGATAGCCTTCCCCAATGACTCCCATCCTCAAGCTAACGAATAAGCACAACAGCGCAAACATGAGATTCGCTTTTTCTTTGCGCCGCATGACGAACAGACCGAAATGATAAAAACCGATCATCAGTAAGCACCCAAGCACGATCAGTTCCTGAGCCGCCTGCATTGTTCTCTGCTTCTCAATGTGCGCGTAGTCGCCAACCACAATCGCCGTCCGAATACCGCCGCGCCTATGATCGTAGTTGGCGACGCTTAACGTCAACTCCGTCGTGTCATCGTCGCCATCGAAGAAAACGATCGCAGGCTGCTGGTACGGAACACTGTCCGCCGCCGACATCCCCGTCACTCCTCGCGTCGCGACGACCTTGCCATCAACACGAAGTTCGTAAGCGGTTGAGACGTTCGGTACGCGAAGCGCTAGCAGGCCGATATGCGGCGCGTGTTTGATCGTTAATTGATAAATGCCGTAGCCTTGGTCTTCAATTCTTACACCGTTTCCGGTCTCAGATGTCCCCCATGTTCCCGGTACGCGAATCGTCGTCTCGACCATGGCATTCTTGACGCCGGTTCCGCTCGACCCAGACCGCCCCGGCGTCCATTGGAAGCGCCAAACTCCGTCAAGCGGCACGATGCCGTCTTTCTCCCATGACCATCCCGTCAAGTCGATGACGCCGTTCGACGCTTCAGGGATCGCCTTGTCGGACTCTTGCGAGACCGCGCAGCCGGATAAGAATAGCAACAACATCGCGACAGCCGCCAGTCCGATCAATGCTCGTATTCGATTGCGAAAGTAAGATTTCCGATCACTGTGAAAAGCCTCGCCAACAGGGCCCACAAGCGCCCCTCCCCGTACATATGCTCCATCGCGCGACCTCTGCCGGGCGATAGTATTCGAACGTCATTGTAACGGCGCATTGCTTACACGTCAACGCTTTCGTTATAATAAGGCATCGACAACTTCCGAGCGGGAGGATTACAATGAAGAGTCCCGAAGCTTCTATTCTCGTCGTCGACGATGAACGAGAGATTACAGAGCTCATTTCCCTTTACTTAGAAAAAGAAGGTTTCGCCGTCTACACTTCCGATAATGGGGTCGAGGCGTTGCGAATCGCCGACACCCTCATCCCCGACCTGATCGTCCTTGACGTATCGATCGGCAAAATGGACGGCATCGAGTTGTGCCGCACACTCAGGCAAGGCGCTTGCGCCGACGTTCCGATCGTCTTCCTTAGCTGCAAGTCGGAAGACCGCGACATTATTCGCGGCTTGTCCGAAGGCGGCGACGATTACATTACGAAGCCTTTCAGCCCGAGCCAGCTCGTGGCGAGAATTCAGGCGCATTTACGCCGGCGGAGAACGCGTGAGCGTTCGGCCGAAGACGCTGCGGGCTCCTTGCAGTTTCCGGGGCTCGAGATCGATCTCCGTAGGCTCGAAGTGAGGCTCGACAGCGGCGTCGTACCGTTGTCCGCCAAAGAATTCGAACTGCTGTGCGTGTTAGCGCGCCAGCCTTTCCGCGTGTTTCCGCTGGAGGAACTATACCGCCGAGTATGGCAATCCGACAGTATGGGCGATACTCGCACGCTTATGGTTCATATCAGTAATTTACGCAAAAAACTGGAGGCCGACCCTGCTCGGCCCCAATGGGTGCAGACGGTTCGAGGGTTCGGATACCGGTTTTGCCCGAACAACGGCTGCGAGGAAGCTGCGACGCCAGTTTCGGGCTGAACAAACAGCAGCTGACAGACTACAGACAAAGGAAGTATAGACGACAATGCAGATGGCAAAAGACTGGCAAGACTACGAATTGATTGACACCGGTAACGGCGAGAAACTGGAACGCTGGGGCGACGTTATTTTGCGCAGGCCCGATCCGCAAATCATATGGCCTCTTCGCAATGAGAATGCAGAGTGGAAGCAAGCCGACGGACATTATTACAGAAGCAGCAGCGGCGGCGGCCAATGGACGTACAAACGCGCGCTGCCCGAGCGGTGGAATATCTCTTACGGTCCGCTTAAATTCCATATTAAACCGACTAATTTCAAACATACTGGGCTATTCCCGGAGCAAGCGGTAAACTGGAGCTGGATGATGAACAAAATCCGTGAAGCGAACCGTCCGATCCGTGTCCTGAATCTGTTCGCATATACAGGCGGCGCGACCGTCGCCTCAGCATCGGCCGGAGCGGAAGTGTGCCACGTCGACGCCGCGAAAGGGATGGTACAATGGGCGAAAGAGAACGCGGAGCTGTCCGGCCTTAGTTCCGCCCCGATTCGTTACATTACCGACGACGTATTCAAGTTCGTTCAGCGCGAAGAACGCAGAGGGCGCCAATACGAAGCGATCATTATGGATCCTCCGTCTTACGGCCGCGGCCCTAACGGAGAAATGTGGAAACTCGAAGAAAATTTGTTCCCGTTCCTCGAATCGTGTATGGCGATATTGTCGGATAAACCGCTTTTCGTTCTCGTCAACTCTTATACGACCGGTTTATCGCCTACCGTGTTGAGCAACTTGCTTAACCTGTCGTTCCGCAGAAAATTCGGCGGCACCCTCGATTGCGGCGAAATCGGGCTGCCGATAACGAGAAGCGGCATGACGCTTCCTTGCGGCATCTACGGTCGTTGGGAAAGCGGCAATTAAACCCGTTCGTTCCGAGGAGAGGAATGTATTGATCAGAAGTTCGGTATTGGCTATTGCAATCGGGCTGTCGGCGTGCGCGCTGACGGCCTGTTCCGGCGAAGGCGTTCGTTCGCCCGCTGCCTCCCACCCGTCCGCAACAAGTTCCGCTGGAGGCACGTCCACTACGCCTGCAGACAATGCAGAGACGGCGTCGATGACTCCGCCGCCATCTCATGATGGACCATCCGTTATGGAAGCCAGGCTTATCGCGATCGGCGACGTCATGGCGCATTCCCCGCAATTGCCGGGTTATTATCATGCGAAAACCGGTAAATACGATTTCTCCGCTTGGTTCACGCAAGTGAAACCGATTTTCGCGGGGGGCGACTGGGTCGTCGCCAATCTCGAGACGCCGATTGCGGGCAAAGATCTCAAATACACCGGCTATCCCCGGTTTAACGCGCCTTACGAACTTGCAGCCGCGCTGAAGGGCGCCGGCGTACAACTCGTGTCCACCGCCAACAATCATGCGATGGACCGCGGCTTTCCCGGCGTGACGCGTACGCTCGCCAACGTCCGCAAAACTGGCCTTGTGCCGTTTGGTACTTCCGCTACTGCGGAAGATCAGCAACGCCTCGTCATTGAGGAACGCAACGGTATTCGGCTAGGTTTTGCCGCTTACACGTACGGTACGAACGGTATCCCTGTCCCTCAGGACAAAAAGTTCGCCGTCAATTTGATCGAGCTAAGCCACATCAAAGCTGATATCGCCGAACTGAAGGAAGCCGGAGCCGACGTCGTCGCCGTCAGCCTGCATTTCGGCATAGAATATCAACGGCTTCCAAACGAAGCACAAACGACGCTCGTCCGCGAACTGGTTGCGGCGGGAGCCGATCTTATTCTTGGCTCGCACCCGCACGTTGTCCAGCCTTACGATATCATCGACATTCCCGTCGAGAAAAGCATTGACGGCATGCCTCATCACGGACTCGTGATCTACTCCATGGGCAACTTCATTTCGAATCAGACAGGCAGTTGGAAAGACGTCGGCTTAATTTTCGGCGTCACGTTCGTCAAAACTCTTCATCCGGACGGCACATATGAGACATCATGGAAAAACGTCACGACCGAACCGACATGGGTGCACATCATTTCGAAAAACAAAAAGCGCTATTACACCATCGTCCCTCTGGCCCGCGCCCTTGCAAGCCGGAGCGACCCGACGCTGACGAACGCCGACTATATCAACATGAAGAAAATGCTCAGCGGCATTAACGCTCACCTGCTCAAGCTTCGACCAAAAGCAGGGTGATTGGGCGGAGAACCCCGCCAGAATTAGCAACGCCCCATCAGATTTGACCTGACGGGGCGTTCTTTATGTATATTTAGCTTGCGGTAGATTGGGCGTTTTGTTCCGCAATGTCTGCGCCATCTTGTTCGGCGCCGGATGCTGCAGCTTTTTTGTCTCCTGCCAACACAGCAGGCTGCTCCCTCGTCCCTGCTACTTTGCTGAGCAGATAGACAAGCAATTGTCTATTGTGACTTGAGATTTGCTCCAGCGATCTGTTCACAATGGCGCTTCTTACCGCAACGCCGCGTTCGACTTCCGAGCGCCCGAGCGGTGTCATCGTTACCCAGACGATGCGGCGATCGGCTTCGTCGCGATTTCTCTCCACGAGCCCCGCCCGCTCCATACGGTCAAGCAGAGTCGTAATCGCCGCAGGAGACGTCTCTAGATGCGGGAGCAAATCGGAAGGTTTCATCGGCTCGTGAATTTGCAGCAACTCGAGTACTTCCAGTTGGCCTACCGTTAACTGGGGGGCCAATTCCGCCTCCATCCGCTCGTTCAACTCTTTCGTGAGCTTCGTCCAGCTTTTCACAAATTCCGCAGCGTTATCCACTAGGAACGCCCCTTTCCTCCCGAACATTGCCTTCTCTTTTATTATACTCAGGCCCTATGTCGAAAGATAGTTTAATGCAATTAAAGATTTGCGACATGAATCTGCACGATGATGAACGTGCCGACAACGCCCGACATATAATGGTCACGAAAGATGGGCGATCGCGGAGAATCGCGCGCAGCCGGGAGGGAATTGCTCATGTCCCAAGCAGATCAAAAAATTAAAGTGATCGGCCAAATGGCGCAAGACGCCGGATTAATAGAAGATCCTCAGTTGCTGGACCGACTTACCGAACCGGTGCCTCTGTGGGTCGTGTTGGATATTTTGCTTAGATGGATCGATCGAACGGACCCGAGTAGCGGGCCTTACGATTAAAGGGAAGTATGTCTCCTGAGTAAATGGGATATCGACAAAAGAGGGTCACTTCCCCTTCAAAACGAACGAGATGCCGATGACGCCCCCCCCCTCCTGAACGAACGGGATATTGGCAAAAAAGAAGCGCCCCCCGAGAGCCGAACTTGCGGCAACCGAGGGCGCTTCTCGCGCATTTAGGACAACTGTACTTAACGCTATTGTTGCAGCAACGGCTTGCGGAAAGCTTCCGACAGCAAATCGCTGCGATCGACGACCGTCATCAGTTTGCCCGGCGATCTACGATCGTCTACGGGCGCTTGTTCGGAGACGAACTCCGACACGGCGCCGCTCGTCGTAAGAGTCAGCAATGTCGCAGCCTCTTTCACGTGGAAAGCGGCGATTAGGCGTGTACCATTCGGACGCACCCATTTGCCTTCTTTGAATTCGAACGTCTGGATACCTTTACCTCCGCGTCCTTGCTGCGGATAATCGAGCAACAAGGAGCGTTTGGCGTAACCGTAATCGGACAAGACGAGCACTTCCCCTTCGTCTCCCGCGACCGGCATCGCCCCGGCAACCAAATCGCCGTCTTTTAATGTGATACCCCGAACGCCGCCGGCGACACGCCCTTGCAGGCTCACTTCGCCAAGATTAAAGCGAATGCTCATCCCTTGCTCCGTAACAAGCAATAAATCCTCCGGCGTCTCGCTGCGGAACACAGAGACGATCTCGTCTCCGTCTGCAACTTTGCAAGCGGCGATCGCCGTGCTTCGGTTCGTCGCATAATCGACAAGAGACGTACGCTTCACTTGACCACGCCGGGTAACGAATACGAGTGTCGTCCCGCCATCTCCCTCGACCGAACTACCGCCTTCCGGCGCCGTAAAATCTGCGCCTTTAACTGGTACAATGCCGACAAGACGATCTTCCTTGGCGAGAGGCAACACATTTACGATAGCCGTTCCGGTATCCTTCCACTTAAACTCCGGAATCTGGTGTACCGGCAGCATGTAATAATAGCCTTTCTGCGTGAACAGTAGCAATGACTCAAGCGTATTCAGCCCCATGCTCCACCGAATGACATCGCCCTCTTTCACGCCAGCACTTCCCAACTCCCCGCCGGAGCGCGTGAACGACAGCAAACTCGTCCGCTTCACGTAACCTTCGCGGCTTAACGTCACAAGCACGTCTTCGGCCGGAACGGTTACTTCAAGATTCACTTTAATTTCTTCGACTTCGCCTTGAATAACTGAGCGGCGGTCGATGCCGTATTTGTCGCGAATCTCCGTCAATTCGTCCTTGATTACACCGAGCAGTTTCTTCGGATTATCGAGAATCGAACGATATAGCGCGATTTTCTTCAGCGCGTCTGCGTGCTCCTTCTCGAGCGACGTAATCTCAAGGTTCGTCAGCCTGTACAATTGCAATGTCAAAATCGCGTCGGCCTGTCTTTCGGAAAACCCAAACTTCGCCACGAGATTGTTTTGTGCGTCTTGGCGGTTTTTGGATGCCTTGATCGTCTCTATGACTTGGTCAAGCAGATTAAGCGCTTTGACAAGTCCTTCTAGCACATGAGCGCGATCTTCCGCCTTCTCGAGATCGTACTGCGTACGATTCGTGACAACTTCCTTCTGATGGTCGACGTACGCTTCGAGAATCGATTTGATGCCAAGCTGGCGCGGCGCCTTGTTGACGATCGCGACCATGTTGAAGTTGTATGCGGTTTGCAGGTCGGTTTTTTTCAGCAAAAAGGCCAAAATACCTTCAGCGTCCGCTTCCTTCTTGAGCTCTACGACGATGCGCAAGCCGTTACGTCCGCTCTCGTCTCTTACCTCGGCGATACCCTCGACTTTTTTCTCCATCCGAAGATTGTCGATTGCATTCACGAGTTTGGCCTTTACGACCTGGTACGGGATTTCGGTAATGACGATTTGCTGCTTGCCGCCCTTCAAATCCTCGATCGCCGTTTTGGAACGGACATAGATTTTGCCTTTACCGGTCTCGTAAGCTTCCCGGATGCCGTCTCCGCCCATAATGGTGCCGCCGGTCGGAAAATCGGGTCCGCGAACGATTTCCATCAATTCGGGGACGGTAAGCTCCGGTTTGCTCATCAACGCGATACAAGCATCGATGATCTCGCGCAAGTTATGCGTCGGAATTTCCGTCGCAAAACCGGCCGAAATGCCCGATACACCGTTCACAAGCAGATTCGGATACCGCGCCGGAAGCACGACTGGCTCCTTCGCGGTATTGTCGAAATTATCTTTAAACTGTACAGTCCGTTTCTCGATATCGCGCAGCAGTTCCATGGCGATCGTCGATAAACGAGCTTCCGTGTAACGCATGGCCGCCGGCGGATCGTCATCCATCGAACCCCAGTTGCCGTGGCCATCAACGAGCGGATGCGCCATTTTCCATGGCTGTGCCATACGGACCATACCTTCGTAGATCGACGAATCGCCGTGCGGATGGTAGTTGCCCATAACGTCGCCGACCGTCTTCGCCGACTTGCGGTACGGCTTGTCCGGCGTGTTGCTGGAATCGTACATTGCATACAGAATACGCCGCTGCACCGGCTTTAAGCCGTCGCGAACGTCGGGGATGGCACGGTCTTGAATGATGTATTTGGAATAACGCCCGAAACGGTCGCCAACGACCTCTTCGAGGAATGCGGGTAGAAACTGTTCCAGTAGGCTCAAGCGCCTAGCCTCCTATCAACATGCGCCTAACCATCCGGTCAACTGACCCGGACGGCGCCGCGCTTACTCTTCGATCTCCGTAAAATCGACGTTCTCGATAATCCAGCGCTTGCGCGGGTCGATTTTGTCGCCCATCAGCGTCGACACGCGGCGCTCCGCCTTCGCGGCGTCTTCAATCTGCACTTGCAGGAACGTGCGCGTCTCGTAATTCATCGTCGTCTCCCACAATTGCTCAGGATTCATCTCTCCAAGCCCTTTGTAACGCTGCAGCTCGGCGTTTTTGCCGAACTCCTTCATGTAAGCGGCGAGCTGATCGTCCGTCCACGCGTAACGCACCGTCTCGAGCTTGCCGGACTTTCGCGTTAACTTGTAAAGCGGAGGCTGGGCGATGAACACTTTGCCCGCGTCGATGAGCGGCTTCATATACCGATAGAAAAACGTCAGCAGAAGCACTTGTATGTGCGCACCGTCCGTATCTGCATCGGTCATGATGACGATTTTGGAATAATTGCATTCCTCGACTTCGAATTCCGAGCCGATACCGGCTCCGATCGCGCTTACAATCGCCTTGTACTCCTCATTCTTCAGAATATCGGCAAGTTTCGCCTTCTCCGGATTCATCGGCTTGCCCTTCAAAGGCAAGATCGCCTGATACTTGGAATCGCGCCCTTGCTTAGCCGAACCGCCCGCGGAATCGCCTTCCACGATAAACAATTCGTTACGCGAACTGTCCTTCGACTGCGCTGGCGTCAGTTTGCCGCCAAGACTCGGACTTTCGCTCCGTTTCTTGCCGCTGCGAATTTCTTCACGAGCCTTGCGCGCCGCTTCGCGGGCTTTGGACGCCTGGATCGACTTCTTAATGAGCAACTGGCCGACTTGCGGGTTTTCTTCGAGGAAAACGGTCATTTTGTCCGTCACAACCGCATCTACCGCACTGCGTGCCGAAGCGCTGCCGAGTTGGTCTTTCGTCTGCCCGACGAATTCCACTTCCGCCATCTTGATGTTGATGACGGCCATCATTCCCTCGCGCAGGTCGTTGCCTTCGAGGTTCTTTTCTTTTTCCTTGAGCTGGCCCGTCTTGCGAGCGTATTCGTTCATGACCCGCGTATATGCCGTCTTAAAGCCCGTCTCGTGCGTACCGCCGCCCCGCGTCGGAATGGAGTTGACGAACGACGCAAGCGTTTCCGTATAACCGTCGTTATATTGCAGCGCCACTTCAACTTCAATCTCGTCTTTCTCCGCCGCAAAATGAATGACGTCGTGTAACACGGATTTCTCCTCGTTCAAAAACTGCACGAACTGGCTCGCGCCGCCTTCGTAATGAAAAGTTTCGGCTTTACCGCTGCGCTCGTCCTTGACGTTTACTTTGAGGCCGGAGTTCAGGAACGCAATTTCCTGTAGACGCTCGGAGACAGTATCGTAGTTCATGCTGACGTTGCCGTGAAATACTTTCGGATCCGGCTTAAACGTCACCTTCGTTCCTGTTCGGTTAGTCGTACCCGTCACTTCAAGGCCGGTAACCGGTTCGCCGACACGTTCGACACCCGCGCCGTCAACCCAGGTCTCGAATCTCATCTTATGTATTTTGCCGTCGCGGTAGATTTCAACTTCCAGCCACTCGGACAGCGCATTCGTAACCGATGCGCCTACGCCGTGCAAGCCGCCGGATTTCTTGTATCCGCCGCCGCCGAATTTGCCGCCCGCATGCAAGATCGTATACACGACCTGAGGCGTCGGGATTCCGCTCTTGTGCATGCCGGTCGGAATGCCCCGTCCGTTGTCGGTAACCGTCACCGAATTATCCTTGTTGATGGTTACATCGATGCGGGAGCAATATTTCGCCAGATGCTCATCGACCGCGTTATCGACGATTTCCCACAGCAAATGGTGTAAACCCGCCGTCGTCGTACTGCCGATGTACATGCCCGGTCTTTTGCGCACGGCGGTCAAGCCTTCGAGTATTTGAATATCGTCAGCGCTATATTCGCTGCCGACCGTTGCCGCGCTTTCCGTAAACAGATCGATTTGATCGGTCACCTGTGGACCTCCTTGCTCTTCTCTCGCGCCCGTCGAATCGAACGCACTTCCGTTATTCTAATTCAAGATGTCTTGCTTCGTAAAGACAGCGAACGACACAACTAGCGAAGCAATGCCCCAAATCCCTAGAACAGCAAGAGAAAATCCGAGTGTCATTCCTTCCACCGGGGGCGGCGTGCCTCGCAAATAAGATGAAATTTCGAGGTTGACGTTAAATAAATATTTGGCTGTCTTCCACGATGAAGCCATGTTTGCAAGAATCGTGCCCGCTATAATGGTGGCCATCATTGTCACGAAGCTAGCCGCCGTGCTGCGCACTAATACGCTTACCATAAGAGCAATGATCGCGACGACGATGGCCGAGAACCAGACTAGTCCCGCCTGCATGAGCAAGTAGACGCCTTGACTGACCGCATGAACGTTCGCCGTATCGACATCCGCGCCGTTGACCCGGAATCCGACAAACACCGGTTCTCCCCAGCCACGGTAACCAAACGCCATCCCCGAGATCAAGTAACTAAGGGCGACCGTCGCAATAACGATCAATGACACATATAACATCAGGGTAGCCAGCTTGGAAAATAAAATGCGCCATCGCCGAACAGGGCGCGTGAGCAACATTTTGATCGTCCCCGTCGAGCGCTCCGACGATACAAGGTCCGACGCAACGGCAAGCACCATCAGCGGAATAAACAACGAAACCGCGTTATCCATGAACGATCGGGTGAAAGTGACTGCGTTCGGTGTTTGTGGATTAATATCGTGATCGAGATAATATTGCAGTTGCTGGACGAGCGCCTTGCGCCATTTTTTCCACTCTTCAGGAATGCGTTCGCTGCTGAGCGCGTTCGTGTTGTCCGTAATTCGGCTTTGCAGTTCGGCCCGCCAGTCTGTATTATACTTCTTGGCCGTATTCTGCGCGATCTTCATCTGCGCGTAGACGAATACGGGGATAAGAATGAGCAGGATCAGTACCACAACAGCGAACCTTTTCTTCTTCCACACTTTAATCGTTTCGTTCTCGATTAACGCAAGCAGATTAGCCAATGCGCTCCCCCTCCGTCAGCTTCAAAAATAGTTCTTCCAGAGACGGTGCAACACGCTGAACGGACCGGACGGCGATACCTGCCGACACGAAACGGTTCACCCAACCGGGCACCCTATCATCATCCATGATGGTCACAATCGGACGATGCAACGTGGACAAAATCGATTCGTCGATGCGATGCCCCTCATCCGGGACGACAGTGACCGGCGATGCGTTAGCGTCAGCCGTTGCCAACATCGCTCTCGCTTCATCCGGACGGTCGACTTGCCACACCGTATACGTTCCCGCCTGCGAGACGAGCTCGTCCACGTCGCCGACCGCGATGACAGAGCCTCTGGCAATGATCGCCACCCGATCGCACATCAGCTGAATTTCGCTTAGCAAATGGCTCGAGATAAACAGGCTCATTCCGCCGTCGGCAAGATTACGTATAAATTCGCGAAGCTCCTTAATACCGAGCGGATCGAGCCCGTTCGTCGGTTCGTCGAGAATAAGCAGCTTCGGCTTGCCGAGCAGCGCTTGCGCGATGCCGAGCCGTTGCCGCATGCCAAGAGAGTAGGTCTTCACTTTGTCGTGAATGCGCTTGTCCATGCCGACGATGTCGACGACTTCGGTGATCCGGTCGGCCGTGATGCCGCTCTGCATACGCGCAAAATGTTCGAGATTCTCCCATCCGGTCATAAATCCATACATTTCCGGATTTTCAACGATACAACCGACATGGGCAAGCGCCTTCTCCGGGTGCTTGCCGACGTTATCGCCGCAGACGAGCACTTCGCCTTCCGTCGGCTTGATGAGGCCCGCAAGCATACGGATTGTCGTCGTTTTTCCCGATCCGTTCGGCCCAAGGAAACCGAAAATTTCTCCCGCTTTCACGTCGAAAGAAACCCCATGAATAATCGGCTTGCGTCCGATCGTTTTCTTCAGCCCGCGCACCGAGAGCACGACTTCATCTTGTTTTGTCGTTGTCATATACGTCGCCCCTCCCGCAGTTATTGCAACGCCTGAACGACACGGTCCGCAATGCGCGAATAACCGAGTTCGTTCGGGTGAAAATGATCGGAAGACAAATACTTCTTGACGTCGAACTCGAACATATCGTATGTAGGCACCACCGTCGCGTTTCCGTCCGTCTTCGCCAATTCGAACGCATAGTCGTTCCACTCAGCCACGACGCCGTTCGCTCCGCGCATTTGCGGCAAGTCGTAAAACGCATTATAAAGCCCGACATAGACGATTCGCGCATTCGGGTTCAACTCGCGAATTTTACGGATGACCGCTTTTAGACGGGGCTCTAAGCCCGGCAGCCGATCCAGCAGCAATTGCGGGGACAGATCGCCGCCTTCTACGAGCGAACCGCCGGCTTGCGCTACCTGGAATAAGTCGTTGCCGCCGATGGTCAGCAGCACGATGTCCGCCTTTCCGACAGCAGTCGCAAAACCTTTTTCCGCCAATCTATCCGTCATCTGGTCTGCACGCAAGCCGTTGATCGCCAAGTTGTTGACGAGATAAACGGGCTTGTCCATCGCTTTAGCCAGCCGTTCGATGACACGATCGACATAACCCGCTCCCGTTGCGTCTCCCGTTCCTTTCGTCAGAGAGTCGCCGAGCGCGGTCACGAACAATTCCTTTTTGCCGCCCCAATCGCCCCCGGTCGCCTTCTCAGGCTCCGACGCCTCCGGAAGAGCAATTCCGCCGTTCGGCATCCATGAGTCTTTAAGAGCCCAGCCGAAACCGGTCAACATAAGCAACAAACACGCGAGCGTCGACCAGCCAAGCGCCGGCCAAAGCCATTTGGATCGTCTCATCTTCAGCCTCCCCTATGCGTTGCCGCGACGAAAACATTCGTTCGCCGCATTTTGCTATTTCTATCCACGATAACGGTTCCGGCGACATTTTACAAATCCGTCCTCAAGCAAAAACCGCCCCCCGGCGAATGGCCGATAAGGGCGGTTGCAGTAAAGTCGGATTTAGGCGGATAAAAAGCGATATTGCGCATCGACCAAATTCCGATAGTGGCCGGGACGTTTCATCAATTGCTCATGGTTGCCGATCTCGACGATCTCGCCGTGATCGAGCACGACGATCATATCGGCATGGCGAATGGTCGACAATCGGTGGGCTACGATAAACGATGTTCGTCCGTGAAGCAACGTCGCCAATGCGTCTTGGATGCGAAGCTCTGTCTCCGTATCAATGCTCGCTGTCGCTTCGTCAAGCACGAGGATCCGCGGATCGGCAAGCAGTGCACGCGCGAAGCTGATCAGTTGTCGCTGCCCGACGGAAAGCGCGTTGCCTCGCTCCTCGACTTCCGTATCGTAACCGTTCGGCAAGTCGACGATGAAATCGTGCGCCCGGACGGAGCGCGCTGCCGCTTCCACTTCCGCGTTGCTTGCATCCGGACGGCCGTAACGAATGTTATCGCGGATCGTTCCGGAGAAAATAAACGTATCTTGCAGCACAATGCCGATCTGCGAACGCAAGGCTGCGATCGAAACGTCCTTGACGTCTATACCGTCCAGTAATACGCGCCCTTCCGTCGTATCGTAGAATCGGCAGATCAAGTTAACGATCGTACTCTTGCCCGAGCCGGTATGGCCGACAAGCGCAACCGACGTCCCTGCCTTGATGTCGAGATCGATGCCTTTCAGCGCAAGGCGATCTTTCTCATAACCGAACGACACGCTATCGAGTCGAACATCCCCTCTGAGCTGCGTTAATGCGACCGGGTTTTCTTTCTCCGGCACAGCAGGCTTCTCGTCGATAAACTCGAAAATACGCTCCGCAGAAGACATGGAGATGAGCAGTTGCGAATACATGTTGCCTAGACGCGTAATCGGCTCCCAGAAACTGCCGACATAAGTGATAAAGGCGAACAAGACGCCGACCGTCATCGCTCCGCTCTGGATCAAATGGGTGCCGTATAGAAGCAGAATCATCGTGCCGATGGCCGACGTTACTTCGATGACCGGACCGAACAGTTGGTTTAGTGCCGATGCGGTGTTCCACGAGCGGATGTTACTTGCGTTCATCCGATCGAAGAAACCGATATTTTCTTTTTCCTGGGCGAACGCCTGCGTCACGCGAATCCCTTGAATGCTTTCATTCAAGTGTGCGTTAATGCGCGACTGCTTGATCCGTACGACTTGCCAGGCCATCCGGATTTTTTTGCGAAGCGACGTTGACACGATAAACATAAGCGGCACAGTAATTATTATGGCAAGCCCCAGACTCGGTTGGAGCACGATCAGAATAATGGTTATCCCAATCAGTTGCACGATATCGATGGCGGAGTTGACGACGCCGTTCGTGAACAAATCTTGCAAGGAGTTGACGTCGTTCGTAACCCGGACAAGCACCGAACCGGCTGGACGCTTGTCGAAGAAGCGGAACGATAGCGATTGAATGTGCTTAAACAGCGCTGCCCTTAGATCGAAAATGACTTTCTGCCCGATAACGTTCGTCTCTGCAATCGTATATCTTTGCGCCCACCATCTTGTGCCATACAGTACAAGCATCGCGACGACGAGCCACGCTAGCATGCTGAAGTTTCCGTTGCCATCTTTCGGGAAAATCGCCTTATCGATCGCGACGCTCATCAGGTAAGGGATTGCCAGACGCGACAGCATGCCGAATACGAGCATAATGGAGACGACTCGTACGACGGAAGCCTTATAAGGGGCGACGAAAGAAAACAATCTGCCGACTTGTTTCCAGTTAAACGGCTTCTCGATCAGTTCGTCGTCCTGATAAACGAATTTGCGGCTCATCCCGTCACCCGCCTTTCATCGCCCGCCGCGGTTTCCTGATCCAGCTCCTCCGGACGATCCGCGAACTGAATGCGATACGTTTCCCGATACAGGCCAGGCTGACGAACGAGTTTGTCATGTGTGCCTCGTTGGATCGTGCGTCCTTTGTCGAGCACGATGATTTCATCCGCATGACGCAGCGTCGAGATCCGATGCGCGATAATGAATACGGTTCGCCCTTCCATCACTTTGCGAATCGCAGACTGAATTTCCTGTTCCGTCTCCATGTCGAGCGCGCTTGTCGCGTCGTCGAGAATAAGAATTTTCGGTTTTGCGAGCAGCGCACGGGCGATGGCGATCCGTTGCTTCTGACCGCCCGACAGGCCCATGCCCCGTTCCCCGACGATCGTCTCGTAACCGAGCGGAAACTCGCGAATGAAACCGTCCGCTTGGGCAAGCCGAGCTGCCTCGTAGATTTGTTCTTCTGTCGCATCCGGAAATCCATAACAAATGTTTTCCCGGATCGTCGTCGAGAATAGGAACGATTCCTGGAAAACGACGCCGATCTGGCGGCGCAAACTTTCCAGCTCGATGTGCCGAATATCGACGCCATCAAGCCTAATCGCCCCTTCGCCGACATCGTAAGCCCGCAGCAGCAAGCCGACCGTCGACGTTTTGCCGGACCCCGTTCCGCCGAGAAGACCGATAACGGATCCAGCCGGAGCATCAAGCTCAAAGCCGAGCAGCGCGGAAGGCAGATCGTCGCGGTTCGCATAACGGAAGCTGACGTCTTCGTATCTCACATGGCCTTTCACGACTTCGTCATCCAGGACGAGTGAGTGGCCTGCATTTTTTACCGCAATGGGTTGATTCAAAAGCTCGAGCAGCCTTTCTCCCGATGCTTTGGACTGCGTGTAACCGTTGATCTGGAATCCGAGCGTCCAGAGCGGCGCGACGATCATGCCGAGCATGCCCGAAAGCGCAATCAAATCGCCGAGCGATAAAGTGCCGTTAATGACTCGCCAGCCTCCGACGAGCAGCAATGCCGCCACGCTTAGGTTCGCGATAAATTCCATCATCGGGAAGTATTTCGCCCAGACACCGGCCAATTCCACGTGGTTGTCGCGGTAGTCAACGTTCTCTTTAACAAAGCGGTCGATCTCGAACGGTTCTCTTGCGAACGACTTGACCGTGCGCACGCCCGTCACGTTCTCTTGCACCCGTACGGTCAGCCGGCCGACAGCAGAGCGGATCGATCGGAATACCGGATGAATGCTTTGTTCGAAGCGGATCGCTACGAATCCGAGAACCGGCAGCATCGCGAACGCCAGCAGCGTCAGCTTCCAATCGATCGCGAACATCATAGAGAAACCGAAAACAAGCAGCAACCCTGTGTTCAACAACTGCGCGACGCCGAAGCCGATAAACATCCGGATACCTTCGATGTCCGCCGTCAAACGGGACATGAGATCGCCCGTCCGCGCTTTGTCGTAGTACGAGAAAGATAATTGCTGGAGCTTCTCGTAACATCCGTTTCTCAGTCTATACGCCATCCGGTTGCCGAGCCTTCCTCCGCTAAAGCCATGCACGTACTGGAAACCTGCTTTCAGAATAATGATGCCGACAGCCATGAGCGACAATCGGAGCACGCCCGAATATTCGCCCGGAACGATGACGTCGTCGATGAGCGTCTTGAGCAGAAGCGGATACACGAGTCCTAATGCCGTCGCGATCGCCAGCCCTCCGACTGAGCCCCAAAGAAATCCTTTGTCTTGCCAATAATAGCCTTTTAACTCTTTGAAGATGTGCAAGTATGGCTCTCTCCTCTCATCTATCTTCGGGCAGTGTAGCTTAATCCCATGGGACCTTCAACAACGGTATACGTTGGTATTTGCGCTTCGTACGGGAACGTTGCCATTCAGCGGCGTCATGCACCCGTATTCTCGTAAATCGTCGCAAATCATACCAAATATGCCGCTATTGAGCCGGAAAACCAAGGAAAAGAAAGCCAACGCAAGAAAAGGCCTCCTCCTATCGCCGGAACGAAGGGAGAAAGCCGATTTCGTTGCTTATTGGATAATGTTCCGCCAACGGTCTCGCAAATTCGACAATATTGTTTCTTCGCCTGGTCGAAGCAGCGACTCACTCACGCTGAGCGCAAACGCCGATAACTGGTCAGACCAGGCAGCCGCCGTCGATTCGACCGCTTGACGAAGCGCTTGGCCCGCTTCCGCGTTCCAGCTTTCGCGGAGGGTGTCAAGTTGTTCGTCCAGCGCGTCGAACAGCATGCCGTTCAGTTGTTCGCGAAGCGCCGTCGCTCCCTCTTTCTCGAAGAAATGTTTCGGAGAGCGGAACGACGCCCACAGCATCTTCGCATCCAGCGATGGACCGCGCGAGAACGGCTCCGGCAACGGAAGCTCGAGCGACGCTTTCTCCGGCGTCTCCGGCTGGAAGCCCTCTCCGGCCATGTCGGCTAACCCCGGTAACGCGTCGAGTGCTTGCACCGCAAGCTTATGTGTCGTGCCTTCCAGACGCAATCCTGCCGCTCTCAGCTCCTGCAGTAAATCTTCTCCAAGCGAGCGCTTCAGATCGTCTCCGCACGCTTGTAGCAGCTTTTTCAGGTCCCTGCCATCGTCTTGCAGCACGGACGGATGGAACGCGAGCTGGAAATGCTCCTTAAACCGGAACTTCAACCGCTGGCGCAAATGATAAAGCTGCTCGCCGATCTCTTGTTCAAGCGGCTGAGCGGCGGCAGGAGGCACTGCTTTGACCCCTTCTACGCGCCACTTCTCCGCCTGTTGCGCCAACTTGCGGGCTTTCGCTTCCCGCGTCGCCGCATCCTCGTTCGCAGACTGCAGCCAGCCTTCGAGCAGCTTGTCGACGCGTTCCAGCTCTTTATTTGCCGAAGCAAGCGCCAACCCGCCAAGCTCCAAATGGGAGAACGACTTAAATGCCGCCTCGAACGCCGCAATGCCAGAAGATTCGAGTTGCTCAGAGCTGCGCGCCAGCTTAGCAGTCAAGCCGTCGCGGCTCGATACGGCGAACAATCTCGGCTTGCGGATACCGTGCTTGAGCAACTGGCCGGACACATGATCTTTCACATCGTTTAACTCAGCTTCCGAAGTCGCCAAGTCCGCTGCATTAATGACGAAAAACATTTTATCAAGCTCGAACACGTCTTTGACGCTGCCGAGCTGGTTCAGAAACTCCCTGTCCGCCTCAGTGAACGCATGGTTGTAATACGTCACGAACAGAACGGCGTCCGCGTTCTTAATGTACTGGAATGCAACGCCGGTATGACGGGCGTTGATCGAATCCGCCCCCGGCGTATCTACGAGAACGGCTCCGCTTCGCGTCAACGGTGAATCGACGTGCAGGTCAATGTCTGCGACGAAACAAGAGGCTTGTTCTTCCGCCGCGAAGCGACGGTAATCATCGCGTCCGACGACAAGCTTCTCGCCGAGCTTCGAGCCGTAGGCGGCCCAGCCTTCTTCCGCCGCGTGCAGGAACGCCAGATGCGGTCTGCCCCTAGGGTGCAGATCGCCTGCGGAGACGGCGTTCTTCAGCGCGAGCAGCCGCTTCACATCGTCGCCAGCCGCTTCGAGCTTTTCCTTGCCGATGCCGATCCGCTTCAGAGAGTGGCGGACGTCGTCCGCGAACGCCTCCGGCGTCTTCATCGTCACGATTGCAGTTCCGTCTGGATAATCGGTCGTCGGCGCAACGATCCGATTGATCGTCGCCGTCGTTGGATTCGGCGACACAGGCAGCGCCGGCGCTCCGACGAGCGCATTGGCGAACGACGACTTCCCTGCGCTAAAGGCGCCAAAAAGCGCGATCGTAAAGCTCCGATTGCGAAAGCGCTCCGCTTTCGCCCGCAAACCGTCCGCGATCGTGCGCAGTGCAGGAACGCCAGTCAACAGTTCCGCTGCTTGCGCCAGCTTCTCTGCCGCTCCTGCCGGAGCGCCAGCCGCTTTCGCCGGAGACTCCGAATTCTCACCTGCAGACATTTCATGGTCTTCGCTTGGCGCAGTATCTACGGCCTTCGTCGTGCGTGCCGTGTCACCGCTCTCATGCCCGGCCAAGGCAGAGGCCGTCGCTTCAGCTGCCGCAAGCGCCTCCGACGTTACCGCGCCTACCTTCGGCAGCGCCAAGAGGCCACCTGCTTCGGCTGCGCCTGGCAGCAACGCGAGAAGCCGGCTTTCTTCGCCGCGCTCCTCCGCTTCAAGCTTCTCCAGCTCATCCGCCGCACGATCCCGCTCGGTAAGCTTAGCAAGCTCGCCTTTCAGTCTCTCAGCATTTGCTGTCCGTTCGGCCTCATCGCCCTTCGCCGCTTCTTCCGCCCATGAGACGGCTGCTTTGCGATAGATCGCCTTCAACTCGGCGCTGATTTCCGCCGAATAGTTCAACGTCACTTGCCCGTCGGCGCTCGCGCCCGGTTTCACGAGCGCCTTCAGCCATTCCGCCGTGACAGGCCGGAATAAAGCGTCCAGCGAAGCTTCCAGTTCTTCGCCCGCCAAGACGCTTCCTCCGTCGACAGCCGCTTTCCGGAGCAGTTCCTTCACATGACCCGTCACGTTCGCTTCTACCTGACGGTTGAAATCGTCGGCGAGTCGCTCCAGTCTGGCCGTCCGCTCCGCTTCCGTCTTCGCAGCGCCTCCCAGCCAGCCGACCTTAAAGCCCGGCTGCATCGCGGCGAGTGTTTCCCGAGCTTTCTCGCGCGTCTCCGCCGGTGTCAAATTCGCGCTGCCTAGCAGCTTATCAAGCTCTGTACGCAGCCGGTTACGGCGCATATCTTCCGCTTCGACCGTCTCCGACAGCTCGCCCTCCAGCTTCACACGAAGCGCAGCTCGCGCTTCAAGCTCTCCGTCGTCCCCGAGCAGCTCCAACCAGCGGTCTCGCTCGCCCGAATGCTGCTCATGGAGCGTCTCCCGGAATTGCTCGGCCAGATGTCTCGCCGATCGAGTCGCGCTTGCAAGCATAAGCGGAGTCGCGAGCGGCTGCAGATCCTTCATCAGACGCAGCAGCTCATCCCACTGGGATAGCGGATGGCTCGGCTCCCTGAGCGAGAGGAATAACGTACCTGCAGGCGCGATGTCCCAATTGGCTAGCGCCTGGCTTAAGCTGTCGCGGAACGCCGCGAAAGACAATTGCTCTTCCTGGTGCTTATCGATCATGTTCACGATCAAATACGTCGGTTTGCCCCACCGTGCCAGGCTGCGCATGAAGCGGAAGTTCACTTCGGATTGCACGTGGTTGTAGTCCGTAACGAAAAAAACAACATCCGCCAGGTGAAGCGCCGATTCCGTCGCGGCGCGATGCGCGCCGTCCGTCGAGTCGACTCCCGGCGTATCGACGATCGCCATCCGGTCTCCCAGCAGCGGAATCGGATACGTTACTCGGATCGATGTAACGCCTTCCCCGTCAGCTGCGTACCGGTGCAAATCTTCGACGGCGATGTCGCGCGGATCGCCTATATGGCCTGCGGCGTCTTTAAATACGGTGCTGGCCGATGGTTCTCCGTTCGATACGGTCACAACGTTCGCACTGGTCGGGATAGGCGACGACGGCAGCAGTTGTGCGCCGCATATCGCGTTGACGAGCGTTGACTTACCGGCAGAGAAGTGTCCGCAGAACGCGACGGTCAGCTTCCCTCCTGCAAGCTTCGCGGACAGCTCGGCAAATTTGTCCGCCTGTATGGGGTCCCCGTGCTCTAGCGTTCGGGCGGACATGGTGGTTAACGCGTTCATGCAAGAAACAAGTTCATTGGATAATGGCAATTTCGCTTCTGGTGCGAGAGACTCGGTATGGCTCACTTCGTGTTGCTCCTTTTCTTCAATGCCGCCTTCATGCGGGATTTGCCTTCCTTGCAATGCTCGATGATCGGACACACTTCACAGCGCGGATTTTGCGCTTTGCAATGATACCGCCCGAAGAAGATCAGCCGATGATGGGTGATCGTCCATTCGTCTCTTGGCACTTTCTTCATCAGCTTCTTCTCGACCTCAAGCACAGAATCGTCGGGCTTGCAGACGCCGAGCCGCTTGGATACGCGCTCAACATGCGTATCGACGGCAATTGCAGGCACGTCGAACGCGTTGGAGACGACGACATTGGCCGTCTTCCGGCCGACACCGGGCAATTCGGTCAATTGCTCGTGCTTGCGAGGAATTTCTCCGCCATACTTATCGATGACAAGCCGGCACAGCTTCTGAATGTTCGCCGCTTTATTGCGGAACAGGCCGATTCTGCGAATATCGTTCTCGAGTTCTTCCAATGGAACGTTCAAATAATCTTGGGGTTCCCGATACTTGTCGAACAGCGTGGCCGTCACTTTGTTGACGGTCTCGTCCGTGCACTGCGCGGACAGCAACACCGCTATCGTCAACTCGAACGGATTGCGGTGATTCAGCTCGCATCTCGCGTCAGGAAACATTTCGGCGATTTGGTCGAGCACTAACCTTAACGTTGCGGCGTTCATGGTGGTCTCCTTCGTTAACCGATACTCTTCTTACAAGTTTACCGGAAGTTCCGTATGGCGGCAATAAGCGCGCGAACGCGCAAAAGGCAGCCGGGGCGGAGATCCGCCCGGCTGCCTCTAAACAGCTTTCTTATTTTACTACTTCGACGACCTTACCGCGAAGCAAGTACAGCGAGATTGCGTCTGGATTTTTGAAATCTGCCATCGTCAGCACCGTCGTGCCTTGATGAATGTACACTTGCGGATGGAGCGTGTAGGAATAGTCCGTATCCGACAGATCTTTTTTAAGCACGTTCAGCGTCCGGGACGCGCTCTCGTAATACCAGAACGATTTGCGCAACGGAGTGATGATCTCGATGACTACGCGATCGCTCTCGTCTTTGCGGATTTCGACCCGATCGTCCGGCGCTATGGCCACGAGCGAGCCTTGGGGGACATTATTTTTCAAGACTAGCGGCGTTGCGCCGACCGATTTCGTAACCGTTGTTCCGGATGGAAGAACGAGATCGATCGTTGCGCCAGCAGTGTTGACCGAAGCGACGCGACCATAAGCGACCGTCACGGCTTTCACTTTAATA
This sequence comes from Cohnella soli, assembly GCF_042655525.1. Classification (NCBI taxonomy): domain Bacteria; kingdom Bacillati; phylum Bacillota; class Bacilli; order Caryophanales; family Paenibacillaceae; genus Cohnella; species Cohnella soli. The sequence goes on from NZ_JBHSMI010000025.1 coordinate 132,232, forward strand.
GGCGTACTTCCGGACATCGTCACGTTCAGCAAATTCGCAGAATTCAATCCGGCAAGCGTCGTTGCCGCGCCGTTCTCGTCCTGCAGTACGATGCCCGTACCGATCGTCCAATCTTCAACGGTACCATCCGTTCTTTTGGCCCGAAGTTTGTTTGTCGTCGTATCCACAGACACAAATTCAAACTGGACATTTTTCTGCACAAGCACCGACGATACTTGGTCCTGCGTGCCGTTCAGCAATACGGTGACAATATCGCCAACTTTGACGTCTGCCATCGTCTTACCGTTCACGCCGTAAATATCAACAATCGGCGAGTTGTAAGAAATCGTAATCGAGCTGTTGTTGTCGAGGGTCAGCTTCAACGTCTTCGCCGCCGTGTTGTTCTCCGTCACCGTGCCAGCGTATTTCGCGACGATCGAGACATACACCGCGTTCGTGCCGCTTTTGCCGATATTGATTTTCTTGCCTTTGGCCGTCAAATACGGCAAAGCCTGATCAATCGTCAGCTTTGTGCCGTTCAGATCGATTCGCGTCGTCGCGGTGACGTCCAAGTTATATTTGTTGCCGAGTGCGTCGTTGACGATCAACGTTTTGGCGTTGACCGAATAATCGAGGATCGTAGCGCCGTTAAGCGGTTGAACGGAACGTCCGGTGACGGCGATGACGGACACTTTGCCCGCATCGTTAAACGTCAGCGTAATCGCATCGTCTTTAAGCAGATCGTCCAGCGTTGCGTCGGCATAACCTTCGATTTTGGCGACAACGTTGTCGGCCAAATATTCCGCGTTCAGCTTACCCGCAATCGTGTACTGGATCGTCTTAGTCGTCTTGTCGAGCGACGAGAACACACCCGACTTCGTCGCGAACTGCGACTTCACGATAACGATGCTTGAGATCGCACCATTTTTCACTTCGAACGAAATGGTATCGCCTGTCTTCAAATCTTCTAGCGAAACGTTAATGCCATCCTTCTTGATCGTTGCGTTAGTGCTGAGCGTGTAACTGTCGGTCGCGGAAGTCGCGCTATCTTTCAGTTGAAGGGTACGAGCGGTCGCATCCCAGGAGACGACAGTGCCGTTTCCGCTTTTGTTCGAAACCGATTGCTTCACTGTGATCGACAAAATTTTCCGATCTGCAGGCGCTCTGAACGCATCTACGATCAACTTGACCGGTACGTCAGTCGGAATCGCTTCAAGCGCCATAGCTTGTCCGTTCGCATCCGTCACTTTTGGCTTGTTCGTATCATCGTAGAAATAATCGACGGTTTCCGTCCCTTCCAGCAGTGTGATCCGTTTCTGCTTCGACGAAAGCAGTTTAAACGTGCCTTCGTGTGTCTCCACCTTGGCCGTATCGCTCGTCTGCTCGACGTAACCGACTCTATTATCCGCCGAAGTGATTACGGTCACCTCACCGTAAAGCTTCAGTGCCGAGAATGACGATGGATTATCGTCGAAACGATATATCGGTGTCGAAGAGTTGATTGCGTAATCTTTGGAAGTGCCGTCCTGGAACAGCAGCGTCAGCTTATCGGCAGAAGCGAACATGAGCGTGCCCGTGACTTGACCGGAGTACGCGACGGCAAGTTTCGCTTCCGCGCGGCTGAACAGCGTGGAAGCTGTTGCGCGAGTGAGGGCGGCGGTCGGATCGAATTTCGTTATCTTCGCACCCGAACTATTAACGGCAGGCACGCCATTGATCAATTCGGAGCCGACTCCGACGTTGACATATCCTCTCATCAACGGATCGATAGAGGAATCGTCGGGGAAAGATGTCGCCCGGTTGGCAGCCGCTCTCGCATCTGCGTCTTTGCCGATCGAACGGACGAGCAGACGTGTGAACCATTCGCGAGTAGCCGCGCTTTTCCCCCATTCCTTGCCCTTCTCCTTCGTCGCGAGCGCGATTTCCTCGTCTCTGTTCAAAATCCCTTTCTGCATAGCCAGTTGTATGTAAGCTTTATAATCATCTTTCACGATAAGCGCACTCGGCAATATGATGGCGCCTGACTTATTAACCTCATCCTCGATGCCCATGAACCTGAGCGCGATAATGACCGCCTCTTGACGGCTGACGGAGTTATTCGGGTTGAACTGTCCCGGCGCCACGCCTTTCAAAATATTTTGCATGGCCAACTTCGTAATATGTTTCTCTGCCCAGTGACCGACGACGACATCTTTAAACGGCGAAGCCGCGTTCGCGTATGGCGCCGCTAACCCGAGTCCAGAAGTGACGATCGTGGCGGCTAATGCTCCCGCCGCCCATTTCGAAGCGCGTTTATTATTCATTGCGACTGATCCCCTCTCCCTTATACAAGCATACCGGCCCCTAAAGGGGCCGGATCGCTAGTTCATCATCAAATCAGTTTCAATTGCATTTTGATGCCTTGAGCAATCGCCGCCGCAACCCGATTCTGGAACTCATCGTTCCACATTTGCGGCTCGTCGATCTTGCTAGACAGATAACCGACTTCGAGCAGAATGGCCGGCATCTTCGTCTCCCGCGTTACAGCAAGGCTCTTCTGACGCACGCCGTTGTTTTTCAGGCCAGTTGCCGGTGCAAATACGGAATGCATCAGATCAGCGAAAGCGCGACTCTCTTCACGGGTGTAATACGTTTCGGTTCCGTTCGTCGCGGCCGTGTAGCTGTTCCCGTGTACGGACACGAACAAGTCCGCTTTGATCGAGTTCGCCAGATTATAGCGATCTGCCAGCGACGGGTATGTATCGCCAGAACGGGTCATGACGATATTAAGTCGCTGATCCGCAACAAGAATCGCTTGCACTTTCAAGATGACGGACAAATTAAATTCTTTCTCCGGCCGCTTGCTTAAACTTGAAGCGCCCGGATCGCTGCCGCCATGACCTGCGTCGAGAACGACGGTGAACTTGGATTTGTCAGGCGTCGGCTGCTTTAAGAGAATGCGCATTAGACCGGCAGACGGATCGTTTACAATCTCGTAACCCCATGTTTGCTTCAAGTCCAGCACGATACGCGGTGCCTTGACCTTGTCCCCGAACAGGGAGAAGCGAACGCTCGTCAACGCTAGGTGATCCGGAACGTCGATCTTGCCCGGAAATCCGCCGATGAAATCGACCGTTGGCGTAAAATCTGACGCGTATTGCACGCTCGGAAGGTCAAATACAAGTCGTTTCGGGTTGTCGAGTGTAGAGACCGTAGGGGCTACAAATCCGTCGTAGCTCACTGTGATGATGTCAGGCTCGTACGCGATAGAATGCAGATTTCCGATAATAACTGGCGGCTTGACCACTTCCCCGCCTTCCGTCCCTTCTGCAGGGTCAGTAGGCTTAGGGTCAGGAGTGGTGCCGGGATCATCGGTGCCCGAATTCCCGTTATTGCCTGTGTTACCATTGCCGTTGTTGCCATTGCCGTTGTTGCCTGTGTTGCCATTGCCGGAATTTCCGTTACCCGGCTTCCCGCCCGTGCCGCCATCCGTATATATGAATGCCGCTTTGATATCGTTATCCCAAGTAACTTCCAATCCGAAGCTTATCTTCAATAAATTAAGCGGGATAAACGTGTACGTATTGGTATTTTGCTTCATCAGCATCGGCGCAACGTCCATCACGATCGGTTTGTCATTGAAATAGGCCGTTTTGTTGTCGATCGTCATGATCAACTTCTGCGAGCCGCCCGATACCGTGACTTGTCTTTTCTCATTGTTGTAATCCACTTTGTAGCCGAGACTTTCGATCGCAACGCGTGCCGGAATCAGCGTCCTGTTATCGATCAAAATCGGTGGCATCGGCGGCTGCAAAGCAATGCCGTCCAGAACAAGCTGAGGAACCACTTTTGTATCCGCTTTCGCGGCACTCGCTATTCCCGCGCTCAGGAGCAGCATGCCTGTGGCAACGAACAACAAGACAATCCACTTTCTCATGCTTCACCTCGATGTTATTAGATTTGCAAACGTTGCCGGGTTATGTAGATTGACGTCGGCTTGTCCACGAATCATTAGACGTAAAAGAGCATGAAAAGTTGCGTAACAGAGGAAAAAAAGACCCTTTGCCCCGAAAATTGCCGAATCGGGGGCAAAGAGTCGTTAAAAACAGTCGTTTTCGGAGTAATTAGGCGATCGCCGCTGCCGCGCGCTTCGCTTCGTATTCGCTGATCGCTGCTTCATGTTTCAGCGTCAGGCCGATATCGTCAAGCCCTTGAAGCAGGAATTGCCGACGGTGCTCGTCCAGATCAAACGGAATGTTCAGACCGTCTTCGCTAGTGATCACTTTATTTTCCAGATCGATATTCAGCTTGTAGCCTTCTTGCGCTTCTGTGCGTTTGAACAGGTCGTCGACTTGCTCTTCGCTTAGCTTGATTGGCAGGATACCGTTCTTGAAGCAGTTATTGTAGAAAATATCGGCGAACGACGGCGCGATAACACAGCGGAAACCGTAGTCCATTATCGCCCAAGGCGCGTGCTCGCGGGACGAGCCGCAGCCGAAGTTGGCGCGGGAAAGCAAGATGGAAGCGCCTTGGTAACGCGGCTTGTTCAAGTTAAACTCTGGAATGACGTTTCCTTGCTCATCCCATCTCCATTCGAAAAACAGGAACTGGCCGAAGCCGCTTCTTTCGATTCTTTTCAGAAATTGCTTAGGAATAATAGCATCGGTATCTACGTTAACCCGGTCGACCGGGACGGTTAATCCGTTCAGCGTCGTGAATGCTTGCATATTGGTTGATCCTCCCTGTTACGCCGTTACTTCGGCTTTGAAATCCCACGAACGTACGTCGACGAAACGGCCTTGTACCGCCGCTGCCGCCGCCATCTCCGGCGACACCAGGTGCGTGCGTCCGCCGCGTCCTTGACGACCTTCGAAGTTACGGTTGGACGTCGAGGCACAGCGTTGGCCAGGTTTCAGAACGTCCGGATTCATCGCGAGGCACATGCTGCATCCAGCTTCGCGCCATTCGAATCCCGCTGCGGTGAAGATTTTGTCCAAGCCTTCCTTCTCTGCTTGAAGTTTGACGCGGCCGGAGCCCGGCACGACGATCGCCGTTACTTTAGGGCTTACTTGGTGGCCTTGGGCGACTTTCGCCGCTGCGCGCAAATCTTCGATCCGACCGTTCGTGCAAGAGCCGATAAAGACGTAATCGATCTCGATATCGGTCATCGGCGTGCCCGGCTTCAGAGCCATATACTCAAGCGCGCTTGTCGCCGCTTTGCGTTCGTTCTCCGTTGGCAGTTCTTCCGGAACCGGAACGGTGGAAGTAATGCCAGTGCCCATGCCTGGGCTCGTGCCCCACGTGACTTGCGGAATGAGGCTATCCACGTCAAAGTCGACTTCCGTATCATAAGTCGCGCCTTCATCCGTGCACAGCGCCTTCCATTGCTCAACCGCTTTGTCGAACGCTTCGCCCTGCGGCGCGTATTCGCGTCCGCGAAGGTATTCGAACGTCGTTTCGTCCGGTGCAATGAGACCGGCGCGCGCGCCCGCTTCGATCGACATGTTGCAGACGGTCATGCGCTCTTCCATCGACAAGTCACGGATCGCTTCGCCCGTATATTCCATAACGTAGCCGGTGCCGAAATCGGTGCCGTACTTGGCGATCAAGCCGAGGATCATATCCTTCGCCGTAATGCCTGGCTTGCGTTTGCCGTTAAAGCGAATAACCATCGTCTTCGCTTTCGCTTGCTGCAAACATTGCGTTGCGAGCACATGCTCGACTTCGCTTGTGCCGATCCCGAACGCAAGAGCGCCGAATGCACCGTGCGTGGACGTGTGGCTATCGCCGCAAACGATCGTTTTACCCGGATGAGTAAGGCCAAGCTCCGGACCCATGACGTGAACGACACCTTGGTCGATCGTGTTGAGGTCGTACAATTTAACGCCGAATTCTTTGCAGTTGTCCGTCAACGTATCCACTTGCTGCTTGGAGATCGGATCGGCGATGTTAAAACGGTCTTTCGTCGGAACGTTGTGGTCCATCGTCGCGAAAGTCAGCTCCGGACGGCGAACTTTGCGGCCGGACAGACGCAAACCTTCGAACGCTTGCGGGGACGTGACCTCGTGAACGAGGTGCAGGTCGATGTACAAAATGCTAGGTTTGCCTTGCTCGGATACGATTTCGTGGTTGTTCCAAATTTTCTCGAACATTGTCAATTTACTCATGTTTCAGTTCACCTCTGTAAGGTCTTCTCTAACTTTACCCTATCATAACATTTCATCTTTCATTGTTCCAAGATATAATATCTATAAGGTTGATAGCTTTAGACTATGACAAGGACGTGCATCGACATGGAAATTCGCCAGTTGTTATATGCGATCCAGATCGCCACCGAAAGAAACTTTTCCCGCGCCGCGGAGAAACTCCATATCGCCCAGCCGTCGCTCAGCCAGCAGTTATCCAAGCTCGAGAAAGAGCTCGGCGTGCTTTTGTTCAAGCGCAGTACGAACTCCGTCGAATTGACGTACGCCGGCTCGGTGTTCGTAGAGAAAGCGCAGCAGATCGTCGACATGGCCGACCAGTTGCGTCGCGAGATGGAGGACATCGCCGACATGCGCAAAGGACGGCTCGTCGTCGGCAGTTTGCCGATGACCGGAGCCCACATATTGCCGCATGTGCTTCCCGCCTTCCGTCACGCTTACCCGGACATCGAGATCGTGCTCGTCGAGGAAACGACGCGGCAACTCGAACAGTTGACGGCAAGCGGCGGCACGGACGTCAGTCTTCTTACGCTGCCGCTGATCGAACCGACGCTGGCGCACATTCCGTTAATGGAGGAAGAAGTCGTTCTCGCTGTGCCGTCTGAACATCCTCTTTCGAACAAACGGGGCAGCGGCGATATTCCGGTAGCCGGTCTGCGCGATGAACCGTTCATTTTATTGAAAAAAGGACAAGGCTTCCGAGCAATCGCCCATGATATTTGCCAAGCCGCCGGTTTCGATCCGCGCGTCGTCTTCGAAAGCGGCAATATCGAGACGGTGCAATCGCTTGTCGCCGCTGGCATGGGCATCGCCTTCCTGCCGAAAATGATGACCCGAAGCGACTGGCAAGGCCCCGCCCCGACTTACTTGACGCTCGAGGGCCGACCGACCCGTACGCTTGTCATCGCCTACCGCAAAGGCCGCTACTTGTCCAATGCGGCGGAAGCTTTCATTGAGACTTTCCGCCAGACGCTGCAGCGTCTCGCCAAATAAATAAAGCCAATGCCCCCGAAGTCGGGCTGCATTGGCAGCAATGTTTAAGAATATAATTCCGGACGACGGTCCGCGAAGACGGGAATGCGACTCCTTACTTCGTCCACCAGCCCAAGGTCAATATCCGCTACGAGAATCATCTCTTCTTCCGGAGCTTCCGCGATCACTTCGCCCCATGGATCAATGACCATCGAATGGCCGAAGAATGTCGTGCCTCCGCTTTCACCGACCGTGTTGCACGATACGACGTACATTTGATTTTCGATGGCGCGGGCCTGAAGCAACGTTCGCCAGTGGTGAAGGCGCGGGTGTGGCCATTCCGCGGGCACAAATACGATGCGTGAGCCTCCGAGCGCAAGCCTACGGGCCAGCTCCGGAAAACGGATATCGTAGCAAATCATCATGCCTGCCGGCACACCGTCAAGTTCGAACCGCCCGGCGACTTGCCCCGCTTCCAGATGCAAATGCTCGTTCATGAGCTGGAACAGATGGATTTTGCTGTATTCGCCAGCCGTCTCGCCATCGCGGCCGAACACATGAATCGTGTTTGTCACGCCGTCGCCACGAGCCTGCGCAACTGATCCGGCCAATACGTATATGCCATGCTTGCGAGCAAAAGCGGATATGACGGCTTTCGTCCGCTCGCCGTTCTCGTCGGCAAGATCTCGAATCTGGTTCATCGCGTAGCCGGTATTCCACATTTCCGGCAGAACGATGATATCAGGCTTCGGCTGAAGGGCTGCCGCTTCCTCCAAACGCGACTGTACGGCGGCGAAATTGGCCTCCGGATCTCCGGCAATAATATTCATTTGCACCAATGCGAGACGCAGCGGTGTTGTCATGTCGAATCACTCCTAAGAAGTCGATGCTCTTTGCTCTCCATCGTACTGCATCGTCCCGTCGTCGGCAACAGCCAGTTGATATATCCGAGTCATTTTCCCCGAATACTATATTTAACGTCTGAAGCCGTTGCCGTAACAAGCTCATTATGCTACATTCATCCTATCCTAAATCAAGCTATACGGAGCGTGACCGATTCGCATGTCCATCCCTATTACTCCCGCCCAGCGGTTGCAAGATTTGCCCGAACAATTTTTCGCGGCGCTCGTCGCCAAGGCGAACGCGCGCGCAGCAACCGGCCGCGACGTCATCAACCTCGGCCAAGGCAATCCCGATTTGCCAACGCCAGTTAACATCGTCGAAAGCCTGAAGACCGCGGCTGACAAACCGCAATACCACAAATACCCGCCGTTTAGAGGGTTTACCTTCTTGAAAGAAGCTGTCGCCAAGCGATACAAGGAAGATTACGACGTCGACCTCGATCCAGCGACTGAAGTGGCCGTTCTGTTCGGCGGCAAAGCCGGCTTGATCGAGATCAGCCAAATTTTGCTGAATCCGGGCGACTTGTGCCTCGTACCGGACCCTGGCTATCCTGACTACTGGTCCGGTGTCGCGCTCGCAGGAGCGGAAATGGCGTTTATGCCGCTTAAGGCGGACAACGCATTCCTGCCCAACTACGGTTCTTTATCTCCGGAAGTGGTGGACAAAGCGAAGCTAATGTTCCTCAACTATCCGAACAACCCGACGTCGGCCGTCGCGACGCCGGCATTCTATGAAGAAACGGTTGCTTTCGCGCGTCAACACAACATCGTTGTCGCTAGCGATTTTGCCTACGGCGCGATTGGTTTTGACGGGCAACGCCCTGTCAGTTTCCTGGAGACGCCTGGAGCAAAGGAAGTTGGGGTCGAATTTTACACGCTGTCAAAGACGTACAACATGGCCGGTTGGCGCGTCGGATTCGCGATCGGCAACGCACAAATCATTGAGCTGATCAACCTCATTCAAGACCATATGTATTGCAGCTTGTTCGGGGGCATTCAAGAAGCGGCCGCAGAGGCGCTTTCCGGCTCCCAGCAATCGGTGCGCGACCTCGTCGCCACGTACGAAAGCCGCAGAAACGCGCTTTACGCCGCCCTCGAGGAAATTGGCTGGAAAGCCGATAAACCTGCCGGTTCGTTCTTCTGCTGGCTTCCGGTACCCGAAGGATTCACCTCGATGTCGTTCGCGAATCTTTTACTGGAAGAAGCGGATGTCGTCGTCGCCCCTGGGACAGGATTCGGAGCAAATGGCGAAGGATACGTTCGTCTTGGTTTGCTCACGACCGAGGAACGGCTCCGCGAAGTTGCGGCCAGAATCGGACGGCTCAATTTGTTTAAGTAACTCGCGCTGACAAGGGCGTTAATTTCTTTACAACCCTTGTGCTGCGTGGTATTCTTTATGGAACAAGAACCACACATATGGCAATGCTATGACGGGAAACGATGCGGACCCGGACGAACACAGAGAACGAATTCCTTGGCTGCGAGAATTCGTCTTGTCCCCTGCCTCCCCCATCCCCGAGCGGACGGCGAAGAGCCGGACAGTTCCTGCTGTTATCAGGACCATGAGCGGACGGATGCCGGCATTATTTGATGCTGCACCGTCAATGAAGGTGGCACCGCGGAAGATCAGACTTTCGTCCTTTACAAGAGGACGGGAGTTTTTTTTATGGATTCAGAAAGGATGGAGCGTTATGGGGAAACGTATCGTCATTAAAATCGGCAGCAGCTCTCTAACGGCCGAAGAAGGCGGCTTAAATCGAACGCAAGTCCGCTTTTTCGCTGATGAGATCGCGGCTCTGCATGCGGCCGGCCATCAGGTGCTGCTCGTCACATCCGGGGCGATCGCGGCCGGTTTCCGCCAGCTCGGCTATGCTGCAAGGCCGAAGCTTGTCCATGAGAAGCAAGCGGCTGCGGCCGTCGGTCAGGCGTTGCTTATGCAAGCATACCAGGAAGCTTTTAATGCGAGCGGCATTATCGCCGCGCAAATTTTGCTGACCAGGCCGGATTTCAGCAATCGCGGGCGGTCTCAGAACGCGACGCGCACGATCGAGGAATTGCTGAAACAGCGTGCCGTTCCAATCATTAACGAGAATGATACCGTTGCCGTAGACGAAATCAAGTTTGGCGAGAATGACGGTTTGTCCGCGCTCGTCGCAACGCTCGTGAAGGCGGACGGTCTATACATTTTGACGGACATGGATGGTGTCTACACCGGTGATCCGCGCAAGATGCCGGACGCCGTCCGTATCGAACGTGTCGAAATATTATCCGACGAATTGTACCAAATGGCGGGCGGCGCTGGGTCGGCCGTTGGCACCGGCGGCATGAGATCCAAAATCGAAGCCGCCCGAATCGCGATGCGTGGCGGCGTCCCACTGTTCGTGGGGCGCGTCGCCGAGCCGGGTGATCTGTCAGCAGCTGTCGCGGGAACAGGAAAAGGCACTTACTTTTCCTCCTCCCCATCCGCATTATCAGCGAAGAAACATTGGGTCGGTTTCCTTTCGGTGCCGCAAGGTCGGCTTATCGTCGACAAAGGCGCGGAAGAAGCACTGCTGAGCCGCGGGCGGAGCTTACTTCCAGCCGGCGTTCGGCAGGCGGATGGCGACTTCCACCCGGGGGATGTCGTCGAAGTGGTCAATACCGGCGGCCACGTACTTGGACGCGGCGTCACCCGCTTCTCCGCATGGCAAGTGACGGCTGTCGCCGGCCTTTCCAGCGAAGAAACGTTAAAACGGCTCGACGTTCAGAAACCGGAAGTCATTCACCGCGACGAATGGGTCGCGACATCATTAGCCAAGGAGGCATCCTCCCATGAGTGAAGTCATCTCCAAGTCAACCGCCGCCCAGCGCGCGGCAACTGTTATGAATCGGTTAACGACATCGCAGAAAAACGAAGCGCTCGTTCTCATTGCCGACGCCCTCGTTGCAGAACAAGCACCAATTATCGCCGCAAACGAGGAAGATCTCGCTCGCGGTCGCGACAACGGCACGTCGCCTGCCCTGCTCGACCGTCTCAAGCTGACGCCCGCCCGCTTGAAAGACATCTCCGATGCTGTGCGGCAAATCGTCGAGTTGCCAGATCCAGTCGGTGACCTGCTCGATTCGTTCGAACGCCCGAATGGTCTTCGCATCGAGAAGCGCCGAGTACCGCTTGGCGTTATCGGCATCGTCTATGAGGCGCGTCCGAACGTTACCGTAGATGCTGCCACATTGTGCCTGAAATCCGGCAACGCGGTCGTTCTGCGCGGCGGTTCCGCCGCACTGTCTTCCAATAAACAAATCATCGCCGTCATTCGCGACGCGCTTTCACGTTCGGCAGTTCCTTCCGATGCCGTGCAACTGATCGAAGATTCAAGCCGCGCTTCCGTCGACGAAATGCTGAAGCTAAACGGCTTGCTCGACGTCATCATTCCGCGCGGCGGCGCGTCCCTTATTCAGAACGTCGTTCAGAATGCGACTGTTCCCGTCATCGAGACAGGGGCTGGCGTCTGCCATACGTTCATTGATGAGTCGGCTGACTACGGGATGGCAGAAGCGATCGCCCTGAATGCTAAAGTTCAACGTCCGTCGGTGTGCAATTCGATGGAGACATTACTCGTGCACGACCGGTTCGCTGGACGTTATCTTGCCGAACTGGCGGAAGCTTTCCGCAATGCGAACGTCGAACTGAGAGGCTGCGAAACGACGATTGCCTTTGTGCCGTGGGCGACGCTGGCGACGGAGCAAGATTTCGCGACGGAATACAATGACTACATTTTGAACGTGAAAGTGGTAAAAGATGTAGACGATGCGCTCGCCCACATCGCCCGCTTTGGCACGAAACATTCGGAATGTATCGTCACCGCCAACGATGCGATTGCCGAACGCTTCCTGCAGGAAGTCGACGCGGCTGCCGTCTACCATAATGCCTCCACCCGCTTTACAGATGGGTTCGAGTTCGGTTTCGGCGCGGAAATCGGCATCAGCACGCAGAAGCTGCATGCTCGCGGACCGATGGGTTTGCCTGCACTCACCTCGACGAAGTTCAAAGTCGTCGGTAACGGTCAAATTAGAGGATAGGAGCAACGAATCGATGAACGATAAATTACAACATCCGAAGCTGACTTTTTTCGGAGCCGGTTCGATGGCGGAAGCGCTGCTTCGCGGCATTACCGCAGCCGAGCTTCTTCCTCCTTCCAACATCGTCGTGATGAACCGCCAAAATGCGGAACGACTGCAAGAACTTCAACAAAAATATAAAATCATGCCCGCTTCGACCGACACTGACAAAAGCAATGCTCTTCGTTCCGCGGACATCATCCTTCTGAGCATGAAACCGAAAGATGCAGCGGTAGCGATCCGGTCGCTAAAACCGCTTCTTCACCCGGACCAGCTCCTTGTCTCGGTCATTGCGGGTTTGTCAATCGATACGATTCATCAATTGCTAGGCAACGCACAGCCGGTCGTCCGCACGATGCCCAACACATCGAGTACAATTGGCCTCGGCGCGACCGGCATCAGCTTCTCGGAAGCGGTCAACGAAAATCAGCGTGCTTTCGCCATCGCCATGTTCGAAGCCGTCGGACTGACCTCCGTCGTTGAAGAACCGATGATTGAAGCTGTAAATGGCGTATCCGGCAGCGGTCCCGCTTATATTTATTACGTGATGGAAGCGATGATTCAGGCGGGTGTTGAACTCGGCCTGACGCCCGAAGTCGCGACGCAGCTCACGGCACAGACGGTGAAAGGGGCGGCCGAGATGGTCATTTCCACCGGCGAGAATCCCGGGGAGCTTCGCCGCAAAGTGACGTCTCCGAACGGCACAACGCAAGCCGCCCTCGAGACGCTCGACCGCTTCGCTTTCCAGGAGGCGATCAACAAAGCGATTCATCGCTGCGCCGAACGTGCCCGCGAGATGGGCGACGCGATTCGCGCAGAAGCACTATAAGGGCGCCACACGCATCAGCGTTCAACTCTCGCCTAACCATAGAAAGAAGGTTTCAAATCCGATGAACAACAACAGTTACAGCAAAGCGACTTACCGACTGTACGACGATAAAGCTGATTTTCATAAAAAAGCGACCGGCATCGCCGTCGGCTTGACCGTCGGCAGTTGGACCGATTTGCCGGAAGCGGCCAAAGCGCAAATGCAACAGCACCTCGGCCAAGTCGTCTCCGTCTCTGCGCACGAAAGCGATATACCCGGCGAACGGTACGCGGACATTACGATCGCATACCCTGACGTCAACTTCAGCCGCGATATCCCGGCATTCCTCGTGACCGCATTCGGCAAACTCTCGATGGACGGTCGAATCAAGCTGATCGATATCGAACCGTCCGCCGATTTCCTCTCCGCATTCCCCGGTCCGAAATTCGGCGCGCAAGGGTTGCGCGACTTACTCGGTGTGCACGATCGTCCGCTTGTCATGAGTATTTTCAAATCCGTCATCGGTCAAGACCTCGCCAACTTGCGGGAGCAATTTCTGCAACAGGCGCTCGGGGGCGTCGACTTGATCAAGGACGACGAAATTTTGTTCGAGAATCCATTGTCCCCGCTCGTCAAGCGGGTCGAAGCTTGCGTCGGCGCCATGAAGGAAGCAGAACAGGCAACTGGCCAAAAACTGATCTATTTCACTAACTTGACCGGCCCGACTTTCTCGCTCAAAGATAACGCCAAGCGAGCGATCCAAGCCGGTGCTAACGGCCTACTCTTTAACGTGCTCGCCTATGGTTTTGACGCTTTGGCCGAACTTGCCGCCGATCCGGACATCTCCGTGCCGATCGCGGCGCATCCGGCAATGGCCGGCGCTTTCTACCCATCGCCGCATTATGGCATCTCCGCGCCAGTGCTGCTCGGGAAGCTGATGCGAATCGCAGGCGCGGACTTGTCGCTCTTCCCGTCCCCTTACGGCTCGGTCGTCATGCCGAAAGCGGAAAATCTCGCCGTTAAGGAAGCGTTGCTCGATGCTCCGTTGCCGCAGAAAGCAGCTATGCCGGTTCCGTCGGCAGGCATCCACCCGGGACTTGTCCCGCTCATCATGAACGACTTCGGACCTGAAGTCGTCGTGAATGCCGGCGGAGGCGTCCACGGCCATCCCGGCGGTCCAGCTGCCGGCGGACAAGCATTTCGTCAAGCGGTCGACGCCGTCATCTCCGGTCAGTCGCTGGAACATTACGCACAATCACACGAACCATTAAGGCAGGCGATTGAACTTTGGGGGGTGCGCACATCATGAGTACGCCGACATCGTTGTTCCCGCGCAAACCGGTTCTGTTCTGCGACTTCGACGGCACCATCACGTTAAACGACAACATCGTGGCGGTCATGAAGCATTTCAATCCTCCCGGCTGGGATGAGATCGTCAAGGACATTATCGCTGAGCGCAAATCCGTCAAGGAAGGCGTCGGCGAAATGTTCGCTCTTATCCCTTCGTCGATGCAGAACGAAGTTCGCGACTATATATTGACGACAGCCGGCATCCGTCCTGGCTTCCAACAGTTGCTCGATTGGTGCAAAGCGCACGAAGTGCCGTTCTACGTAACGAGCGGCGGCATCGATTTTTTCGTATACCCGCTGCTCGAACCATTCGGTATTCCGCAAGACCATGTTTACTGTAACGGCAGCGATTTCACCGGTGATACGATCCGCATTACGTGGCCGCACGACTGCGACGCCGAATGCGATCACGGCGCCTGCGGCATGTGCAAGACGGCCGTCATCCGGAGATTTGCGCGAGACGACTATTATCGTATCTTGATCGGCGACAGTATAACGGACTTCCCGGGCGCGAAAATCGTTGATCTCGTCTTCTCCCGCTCGCACTTGACAGACCGCTGCGTGCAGCTTGGTTTGCCTCATGTTCCGTTCGAAACATTTCACGACATCGTCAGTTACTTGGACCAAGGAGGCCGTCAGTCATGAGTTTCGCCGACATCACCCTCGAAGAGAAGCAACGTGTACTCAGCGAATTTTCCGCCGTCAAAGCGGACTTCGCCTCCCGTCACTGGTTTCCGGGAACGAGCGGCAACTTGAGCATGCGCATCGGCCCCTACGAGCCGAGCGCCTTCTACTTCGCTGTCACGGCAAGCGGCAAAGACAAAACAAAATCGACGCCGGAAGATTTCCTCTTCGTCGATCAGGACGGCAACGCCTGCGAGACAACCTCGCTGAGGCCGTCCGCCGAAACGTCTCTCCACCGGGAAATTTACCGCCTGACAGGCGCCGGAGCTATTTTCCATATTCATTCCGTATTTAACAACCTTGTCTCCGAGCTATTCTGGGAACAGCGTTCGGTGCCGATCGAAGGCGTCGAGCTGATTAAGGCGTTTAACATCTGGGACGAAGACGCGGTCATCAACGTGCCGATCGTGCCGAATTACGCCAATGTTCCGCAAATCGTTCCCGAGATCGAGCCCGTCCTGAATCCGCGAGTTCCTGGCCTGCTCATCCGCAAACACGGCGTATGCGCATGGGGCAAAGACGCCTCAGAAGCCAAAAAACATCTCGAAGCGTTCGAATTTCTGTTCGAATACGTCTTTCGTTGGCAATTGTTGAAGCAAGGCAAATAAACCGATTGCGCGTTACCGCTACACACAAAAAACCACTCGCTCCTCCGCCCCCACAGCGGTTCGACGAGTGGTTTTTGCAATTACATCGACCAAAACTCAACTTTTAGCTCCAACGGCTCTAGATGCATTTCTGTTAACGACAACGCTCGTAATCGAACTCGCAACTCACAGGAGCACGTATCACGAGAGGTTGTCTATACTGCATGTTTATGTGCAGGGGGTCGATCCGGTTCTAATGACGATGCCTATTCACATCATAAATGTTCGTTTGTACGCGGGGCGTTCATCTGTGGGGTTATCGTCCGGTTCGAAACTTCTGGGCGTGCAAACGAGCTTCGTCCACGTTCGTTACGCGGTTGCGGCTCCAATCCAGCAAAATACGGTCGATGTAGCGGAAATGCAGCTTGCCTGCAAATACCGCTTCCTTCAACGCGAACTTGATCAATTCGTCTGCATACTGATCTTGGTCGAGCCAGCTTGTGATCGTCTCGTACTCCATCGGCGTCAGCGGGCGGCCGAACTCTTGCTCGAACTGGGCAAATAAGCTGCGCGGTAGGTTAGTGACGGCACTGTCCTCTGCAGAAACCGTCGCGTATCCCGTGTCCGTCCGCCCTGCCCGTATCGGAAGCTCACCCTCCGCGAGCAATTCGCCGATCGTCCGAAACAAGCCGGTCAAATTATATTTCTCTGACTGAATGCCGGTAGTCGGATCGAATTGCTCGTCGATGGTGACGAAACCTAGCTTTAGCAGTTTCTGTACCGCTTGTCCGACGGTCGACGGCGAACAGCCCAGCCTCTCTTGCAATTGCTCGATCGTCGGAAAATCGTTCTGCTCGAGCTGACGGAAAGCAATCAGTTGCAACACTAGCATAACATCCGTGTCGCTTAGCCTCAGTGCGCGATACGTACGCAGCAACGCGTACGGGACACTTACGGCTCCGTCCATGTACGCTTCCGCCATCCCTCTAGCAAGCGCGTTACGGTCGTTCATCGGGTATTCGCCTCCAAGCCTTTGACTAGCTCATACGTGTCCCTCGCGATCAACAGCTCTTCGTTCGTCGGTACGACAAGCACATCGACCCGAGATTGTTCGGTCGTGATCCGTCGTGGCTCGGGAGAACGGCCTGCATTGCGCGTTTCGTCCAAATGGACTCCAAGAAAAGATAAGCTTTTGCACACTTCCGTGCGCAGCGCCGCCGAGTTCTCGCCGACACCTGCGGTGAACACAATCGCGTCGACGCCGTCCATTGCGGCAGCGTATGCGCCGATATATTTGCGTATCCGGTACGCGTACATTTCAAAAGCAAGTTTCGCATTCGCGTTGCCTTCGTTCATTGCGTCGACGACTTCCCGCATATCGCTGCTGACACCGGAGATGGCCAGCAATCCGCTATGCTTGTTCAGCATCGAGTTGACTTCGTTTAACGTCAAATCTTCTTTGTTGATCGTAAACGGTACGATAGCCGGATCAAGGTCCCCGCTGCGCGTCCCCATCATCAGCCCTTCAAGCGGCGTCATCCCCATGCTGGTATCGAACGATTTGCCGTGAAGAATCGCAGCACAGCTCGCGCCGTTGCCGATATGGCAAGTGATGAGTTTCAGCGTTTCGATCGGTCGACCGAGAAATTCCGCCGACTTCTTGCTGACGTAGTCGTGGGAAGTACCGTGAAAGCCGTAACGGCGAATTTGATGTTTACGGTACAGAACAGTCGGAATCGCGTACAAAAACGAGCTTGCAGGCATCGATTGGTGGAACGCCGTATCGAACACGACCGCTTGCGGCACTTCCGGCAAATTCGCCTCCACAGCTGCGATGCCCATCATATGAGCGGGATTATGCAACGGCGCAAGATCAAACAACTTACGGATTTCCAGTTTCACTTGCGCATCGACGAGCACGGAGCGGCTGAATGTCTCGCCTCCGTGCACGACGCGGTGGCCGACCGCCTGAATGTCCGCAATGTTGCGAAGAACGCCGAACTTCCGGTGCGTCAGCATGTCGAGCACTTTTTTGATTGCGGTCGTATGGTCGAGAATTTCGCTCACTTCGCGCACTTCCGGCTGATGGTCCACTTCGTGCGTCAAGATCGACGAATCCATGCCGATCCGCTCGACTCGGCCTTTCGCCAGCACGAATTCCGTCTTCATATCGTATAACTGGTATTTGACCGAGGAGCTTCCCGCATTGATGACGAGAATGTTCACAGGCGCTCACCGTCCTTGCCGTATTTGAAAAATCCGATGCCGGTTTTCACCCCGAGCTGACCGGCCCGTACTTTTTTCTTGAGCAAGAAAGACGGCCTATATTTCAACTCGCCGAATTCGCGGAACATCCGCTCGAGCGCCGCCAGCACCGAATCGAGCCCGAACCGATCTGCCATCTCCAGCGGACCGTATTCGAATTGAAAACCGATGCTCATCGCGGAGTCAATATCCTCCGGCGA
This sequence comes from Cohnella soli, assembly GCF_042655525.1. NCBI lineage: Bacteria > Bacillati > Bacillota > Bacilli > Caryophanales > Paenibacillaceae > Cohnella > Cohnella soli. Next base: position 150,259 of record NZ_JBHSMI010000025.1, read on the forward strand.
TGCTACGCCTTCTTCCAGCAGATGAAGCGCTTCGTTAATGAGAAGACAGATCAGTCGGGTCGTTACGAAACCCGGGGATTCGTATACCATGACGCCTTTCTTCGAAAGCGCGTCCTCGATGAATGTCTTTGTTCGGGAGAATGTATCATCCGAAGTATGTAAGCCTCGAATGATTTCTACAACGTCGATTCTAAACGCCGGATAGACGAAATGCATGCCGATTACCCGCTCGGGGCGGCTGCTTGCGCCTGCAAGTTCCGTCAAACTGAGCGTTGACGTATTGCTGGCCAGGACGGCATCCGTTGCGACGATCGCGTCCAACTGGCGGAAAATTTCCTTCTTCTCGTCAATCTCTTCGCTAATCGTCTCGATAATGAGCTCGCAGTCCGCAAGATGTTGCAAGGACGTTGCCGCATGTATTCGATTTAATGTCAGTTTCTTCTCGGCGGCAGTAATCGCCCACCTTTCCATTTGACGATCGAGACTGGCCTCAATTAAATCAATCGCTTCCTGAAGCTTCTCGGGTGTCTTCTCCACGAGAAACACGTCCAAACCTTTAACCGCGAGCATTTCGGCAATGCTTCGCCCCATCGTGCCCGCGCCGACGACGCCGACGACTCTGAACATAGACAAGCCTCCATAAAACAATAAGATGAGAGTGCCCGCGCGCGAATCGCTTGGGTACTTTCATCTTATCATAAACAGTTCTATCTTGCCGAAGCCGCGAACCATTTGTCGAACATTTGTTTCCAATTGTCCACATATTTCGCTTGCGTAGCCCATTGTACCATGACAACCGACTCGTTCGGCCGCAATGTCAGCTCGGCCGGCTGTTGTTCTGCCAAGGACAGACGATACGGAACGACTTGGATACGATTGTTGGATACGATGACCGCAGTGTCTCCATCCTTCGAAATGTAGGCATCCGCTGCATTCCGATCCAATTGAAGCCCGCTCACCGCGAGCGGAAGATCTTTCGCGAAGTCGCTGTTTAACTCTACGCTGATCGTTGTCCAATCGGACACCGCAGCAGCCCTATCGCCAGCTGGCTTCTTGGCGACCCATTTCTTCTCTTCCCGAGCGATCGCCCATTCCTCGGCGTCTTGCCCGTTAGCAGCATCGCCAAGCGCCGCAGCGAAAGAATATTCCGTGTTCGCCAGCGTCTCCGGATCGGTCTCTCTGACTTTCGGATCAAGATCGGTCACTTGATTCACGAATGCCCGGCTCGTACCGTCTGCAGAGGTTTGCATGATCGAGACGAATCGGCTGCCCGCGTACAACAGCTTCTCCGAGCGGCCGGCGACAGAGGTGTTCGCCGCCTTGGCGTCCGAGATGCCCGACTTCAGCGCCACCAGCAACTGGCTACTCGGAGCGGAGACGGTGCGGGATTCGATTTTCCAGAAAGTCGTTTTGTAAGGCATCCAGATGCCTTCACCGCTTCTAACATAAGTCAGCTTGCCGTTCTCCGGCGCGACAACGATCGTGCGATATGTGCTGGGCGAATCAGGAGCATTCCCGTCCTGTCTAAGCCCAATAGCAACCGCAGAGTGCGGGGTAGGATCCACCGGTTGAGCCGAACTGGCTGCCGATGTCTCGACGGGCTCAGGCGTTGACTCCGACAGATTGTCCCGCTGTCCGATTCCCGCGTTTAAGCCCCATACACCCGCGCCGATGACGAGAGCAAGAAGCAACGAGAAGCCAAGAGCCGGCCAGCGCAGCGGCCAAAAACGAGCGCCTCTGCGTGCCCCTGCGGGCCGATCGAGGCTGTCGTTAATTCGACGCTTCATCGATTCATCGAAGCCGTTGCGATTCAGCGGGCCGCGCGCAAGCTGTTCAAACAATTCCTTATCGTCCATTGCGGCTCGCCTCCTTCATTTTCGAAAGTTTCTGCCTTGCGTGGAACATTCGGGATTTGACCGTCCCCTCCGTAACCTCAAGTACTTGTGCGATTTCCTTTAACGATAACTGATGATGAGCGTATAAGATGATAACTTCACGATACTTCTTCGGCAATTCCAACACCATTCGCCACATGTCGTTCACCGTCGCCTTTGCCAGCACGTCGTGTTCAACGGATTCGCTTTCTCCGCGCTCTTCCATCGTGTCCGACAACGTTACTTTACGGAAAAACGCCGAGCGCTGAAAATCGATCGCGGTATTGCGGGTAATAGTTAGAAGCCATGTTTTGACAGACGCATCTCTGCGAAAAGCGTGCATATTGCGGAACACCTTAATGAACACCTCTTGCGAAATGTCGTCCGCCATGTCCCATTTGCGCGTAATGCTGTACGCGTAATTCCACACGTCTTTGCCGTACGCATTCATTAATTCGTTAAGTAGCCCGCGGTCGTCATCGCTCTCGACCATATATTTGAGAAAATCGAAATTCCGTTGCGAGTCCAACCTTGCCACCTCTATTCTATAGAACGATTCCAATAAGCATCAGGTTCAATGCTAGCATATTTTTTCGTGTTTTTCTTCGTCTTTAGGCAAAAATAAGCTCCGCCGGAACTTCCGACGGAGCGATAGGCGGTATTTATGCGGCTTGTTGGATTTGTTCCCGCAGTTGCTCACCTGACAGCGTCTCCTCGCGAATGAGAATGGACAGCAGCCGTTCGAACGTCGGTTTATGCTTGCCGAGCAATTCGCGTGTCTTTCCAGTCAAGCCGTCGAGAATTTTCGCATTCTCGCCTGACCATTGCTCTTGCGTGATCGCTTCCGGATGGACGATGCCAAGGTCCGACATGCCCGATTCAATCATCGTGCGAACGATGCTTGTAGCTTGATCAAAGTCCCCGCGCGAACCGGTGCTGCGGCCGCCATAGAAGATTTCTTCAGCGACTGCGCCGCCGAGAGCGATCATAATTTGCTGCTCGAGTACATCGAGCGAATACAAATAGCTATCCTGCCGCGGATGATGCCGAACGTAACCTAGCGCTTGCCCGCGAGGCGTCAACGACACTTGCGCCACGCTCTCGGGGCGGACGCTTTCGGCGACGATCGCGTGACCGAGCTCGTGAATCGCGACACGTTCGCGTTCTTCGCGCGTCGTCTCGCGGTCCATCCGTTCGCCCATCATGACTTTATCGATCGCCTGCGATAGATGCGCGTTGTTTAACGTCTCCGAATTTTCTCTCATCGCGTAAATAGCCGCTTCGTTCATGACACTTTCAAGCTGAGCGCCCGAGAAACCGAACGTCTCTTCCGCTACTTTCCCAAGAGAAGCGTCTTGCGACAACGGCTTGTTGCGCGCATGCAATTGCAGAATATGTTCGCGGGCCGACTTGTCAGGCAGATCGACTTGGATGTGACGGTCGAAGCGCCCCGGACGAAGAAGAGCCGGATCAAGCAATTCCTTGCGGTTCGTCGCAGCAATGAGCAGAATGCGGATGCTCTCATCGCCTTGCACACCGTCCATCTCGGTCAGCAGTTGATTTAGTGTTTGATCGTATTCGCGATGCTGTCCTCCGTCTCTTTTGCCGCCGATGCCGTCAATTTCGTCGATGAAGATAATTGCATTATCCCGTTTCAGCTTTACCGCTTGTAGACGCGCTTCCTTAAACAAGTCGCGAATGCGGCCAGCCCCAACGCCGACGTACATCTCAACGAATTCGCTGCCCGATGCGGCGACGAATGCCGAATTCGTGTATTGGGCCGCTGCTTTGGCAAGCAGCGTTTTACCGGTTCCCGGAGGGCCCGTTAGCAAAATACCTTTCAGCGGACGAATGCCGAGCTTCTCGATTTTGTCCCGATAGACGAGGAAATCGAGCGCTTCCGTCAATTCCCGCTTCGGCTGCTCTTGTCCGCCGATATCTTCGAACGTTAGAAATTCCGGCTTCCGCGAGACCGTACGTTTTCCGGCCGTTCCCATCGCCAGCCCGCCGCGTCCTTTCGTAAACAGGAAAATCGCTCCGAACATAAGCAGCCCCATGACGATAATAGCCGGCGGCAATCCGACGTATACTAGAAAGACAAGTGCGACGATCGCCGCGCCGATGCCTATTTCTTTGCCGTAATCGTTTAACTTACGCATTGGACCACGCTCCTAACGTTGCGGGTTCGCGGGGCAGCACGACGAATTTCGCCGCATTGCCGTCGCGCATCGAAATATAGACGTTGTCTTCGTCCATATCCGTTGTTGCCGTCACGCCGGGAAAATGCGCGGACAAGTTGTCCATCGCTTCGCGAATGCCTGTATATTTGTGCGTCTCCATCGCTTCGGCGACGTCGAACAACGTGTAACTCCACGCTTTATCCAGCCGTTCGCTGCTGGAGGCGTCGGCAGTCAGCTCCAATTGTTTGCCGCCGATTTCGCCAGCTCCATCTTGCTTGATCTTGCGATATACTTGCGCGATATTCGCATCAGGCGAGAGCTTCACATCTATTTTCACCGTTCCGGCGCCCATTTCGACTTTGGCGTTCTCGACGCCGGAGATCGCATTCGCGACCTTGTCGAGCGGTCGTTCAACGCCGTAGTGCCGGTAGCCGAACCAGCCACCGAACAGTACAGTTGCAGTGAGTGCCGCCGTGATGACGATCGGTAACAGTCTAATTTTATTCATATAGCTATTCCCCTCCTAAAAGTAAGCTTGGCCTAAGATGTGTAATCGGAACAGGGACGTATGTCGACTCCTCATAATGAACAATTATCCGTACGTTTCGTACATCCATGAGTATATCAGTTTTGGTCAGTATTTTCGTTATTAAAACGTTGGAAGCCGTGCCAATGAGCTGCGGAATAGTGATCCAGACAATACGATGTCAACGCAGAAAACGCCCAGAAATGGGCGTTCTCATCGCGTCAAACTATGTTAGCTCGACAGTACGTAAGTTTTCAACATCGAACCGTCTTTGAAAGAGTAAAACCCGAGCGACTGATGCTGATGCTCGGCATCGTTCCAGTAGCGAATTTCCCATGCCGGCTGTCCCTTGAACCATCCCGGGATCATCCGGATCGGCGCCGAGACGCCTACGTGCTCGACTTCGAACTTCTCAAGCATTTGCTTCTTCGTCAAGTTGTTCGCCGCTTTCTCCTTTACGATACCGTCGGACTTCTCGAATACGACCCATGACTCTCCGTCTGCGTCTTTGCCGGAGACGATCCATACTGTCTCGTCCCAAGTATGGGAAGCTGCGTCCGTCACTTCCTTCAGACCCGCTTGCTGCTTGGCAATTCGCACGGCGCGATTTTCCAAGTCGCGGTAATCTTTATCCGAAGAGCGCACATACAAATAGAAGCAGACAAGCACGAACACGATAAATCCTGCGACGAGAAAGCACCACTTGGCCACAGACAACGTAGGCGATTTGCGATGTTCTTCCGTGCGGCTTAAGCTCATCCGCGCAGTCTCCGGAAGCACAATTCCGCCTCGGCTTTGATTCTCTCTTCGTCAAGCGTAAGCAGCTGGCCATTTCTCAGCAATTGCTTGCCGTCGACCCAGACGTGCGCGACGTCGGAACCACGGGCCGAGTACGCCAGGTGCGAAACATAATCGGTATGCGGAACAAAATGAGGCCGATCAATGTTCAGAGCGATGAAGTCCGCTTTCAGTCCGACTTTTAATTGGCCTGTTACGCCTTCCAGACCGATCGAATTCGCGCCATACAACGTGCCCATACGGATCGCTTCCACTGCTGGAATGACGGTCGGATCGCCGGACACGCCTTTATGAAGCAGCGCCGCCATCGAGATTTCCTGGAACAAATCCAAATTATTATTGCTCGCAGCGCTGTCTGTTCCGAGCGAAACCTTAACACCCGCTTTAAGCAAGTCCGGTACGCGCGCGACACCGCTTGCCAGCTTCAAATTGCTGACCGGATTATGAGAGACGGCGACGCCGCGTTCAGCGAGCAAAGCAATTTCGTCGTCGTTCAGATGTACGGCATGCGCGACAAGCGTCGGCCTCCCGAACATGCCTAGTCGATCGAGATGTTCGACCGGACGGCAACCATAATCGCGCACATTCTGCTCGACTTCGGCGATCGTCTCCGACATATGGGTATGCATCGGCAAGTCGAGATCGTGTGCCGCCTCTACGAATTTCAAAATGAAATCTGGCGGGCAAGTATAAGGCGCATGAGGCGAAATCATAACGTTAATACGCCCGTTTGCCTTGCCGTGCCAGTCTTTGGCGAATTGAATGGCATCCGCAAGCTTCGCCTTCTGGACGTCCTCCGGACACAGTCCAATAGCGCCGCGCGTCAAGCTCGCTCTCATGCCGGAACGCTCGACGACTTCGGCAACCCGGTGCATATGATCATACATATCGACGAACGTCGTCGTTCCGGACTTAATCATTTCGGCCGCGGCTAGCGCAGACCCCCAATATACGTCATCCCCGGTAAACTTCGCTTCCGTCGGCCACATATGATTTTGCAGCCACTCCTGCAATGCCAGATCGTCTGCCAGCCCACGAAGCAGAGACATCGCCGCGTGACCATGGGTGTTCACGAGTCCCGGCATAAACAAATAGCCTTTGCCATTCAGCTTCTCGGATGCAAGACGTTTCTCTTCCTCTGGCGCTTCTCCTTCTCCCATGGCGGCGATCCGCTCGCCTTCTACTGCCATCCAGCCTTGAAACTGCGGAAGCGTCTCATTCATTGTGACGAAATACCCGTTCTCGATCAATAATCGCGTCATCAAAATTCGTCTCCTTCATTCGATCCGTTGATCGAGTCCATATAATAAGCAAGGCTAAGCAGCTCTGCTGTAAAGTCTGCATGATGAATGCGAACGCCAGGCGCGGCTTTCAGGACGACCGGCGCGAAATTCAGAATGCCCCGGACGCCGGAAGCGATGAACTGGTCTGCGACATTTTGCGCTTCGGCTGCCGGCACTGTAATAATGCCTACCGAGATGTCCAGTTGCTGCACCGTTTCTTTTAATTCGTTCATCGGCTGAACGGTCAACCGATTAATCATCGACCCTTTTTTGCTCTCATCCGCGTCGAATACAGCGACAATTTTCATATTGTCTTTAATATACGTATTATAATTGCACAACGCCCGTCCCAAGTTGCCCGTACCGACAAGGGCGACGTTCAGCGTCTTGTCCAGCTTCAAAATTTGGCGGATTTTCTCGATCAAGTAATCGACGTTATAGCCGACGCCCTTGCGGCCGAACTCCCCGAAATAAGCGAGGTCTTTACGAATCTGCGCCGGATTCAAGTCCAGCTTCTCTCCGAGTTCCTGCGAGGAAACCGTGTGAATATTGCTCACGCTCAGTTCATTAAGGAAACGCAAGTATATCGGCAGCCGCCGAACGACCGCCTCGGAAATTTTGATCGGTTTCATTCTGGTTCCCTTCTTTCTATTCCTTGTTCGGGAAACAGCCACTCGCGCGCTCTACCGGCGAGTGAAGCCGTCGGTAAATGCTCCATTTTAGGCCCAGGCAGCGAGTACAGAAAATGTTTCCCATAATACGTTTCGATAACCCTCGTATCGTAAAGCAACACGATCCCGCGATCTGTCGCCGTTCGCACGAGCCGTCCAAACCCTTGCTTAAAGCGGATAACCGCTTGGGGAAGCGACAGCTTCATGAATGGATTTTGGTTTTCCGCCTGCAGTTTCTCGGCTTTCGCTTCCGCGACGGGATGGTTAGGCGGCTGGAAAGGCAATCTGACGATCGCGAGGCACGTAAGCGCATCCCCCGGCAAGTCGATGCCTTCCCAGAAGCTGCTCGTACCAAGCAACACCGTTGCCGGCTGTTTGATGAATTGCTGCGTCAACCTACTACGACTTCCTCCGTCGAGCCCTTGGCCGAGCACTTGAATACCGGCAGGCTCCAGCTTATCTTTCAGAGGACCGTATACCGTTTTTAACATTCGATGCGACGTGAACAGTACGAGCATTCTCCCGCCCGCCGTTCGCGCCATCTCCTCTAACGAGGCTGTCAGCGCCGCAACAAACGCGGCTTCTCCTTCCCTGCCTTTGATGCCCGGGAAATCGCGAGGAATGAGCACGAGCGCCTGTTCTCGATATTTGAATGGAGAAGGCAGCATCGCTGTCTTGAGTCTGCCGACTTTGTCCGCTTCGTTTAAGCCGAGTTGCTCGGTCACAAAACCAAACGACTTGCCGATCGTCAGCGTAGCCGATGTCATAACGACACTCGCTTTTTTGTCAAACACGCCTTCCTTCAACAATCCGCTCACATCGGCCGGAACCCCATATATCGATACAGACCTGCTCCGGTATTGGGAATGCCCTTCAATCCAGTAAACGTATTCCGGTCGACCGAGCGTTACGAACGACTGCGTGTCCGCTCTCGTATTCGCCAAATCTTTCAGCACGCCGCCCATGTCTGTCAGCAGCCCTTGCAAACCAAGCTCGTCCGCTTCGTCTCGCATGTCGGCAACGATTTTCTCCATCGGGCGAATGAAGTCGGACAGCAGTTGGATTACATTATTGCCGTCCACCGTTAACGCTTCCCATTGCGGAGGCAGTTGATCCGCTTTCAACCTATAGGTCATGTTGCCCGTCTCGTCGGCGGCGGCGTGAGAAGCAAGCATGCCGAAGCAGGCGTCCATCCATCGTTCCCACGCTTCCCGTATCTCGGTTAGCTTTGGCGCTAGCTCTTCAAGCTTTTCGGCCCAGACGTTCGCTTGCGACGATCCCATGGATGTAGCTTCGGTAATCAATTGCGGAAGCAAACCGGTCTTAGCGTCCTTCCATACGCGCAGCAACGGCAACAGGAGCGTGCCATGACTCGTTTTCTGCCCGAGATGCTGGCTCGCCACTTCTTCCAGATGATGAGCCTCGTCGATAACCAGTTTATCATAAGCCGGGAGCAAACGGTGCTCGGCGCGCAAATCCGTAAATAACAGCGCATGGTTCGTAATAATCAAATCGGCTTTGCTAGCTTCCTGCCTCGCGCGGTGATAGAAACAGCGCTTAAACCAAGGGCATGCCCGGTTGAGGCATGAAGCAGTATCGCTGGCCACTGCATCCCATTCTTCTCTATGCCGCCCGCCTACATTAAGTTCCTCTGATTCGCCTCTGGCCGTTTCGCTTAGCCAGACAGTCATGCCTCCGCGAATAATCGCTTCTTCCCTACCGAATGCATGCTCGGGAAGCTGCTGCCGGTTCTCGAACTTGCGAAGGCACAAATAATTGCTGCGGCCTTTGAACACGGTTGCGCGGAACGGCATCGGCAGCGCTTGCTGCAGCAGCGGCAAATCTCTTTCTCGCAGTTGTTCCTGCAATTGGATCGTATGGGTGCTGACGACGACTTTTTTCTCTTCCTTCAGTCCATAATAGAGAGAGGGCAACAAATAACCGAGCGACTTACCCGTGCCTGTCCCTGCTTCGACCAGCAGATGAGAATCAGCTTCCAACGCGTCGAAAACTTCCTTAAACATAATATCCTGACCTTCCCTCGCCTCGTACGAAGGGAAAAGCGTCTTCAGGTTATTTTGCACGGCGGCCATATATTGTTCGAAGTCCATCTCCCGCAACGCTTCGGGAATGCCGTCGGACTCGCGATTCGCATTGTCTTCGCTCCAATCGCCAACGTTCATCGCGAATTGTCGGAAGTAGTGCAGCCCTTCCTCTGGAATAAACGGCTGAGTTTCCCGCCATGCGGCGACGTGGGCGATCAGCCACCCAAGATCGCTATTGTCCGGGCTGAACAGCATGCCAAGCCTTTGGAGGGTAAGTAACGGAAGGTGCTGCAGCTTGTTCAAGCAAAGCATAAAGAGTTCCGACGTCGCAAGCGCGTCGCTGTCCGCTTGATGCGGTCGGTCGTGCGCGATGCCAAACGCATGAGTGAGCGAAGACAGCGAGAACGAAGATTGCGTCGGAAAAACGAGTCTGGCGAGTTCCACTGTATCGAGTACTCTGCCGCCGAATGGCAAATAACCGCTTTTCTCCAAAGCGGCTTGCAGGAACTGCACGTCGAAACTGGCGTTGTGCGCAACCAAAACAGCATCCTGCAACAAGGGCACTAGCTCGGCGATCATATCTTCGGTGTCGGGCGACTCGGCCACATCCGCATCGGTAATGCCCGTCAGCCGGGAGATGTCCTGCGGAATCGGCCTCGAAGGCCGGACGAAGCTCGCATACGTGGAACAAACGGTACCCGCTTCATCGATGACAGCGAGTCCCGTTTGTATAATTTCGTCTTTATCGGACGACATGCCCGTCGTTTCGAAATCGAGCACGGCAAATTTCATTCCAGTCTTCCTTTCGAGCCTTCAGGCTTGAACTAACGTTTGAAGCTCGGCGCTTCCGAACTGCAGTTGAATATGTCCGTTTCCCTTCAACATCGATTCGAGGTTCGTCCTCGGATCGGAGAAGGCAGGATCGGTTTCGAGTGCGATGCGGAAATATTGCTGGGCTTGCTCCAGATGCGCGTTAATCGCTTGAATGCAGCCGAGCGCATTGTAGGCGATAGCTCTCAGCCTGCTCTCTTCCGCGATGGCCGCGACAAGCTGAAAATGCCGCTGCGCTTCGTTCCAATGTTTCAGATGCATCTTTGACATTGCCAGGTAAAGGCGAGCGCAGACGAGATCGGGATACAGTGCCACCGCTTGCTCCAGTTGATCCGAGGCATGCTCGAACATATGGAGCTTAAAGTACCCCTGCCCTTTGACAAAGGGGCCGAGCTGCTTCTCCAGCTCTGGTGAAGGCTGTGGTTGCTGCTGCCTCAAATCGCGAAAAACGCCCATTTTGTCCTCGAACTGCAACCATGATTCAATAATATCATCACTTAACGATTTCAGCATGTCCCATTGCTGCTGCAGTTCGTTTTTTTCTTCTCCCGCAGCTTGAGGATAACGGATAATGAGATCGTCGAGCACCTCGTTCATTGTCGCGAACCATTGCCGAATCATGAGCGTACCCTCCTGTGCGCGATTGACGGGCAATCGCCTTGACAGCATCAGCTTCGGAGCGAAACCGTACTGTCATTCTGTGTTGCGGGAAGGTGTTTCATACGCGTTACATGACGGTCGAATGCGGCTCCTCCGCCAGTAATTTGACGACTTTGTTGCCTTCGCCCATAATAGCTACCCGCGGATGATGACGCCGTGCTTCCTCGTCTGTCATGAACCCGTAGCTGATGATAATGACGGTGTCACCCGGCTGAACAAGACGTGCGGCAGCTCCGTTAAGGCATACGACGCCTGAGCCTCTTGGCCCCGGTATCGCGTAAGTCTCGAAGCGTGCGCCGTTGTTATTGTTGACGATCTGAACTTTCTCGTCAGGCAGGATGTCGACCAGTTCAAGCAAATCTTGATCGATCGTCACGCTGCCGACATAGTTCAAATTCGCTTCCGTAACGGTGGCGCGGTGTATTTTGGCTTTCATCATTTGGCGGAACATGGAATCGCACCTGCTTTCGCTGGATTCAGCAATTTATTGTCGATGAGCCGGGTTTGGCCGAAACGAACGGCGACGGCGATGAGTACGTCGGCGTCGATGCTCGCAAGCGGTTTGCCTTGTTCAAGATGCGTTAAACCCGGGTATGCGAGCACGTCAACGTAATCGATATCGGCGATTGCCGACTGTCCTTTGATCGCGCTGCTAATCCGGGAAATCAAATCGGCTGCTGTCGTACCTTCCGATATCCACGACTCGGATTTGGCCAACGCCTTCGACAAAATGGTCGCTTCCGAGCGCGATTTCGTATCTAAGTACACATTGCGCGAACTTAAGGCGAGGCCATCGGCTTCCCGAACAATCGGGCACGGAACGACTTCAACCGGCATGTTGAGATCCTGAACCATCCGTGTAATAACTGCCACTTGTTGCGCGTCTTTCATACCGAAATACGCTCTGTCGGGCTGCACGATATTGAACAGCTTCGCGACAACCGTCGCAACTCCGTCGAAATGCCCCGGACGACTAGCGCCGCATAGAAAATCGCTTACTTCGTTTACCGACACTGTCGTCACTCTTTTCGTCGGATACATCTCGGCTACAGTCGGCAGGAAGATGATCGAAGCGCCCGAAGCCGCTGCCACTTTCAGATCCCTGGCTTCATCGCGAGGATATTTGTCCAAATCTTCGTTGGGACCGAATTGGATTGGATTTACGAATATGCTTAGCACGGTCAATCCATTCTCGGCGGCTGACCGGCGGATCAAACTCGCATGGCCTTCGTGCAAATACCCCATCGTCGGCACAAAGCCGATTTTGCCGGTTAAATCACTCTTCCTATAAGTGGAAACAGCTGCTCGCAATTCCCCGATCGTACGAATAATTTGCGGTTCTTTATGCGAAGGATCGGAATTCGTCATTTGGGATCGCCTCCGTATAACTTTCCTCCCAAGCTCGGTGCTGACGTTGCCGATGGGTCGAGCAGGAAGGCGTGTTTCTCCTCCGGAAATTGCTTTCCTCTGACTTCTTCTACATATTCGGTCAACGCGGTTCGGATCGTATCCCCTATATTCGCGTAGCTTTTGACCATTTTCTTATCGCGAATATTGGAACCGTAGCGCAGTACGTCGTGATAGACGAGTACTTGGCCATCGCAGCCGCGTCCCGCGCCAATGCCGATCGTCGGAATGCCGATGGAGTGCGATACTGCCGCTGCCAGTTCCTCGGTAACCAGCTCGAGCACGATGCCGAATGCACCCGCTTCTTCCAATGCTTTTGCATCTTTTAGCATTTTCTCGGCTTCATCGCTGTTTTTGCCTTGCACCTTATAGCCGCCGATCTGAAGCACCGACTGCGGCGTCAATCCGATATGGCCAAGCACGGGAATGCCTGCGGACGTGAGCAACCGAATTTCATCCGCCAGTTCCGCTCCGCCTTCGAGCTTCACGGCGTGGGCGCCGCCCTCCTGCATAATTCTGGCCGCATTACGGAATGTCGCTTCCGGGCCGAGCCGGTAGGTCGCGAACGGCATATCTGTTACGACCATCGTGCTGGGTGCGCCCCGAACGACGGCCCTTGTGTGATAAATCATATCTTCGAGTTTGACCGGTACGGTCGTATCGTAACCAAGCACGACATTGCCGAGCGAATCGCCGACGAGTATGACGTCGACGCCAGCTTCTTCTGACAGCATGGCAGAAGGATAATCGTATGCCGTCAACATCGTGATCGGCTTCTTCTGGCTTTTCATCGCTTTCAACTTCGGGACAGTCAATGCTTGTTTCATGGGATTGCCTCCTAGGAATGTTTTGGCGCGTTCCAGGGCAGCCGCGTCCGCAGACAACAAAAAAACCATTTCGCCGATAAGCAAAAAGGTTCCCATTCAACATAGAACGATATCACGTCCTTCTGTCTCGGTCCTTTCGGCTCAGAGCAGAATCCGCCGCGAATCAGACGGTATTCGGTTACTGTTGCGATTAACGTCGCCTTTCATACTGGAAGATCGCGCCGCAAGTGCAGTTCGCTCAACGGCGATACCACCTTGCAGGAAGAGTATAACAGAAATCGAAGGTGTCGTCTACGAACCGACACCCTCCGAATTGCTGTTGCCGATTTCTGCCGAATATACAGTGCGATACGTGCCGTCGGCGAGTTCTACCTTTAACCCGCCCATGGCATCCAACTCACGGGGAATACCTTCTATTACGCCTTGCGGCGTATATAGAGATGTCATTCTACCAAGCGTGACGGCGTGCGCTTCCCATAAGGAGCGGATTGGCTCAAAGCCTTGTTCCAAATATAAATCGTATAAATTTTCGAATTCGGATAAAATCGATGCGATCAGTTCGCCCCGATCGACGGCGGATCCCGACGCCATCTTGAGCGAGATTGCTTTGGCCAGCAGCTCTTCCGGATAGTCTTCGGGGTCGAGATTGGCGCTAATGCCGAGTCCGACGACAATGTAACGAAGCCTTTCATCTTCAGCGGCGGATTCGAGCAAGATTCCGCTAATTTTTTTTCCGCCGACTAGCAAGTCGTTCGGCCATTTAATGCCGATCTCGATTTTTACCAAACGGGAAATGGCTCGACTCAACGCGACCGCTGCAAGCAGCGTAAGCTGCGGCGTGTGCGGCAGCGGCACGGGCGGACGAAGCAACAAACTCATCCAGACGCCTTTGCCGGAAGGCGATACCCAGTATCGTCCCATGCGTCCGCGTCCTTTCGTCTGCTGCTCGGCGATAACGAGCGTGCCTTCCTCCGCTCCGTTTTCCGCCAGCTTGCGGAGCTCATCCTGCGTCGACGGTACGACGTCCAGCAGCCTCAGCTGCTTGCCGAATCGCTTCGTATGCAGCTTCGGAAGCAAATCCTGTACCGTCAGCCGGGACGGCTTGCCGAGCAACCTATAGCCGAGCCGGGGCACAGCTTCGATCTCGTAGCCGTCCGCTTCCAGCTTGCGGACTTGCTTCCAGATGGCCGTCCGACTCACGTTCAGCTTCCGGCTGATCTCTTCGCCGGAAACGTATCGTCCAGCTTCCGCTTCCAACAAACCTAGCAAGCTAACTCCACTCATTTTTTCCCCTCCTATGCCTTGCGACCGTCCGCGTCTGCCAGCCATTGTTTCGCCGCATCAAGCAGTTCTGCCTTTATATTCGCGATCACACCGAACGCAACAGCTTCAAGCAGCCCCCGAAGCATTTCCGCAATCCATGGACCGGGCGAGCGACCAAGCTCCTTCACCAGCTCGTCTCCTCTAACATCCAATGCGGACACTTCCGTTATGGGGATGTTCTGTAACCAGCCTCGGCATAGGTCCGTCAGTTCGATGTCGACCGACTCTGTTGCCGTCAACCAATCTTCGGCCGCGGCAGTACCGAAATCGAGCACGCCGAGCACCCATTGCTCATAACGTTCATCTTCCGGACAGCCCGCCATTCTTTCATGCAAGCCGACGGCAGAACATACGCGATCCGTTCTTTTGCCACTCATTCGCAATGTCCGGAACAGTTCGGCGGCGTCTGCGGACGAGACGCCGATTCCGCACAGCAATGCTGTCCAGCGAACGTCGACGTCCGCGTAGAGCGGCAGCGGCGGCAACGAAGCGCCTTGACCTCCAACCGCCTCCCCGCTCCCCCAGGCATCCCACTCCCACCCGGTTCCGTTCAACCGATATCTTTCAGCGGCGTGCAAAACGCCTGCAGGCAGAGATTCTTTCACGTAACCGAGCAGTCCGCTCTTGAACAAGTAGTGGCAACCTTGCTCCGGCCCGGAGCCCGCCATCAGCTTGTCCCACTCCGCGCATACTCTCTCGACGGCTACTTGACTCAGCTTGGCACGATGGCGTAAGATCGCCTCCCATACGTCTGGAAGGGGCTCGAAGCCAAATTCCGCAGCGAAACGTACCGCCCTCAGCATGCGCAGCGCATCTTCGCCGAATCGCTCCTCCGCGTCGCCGACGCATTGCACAACGCCCGCACGCAAAGCGTCCTGTCCGCCGAAAGGGTCGACGATCTCGCCGTCCGAGCCGAATGCCATCGCGTTAAACGTGAAATCTCGCCTTGCTAAATCCTCCTGCAAGTCATCGACGAAAGCGACTTCGTCCGGCCGCCGGCCGTCAGAGTAGTCGCTTTCGCGGCGGAACGTCGTCACTTCGAACGGAATACCGTTCTCCATCACCGTAATTGTCCCGTGTTTAATACCGGTCGGGATCGTACGCGGGAACGTCCGCATGACTTCGTCCGGCTTCGCTGACGTAGCGATGTCGATATCGTTCAGCTTACGCCCCATAAGGCGATCTCTGACGCAACCGCCGACCAAGTACGCTTGATATCCGCGAGCTTCCAGTGTGCGAACGACATCCAATCCTGCTTCCCACAACGGATCTACCGCCGCTCCTCCAAAATCGAATTCGAAATTCATGCCGATCTCCTCGCTCATTCGCCGCAATGAACCGCAGCGCGCACGTTTGCAGGCATGCCAAGCACGCGGTAATAAATATCCTCGTACTGCGCGGTAATCGCTTCGTTGCAGAAATCGTGACGGGCTCTGTGCAAGCAAGCTTCCCGGAAATCCGCATATAGCTTCTCGTCGCTTAATAGCCGAATCGCGTTAGCCGCCATGTCATCGGTATTCCCGATCGGCGACAGAAATCCGGATTGCCCGTGCTGAACCAACTCGGGAATACCTCCGGCCATCGATCCAATCGTCGGAACGCCGCACGCCATCGCTTCGAGCGCCACAAGTCCGAAGCTTTCTTTCTCGGAAGGGAGCAGAAGCAAATCCGCTATCGATATGACCTGTGCGACATCGTCCTGCTTGCCGAGAAAATGAACGCGGTGAGACAAACCCATCGCTTGAATTTTCGTTTGAATTTTCGGCAGATCGGGACCTTCCCCTACGAGAACGAGTTTTGTCGGCATCTGCGCATTTACCTTGGCGAACACATCAACGACGTCTTGCGTACGTTTGACCGGGCGGAAATTCGAAATATGCATCAATATCTTCTCATGCGGTTCCGCATAGTCATTTCTCAAGTCGGTACACTCGCGCGGATAATAAATCCGCTTGTCGACGAAGTTATAGGTCAAGTCGATTTGCTCTTCATGAATGTCAAGCAATTCCCGAGTTTCACGGATCAAGTCGCGGCTCACAGCCGTGACCGCATCGCTCTGTCGGATGCCTAGACGGATAATGTCCTTTAACGTCTCGTCTTGCGCAAGGACCGTAATATCGGTCCCGTGCAGCGTCGTGACGACTTTCAGATCGTCGCCGGCCATCTGCTTCGCCAGAATGGCGCATATCGCATGAGGAACCGCGTAGTGGACGTGGAGCAGGTCCAGCTTCTGCAGCCGGGCAACTTGATTCATTTTACTCGCGAGAGACAAATCATACGGCGGATACCGAAACACATAATAATCCGACACTTCGACTTCATGGTAGTAGATATTACGGTGAAATTTCCCTAACCGAAACGGCATGCTGTGCGTAATAAAATGGATCTCGTGCCCTTTTTCCGCGAGCAGCTTGCCCAGTTCCGTCGCGACGACGCCGGATCCGCCTAGCGAAGGATAACAGGTAATCCCGATTTTTAACGGACGGTTTAATGACATCGTCAGGCCTCCTTCCCTGGTTCGAATCTATAGTGACTTTCATGTATATTCCCTGATCGTTCGACATTAGAAGCTTTCAATCGCGACCGGTCCCTTGGCGATAAATCCTTCCGCGTACTTCCACTTCCGCTGCTGCGCAAGCAGCCTGTCGCGCGCCTCTATATTGTCCAAATAAGCGCCGGTCAAAGGCGTGTCGACCCAATCCGCTTCGCTGCCGGACGGCATAAATTGCGAACGATAAGCTTTCAGCGCGTCCATCTTGACTTCATGAGCATCGCTGACATCTATAAGTAATTGAGGCGCTTGCGTATCGTTAATAAAGTAAAAATACAATTGCTCGACCGTCCATGAAGGAATATCGGGCATATATTTTCTCAGCTTGGCGTTAAAAGTCGCTTCCTCCGCCATGCGGCTGCACGTGACGTGATCCGGGTGCCGGTCGATCATATACGGCGCGAAAACGAACCGCGGACGGTATTTACGAATAGCGGCGACCATCAAATCGGTGTGCTGAGCGGTGACGGACAAACGGCGATCCGGCAATCCGAGATTGTCGCGAACGGCAAGACCAAGAATTTTCGATGCCTCGGTCGCTTCTCTCTGACGTGTCTCGACATTGCCGTTGGACGACATCTCCGCATACGTCAAGTCGACGATGCCGACCTTCGCCCCGGCTTTCGTATGTTTGGCAATCGTGCCGCCCATGCCGATCTCCGCATCGTCCGGGTGCGCAGCAAAAACGAGCAAATCCAAGGCGTCACTCATTCGTGTCAAGCCCCGGCTTATACTTATGGACAAGCTCACGCCAAGCGAAATCGCCGCGTTCGACCGCTTTGATAAGCAGTTCTCCCGTAGCGACATTCGTCGCAACCGGGATACCTTGTACATCGCACAAGCGAAGCAGTGCAATGATATCTGGTTCGTGCGGCTGAGCCATGAGAGGATCGCGGAGGAAAATAATTAAGTCCATCGTATTTTCCGCGACGCGAGCACCGATCTGCTGGTCTCCTCCAAGCGGCCCTGACATGAACCGATGGATAGTCAACGACGTACTTTCCATAATCCGCGAGCCTGTCGTGCCCGTGGCGTATAACCGATGGTGTTTCAAGACGTGTTCGTATGCGATGGCGAAATTGACCATCTCGTCTTTCTTGCGGTCGTGTGCGATAAGCGCAATATCGATCATGAGTGCAACTCCTCCGTTAGTCTAGGAAATGTTCGAAACCGTATACCATGCCGGTCGCGCTCATAACCTTCTTGATTGCCGTATTCACGCCCGGCATGTAGCCGGCCCGATCGTAGGAATCATGACGGATTTTCAGCGTTTGCCCGAATGCGCCGAACACGACCTCTTGCTGAGCGAATACGCCCGGCAACCTTACGCTATGTATGCGAAAACCGTCGTAATAGCCGCCGCGTGCGCCTTCGAGCACTTCTTCCTCGTTCGGGTTGCCTTGCCGCAACTCCTGCCGCGCCTGCGAGATCCATTCCGCGGTTTTGATCGAGGTGCCGGAAGGCGCATCCAGCTTCTGATCGCCATGGTACTCGATAATTTCGACATGAGGAAAATATTTGGCGGCCATAGCCGAAAATTTCATCATCAGAATTGCCCCGATCGAGAAATTCGGTGCGATCAAGCCGCCAATGCCCAGGTCGCGACACTGCTTGTCCAACGATGCGATCTGTTCCGGCGTGAACCCTGTTGTGCCCATAATCGGCCTGACGCCATAGGCAAGCGCAGTTTCCGTATTCGGCATCGCGGATTTCGGATTCGTGAAGTCGACGAGTACGTCCGGTCGGGTCGCTTCGAGCGCATCCGCCAATATGCGAGAGACGATGACGCCGGTGTCGGGCTTACCGACAAGCGTCCCGGCGTCAACGGGCTCCGACGTCGACGCGACGGCCGCGACGAGGCGAAGCTCGGGATCCTCCAGCACCATTTTGACGACTTCGCGCCCCATTCTCCCCGTTGCGCCCGCGACGGCGACTTTAATGATTTGCGACATGTTCACCAGTTCCTTTGCGAATTGTAGTGTGAATATTGCTGTTTGATCGCTCTTCGTCTTTCGGCGCGCACTTCGCGCAGATGACGTTTCGTTTCTTCATTTAGCGGATCGAGCTGAAGCGCATCGCGCAAGCTATCGAGGGAAAGCTTGTAATTACGCTGCATCCGGTATAGAATACCGAGCATCAGCCTCGCTTCTGAGGACAACGGGTCGAATTGTGCCGCCTCCTTCAGCAGCTTCGCGGCTTCTTCCAAATTCGGCACCGGCAGTTCCAGCAATACTCGGGCTTCGTTCACGCGTTGCCTGGATAATAGCATATGCAAGTGCAGTAAATACGACGGATTGTCCGGTTGCAGCTCTGCCGATCGCCTTGCATAGGCTAACGCCTGCGGCAATCTTCCGTTTCTTGCACAAGTGATCGAACCGCTGTGTAAATAGACGGCATTGTTCGGTTCCAGTAAGATCGCCTGGTCGAACGAGCGCATCGCTGTTTCGAAATCCCCCCGGAAGATCGCGTCGTATGCTTCCCGGAGGCACGTTTCCCCGTCCATGCCGACCTCCTCCCTTCATTCGGGGATGGTTCAGCATATGACGGTCAGGCGTTATCGGTGTTCTTCCTCGTCCACCGATTTGCGTCACGGGTATTGAATTTATCCATCACCTTGCGGTGCGCTTCCGTCAAATCGATGCCTAGAGAGTTGGCGAAACAGGTCACAATAAATAAAATATCGCCAAGCTCCAGCTCGATGGAATTGTCGGCTTCATCTTTCTTTTTCGGCTTTTCCCCGTACGCATGGTTCACTTCACGCGCCAACTCGCCGACTTCCTCGGACATACGGGCAAGCATCGCGAGCGGGGAGAAATAGCCTTCCTTAAATTGCGAGATGTAGGCGTCGACGTCGCGCTGAATGTCAGCGAGCGTCCGCTCCGTTAATACTTTGTCGGCAATACGCGATTGTCCCATCTTCCGTATCCTTTCATGAAGGTTTCTATCCTATGTTAGCGTAAGACGTAATCGAAAACAAATGCATTTTTGGGAGGACTCTTCTCGCATGAACCATTCGCGCATATGGAACGAAGTCAGAACGTGGAGCCTGCTCGCCGCCGGCACCGCGCTCTACGCGTTCGGACTACAATACTTCATTATTCCGAACATGCTGATGGAAGGCGGCGTAACCGGCGTAGCCGTATTGCTCAACTACGCGTTAGAACTGCCCGTATGGCTGTCTTCCCTGCTCATCAACTTACCATTGTTCGCCCTTGGCTGGCGTCAGCTCGGCAAAAGTGCGATGGTCTATACGCTCGGCGGAACACTTATGCTTTCGCTGTTCCTCTGGATCGCGGAGCGACTCGTCGTAAGCGGTGTATTGACGCCGTTTCGTACCGATCAAGATTTCATTCTTGTCGTACTTTATGCAGGTGTAACGCTCGGCATTGGGCTCGGACTCGTCTTCCGGGCTGGCGGGACAACAGGCGGCGTCGACATTATAGCACGGATTTTACATCGACTACGCGGCTGGAGTATGGGCCAAATCATTTTGTCGCTGGACGTGCTCATTCTCGGCATCTCGCTGCTTTTTATCCCGAAAGAGAAAGTGCTGTACACGCTCGTCAGCGTGTTTATCGCTTCCAAGATTATCGACTACATTCAAGAAGGCGCTTATGCAGCCAAGGCATTCACGATATTGTGTCAACAGCCGGAAATACTCGCCAAAAACATCACGAAAGAGCTCGATCGCGGCGTAACGCTGATGCCCGCCGTTGGCGCTTACTCCGGTGAGCAAAAAATGGCCGTCTATTGCGTCGTTAGCAGATTCGAAATCGGCAAATTAAAAAGCCTCGTCCGGGGGCATGACCGGCGGGCTTTTATCGTCATCAGCGAAGTGCATGACGTGCTGGGAGAGGGCTTCCGCGAAGAATAAGCCATCTCCGTTTACTTTTTCTTTCTCCAACGTTCGATCCATTTCTCTGCTGCGTCTTCCCTGAACTTATCCTGGTAACGGGAAACCGGGCGGTCGACGAATCGGTCGTCTTTGTAGCGCCTCCATCCGACCCACGACAGAACTGTCACGATAAATGAACCGATCGTCGCCGACCATCCCCATGACGGGGGAACAGGGCCGAGCGGAGGGACAAATGCCGCTGGCGCTTCCTGCGGGAACATTGCGTCCAAAGCATCCCTCAATTGGGGAGCGACGCTTAGCAGCAACATCGTCTGCGTCGATGGCGAGCCGAGCAGCCTTGCTGCATAACGGAACGCGGAATCGGCCCGCTCGATCGTCGAAGGTTCCGCCCGCAAGGCTGCCGCCGTACGGATGACCGAATAATGGACCGACAGTTGTCCGAAGGCCGCTTTCGCCGCGTCGCTTGCCGCCGAAACGCCCGACGAAGGCGATTTATTCGGCAACGCAGCTTCAAGCTGCTTCAAGTCATTAATGAGTACTTTCCGGTATGACACCCACAGCGGACGGTCCGGATGAGCAAGCGCGTCCGCTGCGAGGCGAAGACGCGCCGCGCCTTCCTTCCACTTGCGTTCATCAAGTTTGACTGCCGCGACCGCTTTCTTCATATCCGTCATACTATTGGCAAGCGCTTGAATCCCTTCTGCCGTCGCAATCCCTTCCATAGGCAGCTTGCGGAATTGTTCTTCCAGCGCGCTGAGCCTGTCCCTTGCCGATTGTACGTCGCTTGCGTTAACCGCACCGTATAACAAGTCCGCCCCGGCTAAGAATCGATCATACGATGCTTGTACGACTGCGCTGGGCTTCGCTGTTGCAGTTGTCGGCAGTGCCACCGCGAGTACGGCGATCAGCAGCATCAGCGATACAACGGCTCGCATTCGGTGCTTTCCTTGCATGAACCACCCGAAAGCAAACACGGACATCCCCTCCTATCCGTCAGGATATGAAGGGATGTCCGTGTTTAGAACGACTTGTCCGCTCGCTCGGTCGCCTCTTTGTCCGAGGATGGCAAAAAACGGGCCAGAGCCGCTGAGACGACGCTGAGCGCAGTCAGCACGAACGTGAAAATAGCAACGTATTTCAGATCGTCGTCAAGCTCTGTAGGCAAGTATGGATAAACATCGAAACTGTAGTCAACCGTGTCGTTCAAGAACGTCCACGCAGCTGCAACGGCAAGAGACAAACCGCCGAACGAAAAAAATCTTGCGTACAGAAGCGCCACAACCGCCATCGCCGTGTGCCCGATAACGAGCATCCAATGTTCCCATTGCAGCACGTCTCCTTGGGCTTGTCCGGCGAAAATAATCGCTGTCGCCCATATGCCATATTTCACCGAAGTGACAACGCCAAGCGCCTCAACGATTCCTCGTACACCGCTTATCCACCATCTCTTCGACGGTCGAGGTGCGATCCATAACCAAAGCACCGCTGCTACGAACAATAACGATGCCGTTGGGCTGTCCGGTACGAATGGAAGCTGCCAGGCCGGGTTAGCGTTCCAGACGCTTTCCAACTGATCCTTGTACCAATAATAGCCGTATAACGTTCCGGGAATGTAGATAATGATCAACATCCACAGCGTAATGGGGTGAAGCAAGACGCTGCGTGACAACATCCATTTCAACCAAGCCATCTGCCTCTTCCTTTCGGACTTGTCCGAGACGTATACCGGACGTCGTCGCTATTTCTCAAAAAAAACCTGACCATACCGGTCAGGTTTTTTTATCAGCCTAATGGCAATCGCGTTACTCCGCCTTTTTTTGCTTGGACAGCCAAGTCGCGATTTGATCGATTTGATCTGACGTCAGATTCGCTTTGAACGATGGCATTGCGCCATTGTTTTTGCCGTTCGTAATCGTAGCCACGATCTCTTCTTTGCTCAGTACGTCACCAATGCCGCGCAGCGTAGGACCGCCGCCGCCTTCGAGTTCCGCACCGTGGCAAGCGATACATTGCGCTTTCGTCATCGTTTCGGTGAAGGCTGGATCGTTGGCGTCGACCATAGCAGCAATTTTCTCTCTGCCAGGGATCGGACGCGGTAAGCCTTTCTTCACCGCTTCTTCGGCTTTGATCTCCCGTTCGATATGTTCCGGGATTTGGTTGTTCACTTCCAGCTCATGCTCGTAATGATTCCAAGAAACCCACGTCAAGTACGCGATCGCGACTAGCGACACGAGCATCAACGAAGATGCAATCGGACGGCGATAGAAGCGGCGCTCTTTGCCCGTATCAAGGAAAGGCGCGAGCAGAAGGGCGATGAACGGAATACCGGACAAGCCCAAAATACCAAGAACGATATAATCGCCCGAAGCATACGGATATTTCAGCAATTGGTACAGGAATAAGAAGTACCAGTCTGGCATCGGGATGAACGAACTGTTCAGCGGATCCGCCGGATAACCGAGCGGAGCCGGTTCCGCAATAACCAGTGTCAGGAATCCGACGAGCACGACGACGCCGACCATCCATTCTTTTAGGAGGAAGTTCGGGATAAAAGCTTCCGATTTCCCCGGGAAGGACGTATAGTCGGGAGGCGTCGCGTTCGTGCGCTCCCTTTTACGGATACGAGAGTCGCCGACGAAGACGACTTTCTCGTTTGGATCATGTTTATGTGCCATCGCTAGTCACTCCCCTCTCTTACAGCGGCCCGGATATGCCCTGTTTACGAATCATAAAGAAGTGTCCGGCTAACAGCGCGAGCAATGCGGCCGGCAGGAAGAACACGTGGATCGCGAAGAACCGGGTTAGCGTTTGCGCGCCGACTATCGTGCCGCCGTTCATTAACTCCTTGATGTAATCGCCCAAGAAAGGTACAGACCCAGCGATTTCCAGACCAACCTTCGTTGCGTAATACGCTTTGTTATCCCACGGAAGCAGGTAACCCGTAAATCCGAGGCCCAACATAACGAAGAAAATCAGCATACCGACAACCCAGTTCATTTCCCGAGGCGCCTTGTAGGAACCCGTGAAGAATACGCGCAGGGTATGTAAAAACATCATCACGATAACAAGGCTTGCGCCCCAGTGGTGCATCCCGCGCACGATCGCGCCAAACGCAACCTGGTGCTGCAAGTAATCGACGCTGTAGTAAGCGTTGATAATATCCGGGACGTAATACATCGTCAGAAACATCCCCGAGAGGATCTGAATGACGGTAATGAAGAACGTCAGTCCGCCGAAGCAATACACGAAAGCGGAGAAATGATGAGCCGGGTTGACGTGCTCTGGCACTTCATGATCGGCAATATCTCTCCACATCGGCGTAATGTCCAGACGCTCGTCGATCCAGTTGTACATGTTTTTGAACATGGGACGTTAGCGCCCTCCTTCTAAACGCGACTATTCGGTTCAAGCGGGCCTAGGTACACCCAACCGTTATCCGTCTTGACTTGGTATTGATCAAGCGGCTTCGGTGCTACTTTCAGGTTCTTCCCATCGATCGTATACTCTGCGCCGTGGCACGGGCAAAGGTACACATTCGGAATTTCTTTGCCGAATTTGCCGATCGTGCAACCAAGGTGTTTACAAATCGGAGACAACGCGAAAATCTTGCCGCTTGCATCCTTCGTAATCCACGCTTGCATTTTCGGGTCGGACTCGTACCAACCGTCTACCTGGTGAACCGTGAAATCGATTTGCTGCGGTTCATTGGTCACTTTGCTTTCTTCGATCGCTTTAACGAAGCTACCCTTCTGCTTCTTAACCAATATCGGATCTACGGCAAAGCGGATCATCGGTAAAATGGCCCCGCCGGCCATAAAAGCTCCTGCTCCGCCAAGCGTGTAAGACAAAAACTGACGTCTCGACATTTCTTTACGCTTAGCCGGTCCGTGCGCGGTTTCTTGCTGCGTATTGTGGTCCATTCATTCTACCCCCTTTGCCACACCAATCTTGCGTCCGGTACGGACTTTACAATCTGTTCACAAGGACATAACTATAATAGCCCACGCATTATAGAGCGTCAAGAATAGCGCCGGGAGTTTCCTTCTCCTGTCGGGGCACGTGCCGTTAAAATGTTCTCAAATTGTCACATTTCACCGCGTCGGTGTCTGCCTATTGTTTGCGCGATACCGCTCGGTTATTCGCGTTCTTTCCAAACACTCGTCGCCTGGCAGCGCCGAATTACACGACTGATCTAGGCGCAGCAGACGGGTTTCGCCACAATTCGGTGACCAACTTGCCGATAACGTCCGCCTCGGGCAATTCGTCGTCGCTTGCCGGCTGTACGATAAGATCAGCTTCGAGCGTCTCGTCCATACGGAGAGGCTGACCGCTGATAATGACGATGTAACGGAAACCAAGACGTCTCCAATTCTGAATCAATTCGTTAATATCGCCGGTTCTGGAAGCTTCGCCGTTGCCGTTATAATGAAAAGCCGGCATCGTTACCGTACGCCCCCGGAAAGCTTGTTCGAGCGGAGCGAGCCAATCGCCCGTTCGGGCTATTTTCTCCGTCGCCTCCCACGGAGATTCCTCCCCGGTCAAACCGGATAACGGGATGAAGCAAGTGTCGAGATAAGTCTGCAGATTCGGCCAGCTCTCCTCGCCGATTTCGTTGAATTTCATGATCATGTCCTCTCCTGCTCGTCAATGTATGTATAGAGGTTGTTCACCATACACTTATGTCTATCCTACTACAAATAAATAACGAAAAAAACCCGGCCGCAGGCCGGGTAACGCATAGGAAGATCGGCGCGAGGGGCCGATCCGGCGGTTCCATCCTTATCGCTGAATTGTTTTCAGTTCGTCGGTCAGGCGGCGAAATGATTCGGCGTCTCCTTGCGCGAGCGCATCGTCGATAGCGTTATAAATTTTCTCCGTCCGGTAATTGCGCAGCGCTTCGTCAAGGACCATTTCCGCCGCCAATCCCAACATCGTCTCGTAGGCGACTTTCATGTTGTCCATTCGTTGCACCTCCGAATTTCGGCTCCCACTACAAGCATATTCATCGCGGCCTGCCTCGCTCAAGACAAACGCCCCTATTCCGATCAATGTACCCTCGCCTATCGTGGAAACGACGCGTGAGGAACGCCGGAAATAAGTGATTTGCCTTGTTTGGTCAGCTTCACGACCGCTTCTCCCGATTCCGTCTCGCCCCATCGCAGTGCACCAAGATGCATGAGCATGCGCAACACTCTATTATCGAGCACATCCCGTTGCGTGTCGTAGAAGTAAGGACGAACGAGCGGTTGAAGAATTTGAATGACGGATTCGACCGTCGTCCACTCCGGCGTAAGCCTCATAACCCACTGAGCAAGCGCCGGCAAACTGGGCACCGGAATTTTGTATTGCCGCATCCAGCAGCGGTATATCCCGATTTGTTCCGCTTTGGCGAATCCGTCGGCAACATTGCGTCCGAGCTCCGTCAATTCGAGCCTATCCGTCCGTTCTTCCACGAGCCCTTCCAAATAGACGTAATCGTACAACAATGAAAATCGATCCGGATAATCCCTGAACTTGCGACCATATCCGAACCGCCATCCCGCACGTGTCGGAATCGACTCCATGACCGACATCCGCTCAAGCGCGAGCGAGAGCTGTCTTTTGTACATGACGCCTTCTGCCGTCACCGGCACATCGTTGTCACGGACGAACTTCAGGAAAGCGGTCACGTCTTCGGCAAGCAGATTACCTTCGTCGCGATAGGCCGGAGGTTCTGCGGCGAAGTCGAGAGAATGTCGAAATCTTTTCTCAAGGGCATCTCCGAGTCGCGCTTTCACGTCTTCCGGCACTTGAAACAAATATTTCGTATGCTGGGAGAAACCGTTGAACAGCCAACCGTTTCTTTTGAAACGGGAAATCGATTGACGTGCGCTGTCTTCGGGGACGCGCGGAATCTTTGACGCATCCGTCTTTTTTTTTCGACCATTCCCCTTCGCTGCGACTTCCTGCTTCGTTGCTGCCAAAGCTGCAGCCTCTCCGGCATTCGATGCTCTTCCGTCGCCTTCAGGCGCTCCCGCTCCCCCACCGATCGCTCTCGCCTTTAACTCTTCCAGGCTGTAGGCCGTTCGACTTTCGAATAGGAGAGAGTTCAGGAAACGCAAATCATTGCCCGTCACTTCCCCCACTCTCGATTCGAGCACGTCTCTTCGCTGAACGGTCGAGAGAATAGACTGGATCAACTCGTTTTTGGAATGGCTGCTGCATTCGCAACCATAAGCATCGGCGATCGCCGACAATTCGGCAATGTCCGAATAGCTGAGCATTTCAGCCAAGTTCATCGGTTTTCCCCGCTTCTTGGTGGGTATATTGTTCAGTATGGGCGCGAGGAAATCGACTTAAACGTTGGACGTGTCCGAAACTCACGCAAAAAAAGACCCGGCCATGGCCGGGTCTTCCGTAAATTATCGTTTTGTCGACGGTTCTGCCAGATGAAGCGTGCAATTGTGCAAGAGAGGCGTCCAATTCGAGTGCATTGAATTTGCCGGTCTTTCCAGTACGGTCAGACTCACGTTTTGCAAATGCGAGTCCGTCAAATCTTCGCATAACGATTGCAGCATTCTAGCTAGGAAGCTGCCATGGGTAACAATCAGCCACGATTGACCTTGATGTCTAAGCAAGAAATCGTCCACAAAATCGTGGCCCCTCGCCCGAACTTCGTCATCGCTTTCTTGATCAGGCACGTTCGCTCGCCAATTCTCCCCCCACTCGGATACGCGCTGTTCCAGTGTCGTGCCTTCCGCTTGCCCGAATGAACGCTCTCTCAACCTCGAATCGGTTACGAGCGGAATACCGAGCCGTTCGGATATAATCTCCGCTGTGCGATGCGCCCGCTTCAAATCGCTGCAATAGATACCGTCCCAGCGGTCGCCGTCGGCGATCAGCCTAACAGCCAACCTGCGCGCTTGCTCTTCGCCTTCCTTCGAGAGCGGAATGTCCGTTACGCCCTGGATCTTACCCAGCCGGTTCCATTCCGTAATGCCGTGGCGTATCCAACCCATTCTCGCCGCTTCCGTCATGTACGCACCCTCGAAAACCAGTTCAAAATGAGCAACGTCATAATCATGCCGACGATGGAGAAGGCAATCCAGTATTCGGGGGCGGCGGGAGAAACGTTTAGCATGATCGGATCGCTTAAACTGGCCATCGGAACATCGAAATGAACACTGCCGCCCGACTGATGGCTAGTAGAGAAAACGCTGGCGGAATCCAACAAGTCGGAACTCGTCCGCCCTCCATCGGTCGAACGATCATATATCATGTAGAGGAATCCGCCTACGAACAAAGCAAACAGAGCGGCCAGAGCACCGGCAATCTTCTTCCTGAATGCGAAAGTAAAAGAATAGGAATGCCGCACGGTCGGCATAAACCAGCTTTGTTCCTCGTAAATCCGGTTCATCACGTTACGGTTCACCCATTCGGAGGAGACAATCTCCTCCTCAGCGTCATTCATGGGCAGTTCATGAATAAGCAGTGCACTCTCTTCCCACATGCGGAACTCTTCGGCGCACTGTGGACACCCGGCAACGTGAAGATCGACCGCCAATCTCTCTTCCGATTGTTCCGGTAGATCGCGGTAAATACCGAACCATTCCCCCGCTTCTTCGCACCTCATCGCAACTTCATCTCCTCGTACTCCTTCATGATGGACGGTTCAGTAAAGTACGATTCCATCTGCGTCTTCACGCTGGCTCTAGCCCTGAACAACAACGACTTTACCGAGCTTACCGTCTGACCGAGAATGTTGGCGATTTCCTGATAGTCCATCCCGTCGTATTCGCGGAGAATGAGCGCGGACCGCTGCTTCTCGGGCAAGCTGTTGATCGCTTCCCTGACCTTGGTCACTTTCTCGCTCTGCAGCAGCCGATGTTCGGGCGCCTCTTCATGAGGCGCGGCCGGTATGTAAGTGGAGTCGTCCAGCGATTGATGCGCGCTCTTCTGCTTGCGCAGTTCGCTCAGAACCGTATTTCGCGCGATCGTATATAGCCAAGTCGAGAACGAGGCGTCGACTTCTCGGAAGGAATGCAAGCTTCGATAAGCTTTGTAAAACGATTCCGAGCAGATATCTTCCGCCAGTATTTCGAGTTTGGCGCTCTTGAGCATATGGTATACGAAAGCTAATATTTTTTTCTGATATCGACCCATAAGCGTAGCATACATCTCTACGTTTCCGTCCTTGATTTCCCGTATCAATTGGGAATCGGTCATCATGTTCGCGACCCTCCCCCGTCTTAGGGTGAACGTTCGCAGTCGGCGGTCTTACGTAATTGTACCGACCAAAAACGAAAAAGTTGCGCTTTTCAGCGCACATCTATTGGATAAGCCAGTATTTTACAAATTCTATGAGTTATTGTATCACAGGAATGGAGGTTTTGCGCTTAAAAATTTCTCAAATTTCGAAGGAAAAGCTGTCCATATTCGCAACGGTCATTCTACCGCTTGAGCAGGTGCTTCAAAATGGGGGACTGTTTGCTTAGCGTGTCGGTTAAAGAGCGGTGAGAGGGAGTCCTCCGACGCAGCTCCGAGCGGATAATTACTTGAAAATCGAACATCTCACTCTCAGGTCGGGCTCGCTGGGGGCATCTACTCGAAAAATTCGAACATCTTACTCTCGAGCAGGGCTCGCAGTGAGCAATTACTCGAAAGAATCGAACATCTCGCTCTCGAACTGGGCCCACAGCAGGCAATTACTCGAAAAATTCGAACATCTCGCTCTCGAACAGGGCCCACAGCAGGCAATTACACGAAAGAATCGAACATCTCGCTCTCGAACAGGGCCTACAGCAGGCATTTACTCGAAAGAATCGAACATCTCGCTCTCGGGCGGGGCTCTCAGCGGGCATTTACTCGATAATTCGAACATCTCAATCTCGAACAGGGCCTACAGCAGGCAATTACTCGAAAAATTCGAACATCTCACTCTCGGTCGGAGCTCGCAGTAGGTAATTACTCGAAAGAATCGAACATCTCGCTCTCGAACAGGGCCCGCAGCAGGCAATTACTCGAAAAATTCGAACATCTTACTCTCGAGCAGGGATCGCAGTGAGCAATTACTCGAAAAATTCGAACATCTCACTCTCGGGCGGGGCTCGACGGGGGCAATTACTCGAAAGAATCGAACATCTCGCTCTCGAACAGGGCCCACAGCAGGCAATTACTCGAAAAATTCGAACATCTCGCTCTCGAACAGGGCCCACAGCAGGCAATTACTCGAAAGAATCGAACATCTCACTCTCGGGCAGGGCTCTCAGCGGGCATTTACTCGAAGTTCGCATTAACTCAGCCTGCCGCAAACCTCTCTCACAGCCTTCAATTTCGTGAGCCCCTGGGTTACTTATAGCTTGCAAGCCTATTGAATGTTACTTGTCACAAAGTCAAAAAAAAACCGCCCCGGAGGGCGGTTGCACATTGTGCAAGGATTGGATAGGAGTGGAGAGAAACCATACTATGCTTTTATTATATGTATACGATTACATTTTGTCAATAAGCGCTTACATTTATATTTGAAGCGATTTCATATAACGGATTCGCATAAAGACTTTCGGGACTGGCTCGACACATTTGCTATTTCTTCCCCGCATTGCTTTGCCTTACTTTTTGTAGGTGCGTACCCATACTTCGATTAGACTGGCCCAGCTGTCTACCCTATCCATGCTCCTACATACTCGCCAACCGCAAAAAGACGCCGCTCGCGCAGCGCCTCCGTTTCACATATGAACATCGTATCCGATCGATTGCAGCAACGCCGTAGCGCGGTCCAGATCGTCTTCCTGCTTAAAGGATAGCCGCAGCACGCCCGGAACGTCTTCCCTGCTTTCGATAATTTGCAAGTTGCTCAAATTGATTTTCGCCTGGCCGAGATCCGTGGCGATTTTTCCGATGATGCCGGGGTGGTCGGGCACGTCGACGTAACATTCGTACAGCGATGTAATCATGCCTTTGCGTCTCTCGGGCAACTGGCTACGGAAATCCCCCGCGCGCCGGAATGCGTCCACGATCCCGTCCCCATCTTCCCGGGAAACAAGATCGGCAAACTGTCCCATTCCTTCTTGCCACTCAGTCACGAGCTTCAGCATGACGTCGCGGTTATTCAGAAGAATATCCCGCCAAATGTAAGGATCGCTCGACGCAATTCGCGTAATATCCCTGAACCCTCCAGCGGCGAGCGTGCGGTACAGTTCGTTTGTCTCGTTATATCCTGCGATCTGGTTCACAAGGGCGACCGCAATCATATGAGGCAAATGACTGATGGCGCCTACGATATCGTCGTGCTGGGCCGCATCCGTTCTGACAATATGGGCGCGAGTCAGCTTGAGCAGCTTTTCCAGCTTCGTTATAGCCTCTTCCGGAGCGCCTTCAGAAGGCGTCAGCACGTAATAGGCGTTCTCGAGCAGGTGCAAACTCGCCGCTTCAACGCCGGAGCGCTCCGAGCCAGCCATCGGATGACCGCCGATGAAGACGGACCCTTGAAGCTGAAGCTTCGACGCATAGCGGACGATAGAAGCTTTCGTGCTGCCGACGTCCGTAATGATGCAGCCGGGCTTCAGCGGCAGCCTCGACAACTCGTCCACGTACGCCTCCAGTTTGCCGACGGGAACGCACAAAAATAGGAAATCGGCATCTTTCGCCGCTTCTGCGATCGATGTCGTCGCACTGTCGACGACGCCGCGCGCCACATACTTCTCCGTCGAAGCCGCATTGATGGAATGGCCGACAACTTCGAACCCTGGCTTGCCTTTGAAGCACAGCGCTAGCGAGCCGCCGATCAGCCCGACGCCAAAAATGGCGATTTTGATTTGAGACTGGCTTGCATTGCCGTTCGGCTCCGCAAAGTCGCTAAACTCTCCGCTCATACCGTCACACCTTTACCGCGATTTCTTGCAGGACGGCGGTTAAGGCGGCGATGACCTTCTCGTTCTGCTCCTGGCTGCCGACGGTAATACGAATATGCGTCGGGTATTTCTTATGGCCGCCGCGGACGATGACGCCTTTGCGCAGCAAACCGTCGAAGACGTCTTGGGCAGGACGTTTCGCGTCAACCATGATGAAGTTGCCATATGCAGGGAAAGCTTCGAGACCCAGTTCGGCGAACTTCGCGTTCAAGTAGACAAGCCCTTTCTTGTTCGCTTCGCGGCAGGAGGCGACGAATGCTTCGTCCTTCAACGCTGCGAGCGCAGCCGCTTGGCCGAATCGGGACGTATTGAACGGCTCGCGCACTTGGTTGATGCTGCGGATCACATCCGGGCGGCCGATGCCGTAACCGATGCGGAGCGAAGCAAGACCGTAAATTTTCGAGAATGTGCGGAGCACGACCACGTTCGGATATTTCTTGAGTAAAGCGAGGCCGTCCGGGAACGACGGATCGCCAATGTATTCGCAATACGCTTCGTCGAGAACGACAAGCACGTTAGCAGGCATGGCGGCTAGAAAACTTTCCACTTCCTCCGCCGTATTTATCGTGCCGGTAGGATTATTCGGATTGCAAACCCAGACGACTTTCGTTTTATCGGTCACGCGCGCCAGCATCGCCGGCAAATCATGCGTACCGTTTTTCAGCGGCACTTCGATTATTTCAGCGTTCTCGATCGTGCAATTGTGCTTATATTGCGGGAACGTCTGGTCCGCCATAATCGTCTCGTCGCCTGGGCACAAGTAAGCACGGGCGATCATAAGTATAATTTCGTCGGAGCCTGCTCCGAAAATGATTTGATCTGCATTTACGTTAAAATGCGCAGCAATGGCGTTCGTCAGTTCGACGGCAGCACCATCGGGATAAATACTAATATTTTCGAGTTCGTTCCGGATCGCTTCAAGCGCTTTCGGCGAGCTGCCGAACGGATTTTCGTTAGAGGCGAGCTTGATGACCTCGGTCAAGCCGAGTTCTCTTTTGACATCTTCGACGGGTTTGCCCGGCTGATAGACCGGCAAGTGGACAATATTCGGTTTCGGTTGCATCATACATCCCCTCCTGTGTAACGGCAAACGGAGCGTAAGCGCCTCGCCCTCCAAGGACGAAGCGGCAGGCGCTCCGGATGAACATGTATTTCTATTGTGACACATCAACGCGTTGGTGTACAGATTGCATTTTTAAAGTGTGCTTCTGAACGTCGTTCTTCAGACGTTCGCCGTGCGCGGCTTCAGATCGGAAATAAACTGCTCCACTGCCTGCACGCCGCGTTTATGCTCTTCTTCCGAGGAGGAGGTCAGCAGCGGCAATGCTTCTTCGACTTGACGTACGATCGCGCTGCCGACGACAACGCCGTCGCACCGGCTGGCGAACCGTTCGGCATGCTCGCGGGTCGAGATGCCGAATCCGATGCAGATCGGCACGGTGGCCGCGCGACGAACGGTGTCCAGGAACGCGTCGATGCCCTCGTGGAACGTCGATCTTACGCCGGTGACGCCAAGAGACGAGACACAGTATACGAATCCTCGTGCCTGGGCGGCGATCCTCTCGACACGAGCCTCGGAAGTCGGCGCAACAAGCGGAATAAGATGAATGCCGTATTTGTCAGCGTAAGCTCTCGTCTCTGCATCCTCTTCGAGAGGCAAGTCAGGTAAAATGACGCCGCTGAAATCGTTCTCCCGCAGCAAGGAGAAAAACTTATCCAAGCCTAACTGGTACGCCGGGTTAAAATAACTGAACAGGATAAAGGGCATTTTCACGCCGCGCGTCCTTGCTTTGGCTCCGATGCCAATGCAGTCCATCATGCTGACCCGATTGCGCAGCGCTCTTTCAGCCGCGCGTTGGATAACCGGACCGTCGGCAAGCGGGTCGGAATACGGAACGCCGATTTCGATGATATGGGCTCCCGCTCTTTCAGCCGCTTCAATAAGATCGACCGACGTATCCAAATCCGGATCTCCCATTGTCAAAAAAGGGATGAGCGCAGTCTCACCGGATGCCTTTAATCTCGCGAAAACGTCGTCAATCAAGTTCGTTGAGCCGTTCACGTTATCCCGCTCGCTCATGCTTGCCCCTCCTCTGCCGCCAAGTAACCCATAATAGACTCGACGTCTTTATCGCCGCGCCCCGACAAATTGACGACAATGATTTGGTCTTTACCCATCGTTGGTGCGATTTTTAACGTATGCGCAATTGCGTGTGCGGACTCGAGCGCCGGAATAATGCCTTCTGTACGGGACAGCAACCCGAGCGCATCGAGCGCCTCTTTGTCTGTAATCGGGACGTATTCGGCTCTTTTCGTATCTTTCAGAAAAGCATGCTCCGGTCCGATGCCCGGATAGTCAAGGCCCGCGGAAATCGAGTGCGCCGGAAGCACCTGGCCGCCTTCGTCCTGCAGCACGTAACTCATCGAGCCTTGGAAAACACCTGGGCGACCTTTCGTCATCGTTGCCGCATGCTCATCAGTGTCAACGCCGCGTCCTGCCGCTTCTACGCCAATCAAGCGAACGCCTTCGTCGCCGACGAACGGGTGGAAGATGCCAATCGCATTGCTGCCGCCGCCGACGGCCGCAACGACCGCGTCAGGCAATCTGCCTTCGGCTTCCTGGATCTGCTCCCTCGCTTCAAGGCCGATAATCCGTTGAAAATCGCGCACCATCATCGGGTAAGGGTGTGGTCCGGTAACCGAGCCTAGAATGTAATACGTGTCGTCGACATGGCTGACCCAATAGCGCAACGTTTCGTTGCAGGCGTCTTTAAGCGTCCGCGTGCCGGATGTGACGGGAATGACTTCGGAGCCGAGCAGCTTCATGCGAAAAACATTCAGTTGCTGGCGCTTCGTGTCCTCTTCGCCCATAAACACTTTACATTCGAGCCCCATCAAAGCGGCTACCGTCGCCGAAGCGACGCCATGCTGTCCCGCTCCCGTCTCTGCGATGACCTTTTTCTTCCCCATCCGCTTGGCGAGCACCGCTTGCCCGATCGTATTGTTGATTTTGTGCGCGCCCGTATGGTTCAAGTCTTCGCGTTTCAAGTAAATTTTCGCGCCGCCCAAATGCTCGGACAACCTCTCCGCGTAATAAAGAGGCGTCGGCCGACCGGAGTACTGTTTGAGCAAGTAGCGAACCTCTTCGAGAAAATCCGGATCGTCCTTATATTTCAAATAAGCTTCTTCCAGCTCGATCAACGCGTTCATCAGCGTCTCGGGCACATATTTGCCTCCGAACGGTCCGAAGCGGCCGTTCTCGTCCGGCACTTGTTTGCCTTCGTACGGTTTCGTTTGCGATTGCGTTTGACTCATGGCCGTTTCACCCTTTCTACGAATGCGGCGATTTTCCCGTTATCCTTTACTCCGTCCGTCTCCACGCCGCTGGAGATGTCTACGCCTTCCGGTAGGTAAGCTGTAATTAACCGATCTGCATTGTCAGGCGACAAGCCGCCTGCAACGAACAAACGCAAGCCACTCTCCTTGGCCGCTTCCTGATAGGCGGGGATAACGTCCCAGCGGAAAGATTTGCCCGTGCCGCCGCCTGCCGTGTCGAGCAATATCGTCGATACGGCGCCCGCATACGCGGCCAACCTTGCCGAACCTTCTTCCGGATCCTCGTCCGCGCTTTCCGTCACCGGCAGTGCGCGCCATACTTCTACGCCGAATCGCTGGCCGACTTCGCGGCTAAACTCCGGCGTCTCTTGACCGTGAAGCTGCACGACGTCCAGCCGAACGGCATCGAGCGTTTCCTCGAGCTGTTCCAAAGTCGGGTTTACGAATACGCCTACGGCGAGCGGCCGAGCGTCTCCTGCCATCGGCACGCCGTGCGCAACGTCAAGCAGCTGGGCCGCCCGCTCCGGGGACACTTGCCGTTTGCTCTTAGCGAACACGAAGCCGATGTAAGCGACGTCGAGCCCCTTCATTCCTTCCAGCGTCGCCTCTTCTTTAATGCCGCATATTTTGATCAACGCATTTGTAGTGTCGGTAGCCGCATCACTCATCGCTGCGCTCCTTCTTTCGCGATCGGGCCGAGCAAATCTTGTACCGCCTGACCAACGTGCGGCTGACGCATAAAATGCTCGCCGACGAGCACCGCCTGCGCTCCCGCCTTCCGCACGAACGCAACGTCTTCCGGCGACGAGATCGCGCTCTCGCTGACAGCGATGACGTCTTTCGGCATAAGGCCGATCAGCCGTTCGGTGACGCCAAGGTCGGTGACGAACGTCTTCAAATCGCGGTTGTTAACGCCGATCAACGTCGCTTTGCCGACTTCAAGTACCGTTTCCAGCTCTTCGCGATTATGAACTTCAACAAGCACGTCCAGACCGATATCGCGGGCGAGCGTATGAAAATCCGCCAACTGGCTCTTCGTCAGTATCGCCGCGATCAGCAAAATGGCGTCGGCACCGATCAGACGAGCTTCGTAAATTTGGCTTTCGTCTATCGTGAAGTCTTTGCGAAGCAATGGGACGTTCACAGCCGAACGAACGCTTGTTAAGTACGCATTGCTCCCCTGAAAATAATCAACGTCCGTCAGCACGGAAATACAATCCGTCCCGGCCTGCTCATAAGCTTGCGCCAATCCGACCGAATCGAAGTCCGGACGGATCATCCCTTTGGAAGGACTCGCTTTCTTCACTTCCGCGATGAGGCCGACCGGACGATTGCGGCGCACCAGCGCTGCCTCGAAGCCTCGGCAAGCAGCCATTTCAGCAATCTCTTTCTCTGCTTGGGCGATTGATAACGTTTGTTTTAACGTCTCCACTTCGCGATGCTTAGCGGCGACGATGCGATCAAGAAACATGGCTCACTTCTCCTGTCGTTGCGATCCAATCCTGTAATTTATCTGCTGCAAGTCCGGCATCGATCGTTGCCGCCGCCACTTTTACGCCTTCCGACAGCGAATCCGCGCGACCTGCGACATAAATACATGCACCTGCGTTCGCGAGCACGACGTCGCGATAAGCGCTTCTTTCGCCGCCAAGCACTCTACGGATGATTTGGGCGTTCTCGACCGCGTTGCCGCCTTGCATGTCTCCGAGCGAAACGCGGTTTAAGCCGAGTTCTTGCGGTGTAATATCGTACGTCGTCACTTCGCCGTTACGTAGTTCCGACACTTGTGTCGGCGCCGACAAGCTGATTTCGTCCAATCCGTCATGGCTCCCCACGACCATCGCACGCTTCAAACCGAGGCGACCGAGCACTTCCGCCACAATAGCCGTCTTGGTTTTATCGTACAGGCCGATCAATTGCCGATCCGCGTTCGCAGGGTTGGCAAGCGGGCCAAGCATGTTAAAGATCGTCCTTACGCCGAGCTCCCGGCGAGGAGTTGCCGCATGTTTCAGCGCCGGATGGTACAACTGCGCGAACATAAAACAAATATTCGTACGTTCCAAGCATACCGCAGCCTGTTCTGCGGTCAAGTTAATATTGACGCCGAGCGCCTCCAGCACGTCTGCGCTGCCGGCTTTGCCGCTCATCGCGCGGTTGCCGTGTTTGGCGACGCGCGCGCCCGCAGCCGCAGCAATAATCGCAGATGCCGTGGAAATGTTGAATTTATGAATGCCCGATCCGCCGGTACCGCAAGTATCGAGCAAATCCGTATTCTCGGTCGCAAGTCTGCTGGAGAAGGCACGCATCGCCTCGGCGAAACCGGTAATCTCGTCCACCGTCTCGCCTTTCATTCGAAGGGCGATCATCGTGCCGCCGATCTGTGCCTGCGTCGCCTCTCCTTTCATGATCGTCGTCATCGCGCCGTAAGCTTCATCGCGGGTCAAGTCGTCTCCGTTCACTAACCTCGCAAGTGCCTGCGGAAGGCTGATTGTCATCGTATCGTTCATGTCGCGTAATCCCCTCTCTTAATCGTAGTCGAGATTCGTGCGGCGATCCCCGGCCAATACGGCGGAAAACCCGTTGTTGCGTTTTGCCTGACCGACGGGAGGGAACGCCACTTCCGCGGCTCTGATCGCCTTCAGCATCCCTTTCGCTTTGTTGACCGTCTCTTCGTATTCTTTTTCCGGAACGGAATCCCATACGATCCCCGCCCCTGCTTGCACGTAAGCTTTGCCATGTTTGAAAATAATCGTACGAATCGTAATGCACGTGTTCAGGTTACCCGAAAATCCGAGATAACCGATCGCACCCGCATAGGCGCCGCGCGCTTCGTTCTCAAGCTCGGCGATGATTTCCATCGCCCGCAGCTTCGGCGCGCCGGATACGGTGCCGGCGGGCAAGCAGGACAGAAAAGCATCGTAGAAATCTTTGTCAGGACGAAGCGTGCCTGTAACGTTCGAAACGATGTGCATGACGTGAGAGTAACGCTCTATCTCCATGTAGCTGTCGCATTTGACCGTTCCGAAAGTCGACACACGGCCCAAATCATTGCGGCCCAGATCGACGAGCATGACGTGCTCGGCGCGTTCTTTCTCATCCGCAAGCAGTTCTTTCTCGAGCGCCAAATCTTCTTCCGGCGTCGCTCCACGCGGTCTCGTACCCGCGATCGGGCGGGTTTCCACTTTGCCATCGTCGACTTTGACGAGCAACTCCGGCGATGTGCCGACAACCGTCTCGTCGTCCAGTTTCAGAATGTACATGTAAGGCGACGGGTTCATCGTCCGAAGAACGCGGTACACGTGAAGCGGATCAACTTCCGTCTCGATGTGGAACCTTTGAGACAGCACCACTTGGAAAATATCGCCCGCTCGAATGTACTCTTTCGCCTGGTTGACGTTGGCGAGAAACTGCTCCTTGCTCACATTGGACGAAATATCGCCGAGCTCCGGATCGTGCGGCGGAGCTCCTCTCGAAGGCTGCACCGGCAACGGCTGCTGAATGCGGCGGATCGTGTCGTCGATCGCGTTCAGCGCCTCGCGGTACGCCGCTTCGATATCGGCATCCGTCGCACCATCTTTGATATGAACGTTGCCGATGACAAGCGCTTGCTGCTTGAAGTGGTCGAACACGATGATGCGGTCGCAGAACATAAATTGCATATCGTCCATGTTCAAGTCGTCATGCTTATGAGGGGGCAGCTTCCGCTCGTAATATTGCAGCAGGTCGTATCCGAAAAATCCAATTGCCCCGCCAGTGAAGGGAGGCAGCTCCGGCAACGACGGACTGCGGTAACCGCGAAGTTTCTCACGAAGCAACTGAAGCGGCTCCGTCGTCCGGTGCGATTCGATTTTGCCGTTCTGCTCCAGCGTTAATTCGCCTTTTTTCAGCTTCAGCACGAGGAAAGGATCGGTGCCGATGAACGAATACCGCGCCCATTTCACGCCGCCTTCCACGCTTTCCAGCAAAAATGCCCGCTCATCTTTGCTTAGGTGTTGGAACACTCTTATCGGCGTTTCCGTGTCCGCCATCAAACGGCGCACGACCGGAATGACGTTGTATTGTCCGGCCATCGACTTGATTCCTTGCAGCTCGCGCTGATCCATCTCTCATCTCTCCCTTGCCGCTGAGCGGCCTGATCGCCTTGCGGAAACAAAAAAGCACCTCTGCTTCGCAGAGATGCGTTAAAATCGATAAGTTTAGTCTGCCCATTATCCGCGCGCCCACCTGTCGGTCCGGCACGTCGAATTCGGCAACTCCGCTCATCTCTTCTCGTCTCTACTTGGCTCGCGTCTGCGTAAGTTGCCGTCCCTGTGGCCGGCCGTTCCGCAACGCTTAATATGTAATACTATAGCATCCGGCATGGCGAGCGTCAACAACAACTAAACCACTACGAATGCAGTTCGACTCCCTTCACTCCAAGATGGTCAAACCACCTTGCACGATCAGAATTGCTCTCAGTTTGTCTCTGCAAGACGGTCAAACCATCTTATAGGCATCAATAAAACGAAAACTGGCTCTCCAAGATGGTTCAACCGACTTACGGTACGAGTTCGTGAATGAGTCTTATTTCCACTTGCCTGCAGCCGCAGAATCTGTAAGCACAAATTGATGATTTCGCCGGCGTCCTTCAAAGAGAGGACGAAACAGCTTCTTGGTTACCATCGCGCGCAAAACTTTTCCGCATGCAGCCCGATCCGTCAACCCCAGACATTGTTGCACGTCGCGAACTCGGATCGGGCGTGCGACAAACAACGAGAATTTAAGCAATTCTTTCTCGTGTAAAGATAATTCCAGACTGCCCTTATCAGCTAATGTCCAATCGCCAAACTTCCCAAATAGCTCATACAATTGCCGCCGGCACGCATCCGGTTTCTTATCCATCTCATCGAAAGTAAACGGTACGTAGACGATGCCTAGCGCGCCCAACGAACGCACTCTCATCTTCTCAAAATCAAAACGGGAACGGGTGATGTTCTCCGCGTGAACGACGAAACCTTCCGCCTCCATAGCCAAACGCGCTCTAGTATCATAGACGTCGATATAGGCTTTCACGCCTGTCAACGTATAAAACTACTTCTCCAACTCGATCCCCTCGAACGAACCGCGAACCGGCCAAATCAAATCGACCAGCAGTCTCTTTTCTCCTTCTCCATGCTTGCGCAGCCGTTCCAACCTTTCACCCGAAGCGGTCAGCAACTGCTCCTCCAACAACTTTAGGTACGCATTCTCAGCCTCGCCTATTGCCGTTGCCCTCATCTTATTTCCAACTCCCTTCGGTAAAATAAAAAAACGCCGTCCGCCCCGATAGGGACAAACGGCGCGTTCTTCGCGCGTCAATCGGTTTATTCTTTGCACAAAACTAGCTCTACGTCATTCGCCACGCGAATGGCTGAACATTTCCGTGTTACTTCCCAACCAAATCGGGACGAAGCGCCTGGGCGCGGTTTAAGTACACGTGGCGAATATCTTTCTGCGCGACATCCGTATTCACGAGCACCATAAGCCGGATGCATTTCTCAAGGCTGCCTTTAACCGGCACCTCTAATGAGCACATCAACGGAACAAGCTCCCAGCCTTCCATCTGGCGAATCGCCCGCGCCGGGAAAGTCGCATCCAAATCTTGCGTGACGGTAACGAACACGCTGGCGATGTCCTCGGGAGAAAACCGGTTCACTTCTACGATGCCGTTCAACAGCTCGATAGTCGCGTCCAGAATCTCTTTTTCTTCGTTTGCTTCAACCGTTATAGCACCGCGGATTCCCCTCACGCTCATTCTTGCCCATTCCCCTCTCTTAGTGACTGTTACGAAATAACTGTTCGTCTATCCCTTGTCTTTTGCCGAATTACTGCGTCAGCTTCAACTTTGCGTAGCTTTGCTACGCGGCGGTTTCGCTTCCTTGTACTCCGACAAAATCCTACGGGTTATCCTTCACGTTAATTCTCAACAGTCTCTTAATCCGTCGACGATTTCCCTCACCCATGTGGACGGAACGTCTTTGCGGATTTCCACGCTGCCGATCGCCGTCGGGACGACGAAAGTCATGCTGCCTTCCGCGAATTTCTTATCGTGCATCATCGCATCCATTATGTCGTCAGTGCTCAGTTCCGACGGGAATCGAACCGGCAACCCGAACTTCCTGAAAATGCGTTCCGTCTCTGAAGCAATGTCCGGCGAATAGCCAAACTGCGCCGCCAGACGGGCGGAACCGACCATGCCGATCGCGATCGCTTCGCCGTGAACGAGTTCGCCGTAACCGGCAACCGCCTCGAGCGCATGACCGATCGTATGGCCGAGGTTCAAGATGGCGCGCAAATCGTTCTCTCGCTCGTCTCGCGACACGACGATCGACTTCACGAGGCAACCTTCGTACAAGGCGTAGCCGAGAGCGTCCGGGTCCAGCGCGAGCAGCCGATCCGCGTTATCGTCGCACCACTCGACGAACTCCGCCTTCCAGATGAGCCCATGCTTGATCACTTCCGACAAGCCGGCTCGCACTTCCCGGATCGGCAGCGTTGCCAGCGTATCGAGATCGTATAGCACAAATTCCGGCTGATGGAACGCTCCGATAATGTTTTTCGCCAGTCGATGGTTAACCGCAACTTTGCCGCCGACGCTGCTATCGTGCGCCAAGACGGTCGTCGGCACTTGGACGAACCGCACGCCCCGCATGAACGAAGCTGCGACGAAACCCGCCAAGTCTCCAACGACGCCCCCGCCAAGCGCGACAACGGTCGACTTGCGGTCTAGTCCAGCTTCCAAAGCGGCTCCAATCAACTCGTCGAGCATCTCGAGCGACTTGGACGCCTCTCCCGAAGGCACGACCGCCGTCGTCACGCGATAACCCGCATGAGCCAGAGACGCCTCCAGCTTATCCGCATGCAGATCAACGACAGCCGAGTCTGTCACAAGAAGAATCGGCGATTTGATCGGCAAACCATGTTTCAGGAACGTGTCCCCTGCCTTGGCCATCAAACCACTGCCGATATAAATCGGATACGAGCGATCGCCGAGATCAACCGTCAGTTCCCGCATCGTATCAGCCATTAGTAAGCACCGACTTGTTTCAAGTAGTGATCAAGGTTCGCCTGAATTTCTTCAACGGAATCTCCGCCGAACTTCTCTACGAACGCGTTAGCCACTTCCCAAGCGACGACGTGCTCCATCACGACGCTGGCCGCTGGCACCGCGCAGGCGTCGGAACGTTCAACTTGCGCCGTGAACGGTTCTTTCGTGTCGATATCCACGCTCGCGAGCGGTTTGTACAGAGTCGGAATCGGCTTCATAACACCGCGCACAACGATCGGTTCTCCGTTCGTCATGCCGCCTTCGAAGCCGCCGAGCCGATTGGAAGCCCGGTAAAATCCGCGCTCCTCGGTATACATAATCTCATCGTGAACCTTCGAGCCCGGCGTGCGGCCCGCTTCGAAACCGATGCCGATCTCGACGCCTTTGAACGCATTGATGGACATGACCGCTTGCGCGATTCTCCCGTCTAGTTTGCGGTCCCATTGCACGTGGCTGCCCAAACCGACCGGAAGCCCGGTGACGATACATTCGACGATGCCGCCGATCGTATCGCCCTCCGCTTTCATACGGTCGATCAGTTCGATCATTTTCTGTTCCGCGTCCTTGTCCGTAACCCTAACCGGGGACTCTTCCGTTACCGCGATCAATTCGTCGATGGACATATCCGGCGACGGATCAGCCGCCACGACGTCTCCGATCGAAACGACACGTCCCGCGACTTTGATGTCAAACGTCGCGAGCAATTGTCGCGCAATCGCGCCTACCGCGACGCGTGCAGCCGTCTCGCGGGCGCTCGAACGCTCGAGCACGTTGCGCAAATCGCGTAAATTGTATTTCAAGCCGCCGTTCAAATCTGCATGACCCGGGCGTGGACGGAATACGCGGCGCTTCGCCTCGTCCCCGCCTTCAATCGGCTCCACGTTCATGACGCTCGTCCAATGTTTCCAGTCTTTGTTC
This sequence comes from Cohnella soli, assembly GCF_042655525.1. Classification (NCBI taxonomy): domain Bacteria; kingdom Bacillati; phylum Bacillota; class Bacilli; order Caryophanales; family Paenibacillaceae; genus Cohnella; species Cohnella soli. Next base: position 193,300 of record NZ_JBHSMI010000025.1, read on the forward strand.
TCTACGATGACAGCGACAGGAGCTCCCGTCGTCCGTCCGTGCCGGACTCCGCCGACAATGTTTGCCGTATCCGTCTCGATCTGCATGCGCCGGCCACGGCCGTGCCCCTTCTGGCGACGTTGCAGTTGAAAATTCAATGCTTCGAAATCCAATTCCAAATTGCTCGGTAATCCTTCAATAATTGCGGTAAGCTGCGGACCGTGCGTCTCTCCCGCTGTCAAGTAACGTAAACTCACTCCGGTTCCTCCCTATTCGCCACTACAGCTATAATCAGTGACTGTTACGAAATAACCGTTTCGCAACAGTCCCTAAGCCGTAAAAGCCGTCAACATCTTTGACCATTATAGTACAGCGTTAAAGCGTTTGACAAGAAAACAGCCCGCCTTATCGGACGGACTGTTTCGATACGGCTTTCGAACCCGAGGCTCTCGGCTCCCTTACGAACCCGAGCAATTCCACGTTATCCAAGCCTAATATTTGCGCGCATTCCTGCACGGATATTAACCCTCGCCGATAGGCGGCGATCACCTTGCGCTTGTCCATGGCTCCCTCCGCTAACGTCGTCTCATACCTGTTAGTATCGGTTGGGAGCCCATTCCTCATACGTTTAATTCATTCGCCGGTAGAAAAATGTGTCGGCCGTCTCAAGTCCGTACTGCCCTGGAGAGAAAATCTGCTCCGTGCTTCCGACGAATAGCAGTCCGCCCGGCTTCAGCGCTTTAGCGAATTTGCCGTATAGCACATGTTTCGCGTCTTCCGTGAAGTAAATCATAACGTTTCGGCAGACGATCAGATCGTAGCGCTCGCCGAAAGTATCAAGCAGCAAATTTTGCTTTTGCAGCTTGACCGCTCTCTTTAACCGATCGGCAACTTTGTATGCGCCGTCAGCTTCTTCGAAGTATTTGGAAATAAATGCGGGAGGCACGTCGCGGAGCGAGCGCTCCAAGTAGACGCCTTCCTTCGCCTTGGCGAGAACTCCTTCGTCGAGGTCGGTCGCGAGCAAAGTCGCCTTATCCAACGCGCCGAGAGAGTCAAGAATCATCGCAAGCGTATAGGGCTCTTCTCCCGTCGAACAAGCGGCGCTCCATACGTTCAATCGAGCGTTTTCCTTCAACATGGCCGGAAAAAACTTATCTTTCAGCACTTGCCAACGGTTCGGATTACGCCAAAATTCGGAGACGTTAATGGTCATCCGGTCGAGAAATTCGTTCCGGATTTTATCGCTGGCGGTTAACGCGGAAAAATACTCTTGAAACGTCTGGTAGCCGTATTTCATGCGCAAAGTCGTCAACCGGCGCCGCATCTGATTTTCCTTGTACTGGGATAAATCGATCGATGTCGCTTTCTTGATGTTGACGATAAACCTCGCGAAATCTTCGTCTTCCGAAAGCCCTCCGCCCGCTAGCGGGTTAACACCTCTGTCTCCCATGCCGGCGTCCTCCTATATCCACACCTGAATCGCCTTATCGTAAGACAACAATTCTTCCTCGTTGAAAAAGATGCCGATTTCCCTAGCAGCGTTCTCCGGAGAATCCGAGCCGTGAATCAAATTGAAATTCGTATGTATCGCAAAATCGCTGCGGATCGTTCCCGGCGCGGCTTCGAGCGCGTTCGTCTTGCCGATCATCGCCCGTGTAAGGCCGACTGCCTGATCGCCTTCCCATACCATCGCAAATACGGGGCCGGCAGTAATGAATTGCAGGAGCCGCTCGTAAAAATCTTTCCCTTTGTGCTCCGCATAGTGCCGTTCGGCTCGTTCCAGAGATACATTCATGAGTTTGGCTGCGACGAGCTTCAAGCCTTTGCGCTCGAATCTGCCGACAATTTCGCCGATCAATCCACGTTCGACACCGTCCGGTTTGACCATTAAGTAGGTTCTTTCCATGCGCTCTCTCCTTTCAGCCATCACGGGATGACGTATCCACTATATTACCATAAAATCCTTCGCTTAATAACTCCGTTTCGCCACAAATCGCGCAATATCTGCCAAATTGCGTTTGGCTGGAATATCCGGAAGCGACTCCAGCGCCTTGACCGCTTTCGCGATGTAACGATCCGCGAGCTTCTCCGCCCGCCCGATGCCTTCGCTCGAACGAACGAGCTTTACAGCCGCAGAAGAATCGGCTTGACCTTCTTGCGCTCGAATTCGTTTGATCTCGTCCAGCAGCGGGTCGCGAATTGCTGGGTCTTGAAGCGCAAACAATACCGGTAACGAAATGTTTCCTTGGCGCAGATCGCTGCCCGGCGGTTTGCCGATGGCCTTCTCCGTTCCGCAAATATCGAGCAAGTCGTCCGTAATCTGGAACGCCATTCCGACATTGTAACCGAACGTGTACAGCGTGTTGCTGATCCGAGGCGGCGCGTCGGTCGCCATCGCGCCAAGCCGGCAGCTGATCGCGATCAGCAGTGCCGTTTTGCGACGAATGCGCTTTAAGTAATTGCGAACGCTCTGCTCGATATTAAAGAAATCCCGGATTTGCTCCATCTCTCCGATACACATTTGCACGATTGCGCCGGACAAGATTTGATGGATTCTTGGCTTGTCGAGTTCCGTAATGACCGTCAGCGCTTTGGCGTATATGTAATCACCTGTATACATGGCAATCCTGTTGTCCCACTTGGACTTGACCGTCAACTGACCGCGGCGTGTGTCGGCATCATCGATCACGTCGTCATGCACGAGCGTCGCCATATGGATCAGTTCCAGCGGAACGGCGATTTTTTTGAGCGTTTCCAGCGAATAGTTGCCGAACTTGCCCGAAAGCAGAACGACGACCGGACGAAGCCGCTTGCCGCCCGCCTTTAGCAAATGTAACGATGTCTCGCTTAAGATCGGCAAGTCCGAAGTGACCGTACGCGCCATTTCGTCCTCGATGGATTGAAGCTCCGATCTCATGGAAGCGTAAAGCTGAATTAATTTCATGAGTTCACCTGCGGTTCGTTAAGGTGTCCGTTACGGGAATACCCGGCAATGCCAGGAGAGAAGGCTCTTTCTCGATGAGCCCGAGCTCTTTGGCGTAACGAAAATAAAGCTTGAGACCGGCTTGCTGCTCCGGTCCGAAATCATGGCGCAAGCAGGCAAAATAACGTTCCCAGTAGCCGGATTCGCCACCGATCTGGTTCGTCGCTTTCGCGATGATCGGTCCCATATCCGCATAAGCTTTTGCTTTGCTGCGGAGCAGTCCCTCGTATATGCTTTGAACCGCTTCCGGGTAAGTCTGCGCCGTCTCTTGGCGTACGGCCCACAAGGCGAACGTCATCCAATGCCCCGTCCATACGTTCCATACTTCGCCAAGATCGAGCACGCGATACCCGTGATTCATCCACGAAGCGCGAATGGCATGGTCGCCGATGAGAAGCGCAGCATCCGCGTTCGCGAGCATTTGCTCAAGATCGGGCTCGGCATCCTCGTAAGTCGGTTTGCCGCCGTAAAACTTCTCCATGATGATCTTCAACAAATTGACGGATGTAGCGGAAGCGGTCGTCAGCGCAATGCGTCCGTTGATCGCTTGCTCAAGCGGGGATTTAAGAAAAAGCAAAATCGATTGCACTTTGCCAAAGGCGCTGACAGACAAATCAGGCAGAACGTAATATGAATCCGAATTCAATCCGTAAGCGTAGGATGAAATCGCAGCCATGTCGATGTCTCCCGAACGAAGCTTCCGGTTTAACGTCGCCGGTAAGTCCGAATGAAGTTCCATCGCATACGGAATGTCCGCGGGATCGAAATGGTGGAACACAGGCCAGGAATTCGTGTATGAAATGCGACCGAGCTTAATCGGGCGCGGGTTGCTTTCGTTATTGTTCGTCATCGGGTCGTCCCCATCTTCTGTAAATGTGATGCTCGATGCCCATGCCGTCCATCACTTTGCCGACCATGAAGTTAACGATATCGTCCAATGTCTGCGGACCGTTGTAGAAAGCCGGCATCGCCGGAATAATCCGCACGCCGAGACGGGACAGCTTCAGCATGTTCTCGAGGTGGATCGCGTTCAGCGGCGTTTCTCGGGGCACGAGGAGTAACGGACGACCTTCCTTTAGGGCGACGTCAGCCGCTCTTGTCAACAGATTCGTCGATGCGCCGCTGGCGATGGCGGCCAGAGTGCCCATCGAGCACGGCACGATCGCCATTCCTTCGCAGCGGAACGATCCGCTCGCAATGCTCGCCCCGATGTCAGCAAGCGGATGATAGGTCATCCGCTTGTCTGCGATGGCTCCGTCGAAACGTTCGTTTAACACATCCGCTCGCCGTGTCGTTTCCCACCCCAACTCTTCTTTCAACACACGCCAGCCCGCCTCGGACACGACCAAATGTACGTGATACCCGAAGGCGAGCAGCTGGCGGCAAAGCGTAACGCCGTAGGTAGCACCGCTGGCCCCCGTCATGCCGACGACCCATCTGCGCGGCTCGCGTTCGGGGTTGTCGACGCGTTTTACCACGATCTCACCACCACAAGATCGATAAACGTAAAGAAGAAAATAACGGCGCTCAAAATGCCGTTCATCGTAAAGAACGCGGCGTTCAGCTTGCTCAAATCGTTTGGTTTCACAAGACGATGTTCATATAACATTAACCCGGCGGCGACAATCATGCCTACGAAGTACCACCAGCTAAGATCGGTCAGCACAAGCAACAATGCGAAACCGGCAGCCGTTAAAGCATGGAATGTTTTGGCGATATCGAGAGCGCCTGCGATACCGAAACGCACAGGAATCGAATGAAGCCCTTCCTTGCGGTCGAAATCGACATCCTGACAAGCGTAAATAATGTCAAAACCTGCTGTCCACAACGCCACCGTCACATAAAGGATGATCGACGTCCATGTTACGCCGCCGGTCACTGCAACCCATCCTCCGAGCGGCGCAAGGCCGAGCGTGAGACCAAGAATAATATGGCATGCCCAAGTGAAGCGCTTCGTATACGAATAAATGACGGTCATAAAGACGGCGACCGGAAGCAGCTTAACCGCAAGTGAATTCAACTGCGAGGCGGCCCAGAACAAAGCGATGAACGAGATGACGATAAAAATAAGGACATCTTTCGATTTCAACAACCCCGCCGGAATAGCGCGCATCGCCGTGCGCGGATTGCGGGCATCAATCGCCTTGTCTATCACTCGATTCAGCCCCATCGCCGCCGTACGGGCGCCGACCATCGCGAGAAGAATCCAGCCGCACTCGCTCCATTCGGGCAACCTTTTTTCAACCGTTACCGCGCCAAGAATAGCCCCGACATAAGCGAACGGCAAAGCGAACAACGTATGTTCGAATTTTATCATTTCTAGAAAAACGCGAATTTTGCCGATCATACGCTCTCATTCCCTTTCGTGCCGAGATGGAGCGCCGCCACGCCGCCGGTCAGCGGATAGGCTTTCACATCGCGCATGCCGACACCGCGGAACAGTTCCGCAAGAGCCTGCAAATCGGGGAAAGTCGCGAGCGATTCCGGGAGCCAGCGGTATTGCTCGTATCTTTTGACGAACCACTTGCCCATCAGCGGCAACAATTTCTCGAAATAAAAATAATAAATACCTTTGAACGGCTGCCAAGAAGGCTTGGACAATTCCAGGCAGACGATTTTGCCGCCCGGCTTGACGACCCGTTTCATTTCCTTAAGCGTCCGCACGATGTCTGGCACGTTTCTTAGTCCGAAGCCGATCGTCACGAAGTCAAAAGAGTTGTCCGGGAACGGCAGATCCATCGCATTGCCCTGGACAAGCGTAATCTGATCGCCGAGCTTGAGCTTGTCTACCTTCGTCTGTCCGATATCCAGCATCGCCTGACTAAAATCAAGACCGACAGTCTTACCGCTTTCAGATGCTTTCGCGAGCGCGATCGTCCAGTCGCATGTGCCGCAACACAAGTCCAGCGACGTCTGCCCCGGCTTCATATCCATCTTGCGCATCGTGAACCTGCGCCACGCTTTGTGACGTCTAAAGCTTAACAAGTCGTTCATCATGTCATATTTCGGAGCGATGCTTTCGAACACCGCGTGTACATGCTTCTGTTTGGAATCCGCGTCCATCATATTCCTTGCCCCAACTCCTTCAGTACGGCAGCGCGAAGCTTACCGGCTTGAGCGAACGGCTCGATAATTGGCTGCAGTTCGCTCAGCAGCGTATCCGATTGAAGCCGCTGCAACGTGGTTTGCAATTGCGCAGTCGCCTGACGCAGCAATCCGTCGAGCTTCTCAGCGACGTCGTACTTGCTCAGTAACGCCTCAAACATGCCCGTGTCTTCGCGGCGTTCCGTCAGCATGCGACGGTCATCCTCGGAGCCTTCCTGCATAATGTGCCACATCCCCCAACTGCCGTCGAGGAAAGCGCCTTTTTCTACTTTGCCGAGCTCGTTCATTAACACTTCGCAACGGCTGAATGCGTTCAAAATTTCCGGCCACAGCCGCTCGTATAATCCGCTCATGAACCCCGTGAACGAAAGGAAAAGCCCAGATCTTAACTCTGCGCCGTAGTGGAGATATTCTTCCGCGTCCATTTTCATTTGCTTTGTTTTGCTGTAAAAAATCATTTTCAACCGATTGACCTGACAAACCGCCTCGCTTAGCCGGCGTACTACGTCGATCTGCCCCGCCTGCGACAGCAGATGGTAAAACCGACTGCTGAAATAATCTCCGGCGAGCACTTTAAGTTGCTGCGCTCTCATGCCGAGCACGCCCCCGATGCCAGACGGCGCGTTATCAACCATCTCGTGAGTATCAAGTCCCATTTGCACAAGCGACGTAACGAGCGCAAACAACTGTTTATCCTTTGCAGCCTCCGGCTGGTGCTGAAGCACCGCGTAAAGCAAAGACACTCTTCCTTGCGGGAATTCCGGCAAATCCGTATGCAAGTTGATCATGTCGTGGTTCATATATTTGCCGGCCATCTGGTCGATCTTTGCTGTACTCATCCTACCGCCTCCGAACTTGCTGCCCGTCCGATTTTTGATTTCATATATTATAACATAACCGTTAAAGTCTCGCATGAGACAAGGATTTTGTTCATCAATTTGCAAAATTTGCGAGCCACCTCTTGCCTGAAGGCGTCACGGACAAGCGAATGTTGTTGTTGCCGTCAGGATCCGCCAATTTCGCCGGAAGCAGCGGGTCCGCGAGCGCCTCTAAGCTCCAGTCGCTCTTCCTTGTCTCCGCCGCCATCATGAGCGTACGACCACTGCTTTTGCTTGCAAAAAAACGCACGAGAAGTTGCTTCACATTACGCGTATCCCCGCAGGCGAATGATACAAGCTGTGCCAAGTCCGCCCATACGCCGTCTGCAGAATCGGCCGTCAGATCTACGGTCAATATCGAGTGGTCCCACACTACTTTGGACAGCCGCCCGCGAAGCGGAAGAGTAGCCATTGCGTCGACGAGATTGTCGTCCGTCAGCCATCGGCCTCCGCCGTGCTGAAAAACCGCGACTGCTTGTCGACGTTGATCCAATACCTGTTCGGTAGTAGGCAATACACTGAGCGACAAGACGGTTACCACACCTGCGACAACGAATAACGACCAAGATTTGAACGGAAGGGCGGGCATGGGCGAAATCCCCCTTTTCAGGAAATGCTTCTTCCTACCCATTGTACAAACAAAAAGGGCAGGCTATGCCTGCGCCTTCGCCTAGTTCTATGTATCCGTCTCGAGCGTGCCGTACTTGGTGACAATCGTTGCCTTGCCTCTAATTTTCATGGCGGACGTATGGTCGGTGAATTGCACGATCAATACTTCGCCTTTGTCGAGTTTCTCCGTATGGTGAAACTTCGTATCTTGCCCGCGCGTTAATCCGATCACTTGCACGCCGGAATCCTTCGCTTTAATGACGACGTAATCTTGCACCTCGTTATTCATCGGTCCAAAACCTCCTCCCTATTATCTATCATGAAGGAATGCATGAAGCACTGTCAAACAAAAACTGCCCTCCCGCATCGATGGCGGGAAAGCAGTATGCGGTCTTGTCTGGTCGGAACGGAGAGATTCGAACTCTCGACCTCACCCACCCCAAGGGTGCGCGCTACCAGGCTGCGCCACGTCCCGATTCGAATACGAATGGATTATAGCACAGCCGATTCTAGCGTTGCAACCCGACAATCCTTGATAGACAAGCAGATACGCGTGAAAAGCTACTTCCGGTTCAAACGTTGCCGCTACTTATTTGATACCGTCTTTCAGCGCTTTGCCCGGCTTGAATGCGGGGATTTTCCCGGCCGGAATTTCGATTTCCACGCCGGTTTGCGGATTGCGTCCTTTACGGGCGGAACGTTCGCGCACTTCGAAATTGCCGAAACCTACGAGTTGCACTTTGTCCCCTCTTTGCAAAGCTTCGGAGATGACGTCGAATACGGCGTCTACCGCTTGCGTAGCGTCTTTCTTGGACAAGTCGGCCATTTCGGCCACTTTGGCGATCAATTCGGTTTTGTTCATTTGCATTCACCTCCCCGGATCAGCACGTCGGCATGTTATCTGTTTAACCGATTACACGGAAATTATACACTCGGGATCGCCGAATATTCAAGCGTGGCGCGTTTTTTCGGATAACCCTCCATCAAAGGGTCACGCTTTTCGACGATTCAGGTGAATAAACGTGACCGCTAGAGCGAGCACTAGCACAAGGCCTTTAACGATGTCGGTATTGTAGTATTGCACGTTCATCATCGTTAGACCGTTCACGAGAACGCCCATCAGCACGGCTCCAAAAAACGTGCCAACGATGTTGGGCCTACCGGCCGCGAACACGGAGTAACCAACGAACACGGCAGCGACGGACTCCATCAGCATCGGCGCGCCAGCGTCGATTTGGCCAGAGCCGATGCGCGCCGCGAACAGCATGCCGCCGATCGCAGCGAATACGCCGGAAGCGATATAGGCCAGCGCACGCACTTTTTTCACCTTCAATCCCGACAGTCTTGCAGCTTCTTCGTTGCCGCCTGTCATGATCATCTGTCTGCCCCAACGGGTGTACTTGAAGAAGACGTGGACCGCGATGACGGCGAGCAGCATAAGAATGACCGGGAACGGAATGCCGAGCAGCTTGCCTTGGCCGATCCACAGAAAATCTTTATTCATGACGCCCGGAGCAGTAGAACCGTCTTGCATCGGCATATGGCCGTATATCGAATACCCTTTCGTGTATGTCTTATGAATGCCGTTTACGATATACATTACCGAGAGCGTTGCAAGCAAATCCGGAATGCGGATTCTAACGATGAGAAGCGCATTCAGCAAACCGACTAGCGCGCCGACGGCGAGCGGTACGAGAAGCACGACGATCAGCGGCATTTCGTACCACACCATCATCGTCGCCGTAACGACTGTCGACAGCGACACTGTCGCGCCGACCGATAGATCGAAGCCGTCTACCGTTAGCGAAATCGTGACGCCGATCGCGACGAACGTCACGATTGAGATCGAACGCAAAATGTCCGACATATTCGAATAAGTGAAGAAGTGTTCGTTCCACAACGAGAAGAACAAGATCACAAGGCCGATGAAAATAAGCGCCCCGTACTTGAACAAGAAAGGCAGATAATGTTTTTTCACGCGAATTCCTCCCGCACCGCGCTGGCGTAGTTCAGCAAATCTTCTTGCGTCGCTTCCCCGCGGTTAAATGATTTAACGATCGCCCCGTCGCACATGACGAGGATACGATCCGCCAGCCCAAGCGCTTCGGCGAACTCGCAAGTCAAATACAAGATGCCTTTTCCTTGTTGAGCGAGCTTGCCGATAATGCGGAAAATATCGCTTTTCGCGCCAACGTCGACCCCTTTGGTCGGCTCGTCGAACAAAAATACGTCGGCGTTCGTACCAAGCCATTTGCCGATGGCGACTTTCTGTTGGTTACCCCCGCTTAAATAAGCGGTAAGCTGAGCTGCGGAAGTCGTCTTGATGCCCAAGTCCCGAATTTGCCGATCAGCGAAACTGCGTTCCAACTTGCCGGACAAAAAGCCGAATTTGCTGATCGATTCAAGGATCGGCAAACTTAGGTTATGCAGCACCGAATGTCTGACGAGAATGCCTTCTTTACGACGTTCTTCCGGCACCAGCGCAATACCCGAACGCACGGCCTCTGCAGGTGATCCCGTCTTCGCTTCATAGCCTCCGACCGCAATCGTGCCGCGATCGACCGGATCTGCGCCGAATAAAGCTCGCGACAGCTCCGTCTTGCCGGCACCGACGAGCCCGACGACCGCTACGATTTCCCCTCGGCGCACGTCAAGATCGACACCTCTCACCCTTTTGCCGGCCTCTAGACCGCGAACAGTTAACACCGGCTCACCTTTTTCGGCTTCCAGCTTCGGAAATTCCTCTTCGAAGCTTCTGCCCAACATCGCACGCACGACAGCGCCGGTATCCAGCTGCTCTTTACGCTCTGTCAACACTCTCTCGCCGTCCCGCATGACCGTGATCCGGTCGCATATGCGAAACACTTCCGGCAGCCGGTGGGAAATAAAGATGACGCCGATGCCTACGGCTTTAAGTCCGCTCATTATTGCAAATAACCTCTCCGTCTCTTCCAAACTAAGCGGAGCGGTAGGCTCGTCGAGAATGACAAATTTCGCTTCTTGTGCTAGCAATCTAGCAATCAATACAAGTTGCTTCTCGGCTAACGTCAAATCGCGCACCAGCGTCTGAGGCGGCAATTCAAATCCGACCCGATCAAGCGCGGATTGTGCCTCTTCGTGCAGCCTCCCCCATCTTAACCACCCTTTGCCGTTCGCAGAAGCGAGCCGGTCAAGGAATATGTTTTCCGACACGGATAAATGGGGGACAAGCGAAGTGTCCACTTCCTGATAGACGCAATGAATGCCCGAGCCCTTCGCATCGGACGGGGAACGGAAGACGAATTCCGCGTCCGCAACTTCGATTGTGCCTTCGTCCGTCTCGTAGGCGCCGGACAAAATTTTCATTAACGTGCTTTTACCTGCTCCGTTGGCGCCGAGCAACGCATGGATTTCCCCGCCTCGGACGGAGAAATCGACGTTATTGAGCGCTTTTACGCCTGCGAATGCTTTCGTTATGCCTTTCATGTTCAATACCGTCTGCAGTTTGTCGTTCATCGCCGTCGGCCTCCCTTCTTCACGGAACGATATTCGCGCCATGAGCGGCTTTGTACAGCAGGAAACGGCGCGGAAATAACCCGCGCCGTGCCATACTTTATTAATTATTTTGCGCCTACAGCCGTTTCAAGCTCTTTCAAGTATTCCGTATTGCCCAAGTCGCTGCTGCCCCATCCAGGCACGTATTGGGACAACTCGGCAGTCGTAATCACTTTATCCTTCGGCAACGCGTCTCGGTGTACGAAGATCGGCTCCAGCTGCACTTCCGGCGGCGTCGTATCGCCATGGAACTTTTGATAAAGGTACCGAACTTGAACCGTACCGATCGAAGCCGGGTCAACCGCTGCGGAAGCAACCCACGGGCTCGTCGGATCTTGAATCAGTTTCAAGTCTTCATCGCTCAAGTCGATGCCGTACACTTTGATTTCGTCGCGGCCGGCTTGTTTGATCGCGTTGGCGGCGCCTTTGGCGAATTCATCCCAAGATGCCCATACCGCCGTTATGTCGCCTTTGTTCGGATATTGTTTCAATACCGCTTCGAGCTTATTCTGCGTATCGAGTTGCGGGTTAGACGCATCGCCGAACGCAGCGATTTCTTTAATGCCCGTATTTTTCTCGATAAACGCTTTGTACGAAATTTGACGGCTTTCCATCGGAGGGAATCCGGCAACCCACACTTTAACGATGTTGCCTTTGCCGCCAGCTTCCTCGGCCAGCTTGTCCAAAGTCAATTGCGCCAGCAATTGGTCGTTCTGCGCGAGGTTCGTCACGCCTTCGACCGCATTCAAGCCGGAGTCGAACGCAACGATCGGAATTCCAGCCGCGATCGCGTTGTTTACGCCATTCGTCAGCGCCGCCGCATCGCCATGGTCGATGAGGATACCGTCGAACTTCTGCGTTACTGCAGAATCGAGGTTTGCTGCCATTTTAGCTAAGTCGTTGTCGGCTGTAAGCACTGTTACATTGCCGCCGTATTTCGCGATTTGCTTCTTCACGCCATCGACGTATTGCGCCGAGAACGTACCGGTGTTAAGCCTCATGATAAGAGCGATTTTCTTGCCTTTCAAGGCGTCTGCCGCGGGCGCAGCAGATGCGCTCTCGGACGGAGCGGCGGATGCCGAAGATGATGCGGAAGCCGAGCTTCCGGCGTTATTGTTTTCTTCCTTTTTGCCGCAGGCCGCAAGTACCAATACGAGCGCGAGTGCCAAAGCGAACCACGAAAATTTCAGTTTGCGTTGAGTCATTGTCTGATAGCCTCCCAAATCATATCTCTAGTAGATAAAATGACTATAAACGGTAATTCCGAGTATGTCAATCGGTTTTTAGTATTTTATTTTGAATTCCACTAGATTTGCATATCCACCCCATTGCCATCCATCATTTTAGGGTATTCGACACGATCTGACAATACCCGATACATTTTGGGCACTGCAAAAACCCCGATCGGCTTCCGCCGTCGGGGTTTCTCCATGCAAATATCCATGAATCAAGTTTACAAAATGATGGCGATCAAGCCGCCGGAGCCTTCGTTAATGATGCGTCCGAGCGTTTCTTGCAATTTGTAGCGGGCGTTGTCCGGCATCATAGCGATTTTGCCTTGGATGCCTTCGCGGACGATCGAATGGAGTGACCGACCGAAAATATCCGACTCCCAAATCTTGATCGGGTCCTTCTCGAAATCCTGCATCAAGTAACGAACGAGTTCCTCGCTTTGCTTCTCCGTACCGATGATCGGCGCGAATTCGGACTCGACATCGACGCGGATCATATGGATGGACGGAGCCGTCGCCTTGAGCCGTACGCCGAAACGCGAGCCTTGGCGGATCAATTCCGGCTCGTCGAGCACCATTTCCGCTAGGGAAGGCGCAGCGATGCCGTAGCCGGTCGTCTTGACCATCTCGAGCGCTTCTGCGAATCGATCATACTCGCGCTTCGCGTGGGAGAACTCCTGCATGAGCTGCAGCAGATGATCTTTGCCGCGAATTTCGGTACCGACGACTTCCATCAAAATTTTGTCGTACAACTCGTCAGGCGCGTACAGATCGATCTCGGCAACGCCTTGGCCATAGTTGATCCCGCTTAAACCCGCGCGAGCGACAAAATCATACTCCATAAACTGACCGACAACACGTTCAACATCGCGCAAACGTCTGATGTCCTTGACTGTATCGCGAACGGAATTCTCGTAGCTCGAACGGAGCCAGTGACCTTCGTTCAGCACCATAACCCAGCTTGGCAGATTCACGTTCACTTCGTGAACCGGGAACTCGTAGAGCACCTCGCGAAGGACGCCCATCACTTCTTCTTCGCCCATCGTTGCCGCGCTGACGGCCATAACAGGAATATCGTATTTCGCTGCCAATTCGCTGCGAAGCGCCTGCGCTTCTTCGCTCTTCGGACGCGCGGAGTTTACGATCAAGACGAACGGCTTGCCGACTTCCTTCAATTCGTTAACGACACGCTCTTCCGCGTCGACGTAAGCGCTGCGCGGAATTTCCGCGATAGAGCCATCCGTCGTGACGACGACGCCAAGCGTCGAATGTTCTTGAATGACTTTGCGGGTGCCTATCTCTGCCGCTTCCTGGAAAGGAATCGGATCATCGAACCACGGCGTCGTAATCATGCGCGGTCCGCCTTCGTCTTCAAATCCTTTGGCGCCTTCTACCGTATAACCGACGCAATCTACGAGCCTGACATTTACTTCAAGCCCTTCGGCGACTTTTAATTGAACGGCGTTGTTCGGCACGAACTTCGGTTCGGTCGTCATGATCGTGCGCCCGGCCGCGCTTTGCGGGAGTTCGTCGATCGCGCGTACCCGGTCGGCTTCATGCGCGATGTTCGGCAATACGACGGTTTCCATAAACCGTTTAATGAAGGTCGATTTGCCCGTTCGTACGGCACCCACGACCCCGAGGTAGATGTCGCCGCCGGTGCGTTCGGCGATATCCTTGAAAATGTCCACTTTTTCCACTAGAGATTCCCTCCCATCGTAATCGCGAAACTTTCGTGACCCGCCATAGGGCGGAACTCGTACACGAACTTGGACTAGTAACATTGTATGTGCGAACGACCCGAATATGACGCTCACGCGAAAAATGTTTGCCAAGCCGGCTATCGTCCCCGGCGCCTCGTCGTTTCCCCCATGAGCATATGAAAGAAGGCAGACGCGTATGACTTTCCATAGCGCGTTCCCGCAATATTATTGCAAACAAAGAAAAACCGCATCTTCGACCGACGCGGCTCGTCGGCGAAAATACGGTTTTCCGTTACTCGACTCTATGAATTGACGGCAATCGGGATAGGTTCTCCGTTCGTCCAGACGTACTCAGGAGACTTCACGGGCACATAATATGATTGCTCGATCAGTACGCGTCTTAGGTCTCCGCCCTGCTTCGGCTCGACGCCCGATTTCCGAACCGCTGTGGCAATGTCGATCGCATAGTCGACGAACACTTTGCCCTTATCGTTCAGCATTACGTTTAACGACTGGTTTGAATAGACACTCATCACATCCGGCGCTTTCACTCCGAGCTTATCGAAATCAATGGACGAATAGCCGGTGTAAAGCTCACCTTTGGAGGGCAGCTTGTCCTCGTGCGAGGCGCGGTATGCGTCTACTTTCTTCTGAATGTCGGAAATCGTCTGAAACGTTGCCACGTCGAGCAGCTTAACTTGCGGTTTCGTCTCTTCGTCGATAACGAGAAACTGATATTTGCCCCCGTTCTCGAATGCCGCAGACGGCACTTGGCCAAGGAAATCCATTCGTTTCAGCTTACCGAAATCAATTTTGTATTTCTCATACAACGGCACACTAGCGTCCGCGCTCTTAATCGGCAGCAAGCCCGATTGCTGCTGGAATCTGTCCACCGCATCTTGAACGGCTACCACCGCCTGTCTGACGGAACCGTCGTTGCCCGGCGTATTTTCTTCAGGATACAGACAACCTGTCAGTGCCAGCATGGTCAGAGCAATCAGCGTTACCGCCATCACTCGTATCCACTGCGTTGCTTTCATCGCTCCATTCCCCCGTTCCCTCTCATCTATCTAAACCAGTCATCATCTTCATTCTGTTCTGCCAGCTTCTTGCGGATCGCTGCCTTCAGCGGATCTTCAGGTACGACAACAGTCGCGTCGCCGGTTATTTTCGCCTGGCAGCTCAGACGGTAGCCTTCGCTGAGCTGCTGAGGTCCGAGCTTGTACGTCTCTGCCGCAGTCGGCGAATGAAAAGCTCCAGCATAATCGACTGGGACGTTCACCTTGCACATCAAGCAACCCGCAACGCCGCCGCATCGGGTCCGAATAGCGACGCCTGCGCGTCGCGAAGCTTCCAACAGTGTCGTACCCGGACGAACGGCGATTTTAGTCCCGTCCGGCAGAAACGTTACCGTTCTCGTCTTGCTCATCCGCTATCGCAGCCCCTTTCGCACCGTTTCGTTCGTCGCGAGCCGCGTACGTCCGCGCTGCAGCCGTAACCTCCTCGGATATGTGATTCCTCGCTAGCAGCTTTTCGAGCTGGGTAACGTGGAGGCGAGAATCGGCGGTTATAAGTGCGCCAACCATTTCCACTCTGTCGACGCGATCTCTTAGCAGATTAAAAACAAGCTCGTGGGCGAGCGGAACGAGAACGACGTTTTTCCCTGCGATTCGAACCTCATGTCCCATCGGATAGAGGAACTCGGACACTTCGGTCTTGTATACCGAATTTCTTGCGGCCACACGAAACTGTCCGACCAGTTCGACGACCGTTCCTCCGATATGATAATGCGATAAAATTGACCGATACTTGTCCGTCTCATCTTCTGCGGGCGCATCCAACGCGAACTCGCTCAGCCGCTCGTGAATCGCGCGAACGTCGTTCGCATCGGCATACAAGTCGACATCTCTAGGCGCGCGCCCCAGCTTAGCGCCGCGCAACGCAAGCCCCGTGCTGCCTCCAACGACCCAGCGCGCGCCGCTGCCTTCCAGCAGTTCCGCCAGCTTCGCTAGCGTCTCTTCCATACGTCCGGCGTCGTTCATGCGGACCACTTCCTATCTCCATTCAGAAATATGTTTTGTTTCTGGCCGCGATAACGCCGCTTGTCGCAACGACCGCCTGGCAGCCGAGCCGATAACCGGCATCCAGTTCTTCCGGTCCGAGCCTGTCCCATTCGGCATCCGTGTATTCCTCAAGCAGATCGGCTCCTTCAGTTACGATACACCTGCACTTGGCACAGGTTCCTCGGGAACAGTTGAACAGCCAATCCACGGACGCGTCGACGGCATGGTTCAGAAGCGTTCGGCCCGGCTTCGGCTCAACCGTTTTCGTGACCGTTTTTCCCATTAGCGTTAACAAGTTAAATCCCTCTCTATCCCCATTGTGCGATTACGTAAGGGCGACCAATTCAAATCCGCAACCATAAATTAAAATAATAACGGAAACAATCGTCAAGATGACGCGAATCCACCCTTTCGTTTTGCTTCTCGCAAAATAGATCAGCACCGCGGATACGATCATCAAGCCCATGCCGATAAAAGAAAACCACATTTTCATCATGCCGTCGAGCTTCGCCGCAGCCGTAAAAGCTTGAAACATCAAATACATGTCGAAGTTCCTCCGTCCAAGGAGTGCGATAAATGCATCATATTATACCATTTTGGCGAAACCTTCTCCACCGCTGCTTGCCGAAGTATGGCAATTGTCACGATACTTTGACAAAAAACGGCCCTTAATCGGCCAAAACCGATTAAGAACCGTTTTCGCGTTACTTCTTGATCATCATTTTCATAAGCGACTCCAAACCGCCCATGTTCATGCCGCTTTTTTTCACGGCAGCCACGATTTCCTTCACCGTATCTTCGGATACGGGAACGTTCGCCATCGTGGATACTTGCTTGATGAGCTGCCGGATTTGCGCTTCACTCTGCAACGTGTTGGAATTAACGCCGCTCGCGATTTTTTTGATCGAGTTCTCCGAAATGTTTTTGCCCGCTTTTTTGTTGACGGCGCCGAGCAAATCTTTAGGAAATTTGTCCATGCTTCCCCTCCTCCGGGTGATTGCCATGCATCCTATGAGGAGAAAAGCGGAAGCGTGTGGGCTCGTTGCCCGGACAGGAAAACAGGTTAGTATGCCCGAAGCATGGGCATGTTAACCCGGAATCCATTTTTCCTTGATTTCTTCGATCTCGTGCGTCTTGACGCGACCCATGAGTGCCTCGACGGCGCGATCCGGAGACAAACCTTCGAATAATACCGCATACAACTGCGCCATAATCGGCATTTCGACGTTGAATTGACGAGCAAGAGCATAAGCGGCTTTCGTTGTCCGCACGCCTTCGACGACCATTCCAATGCGCTCTTGAACTTCCGCTGCCGGAACGCCTTGCGCCAGTAGCGAACCTGCCCGCCAGTTGCGACTGTGCTTGCTCGTGCAAGTTGCAATCAGGTCGCCGACTCCTGCGATGCCTGCGAACGTTAGCGGATTCGCGCCCATCGCTGCGCCAAGACGAGCAATCTCGGCAAGTCCGCGGGTAATGAGCGCTGCTTTCGCATTATCGCCGAATCCAAGTCCGTCGGATAAGCCCGCGCCGAGCGCGATAATGTTTTTGATCGCCCCGGCCGTCTCGACGCCGACGGGATCCGGGTTCGTATAGACGCGGAAATATTCCCCGTTCATAAACAAATCTTGCGCCGCTTGCGCGCACGCGATGTCTTTGGCGGCGACGACAATCGTCGTCGGTAGCCGTTTGACGACTTCCTCCGCGTGGCTCGGTCCCGAGAGAACGACAATCTCGCCTTCAGGACGTTCCAACTCTTCGGCCAGCACCGTCGACATCCGCTTCAGACTGTCGATTTCAAATCCTTTCGTGGCGTGAATAACGAAAGAATCTTTATGTAAATGCGGCTTCGCCAAGCGGGCGACATCCCGCATCGCGGCGGACGGCGCCACGACAAGCACGGCCGTAGCGCCGGTCAGCGCCGCTGCCATGTCCGTCGTTGCCGAAATACCGGCCGGAAGCTCGGCGCTAGGTAAATACTTTTCGTTCGTTCGGTTATGGTTGATTTCATCCGCCTGTGCCGAGTTTCTCGTCCACAATGCGACGGAGTGGCCGTTATCCGCAAGAACTCGCGATAACGCCGTCCCCCAACTTCCTGCGACGAGCACCGCGACTTTAAGCGCCATGTGGCTCACCTTTCTTTCCTCCGCCAAGCTTATTCTCAGTGCCGTTTGCCAGCTTAACGATGTTTTTACGGTGTCTTACGAGCGCAAGTACGCCGACAACAACCGCTCCCCATACGTAAGCCGCGTTCAGATCGAACGCGTAAAAAAGAATCGGAAGCAAGACGCCGAGAATCATAGAGCCGAGCGATACGTATTTCGTCATTGCGATTACGGCGATAGCGGCGAGCCCCGCGATCAGGGTCGGCAGAAATCCCCAAATGACGAGAGCGCCAACGGTCGTCGCAATGCCTTTACCACCCTTAAAGCGGAAAAAGATAGGCCAGTTATGTCCGGCGATAGCCGCAAGGCCGCAAGCAACCGGAACCCAATGGTGCCCGTCGCCGAGTCCCATACCGATCAAAGCGCCTGCTGTACCTTTCGCAAAATCGAGCAAGAAGACAAGCAGCGCGGGACCTTTGCCAAGCACCCGCAACGTGTTCGTCGCTCCCGCGTTGCCGCTGCCGAAGTCGCGTATGTCGATTTTGCGCAGCCACCGAGCCATTAAAATGCTAAAGGAAACAGAACCTAATAAATAACTGACAATAATCGCGATAATCGCACTCAACGCGACGGCCTCCCCTAATCTTGATCGGATTTCTTACGGGTGAACAACCGAAGCGGCGTCCCCTCGAACGCGAACGCGGCGCGGATTTTATTCTCCAAGTAACGTTCATAAGAAAAATGCATCAATTCAGGGTCGTTAACAAAGATGAGCAGCGTCGGCGGTTTGACGGCGACTTGTGTCACGTAATTGATGCGCAGTCTGCGGCCTTTGTCCGTCGGCGGCGGATTCATCGCGACCGCATCGGATATAATGTCGTTCAGCACATTTGTCGGAATGCGAAGCGCATGCTGCTCGGCTACATGGTTAACGACCGGGAGCAGCTTGCTGAGCCGGGACTTCGTGAGCGCGGACAAATATACGACTGGCGCGTACGACATAAACAGGAAGTTGTCGCGGATCGTGTTCGTGAAATGCTGCATCGTCTTGTCATCTTTCTCGACGGCGTCCCATTTGTTAACAACAAATACCGCGGCTTTACCGTTCTCATGCGCATAACCTGCAATATGCTTGTCTTGCTCGATAATGCCTTCCTCGCCGTTAATGACGACAAGCACGACATCCGCTCGTTCGATCGCTTGCATCGACCTCATGACACTGTACTTCTCCGTCGTCTCGTACACTTTGCCGCGCTTACGCATGCCAGCCGTATCGATAAGCACGTATTTCTGGCCGTCCTTCTCGAACGGCGTATCGATCGCATCTCTCGTCGTACCAGCGATATTGCTGACGATAACGCGCTCTTCGCCGAGTATGGCATTGACAAGCGACGACTTGCCGACGTTCGGCCGCCCGATTAGCGCGACCTTAATGACGTCGTCGTTATAGACGATGTCTTCCTTCACCGGAAGCTGGGAGACGGCAGCATCCAACAAATCTCCGATGCCCGTGCCGTGAGAGCCGGACAATGGGATCGGTTCGCCGAAGCCGAGGGAGTAAAATTCGTAAATGTCTTCCATCCGCTGCATGTTGTCCACTTTATTAATGCCGAGCACGATCGGCTTGCGCGATCTGAACAGCATTTGCGCGACTTCTTCGTCCGAATGCGTGACGCCGGCTTTGGCATCCGCCATAAATATGATGACGTCGGCTTCTTCGATAGCGAGTTCCGCCTGTGCGCGCACGGAACGCAACAAGCTGTCCTCCCCGTCGATCTCGATGCCTCCGGTATCGATAACGCTGAATGCTATGCCATTCCACTCGCCAGTGCCGTAGAGCCGGTCTCGCGTAACGCCCGGCTTATCTTCGACAATCGCAAGCCGGTCGCCAATGATCCGGTTAAATATCGTCGATTTGCCGACGTTCGGCCTACCGACGATGGCGATTACGGGTCTTGCCATATTTTCACTCCTTAACTGGTCATAACGCTTTAGCCGCCTTGTTACTGACAGCTGTTAAAAACAACCACAACTTTCATCATACCAAAAATCGTCCTTCTTGGCTAACGATTCTTCGTTATCGCCGCTAGACTTCACCGATAATCAGTGACGATCGACGATGATGAACATATCGGGATGAACTTCGTGCGCCGCGCAGTCAAGAACCTTCTCCAGAAGATGGGACACCTTCTGCAGATCAGTTCTGTCCTTCGCGATAAAAATGGGCGCCCCGCCGGCGACGCTGTCTTTAACGGTCGTTACGATGCCTACAATTTTAGCCAACGGCGTTCCCCTCCGTGCTTTTTCTGTTCGCCTTTGTCGGCTTTCGGACGGCCGCTTCGAGCAGAGGAACGTTGCAAACCGCCTGATATGCCTTGTCATGGTCCTTCTCCCTAGGAAGCACAAGGACACCGAGCTTCCCCGTCCCGAGCCCAAGCTTCGCGATCGGAAGCAGCGCTGGGTCGCCGTCGTCCCGGTAAACGCCAAGCCTCGTCGAAACATCGTGAAGTATGGCTTGACGTTGCCCCAAGTTGGCAATCGTCACTTTGGCGTCGTCGCTTTTGGGCGTTAACACAAACCCGAACCCTTGCTCCCGAATGATCTCACGGTTCTCGTCCAAGCCCACGTTCATCATGTACACGTCTCCGACATATAGGTTGGGCCCGTCCAGTTTTACCGGCACTCTTTCGATATTAGCGATATGCGCGATCACTTTCCCCTTCATAAAGAAATGTATGATGAACAGCAGCAGCACTCCCGCAATCGCCCCCGCCCACCATGTTGAGAGCATGACCACGAGACTGGTAACGAACGCCGTCAAAATCGCCAAGTAATTCCTGCCCTCGAATACAACGGCGATACCTTCAATGTAAGCCGCTCCGCGCGGTACCAGCTCCAAATGATCAATCGCCGTTAATGTGTTTCGTTCCATATTGCGGACTTCCCTGAATTGCTGGGCGGCAAGCGACAGGAATGTAATCGCCGTGTAGTTTTTGTTATACAACGCCGGAACCGCAACCGAGCCCAAAGCGCCTGCAATCAACCCGAGCGCCAGATGAATGATTTTGCCATGCGGGTACGCCGGATATTGACGGTAATCGCTTCGAAGCATCGTCATTCTCGCCGCCAGACCGAATGCTGTCCCCATCGTCACGCCTATCAATTCGTGATGCGAACTAATCCAACTGTGCATTGCCCGTTATCCCCCTCTTCGGTTACCCCATCCCGGGATCCATCTGCTCGCCTTCACCGCGATCGCGTCGACGCCAATCGACCATAAGCGGGCTGCAAGCACCGCTGTCCACCATGCTTCCGTCCATTCCGTTGCCCAGGAAGAATGTGCTACGACATCCGAACCTCTCACGATCGCCAGCAACCCGACGTTAGCGTAAAGCGCTACCGATATGGCCAGAACTTGCTCCGCAGAAGTTCGAAGAAACAATGCCGCCACCCAACCAATCATCACCGCCATAAGCCACATTGTCATCTCTCGCGGGTAACCTCCCGGGTACGAGGCAAGCCGATTAAACAATAAGTAAACGGCACCAAGCAGTACACCCGAAGATAGCGCCGTCCATTTGCGCGCTCCAGGTGTCGTCACGGCCAGCACGAGGACAGCTAGCAGCGTCCATGCCCAAGCACCGTTAATGTCGCCATAAGTAGTTGACACATCGATACGCAGCAACAACGGCCATCCGGCTAAAAACACCCCTACGAACCAGCGCGGTACACGGCCTCTTGGCTCTTCTCTCCACCCGCTCCACCAAAGCACTGCGGCAAACAGCCATAAAAATGCCGAACCGTACGACGGCGACATTCCCCCACCTCCATAAAGGTAGTATGCGCCATAAAGAGAGAAACACGTCTCTTCTTGCAAGGGCGTTTAAGAACATCAAAAAATCGACCCCCTTAAGGAGGTCGATTCGATGGCAGCCGTTATGGCTTATTTGAATTTGCTCAGTTTGTCGCCGAAGCGCTCGCCGAGATTAAAGCTCATGTTCTCGACAGGAGGCAGGTTTGCCTCTTCGCGACGCTCGCGCGGTGCACGAGGTTCGCGGTGTTCGCGCTCAGGACGCGCAGGCGCTTCTTCCGTCTCCTTGATGGACAACGAAACACGCTTCTCGGCAGGGTTGAAGTCAAGCACTTTCGCTTGAACTTCTTGACCTTCCTTCAGCACTTCGAACGGAGTCGCCACGTGACGGTGAGCGATTTGGGAAATGTGCACGAGGCCTTCGACGCCTGGCGCGATTTCAACGAACGCGCCGAAGCTTACGAGACGTTTCACGACGCCGGTCACGATGTCGCCAATGTTGAATTTGCCCGTCGCGCTCTCCCAAGGACCCGGTTGAGCCGCTTTGATGCTGAGAGAGATTTTGCCGAGCGAAGGATCAACCTTCAGCACTTTAACTTTAACTTCCTGGCCTTCGGACACGGCATCAGCCGGATGCGCAACGTGAGACCAGGCAATTTCAGAGACGTGCACGAGGCCGTCGATGCCACCGATGTCTACGAATACGCCAAACGGAGTCAAACGTTGAACTTTGCCTTCGAGCACTTGGCCCGGTTGCAGCGTGCTCATGATTTGTTGCTTCTGCGCTTCATATTCCGCGTCAAGTACGTCTTTCGCGGAAAGGATAACTTTGTTGTTCTCGCGGTCGATTTCTTTCACTTTGACTTTCAGCGTACGGCCTTTGTAACCGGAGAAATCTTCAACGAAATGACGCTCAACCATCGAAGCTGGAATAAATCCGCGAACGCCGACGTCAGCGACAAGGCCGCCTTTGACGACATCGGTAATCGTAACTTCGAATGCTTCGCCGCCATCGAACTTCGCTTGAAGATCGTCCCACGCACGCGGGCTGTCGACTTGGCGTTTGGACAGGACGAGCGATTCTTTGGCATCGTTGATGCTGACGACTTTCGCTTCGACTTCCTGGCCGATTTTCACTGCATCGCCTGCATTGTCCAAATTAACGGACGAAAGCTCGCGCAACGGAATGACGCCGTCGTATTTATATCCAAGGCTGATGTACGCTTGGTTATCCTCGATTTTGACTACCGTTCCTTTCACGGTGTCGCCTTTTTTCAAGGTCACGAGATTTTCCAGTGCATCCTGGCTCACCGTTTCCGTAGCCGGTTCTACGGCAGCCGTTTCCTGGACGTTGATTTCTTCAGACATGAAAATTACCTCCTCAGTTCTACCCCAACTTTATTTAAACCCGCTTCATGGCGGCGCTTAAATCATAATCATCCAAATAATGCCTTTAGTATGAGAACATCTCATTAAAAACATGCATTCGTCAAGATGCCGGACGACCGGTTTGAACCATTTCGCGGATGCGCGACATAATCAACTCCGTCGCAGCCTCCATGCCTTCCGTCGTCCCTTGCTCCGCGAACGGTTTCAAATCGATCGGCGCGCCGTACACCGCAATCATCTTGCGGAACGGCTTATAGTTGCCGACAAGTGCTACCGGTACAACGATCGCTTCAGCGCGCATTGCCATCGTAACTGCACCGCGCTTGCCCATGCCGACCGTCTCGTTGCGCGTCCCTTCCGGGAAAATGCCCATCACCTTGCCGCTTTGAAGCAGCGCAATGGCCGTACGGATCGCTTCTTTGCTGACGCCTCCGCGTTTGACGGGGAATGCGCCGAGCGCCCTGATCAGCCTTCCAAAGAGAGGAACCTTGAACAGCTCTTCCTTGGCCATATAGTGAACTTTGCGGGGGACATAAACTCCCAAAGTGATTGGATCTTGCAAGCTCTTATGATTGCTGCACAACACAACCGGGCCTTCGCGCGGGATCTGATCGACCCCTCTCACTTCCAGGCGATACAATAAAAAGTAAATGGCTCGGAGAAGGGCTCTTGCAATCCGATATAACATAATTTACTTCTCCTCCGCCGAATTGGTGCTCGCCGCGGCAACCGCCCACCGAACGATTTGTTCGGCGACTTGTTCGATCGACATCCCCGTCGAATCGAGCAGGTTCGCGTCTGCTGCTTGAACGAGCGGAGCGATTTCCCGCTCCCGATCCAGTCTGTCGCGCTCTTCGATCTCGCGTTCCAGTTGATCCAGAGAAATGCCGGACGCCGGGTCGAGCTCAAGAAACCTGCGTTGCGCGCGTTCCCTTGGCGAAGCTGTCAAAAACACTTTCAATTCGGCGCCGGGCAGCACGTGAGTGCCGATATCCCTGCCATCCATGACAACGCCTTTGTCCTGTGCCATCAACCGCTGAAGTTCGGCCATTCTGGAACGAACGCCTTCAGAGCGAGCGACGTAAGAGACGTTGCGGTTGATCTCAAGCGAGCGCAAACGCGATGTGACGTCTTCGCCGTTAACCAGAACGCGCTGGCCGTCTTCGCCCGGCAGCAGAACAATATCCAGCTTCTGCGCGAACAAACCGACATTCCATTCGTCGTCGCTGGCGATGCCCGCTTCGAGCGCTTTCAGCGTTACCGCTCGGTACATGGCGCCCGTGTCTACATAAATATAGTGAAGCGCCTTCGCGGCCAGCCGCGCGACCGTGCTCTTGCCGGCGCCCGCCGGACCGTCGATGGCGATGTTGATTCGAGAAAGTTGCTTTGCATTCATGACGGAACGACTGGCCTCCTAAATAAACGAGAACACTGAGATAGAATCAGAAAAAATAAGGCAGGCGGAGCCTGCAGTTACGGAGAAAATTATACCACACCACCACCAGCGATGCAAAAAAGTCGACGAAGGAGACAAAAATCGCTCACCTCGTCGACTGTCTGAACGGGATACCTTCGGCGCGATCCGCCGACGTTATGTGCCTGCGAATCGCCGGGGACTGCAGCAGCAATTGAGAGACGACGAGCAACGCGACGAGAGCGATAATAGCGCGCGCCAATATTTTCTCCACCTGACCGGACCATTTGCGAAATGCGGAGGAATAATCGTCGTAACCTCGATCTTCTTGCTGACGAGTTGAAATGTTTTGTGGAGCCATTATGCTTTGCCGCCTTTCAAGCAAAAACGCCATCGGCGTCTATCAAGACGCCGGGTCAGCTAAGCGACCGCGTACGCTTGCCGAGAGGCGGCGCCAACTTAATCTTTGCGCATGTCTAGTTGACGCTCGAAGCAGTAACGGATAATCTTCTGCTGATCGCCGTCGATGATATCCTTGAACCTCATCATAACGAGATGTTTATCCGGTTCTGCGGATAGCACGCGAACGACTTCACCTTCGAACTTGGCGTGTGCGATCGCGCCGCTCTTATAATTTAATAATAGCCAACAACTAAGCACCGCATTCTGAACAATTGGCCATCTTCGTTCACACATGAACGAGACGCCTCCGCCGCCCACGTCTTCGGTTACCGCGACGAAACGAAGCTTGTCTCCGATTCTAACCGCGATTTCCAAATTCGCTTCCACGCGAAGGAAACTCCTTCGCTGATCTTTCGTAATCTCCTCGAGCTGCGGCTTGCGAATAGAGACGAGATGGACTTTCTCCTTACGAAACCCGGTCACTTCGCTAGAGAATAAGTGCTTCACGCCGTCCTGCGTGAAAAAATAAATCTGAAACTGCTCCCCAAGCTGCGAACGGTAAAGAGCGCGAGTATTCTCGTTTAAGGGCACCTCGATAAAAATGTTTCCGCCATCCATATCCGCAACTCTGGAACGAAGCGTAAGCGGCTCGCCGTTTAACGCCGTCTGTATGTACATCGTCTGATTAATCTTCGGAAGCACCCGTAACCCTCCACCTATTTGGCCCGACGTCCGGACAAGCCCGGAACTTAGCCTCATTATAGCATGGCGAAGGTCGTTAAGTAACCAAGCAAAAAACGCGCCCCGCTTGGCCATCTTCGGCCTGACGGAGCGCGTCTCCCGATTATTTGTATATCGGTTTGGCTGCATCGGGAATTTCCTCGATGCTCTCTTCCATGCCCGTTTCGGCGCTCATAAAGATGCGATATCGGCGGTTGTCGATTTTGCCATCGAATTCGTGGCAAAGAACGGGTTCTCTCAAATCGTTCTCGATCAGCGTCAGGGAGTAATTCTCGACTTTGAAATCTGGATTCAGCCCGGACTGAGCTTGTTGCTTCGTCACTTTCGGTTTGCCGGGATCGAGAAGCTTCTTGGCAAAGACGTGATCCGAAGCTTGCAAGCCAACGATTTCGCCGTTATCGAGCGCAACTCTGACCGTCACTTTGTCCGAGAAGTTGCGAACGCCGCCCA
Source organism: Cohnella soli (assembly GCF_042655525.1). Taxonomy (NCBI): domain Bacteria; kingdom Bacillati; phylum Bacillota; class Bacilli; order Caryophanales; family Paenibacillaceae; genus Cohnella; species Cohnella soli. The sequence goes on from NZ_JBHSMI010000025.1 coordinate 219,695, forward strand.
CCATCTGTGCGTAAGTAAACACAGAGACGTGGTCGTACTCGTCGTATGTCACAGGCGTCATGTCCTTGTAACCGTGCCGCAACAGAAATTGCGATCCTTTGTTGCGTGCCGTGTCGAAATTCAGTTTTCGGGACTTCACCTGACGCGGGTTCATGAACCAGAGAAGATGGCCGCCTTTGCGCGTGTAATCCATCTGGATGTGAACGTCGCCGTGGCCTTTTACGCTCAGGGAATAAACCGGCATGTCGGTTTTTCCGCCAGATTCGGACACTTTTACTTCCGCGCCCGACGATTGAGATCCGAGGAAGTCAAGCGCCTTGTGTGTCACTTCTTCCGGGGTCATATCTTTTCCTTCCAGTCCGGCTGTGGACAGCTTACGATCTGTCGACATGGCGGACGGCCCCCATCCGGTTTCCGGGTACTCGCCCATTTGCTTGTCAACAGATTTGAATCCGTCGATGATCATGTTGTCGTGAGGTCCGTTGGCGCTCGCCATCGCGACTTCGACATCCATCCAGCGGAGCCTGTCGGAGATAACGGCTTCCTGCACCTTGTTCAGTTGCTCGTTAACGGAACCCGCCGTCGTGTACAGCGACTTCATCATTTTCATCTCGTCATTCGTAAGCGGCTTCTTCGTCAAATCCCTTACAGACGTTCTGTAGGCGAAGCTAGATAGGCGCGCCAGGAACTGGTCGGCCTTATTAAACGGCAACATCGCAAGCGGCAACTGATTGATTTCGTTCTGTGCTTGGCTCGTCAGGCGCCAAATGTTGACCAGCCCCTTGCGCTGCATCCCTTGAGACGCGGACGACACGGCAAGCGTCTGACCGAGTTGCTGCTGAAGCTTGCCCATATGACTGTTCAGATCGTGGAACGCGCGCTGATACTGGTTTTCCGCCTTGATCAAAACCGCATTTTTCTCCTGATGCTCCTGGTATCCCCAGAATAGCGCCCCTGCAAACAGCAGTGCGGCAATCGGGAACATGATGGAACTTAAACGTGCATACATGTACGGCCGACCCCTTTCATTCCCTTACGGTATTGCCGTTATTGTGGGAAAAAGGTTAAGTCTTTATGCGGGAATCCGCAAGGATCGTCTTTACATGCAAAAGCGCCCGTCCTACTCAGACGAGCGCTTCTTCCTCGATGTCGAAATCTTCTGAGTTATTGCATATGCATTGCTTAAATCCCGTATCTACGCGTCCGCGCTCCTTGCGTCCCCTAAGGACAAATTTCTCGTTGCAGCGGTTGCACCTGATCGTAATTTTTAACCGGTTGGACACCGCTCACCCTCCTCTGCCGGATGTTCCCACACCCAGTATGGACGGATCGGTCAAGATTTAATCTCTTCCTCCCGTTTGAGGAACCTGAACGGCGAGACGGCGTTGGCGCTGTTCACCTTCCGCATGCCCCAGAACCATAAGATAAACATAAAAGGAACGACAAGCCAGATCCACGCTGAAGAGACAGTGACCATAATGAAATCGTACAGTCCGTGCCACAATATCGGGAGCAGCAAGGCGAGCCATAAATGCAATTTGATGTTCTTCCCGACAGAAAACCTCGCCTTGCCTAATGAGTAACCCATAAACACGCCAAACAAAGCATGTCCTGAAACAGGCAACAGCGCGCGCATCATCAGGTTGCCGAACGTGGCAGGCTGCATGAACGCGTACAGCACATTTTCAAGCGTCGCGAAGCCGAGCGACACGGCGACCGCATAAACAATTCCGTCGTAAGGCTCATCGAATTCCGTATGGTTGTAGATCATATGATACAACACGAACCATTTGAAAAATTCTTCTACGCCCGCAGAGATGACGAAAGCGAACGTAAACGGCGAATCTCCGAGCCATAACGTCAAGCTGCGCTGGACGATCATGATCGGGAGCACGATGAGCATGCCGGTCAGGAACATCCGGAGCACGATCGGCACAGGTTCGGTGTCATAACGGTCTTTCCAGTAAAAATAAGCAAGCAGCGCGATGCCTGGGACGATCGACGCAGCGAGAACCGATACGAGCGGCATGAAGTTCCCTCCCTCCTCGTCTCCCTATTATAACAGCAATCGGACTCGCGGTAGAAAGGAACTTTTTGTGGTGATTACGTAAAAAAAGAAAAAGCCCCTCAAAAGGGGCTAATGGCTTCGAACAAAAGGCCAAAGTCAATCCGCGAAGTGCTCGGCTAGCGTCTTCACAGCGTCTGACGCAATGATCAGCTTGCCGTATTCCTCAAGCACGGCGGGAGTAATCGATGTCGCTTCTCCGTACTCCGCGAGCACGGCAATCAGGGCGTGATATTCAGAAGTCTCCAAGCCGGCAGGATCGAAGATGAGAACCCACTGGTTCTGGTATCGGTACATCTTTCCATCTTCCGTCAGACGGCCGACTAGCGTCTTCGCCGCGCCGATCGCGTCTTCAATGTCCCTGAAACGATATATGATGGCTTCGCTCTGTTCGAGCGTCACTTCCAATTCATACACTTCTTCTTCGTCTTCCGTGTGGGTTTCGGCGTCACGTTCCAGCTTGCCGCGAGTTACGATAACGACCATTCCTTGCGCGGGCATTGCGAACACTTCGACCGCGAGCGGCCCCGAAGCGTCGAATCCGAGCTCGTTATAGGCTTGATCCATCATTTCGCTGAAAAGCTCGTGCACTTTCGGTATTTCCCGCCACATATCTTCCTTCTGGATCCCGCGTTCCGTCAAATCGTCGAACGTGAGGAAAATCCGAATTTTGTCCTGACTAAGACGTTCCATCCTCATGGCAGGATCCTCCTTCTGTGGGTGATAACAGCTTATGAATATGGATATGATGCGTGAATGAAACTTTGGCTTTAGATTATGTTATCATTTCTCAACCCGAAATGCACTAGTGAAAACAAAAACGGCGCCTGTCCCCCTTGTTCGGGAAAGACGGGCGCCGTCTCGATTGCAACGAAAAATGACTAAAACCGGTGGTCCGTATTTTGATCGTGCATTTCATGCATAACGCCTTCTGTCATGCGCTCCGCTTTGGATGCCGCTCGCTTAAAGCTGCTGGCGAACTTCATATTAAGCGCCTTCTCGATGGCATCGTCCTTCATATCGCTCATTCGCTGTCTCAACTGGCCGCCGACGTTTGCCGCTACGGCAGACATCATCCGGTTCCGTCTAACCATCATGACGACCGCCGCCCCCGCCAAACCACCTATGATGAAAGTCCCGAGTTTCATTTGCCACCTCCTTAGTACCTTTATTGTTGCCGCGCCGCCGAAGGTCATGCGCCATCAAAATAAGGAAACCCGCTCGATGTCGAACGATAAAGGAAATGTGATACAATCGAAAAGCCCGATCGTGCGGACTGCCGCCGCGAAACGGGCGCCAAATTCTTCAGAACTAGAAGGGAAGCTTGACATGAACAGACATTGGCTCGCCGCGACTACAGCGGCATTTACGCTTCTGCTTGCGGCTTGCGGCAGCAGCGGGCAGAAAGACGCAAGCCCGTCGGCTCCGTCGACAACCGCTGCCACACAAGAGGCTAACGCTTCCCAGACTCCATCTTCACCTGCCGAAAGCGCTCAAACTGCAACCCCATCTTCTTCCGCAGAGCCTTCCGAGTCGGCGACATCCGAACCGACCGAGACAGCTAAAACGTACAAGATGAATAAAAACTATTTCATTGTCCCGATCGACAAGGAAAAAACGACAAACAAAATCGTCTTGCTTACATTCGACGACGGTCCGAAAGCGCCGGAAACGCTCAATCCGCTGCTGGATACGCTCGACAAACATAAAGCCAAAGCGATTTTCTTCGTGAACGGCTACCGCGTCAAAGCCCATCCCGAACTGTTGAAACAAATCGCAGACCGCGGCCAAATCGTCGGTAACCATTCCTGGGATCACATCGATCTGAAAAAGGAGCCCGCGGCCAAAGTCGAGAAACAAATCGGGGACGTGCAAACAATCGTCGAACAAACGATTGGGTATGAGCCAATGTTTTTCCGTCCGCCGTTCGGTTCCGGCGGCGACGAAGTGCGCAAAGTCGCCAAAGCCAATGGGCTGCTGTACATGACCTGGTCCAACGGGTCCCTCGACTGGAACATGGCCAAGACGCCGGAAGAGAAAAGACCGCAGGCGGTCATCGACAACGTGTTAGAGCAGCTCCATCCGGGGAGCAACATACTGATGCACGAGCTGGCGTGGACGGACAAAGCGCTTGACGATTTGCTGACCCAACTGGAATCAAAAGGCTATTCGTTCGTAGACCCGAATGCGATCGATACGACAATCGCGCCTCAATGATCGCCGTACTCCTGTCGCCCCCACCAGAATAAGCCGATGACAAGCGTCGTAAACAACACGACAAGCATCAAATAGAACCACTTGGACAATTGCAGTCGGTTCGGCTCATGAACGCCCGATCGCGGCGGCATGCCAGTTTCCGGAATGCCGGAGCTCGCTGCCGTTTCCGCGATCGCTGCTTCCAGCTCTTCGATCGACATTGCCGTCTCGGAATCGGCTTGGCGACCGAATGCCGCATTTTTCGCTTTGACGTAACGGTCCCAAGCGTTTTCGCCCTCTTTATTGCTGTCTTCGTTCATTCCTGCTCCCTCCGAAAACGGATGATGCACCCCATCGTCAAATCAACCAGAAAATGCGCCAATATCGGCGCCAATATCGTCCCCGTCTGGATCATGATCCAACCGAGTCCGTAACTAATTCCAAACACCATCCCTGTCGGCACCCAGTGACGCAAATAACGAACGTGAATAGCCGCGAACAAAATGCTTGTCCAGTACGGGCCGAGTGCATGTTGGATCGCCCCCCTGAACAATGTCTCCTCGCAGACCGCCACGATGAGAGAAAGGGCCGCGATATGCCATACGGGACGATTCCGAAAAAGTTTCTCGTTAATCCCGCCGTCGTCCGATGCCTCTTCCGGCACGAAACGGGAAATCGCCAGATCGAAGACAAGTACAAGAGCGGCAAGTCCCGCGCCCCAAATCGCAAAGCTCCAATCTTCCGGTAGCTCGAACAGAACAAATGGATTTCTCCCCTGAAATAAAAGCCATGCGATACCGATAATAAGAGTAAGCCCTTGTGTCAAATACAAGTTTGCAAGCAGCATTCTATCGTCGAGGTCTTCTACGTTTACTTTGCGAATTTTGATGTTTCGAATGTCGAATTTTCTCATGTTACCTCGCGATTTGCATTTTTTTGTATGTTCATTTGGCTTGAATTTTTTTATACTAAGATTTGCCGTTTCATTCTTCCCACTATAAACCAGCCGTACAAAGGAGCACCCGATGGAAAAGCGTCTGAACCGATCCGATCTCATGTTTTCCTTGTCCTTCATCCTCATGCTCGTTATTGCGGTAGGTGCGTTTTTCTACGGCGTTAAAGTCGGAACGGATCGCGTCGAAGCCAAATACGCCACTGCATCGGAAGAGCCGGCTTCTACGCAGGAAACCCGACCTTTCGCTTACCAGCAGCAAGATCTCGTCTCTTTCTATCATACCGTATTTTTATCGTATCGTGAATTTCAAAACGAATGGCTGACCGCTCAGGACAAATGGCTGGCCGATTCTACGGCCGACCGCGCATCAACGCTGAAAGAACTCGTCAAGCTGTCCCAGAAAAAATTCGACCAGATCGGCAAAGTCGCCGTATCGCCGGCTTCGCCTCTGTTAAAAGACTCGCAAACCAACTATTTAAAAAGCTTAAAGTTGTTCCATGACAGCTTCGACAATCTCGTGAGCAAAGCCAACCAAGGTAATGCCCAGATGATGCTAGACAAAATTCAAGCCGACGCCTTTTACAAGCAAGCGCTCACGCATTCGCTTTCCGCGCAGCAGCAATATTTCGGATCGATGTTGAAATGGGCGGCGACGATCGATATGAATATTCCTGGCGAGATCCCAGCCGAGGAGACAGTCGCACTTGCCAAATGGAAATCGTCCCCTCTCGTCGTCAAGCTGAAAATCGCTTCGGACTTTATGGCCAAGCAGCCGGAGCTGACCGAATATTTGCCTAGCGACTTGACCGCCCGCGTCGACCAGTTCATTATTTCGGGACAAGCAAGCAAACGTAACGCCAAAAGCTTCAATTCGATAGCGGAGCTCTTGACGAGCACGGAAGCAGTACGTAACGGAGACTTCGTCAGCATGAAAGCTCGGTTCTACGATCAAGAACAACTGCCACAGCTTCCGATGTTTTTCTCGGACAAATAGTCGCGGGATAGCCGTCCATTTTCAGAATTCGGCAACTTTGTCGCACTTTCGCCATTGCAATTGACCGTTCCATTGCTATAAAATAGGAAAGGCATTGCGAAACGGGCGTGTACGACACCTGTACGACAAGAAGTGACCTTGCGGAGTCACCCTCTATGCACCGTCTTTCCGCTTTATGCGGCGAGCGGCGGTCGAGGGTGTTTTCTATATATCGAAGGAGGGTTCCATATGTTTAAAGTATTGGTATCGGATCCGATCAGCGACTTGGGCATCTCGCTCCTCGTCGAGGCATCCGACATCTCCATTGACAAGAAAACGGGCTTAAGCGAGGACGAGTTGGTCGCCATTATCGGCAATTACGACGCGCTTCTCGTACGCAGCCAAACCCGCGTCACCGAGCGGATCATGAATGCCGGCAAACAACTTAAAGTGATCGGCCGTGCCGGCGTTGGCGTGGACAACATCGATCTCGATGCGGCGACGAAACGCGGCATTATTGTCATTAATGCGCCGGATGGCAATACGATCACCACTTGCGAGCACACGTTCGCGATGATGATGGCCGTTGCCCGTCACATTCCGCAAGCTTATCTGAAAACGGTCGGCGGCGAATGGGATCGCAAATCGTTCGTCGGCGTAGAACTCCGCAACAAAGTACTCGGCGTACTCGGCATGGGCCGCATCGGCAGCGAAGTCGGCGCCCGCGCCAAAGCATTCGGTATGGAAGTGCTTGGTTACGATCCATTCCTGACTGAAGAACGTGCGGAAAAAATGGGCGTTCGCAAAGCGTCCGTAGAAGATATTATCGCGGAAGCGGACTTCATTACCGTGCATACGCCACTGACGCCCGAAACTCGCCATATGATCGGTAAAGAACAATTTGCAAAAATTAAAAAAGGCGTTCGCATCGTTAACTGCGCACGCGGCGGTATTATCGACGAGCAAGCGCTTGTCGAAGCGATCAACGCCGGACAAGTCGCAGGAGCTGCGTTTGACGTGTTCGAGGAAGAACCGCCTGCACCAGACCACCCTTTCCTCTCGCATCCTAAAATTATCGTGACGCCGCACTTGGGCGCTTCGACCATTGAGGCCCAAGAAAACGTCGCAATCGACGTTTCGGAACAATTGCTTCATATCTTGCGTGGCGAGCCGTTCAAAAACGCGGTTAACATGCCGCCTGTTGCCGCCGATGTGCTGGCTAAACTTGAGCCTTATTTCTCGCTCGGCAGCAAATTGGGCAGCTTCGCCGCCCAAATCGCCGAAGGACCGGTCAAAGAAATTTCGGTCACGTACGCGGGTGAATTGGCCGACGTGGACACGCAGCAATTGAATCGTCATGTCGTCGCCGGCGTGCTTGCTCACCATCTCGGTTCCGATCAAGTTAACGTCGTTAACGCGATGCACTTGGCCAAAAACCGCGACGTTAACGTCGTCATCGTCAAATCGCATGCGTCGAAAGGCTTCACTAACCAAGTGAGCGTCACGCTGCGCACGGACAAAGAAGAGCGTCTTGTTGCCGGTACGCTGCTGAACGGCTTCGGTCCGCGCATTACGCAGATTGACAAGTTCCCGGTAGACGTCGAGCCGCAAGGGCATGTCCTCCTTATCTCGCATGATGACAAACCAGGCATTATCGGCCGCGTAGGCACGCTGCTTGGCACACGCGATGTCAACATCGCAACGATGCAAGTCGGCCGCAAAATCGTCGGCGGCGCCGCGATCATGGTGCTCGGCGTAGATAAAGGCGTCACCAAGCCAATTCTTGGAGAACTCACCGCGTTGCCGGACCTCCACAACGCCAAAGAAGTTCAGCTTTACTAATTTCACAGCTCCATCCATTTGTCGCCCACCTTCTCAAGAAGGTGGGCTTTTCAATTGCGATTAGCGTTATGGGCATCCATTCTAAGGCTGTATTCAAATGACGGAGAGCTGATTGCGCAAACCCTCGGATATGGGCAGCAGCGGCAGGCGAAGAGTATCCGAATCCAACAAGCCTTGATGCGAGAGCAGCCATTTGAGCGGGGCGGGGTTGGATTCCCGAAACAGATGATCGATGAGCTGGGTTAGCGAATCGAAGGCGCTTGTTGCCAGAGCCGTATTTCCATCCCGGAATTGCCGATATGTCTCGATGAACATCTCCGTTCTTAGATTAGCAGCTGCCAATATCCCCCCTGCGGCACCCTGACGCAACCATCCGAGGAAATACGCATCTTCTCCGCATAGAATCGGCTTAGTGACACCTCGCTGCTTCAAAGCCGAGATCAGTTCAGTGCCTCCAGAACTGTCCTTCATTCCGATGACCCCGTCCAACGCTAGGATTTCCTCGGCTGTATCCGCACTGATGCGCACACTCGTACGGTACGGAACTTCATACGCGATTATTGGCAATCCCGTTTGCGCGGCGCGCCGGTAGTGCTCGAGTATGCCTGCTTGCGATGGCCTGCTGTAATACGGCACGACGATGAGCGCGGCGTCCGCTCCGATTTCTTTAGCTAGCACGGTTCGCTCAACTGTCGAGCGCGTATCGTTCGTGCCAGTACCGACGACGATCGGAATAGATATCCCTTTTCTTGCGATGACGGATTTCGTCCGACACACAAGATTGTGAACTTCCTCCCATAAGACAGTTGGTGCTTCTCCCGTCGTTCCGTTGATCACTAGCCCCTGAATGTCATGAGTCAGCAAATTCTCCAAATAGCGGTCATATGACTCTTCATCCAGATCCCCATTCATCGAGAACGGCGTCACTACGGGCACAAAAATTCCTCGTACATCTTCTTCTCTCAACATGCGTCAGCGCCTCCTCAAATAATGTTTGTTTTAGTAACGTAAATGTAGCATAGGAATTACTATCGTAGTTATCTATAATAAGTGATATGCAATATCAATAATATTGATGAGGCGGCATCGAACATGGAATTGATTTACCTGCAAACCTTTCGGGAAGTGGCGCTGCAACAGAGCTTCACTCGTGCTGCGGAGAAGCTGGGCTATGCCCAATCCAGCGTGACAACACAAGTTCAGAAGCTAGAGAAGATTTACAACGTGGAGCTGTTCGAGCGATTCGGGCGAGGGCTGCGACTTACATCGGCCGGCGAAGAATTGTTGCGGATGACGGTGCAAATGCTCGATTTGTACCAAGAGTCCAAAGAAAAATTAGCACTTCAAGGTGGGGGCACTTTGTCTATCGGCACCATCGATTCTGTCGCTTCCTACTATCTCCCCTCTTACATTCAGCAACTGCGTCGGGATTATCCGGATCTGGCGATTCGGTTGCAGACTGACCGTGAAGAGACCATTTTGAACAAAATCAAGGAAGGCGAATTCGATCTAGGGCTTATTCTGGCGAGAAATCCATCCGACTCGGCGCTGAAATGGCTGGTCATTCGCGAAGAGCCGCTGGTGCTCATCGCAAATCCGTCCCATACACTTACGGCGCTGGATACAGTGGAACTTCCGAATCTTGCGAGGGTGGAATGGTTCATGAGCGAAGAGAGTTGCAACTATCGCATCATGTTGGAGAAAGTGCTCCGGGCGAACGGCATCATGTACCGCGTCGGCTTGGAGCTCGGCAATCCGGAAGCGATCAAGCGCTGTATCATGTCCGGAGACGGCATCGCACTCCTGCCGCGAATGGCTGCCGAAGACGAGATCCGCAGAGGGGATCTGGCGGTTTTACCGTTCTCCCACCCCGAGATCCGGCTGGATCTTCAACTCGTAAAGCATCCCAAGAAATGGATCTCTCATGCTCAAGCGGATTTTATGGCCCGGTTGCAGAGAAATATGCTCTAGTCGCAAAGAAGTGGGGGCCGATAGCGGTTTGAGAGGAGAACATTAGTAGGGCGGTTCAGCGGATTTGCGACTGTTAGTGGACTGAGGGAACATTAGTGGGGTGGGTCCAGCGATTTTGCGACTGTTAGTGGACTGAGGGAACATTAGTGGGGTGGGTCCAGCGGATTTGCGACTGTTAATGGTCTCAGGGAACATTTGCGGTGCGAGTCCAGCGATTTTGCGACTGTTAGTGGTCTGAGGGGATATTAGTGTGGCGAGTCCAGCGGATTTGAGATTGTTAGTGGACTGGGGGAACATTAGTGGCACGGGTCCAGCGGATTTGCGACTGTTAGTGATCTGAGGGGACATTAGTGGCACGAGCCTCGAAGGCGTAGAGTTCCCGGTATCTAGCGGCGACAAGCACCGCTAATTCGCAAAATCTCGGAAATCGGAGCATTTAGCCGCCTCTTACACCGCTAGTTCGCCGAATTTGGGAATTCGGAGCATTTAGCCGCCTCTTACACCGCTAGTTCGCCGAATTTGGGAATTCGGAGGATTCTTTTATGCCGAATATGCCTTATCTGCTTGCCTTGCCGTTCAGCTTCCGATTCGCCGCGACAGGCAACAATATCGTAAATGTCGTCCCTTCGCCAGGCGCGCTTGAAGCGGAGATTTCCCCGCCATGCGAGACGATGAGATTTTTGACGATGGCGAGCCCAAGCCCTGTACCGCCTCCCGACGTCTCTCTCTTGCGCGCCTTGTCCGCCTTGTAGAAACGTTCGAAGATGTACGGCAAGTCTTCCCTGGGGATACCTTGTCCTTCGTCGATGACCTTCAGCTCAAGCACGCCTCCGGCTCCATCTTCGATCCTCCTAGCAGCGAGAGCGATCGACGCTCCGTCGGGCGTATGGCGCAATGCGTTGTCCATTAAGTTCGTCAATACTTGCTCGAGCCGATCGCCGTCGGCGGCGTCAAGGTGCAGCTCTGCGCTTTCCGGCGTACGAGTGAATGCGATGTGTCTATCCTTCGCGATCGCCGAAAATTTGCGGTATACGCGGGACAGCAATCCATTCACATCGAGTGGTTGCAAATTCATGTCCAAGTAACCAGCTTCCATGCGGGCAAGGTCGAGCAAATCTTTAACAAGGCGGCCCATTCTGAGTGATTCGTCATGAATGACCTGAACGAGCTCTTTGCGCTCTTCCGGCGTCGCGGCGATGTCGTCCATCAGCGCTTCGCTGTAGCCTTGCACCATCGATAGCGGCGTACGAATCTCGTGAGAGACGTTAGCGACGAAATCTTTACGCATCTTGTCGACGCGGAACTCCTCCGTCACATCGCGAAGCACGGCAACGACGCCCCTGATCTCATCCGTCGATACTAAAGGCGTCATAACAACCGACCAGACGCCGCTTTGTACGTGCACCTTAACGGTTAATTCCTTGCCGCAGTCGATCACTTCCCGGAACGTCTCCCGGAGCGGGCCTGGCACACTTTCGTCGCGCTCCGGCTTGTCTCCGTCAGTCCAGTCAACGGTTCCCCATTCCTCCAGCAAATGCTGACCTTGCGGGTTTGTCAGAATGACCTCGCCATCGGTATTGAACGAGATGACCGAGTCCGTCATACTCCGCAGAACGCTGCTCAAGTGATCCCGCTCGTGCTGCAAGTCGCGGATCAGCGTATGCAGCTCCGAAGCCATTTGGTTAAACGTATTCGCAAGCTCGCCGATTTCGTCAGACGAGCGGATCGCGACCCGTGTCGTATAATCGCCTTGCGTAACCCGGTTAGCCGCATCCTTCATTTCCCGCAGCGGTTGCGTGATCTTCGTCAGCAAGAAAAAAGCGAAGAAGGTTGTTAGCAGAAAACCGATCAGCCCGGTGAAAATGAACAGATGTTTAATTTTTAGCGGATCCGCGAACGTCTGCTCGTCGATATACTTCAGCAGGAAAATGCCGAGCGTGGAAATGACGACCGCGACCAAACCTATGATCGTCAGCCACATTTTGCCGACGACCGATCTCCAGATGGCCATCCTTTACTTCGCCGCCTCCAGCTTGTAACCGACGCCCCATACGGTCGTAATCATCGAAGCCGCCTCAGCCGATACGCGGTTCAGCTTCTCTCGCAGCCGCTTCACATGAGTATCTACCGTCCGCAAATCGCCGAAGAAGTCGTAATTCCATACATCCTTCAGCAGTTCCTCGCGTGAGAAAACCTTGTCCGGCGTGCTCGCTAAGTAATGAAGCAATTCGTATTCCTTCGGCGTCAAATTCACTTCATGACCGCTGGCCGTTACGCGATGCGCATCGTGCTCGATAACAAGATACGGGAACACAATATTATTGCTCGTGTTCATTTCTTTCGACAGGAACGCAGTCGCGGAAGAGCGACGAAGGATCGCCTTGATGCGGAAAATGACTTCCCGCGGGCTGAACGGCTTCACGACATAGTCGTCCGCGCCGACTTCGAACCCTTGAACGCGATTGACTTCTTCGCCTTTTGCCGTCAGCATCAGTACCGGTGTCGCCTTGTACTGTCGCAGTCGGCTGCAGACTTCGATGCCGTCGATGCCCGGAAGCATCAAATCGAGCACGATCAGGTCGAAATCGTCCTCCTGCGCCATGCGCAAGGCGCTCTCCCCGTCTTCCGCTTCCTCGATGACATAACCTTCCTTCTCCAAATACATTCTGAGCAATCGGCGAATCCGTTCTTCATCGTCCACGACCAATATTCGGTTTCCCGTGTTCATGCCGAAACACCTCTTTCGAGTAGATTAAACGCCTGCGTACGAATGCAAACCGGCGATGACAAGATTAACGCCAACGAGCGTAAACATAACGACAAGGAAACCAATGACGGCCAACCATGCAGACTTCGTACCTTGCCATCCGCGGGACAGCCGCAAGTGCAAATACGCGCTATAGAACAAGAACGTAACGAGCGCCCATACTTCTTTCGGGTCCCAGCCCCAGAACCTGGACCAAGCGATCTGCGCCCAGATCATCGCGAAAATAAGCGCGCCGAGCGTAAAAATCGGAAACCCGATCGCGATCGCACGATAGCTGATTTCCTCCAGATCATCCGGATCGATGTCCGTCAGATGCGGATGGATGACCGCTGCCAATTGCTTACGCGCTAGCAAACGAAGGATGCCGTACAGCACAGCGCCTGAGATGACGGACCAAATAACGGTGTTCAGTTTGCGGCCCGCATTGGCGCCGTTCAGCCACGACGGAGATTCGAGCGGCGCGTCGGTCAAGCCAAGGAACGACTGAAATTCGACCTTCTCGCTGTTATAAGGCTTCACGAGCGGCGGCAAGCCGTACTTCACTTCCTTAAACGTAGACGACGCCGTTCCATCGTCAGCGATCGTCACTTTCTCCTGTGAGAATGTCGCCTCGTAGCCCGCTCCGCGGAACGTAAATACGGCGACGAGGAAGCCGATTAGCACGATAATGACGAACAAGGAAAACTCGGTCCAGAAACGCGCTCTTTTCCCCGCTTTATCTGTTCGCGTGAAATCAACGACGCGGATAAGCTGCATGAGCGCCGCCGCGAAGCCGACTGCGAAAAATGCCTCTCCCGTCGCCGCTGTCGTTACGTGAATCTTCAACCAGACGCTATTCAGCGCCGGGATAAGCGGCTGCGCTTCGGAAGGAAATACAGAGGCGTATGCAATAAGAATAATGACGAGCGGGAGCGCGAACGCTCCGAGAATCATATTGCGGTAAATAAGATGAACGACGATAAAAGCGAACATAATCGCCATGCCGAGGAACGTCATGAACTCGTACATGTTACTCGTCGGGATATGACCGCTATCGTACCAGCGGGTAAAGAAAAACGTCAAATGCGCGGCCCAACCCGCAACAGCCAGACCGAATCCGATTTTGCCCCACCGGTTCGTATGATCTTCCGGTTTGCGGTTGCTCCAGCGTTTGCCCGCTACCGCAATAGCGAAGCCGATAAAAGACGCGCAGTACACATAAAAAGCAACCATAAACGCGTCACTGCTGAAAGTGGTCCAATTCAACGGTCATTCCTCCTGTTATCGAGCGCCTTCGGCTGAACTTCGATGCCGGTTTTCCCTAGCGCCCATGCGACGTCAGCGCGCAAGCCGAAACTGTTCTTGTTCGTGTGCCCGCCGAGCGTAAGCTTGTCTTCTTCGTCAATGCGCAGCCAGATGCGCCGGTGCTGCCAGTAAAAGCCCATAATCAGACCGATCATGGAGATGGCCGCACCGACCCAGATGTACGGCATTGCCTTGTCCATCCGAATATTTAAGTAAGTCATATATTCGGAATATTTGATATTGTTCATTTTACCATCGACAACCGGATTTTCCACTGTAATCGCGAATCTGCCCGAACTGTCCCCACGCTGCTTAAAGCTATCGTTAAACAACTTGCCGTACGTCTTGCTCTTATCGCTCGGCATCGCGAAGTAAATGTATACCTCGCCTTCCGCCGACGTGTCGTTCCCGAATATGCGGAAGACGAAAGCGGGGTTGTTCGGGTCGCGCGATTTCGTCATCGGGCGATTCTGATCGTCAAGGCCGAAGTCCGGATAAAAGTCGATCAGCTTCAATTTGTAATTGCCGACCGCATACTCCCTGGCTGGGTCGTCCATCAGCAGATCAAACGAACCCAGCTGCTTCATCGTGTCTAGGTTCGTCAGCGTAGGATGGACGGATATGAGCCGGACCCGCTGCTGAAAGCTGTTCTGGTACACGCTGAGTCCGTCGTAAGAAAGCGCGCTGTTGACTCTGATCTCGTGCTGCTTCACTTCGGTTAAGACAGGCTCCTTGATTGGATCGTCGCAATCGGCGGTGCATTTGTACAGAACAGCATTCGTTTCGTACTTCTTCGCGACGAGCGTCCCTTTTTGATTGCTGGCGAGCTCTTCGTCCTTGTAGTATTCGGCAGTGAAATCAACGCTTTTTAAATAATAGTTCGTGCCGGAGATTTGTCTCGTCTCCCCTTCGTACAAGGACAAATATTGATCCATGTGCCAGGAAGGTATACCCCGTCCGAGAACAGCGAGTAAGAAAATAATTAAGCCGATATGGTTAATATAAGGGCCCCAGCGGCTAAATCTGTTCTTCTCTGCGAGAAGCGCCCCATTTTCCCGGTACACGCGGTAATGCTTGCGTTTCAGTTGCTTACCCATATCGTCCAGCCATGCTTCCGGGTCATTTGACACGATGCCGGAATACGTCACTTGTTGACGCTTGATGAACTGCAGATGTTTGCGTATTTGCTGCTTGGACAGCGCTCGATAAAGCGGAAGTACCCTGTCGAGACTACATACGACAAGTGATGTGCCGATCATGACAAGCAGCATAATGAACCACCACGACTCGTATGTATGAGATAAGCCGAGCGCGTGATAAATTACGCCGAGCGTACCGTATTTTTCTTTGTAGAACGCAGCATATTCGGAGTTTTCCGTCAAGTTGATGAGCGTGCTCTCTTGCTGGAACACCGTTCCAATAGCGGCTCCAAGAAGCGTAATCACGATCAAATACACCGCGATTTTAACGGAAGAAAAAAAATTCCATACTTTGTCCACAATATGAGGGTTCGCCTTCTGCGATCGCCGAGCTACCCCGTCATATCTCATTTCCAGCAGCGCATCCTCGTCCGCAAGCAATTTCTCGTCTAGCGGTTTGCCGCATGATTCGCACAGAACCGTGCCGACGGGGTTCTGATGTCCGCATTCGCACTTGGTGTTCTGAAACAAAGCCATTTATCCTCCTTGGCGCTACGAGTCCGACTTCATCAGTCGATCGACGCGCGCCTCTATTTCCTCTTCCGTCAGCAATCCGCCGATTACGACCTCTTGAATTTTACCTTTAGGCGTAATGAAGAAAGTTGTCGGGTATTGCTTCAAACCGTACCGCCGTTCTGTTTGCTTGTCTTTGTCGATCAAAATCGGGAACGACACGCCGATCTGACGAGTAAAACTTTCCACCGTCAGCTTGTCCTCGCTCAGGTTAATGCCTATGAGCTCAAGACCTTGCCCTTTCCATTTCTCGTATTGCTTCTGCAAAGCGGGCATCTCGTTGCGGCATGGCGGACAGAAAGTGCCCCAGAAGTTGACGATCAGCGGCTTGCCCTCGTAATCCTTCAGTTCGTGTACGGCATTGTCGAGACCCGCGAGCCGAAATTCAGGCGCCTTGTCGCCTTTCTTCAGCACGACGCTCTTTGAAAATAGCGAACTGCCGACCGCATAGCCGCCAACGATCAGCACGATAACGAGAATGACGTATTGCACCGTTTTACGATGTCGTCCCATAGCGTTTTTTCCACCACCTGTGATTAAAGGTACAAAAAGTTCGGTTTTCAGCACCGAGAAGGTTGAATGAAGGCGGGAATGAGGATCGGAGCGTAGGAAAACCTACGTGAGAACCGGAAGACCCGACTGAATTCAAGATTCGACGTCGAAACCTCCTCCTGAAACTCTTCGTGATCAAAATCGGACTTTTTGAACTTCCGCTCTAATTATAACGAAAATACCGGGGGTGGGGGTAAACCCCCGACCTCCGGTTTCTGAACATTGTGTGACGCAATATGGGATTAGGGCGTGTCTGGAGACCCGCCCTATTCGTCGACCTCCACGGCGAATGCTTGCAGTTTGCCAAGTTCCTCCGCCGTTAGCTTACGATGTTTGCCGCGCTGCAAATTATTCAAATGCAAGCCGCCGAACGATATACGCTTCAGCCTGGTTACCGGATGGTGGATCGCATCGAACATCCGGCGCACTTGCCGATTACGACCTTCATGAATCGTAATGGAGATCGTCGCAAACTTGCCGTCCGGATCGATGTCGTAATATTCGACTTCCGCCGGCGCGGTCATGCCATCCTCGAGCTTGATGCCTTTCTTCAGCCGTTCGAGGGCGTTGCCGTGAGGCACCCGTTCGACAGTCGCATGATACGTCTTCGGCACGTGATGGCGGGGGTGCGTTAGCTTATGCGCCAAGTCTCCATCGTTCGTAAGCAGCAATAATCCCTCGGAATCGTAATCCAGTCGACCGACCGGGTACAGCCGTTCCTTTACATCCTTGATGTAATCCGTGACGACGCTGCGCCCTTTCGGATCGGTGACGCTCGTAATAACGCCTTTCGGCTTATTGAACATCATATAAATTTTCGATTCTTTCTTAATCGGCTTGCCCGCCACGGCGATGACATCGGTGTCCGGGTCGGCTTTGCGCCCGAGCTCCGTCACGACTTCCCCGTTAACCGTCACTTTGCCCGATGCAATCAATTCTTCGCACTTGCGACGGGAAGCGACGCCTGCGTTCGCAAGCACCTTCTGCAGTCTTTCTTCCACGGTGTTTCACCTCAACACCCATCATACCAATCCAAACAACAACCAGCAAGCGGCGACCGCGGCAAAAAAACCGACGATATCGGAGAAAAGCCCGACTTTTAGCGCATAACGCGAATTGCGTATGCCAATCGCACCGAAATAAACGGTCAGCACATATAGCGTCGTATCGGTGCTGCCTTGGATTGTCGAAGCCACGCGGGCGACGAAGGAATCGGGGCCCTGCTCTTTGATCAAGTCCGTGACGAAGGCAAGCGAGCCCGCTCCCGTTATCGGCCGAAGCAGCGCAAGCGGCAGCACGTCTCCAGGAACTCCGATCGCTTCAAGCGCCGGCCGGATCAGGCCAATCATCGCGTCCATCGCCCCGGAGGCGCGAAACATACTGATCGCCGTCATCATGCCGACGAGATGAGGGATAATTCCGATAGCCGTTTGAAAACCGTCTTTGGCGCCGTCCACGAACGTCTCATATACGGGAACTTTCCGGAGGGATGCATATAGGGGAATGAATGCGATAAGCACCGGAATAGTCCATGTTGAGAGCAGTTGGATCATTGCAACCATCGGCGTCAGCCTCCTTTGGTTGCCGGAGGAGTAGGCGTATAGGTCGGGCTGACCGTCCTCGGCGGCTTGCGATCTTTCCTTCTGTACCACCGATCGGCCAAAATGGCGGCCCCAGTCGATATCGCCGTTGCGAGCAGCGTCGGCGCGACGATATCGGCCGGATGAAGCGATCCGAAGTTCATACGGATCGCGATAATCGTCGTAGGCACAATCGTAATGCTCGCCGTATTGAGTGCGAGCAACGTACACATCGCGGGTGTCGCTACAGTCTTATCAGGATTGAGTTTCTGAAGCTCCTGCATCGCTTTGATGCCCATCGGCGTCGCGGCGTTTCCGAGTCCAAGCAAATTGGCGCTCATATTAGATAGAATATACCCCATCGCCGGATGCTCGCGCGGCACGTCAGGGAAAAGCCGTCGTACAACGGGGGCAAGCAGCTTGGACAGCTTGTTCACGAGGCCTGCCACTTCGGCGATGCGCATAAGCCCCATCCAGAAGACGAGAACGCTGATCAAGCCAAGGCAGACGGTCACCCCCGTCTGTGCC
Source organism: Cohnella soli (assembly GCF_042655525.1). Taxonomy (NCBI): domain Bacteria; kingdom Bacillati; phylum Bacillota; class Bacilli; order Caryophanales; family Paenibacillaceae; genus Cohnella; species Cohnella soli. The sequence goes on from NZ_JBHSMI010000025.1 coordinate 238,120, forward strand.
CCGCCGAACGCCGCTTCGGCGACTTTCTCCATCTTGCCGTTCGCGGCTCCGAACAGGACGCTGAAGACGATCATTCCTAGCCATATCCAGTTGACCATCCGCTATTCCCCCTTTTGCATGAATAACGCTCTCAGGACTGTGCGGACAGACGACGAAAAAGAACGGTTGGAGGTGATTTCGCCCTGAACCTTCCCGGACGTTGCCTTGACTTTATCGGCTGTGCCTCCGTTTCCCGCCTCCGGAGAAGCTTCCACTAGCGGCACGGAGCCGATTTTCCGACCGTCAAGAACAAAACGAATTTGACCGCGATAACCAAGCTTGAAGTCCGCTGTTCCTTCGATCAGCAACGCCATCCGCACTTCGAGCCTTTCCTTCTCGCCTTTCGCGAACGGATATACAAACTTGCCTGCCGCTTTGTACGGATAACCGTTTATCGGCTGTCCGGCTTCGGCTACCGTCTGCAACGAGAAATTGTCGAAACCGTAATCGAGCAATCGACGATGGTCGATCCAGTCGTCTCTGTCGTTCAGCGTCACGGCGACGAGTTGCTGACCGTTCCTTGTCGCCGAGCTGACGAGCGTGCGAAGCGCCTGCTTCGTATATCCGGTTTTGACGCCGTCGGCGCCGTCGTACATTCCCAGCATCTTGTTTTTGTTCACCCATTCGTATTCCCATTTATCGTTCGGGTTCGGCGCTTTTTTCACTTTCGTCGCCACAATCTCCTTAAACGTCGGATTACGAAGGGCATACACCGTCAGCTTGGCCAAATCGTTCGCGGACGAATAGTGACCTAGCTCGTCCAAACCGCTCGGATTCATGAAATGGCTGTTCGACAGTCCGATTTCTTCCGCTTTTTTGTTCATCAGAAAAACAAATCCTTCAACCGAGCCTCCCACATACTCTGCAATCGCCGTCGCCGCATCGTTGCCGGATCGAAGCATGAGCCCGTACAGGGCGTTACGAAGCGTCATCCGTTCTCCGGCTTGCAAATAAATCGAAGAGCCTTCCATCTTCGAAGCCTTCTCGCTGACTGTCAACGTTCCGTCCAGATTTCCATGCTCGATAGCGACAATGGCAGTCATGATCTTCGTCAGGCTGGCAATTTTCATCCGCTCGTCGCCCCGCTCATCGAATAAGATTCGACCAGAGGTCACATCAGCAAGCGCCGCGGACCGGGCGGAATTACTCGGGGCAGGCGGAAGCGAAGACGTGGCACCGCCACCGGTTTGCGCTTGAGCGCGCCCGCCTAGTACTGGGAATACGAACAGCAGCATGAAAATGCAAGCGGTCGCGCTTGTCCATCTCGCGCGGGCGCGGAAAGGTTTTGCTAGTCTCAACATGCGCGATTTTCCTCCTCGGAGAAATACTTGTACCATTTTATGTCTATGCGCTCGAAAGTATGTAAACGTGAAACGGCCGCGCAGGCAAGTGCCTGGCGCGGCCGTGACGGAGCGATCGTTACATGATCGTATTGGAGTCGGACGGCACGGTTTTGATCGAAATTTCGGTTTCGGCTTCCTGAGGGCGCTGAAACGCGCCTTTCAGCTTGTCGACCCAACCTGGAGCAGCGTCTATCAAACGCTCTAACAGATGGGTTTGATTGTCGAGCGGCACAACTTTTACGCCCTGCAAGCCGACGACAAGGAATGCGATCGGTGTAATCGAAACGCCGCCGCCGCTGCCTCCTCCGAACGGAAGGGAGACAGAAGCGTTATGCGCGTCTTGCCCCGACTTTTGTCCGGAGCCAGAATTGCCGTCTTCCATAGGGGAATACTCGCTCCCACCAGCCGCAAAGCCGAAGCCGACTTTACTGATCGGAAGAATGACGCTGCCGTCCGGTGTCTGAACCGGTTCGCCGACGATCGTATTGACGTCCACCATGTCTTTAATGTTTTCCATGGCGGTTTGCATTAGGCCGTTAATCGGATGCTGTGACATGTATACTCCTCCTTTCGTGTACCTAATATTCCCGAATGAGCCACGTGTTTATTCGTTCCACTCCGCCTTACGCACGCCTCATACTTGCTCCGGTGGAGCCATCCACGTTCGCCATGCCCTAATCGCTTTGCCGATTCGGATTGTCCGAAATCCCAGCTTCATGACCGCCGCAAACGCCGAACCCATCCGAATGGCGAAGTCGGCTTCCCAGACGACAGCGAATTCCTTCGTCGAATAGTTCGGGACAACTTCGCCGTGGGGAACCGTCTTTAGCCGAAGGAAATGGCTTGCCGCACCGGTTGCACAGCCCGAGACCGCCCAAAGCAAACCGACGACGATCGCCGTAGAAACCGCGTCTCCGGTGCCGACTCGAAAGTCTAGCCGCCAGCGGGTGCACTCGATTTTCTTCAGCGCGTATTTGGCCCAGCGCTTGAAGCGAGTCGTGGAACGCATGATCGTCTTTAGCGCTTTACGGTTCCGCTTCAACGTGCCGATGCCGAACATCCGTTTTTTTGCGCTTTGTTGACCCTGCGATCCTGCGATTTCCCCCTTCGGCTTCTCGGCATATACGATCCCTCTTTTCTCCAGCTTTAACGTCGGAACGACGACTTGACGGGAGACGATGCCATATAATGCCTGAACGATGACGACTAACTGATCGAGCTCACCGATGCGGGAATAACGAACGCGAACGCGAATGCGGGAGACGCACGCTATGGCGATAAGGGCGATGACGACAGCGCATGCGAACAAAAGCCAGAAGGCCATACTTTCCCCCGCCTTTCTAGGGGTAGTATGGCCTTCTGGCAAATGTTCATTCCGTATCCAATTGTTTGTCGAGATCCTCCATCGAAAGTTGACGGCCTTCGATGCGGTCAAAGAGCAGCTTCGTCCGCTCCTCCAGCTCATCGTCATCATCAAATGCCGACGGCTCGGGCAAGCTCTGGATTGAAGCTAAACCAAAGTAATCGAGGAACGCCTTGGTCGTACCATACAGAATCGGTCGTCCTAGCGCGTCTGCGCGCCCTTTCTCCTCGATCAAATCTTTATTCACCAAATTATGCAGCGGGCGCTCCGCCTTAACCCCGCGAATCTCCTCGATCTCTATCCGAGTAATCGGCTGCCGGTAAGCGATAATCGCAAGAGTCTCAAGCGCAGCCTGCGAAAGCGCCGAACGCGTCGGTGAATAAGCCAGCTTCTCGAAGTACGGAGCGTGCTCGGTGACCGTTGTCAGCCGATACCCTCCCGCAACTTCCGTTAACCGTATGCCGCGGTTTTTCTTCGAGAGCTCCTTCTGCAAATCTTTCAGCACGTCTTTGACGACGTCCACGTCCGTCTCGACGACTTCCGCAGCCGTCTTGGCGCTGATTCCCTCGTCTCCGGATACGAACAACAAACCTTCAAGTACTGATTTCAATGTCGAGTAATCCATCGCTATCCTCTCTCCCCGTCCACGTCAACACGATCTCGTCGAACAAAGCGCTCTGATGGCAGGACACCCACCTGCGCTTCATCAATTCGAGGATGGCGAGGAAAGTAACGACGATTTCCTCCCGTTCGTCCCCGTCGCCCAGCAACTGGGAAAATAATAATCTGCCCTCGTTCGAACGGCTCTTTAACGTATCGACGATGTCGCGTATCCGGTCTTTTACCGAGATTTCATCCTTGCGGATCGACGAAACGCGGTTGCGTCCGGCAAGACGTCTCATCGCTTTCCGAAAGGCGTTCACCAAGTCGTCAACGTGTAAGCCTTCGACCGGATTAACGTCAGGCTTCTTCTCGAAAGGCGTTAAATCCGTCGGCTCTCTCGTGTACACCTGGCTGCGATCCCATTCTTTTTCCCGAAGTTGACCGGCGACCGACTTGAACTTCCTGTACTCGATCAGTTTGCGGATCAACTCTTCGCGCGGATCGAGGTCGTCTTCCTCGTCGACTGTCAGCCAAGGCTCGTCGGTGACCGGAGGCTTCGGCAAAAGGCCGCGGCTCTTGATCGACAGCAGCGTCGCGGCCATAACCAGAAACTCGCTCGTAATGTCGAGTTCAAGTTCCTGCATCGCCGCGAGATATTCCATATACTGTTCGGTAATCTCGTTGATCGAGATGTCTTGAATATCGATCTCCGCTTTATCGATCAAATGCAGCAGCAAATCAAGCGGCCCTTCGAACGTCTCCAGCTTGTACGACATCGTCGCCAATCGAACTTCTCCCCTTGCTTCTCCCGTTTACCTTAAGAACGGATTACCCGCTGATCGCTCTCGTCAAATTCGCCATTTCGATCGCTGTGGCAGCCGCTTCCCAGCCTTTATTGCCGGCTTTCGTGCCTGCGCGTTCGACCGCTTGCTCGATACTGTCCGTCGTAAGCACGCCGAAAATCGTCGGAACGCCTGTTTTCAGATTGATTGCGCTAACGCCTTTGGCTACTTCGTTGCATACGAAATCGAAATGCGGCGTTGAGCCGCGAATGACTGCGCCGAGCGTAATGACTGCGTCGTATTTTCCGCTTTCCGCCATCTTCTGCGCGACGAGAGGGATTTCGAATGCACCTGGAACCCAGGCGACTTCAACTTCGTGTTCTTCCGCTCCGTGGCGCTTCAGTGCGTCAAGCGCCCCGCCTAGCAGCTTGGAAGTAATGAATTCGTTAAACCGTCCGACTACGATCCCGTATTTGAGCCCTTGAGAAATTAAATTACCTTCGTATACGACTGTCATTTGTTATGTCCTCCCGGTAGTTCGCGAATGATGCGCGATTGTCGAGCAAAAGTGACGAAGCAGGGGGCGAAAAGGCGGTGAAAGATGCCCCTGAGCGAGTTTTCAGACACGCCTTAACTAGGCTCGCCTTCGAACTGCAGCATGTGACCGAGTTTCGCTTTCTTCGTGTGCAAGTAGCCTGAGTTGTCTTCGTTTTCCTCCATTTGGATTGGCACTCGTTCGACAACGTTCAGACCGTATCCTTCCAACCCTTTAATTTTCCTAGGATTGTTCGTAAGCAAGCGAATTTCCCGAATGCCGATGTCTTTCAAAATTTGCGCGCCAATGCCGTAATCGCGAAGATCAGGCGCAAAGCCAAGCTTAACGTTCGCTTCGACCGTGTCCATGCCTTGCTCTTGCAATTGGTAAGCGCGAAGCTTGTTAATCAACCCAATGCCTCGCCCTTCCTGACGCATATACAGCAGAACGCCGCTGCCTTCCTTCTCGATCTGCCGCAGCGCGGCTTCAAGTTGCGGACCGCAATCGCAGCGATGCGAATGAAACACGTCTCCCGTCAAGCATTCCGAATGGACGCGAACGAGCACCGGCTTGGTGCCGTCGATATCGCCTTTCACGAAAGCGACGTGTTCCTTGCGGTCGACGTCGTTCGTGTAGGCAATCGCCTGGAACGTCCCGAAGTCGGTCGGCAGGCGCACTTCGACTTCGCGTTTGACCAGCTTTTCCTTCTCGTTGCGATAATGGATCAAATCTTTAATCGTAATCAGCTTCAATCCGTGCTGCTTCGCAAATAGCTGCAAATCGGGGAGACGAGCCATTGTGCCGTCTTCCTTAATGACTTCGCAGATGACGGCTGCTTCCGCCGATTCGCACATCCGGGCGAGATCAACTGCCGCCTCCGTATGTCCGGCGCGTCTCAAGACGCCGCCTTTCTTCGCGATCAGCGGGAATATATGACCGGGACGGCGGAAATCAGCAGCCTTGGCATTCGGGTCGATCAGCGCCTGTACTGACAGCGAACGCTCGTGCGCGGAAATGCCGGTCGTCGTCGACACATGGTCGATCGAAACGGTAAACGCCGTACCGTGATAATCCGTATTGTGACTGACCATCGGCGGCAGGTCAAGAGCTTCGGCTGTTTCCGGCGTAATTGGCACGCACAGAAGCCCTCTTGCTTCCCTGATCATGAAGTTGATCACTTCTGGTGTCGCCTTATCGGCAAGAGCGATCAAGTCGCCTTCATTTTCGCGGTCCTCGTCGTCGACGACAATAATAACCTTGCCGGCTTTCAAATCTTCGAGTGCTTCCTCAATGCGATCGAACAATGGTTGAGTCATAGCGATTGCCTCCTTCACATAAATCCGTTGTCGCGCAAAAACGATGCCGTCAGTTTACCGGCGCCGCCTGCGGCTTTTGTGCCGTTATCCCTTTCGCTCAGCAAGTGGTCAATATATTTGCCTAAAATGTCGCATTCGATGTTCAGCGTATCTCCGGGATGCTTATTCTGCAGAATCGTCTCCCGGAGCGTGTGCGGAATGATCGACACCGAGAATCTGCCCGCTTCCCGGTCGACCGCGACAATCGTCAGACTGATGCCGTCCAGCGTAATTGAGCCTTGCTGAACGATGTGCCTCATAAGTGCTTCTTTGTTCGGCTCGATTTCAAATACAACGGCGTTCGCTTCGTTCGTTCGTCCCCTGATCGTGCCGGTACCGTCGACGTGTCCCTGGACGATGTGTCCGCCGAAACGTCCTCCCGCAGGCATTGCCCGTTCCAAGTTCAGCGGACTGCCTGCCTTGATCGCGCTCAAGTTCGTATGCCTATAAGTCTCAGGCATCACATCGACGGAGAAGGAGCCGCGATCGTAAGAGACGACCGTCAGGCAAACGCCATTAACTGAAATGCTGTCGCCAAGCTTCACATCGTCCATGATTTTGTTTGCCCCGATGTCAAGGATCATTGCTTCGCCTCGTCTTTGAACGGAACGAAGCACGCCCAATTCTTCGATAAGTCCCGTAAACATTCATTTTCCCTCCGGATATCCCGTCATACACCAATCGTCGCCGAAGCGCTCCATCGTCACGCGATTCAGCCTGAGCGCATCCGACATTTTCTCCGGCCCTGCGAATTCAAACGCAGAAGGCGCCCCTTCGCCGCCGACGATAATCGGCGCGTAGATCAATTTAACTTTGTCGACGAGTCCGGCTTTGAGCATGGCACCGTTCAGCACTCCGCCGCCTTCCAGCAAAATCGAACCGATGCCCATGGCCCCAAGCTTCATCATGGCCTGCGTGAGATCAACTCTGTCGCCGTTGCCGCAGCGAAGCACCGTGGTCCCTTTCGCTTCCAGCAAAGCGGCTTTATCCGCGTCCGCGTGCTCAGTCGCGATCACAATCGTATCGGCAACGTTGTTCAACACTCTGGCATGTTCGGAGATCGCAAGTTTGGCGTCCACGACAATACGTATCGGATGGATACCTGGCACGCTTAAGCGTGTCGTCAGCTCTGGATCATCGGCCTTAATCGTCCCAATGCCGACCATAATTCCTTGATGCTTATGACGCATCGTGTGGACGGCTTCTCTTGCTTTCTCGCCCGTAATCCAGCGGCTGTGCCCGGTCCTCGTCGCGATTCGCCCGTCTAATGTCACCGCCGTCTTCAGCGTTACGAAAGGAATGCCATGGACGATATGCTTGTTGAACGCTTCATTCAGCGCCGTCGATTCGTCTCCTAGCAGCCCGACATCGACTTGAATGCCCGCTTCCCGAAGTCTATCGATTCCCTTACCCGCCACAAGCGGATTCGGATCTTTCGCCGCGACGACGACGCGAGAGACGCCTTCCGCGATAAGGCGTTCGCAGCAAGGCGGCGTCAGCTTGCCCGTGTGGCTGCAGGGCTCTAGCGTCACATAGGCGGTAGCGCCTCTAGCTAGTGTTCCCGCCATGTTCAGCGCAAGCACTTCCGCATGCCCTTCGCCGCGCTTCAGATGGGCCCCGAGTCCGACGACCCGCCCTTCGTTCACGACAACGCAGCCGACGACGGGATTAACACCGGTTTGTCCGGAGGCCGCTCCCGCCATGTTTAACGCAAGCCTCATATACGTTTCGTCGTTCAGCAAATCCATATTTCCGCTCCTTTCCCTGACGCGCTTCGCTTGAGCGACCACGCCGATTTTTTGACTTGCGGTCAGTTACGATAAAAAAACCCCAAGAGCCCAGGCTCCGGGGGTTAGAGAAACACAGCGCGAAAAAACAAACGTCCGAAAAGATACAGAAATAAACCGTAGCGTTGGTGGCATGTGAAAAAAAGAACAATCATCTGCGATGAATGTTATCTTCACGTGCCTGACGCACGAATATCTGTCTATTGGACAGCAAAATGTCGCTGCGCTTCCTTCTCCCATCCAGACTTTAACTGTCGGTCCCGGATTTGCACCAGGTCCACCGAAATCGCGCCGCCGGATAACCGGAAGAGTCGATTGCGGGTCACGGACTGACGGCCGTCGCCCCGGCGCAAAGCCGATATGCTCACGAGCCGATCACCGCCGGTGGGGAATTACGCCCCGCCCCGAAGGTAAGCAACTGATTGTATGAAAGTGTAACATTCTGCCTCTTAAATTGCAAGCAATTGACTTGGGATTGATTACCTTCGGCCAATGACAAAAAATCCCCGCAACGAGGTCCTGGCGGATAACGTTGCAGGGCTTGACGCCTTAATAAATATCCGAGACTAGCTTACGCGGATCGATTCCATTTTCTCTTGGCCTTTCAGCGCATCCACATGCTCCATGCCGGACGCCACTTTGCCGAACACGGTGTGGACGCCGTCCAAATGCGGCTGCGGGCTGTACACGATATAGAACTGGCTGCCGCCGGTGTTCGGACCGCGGTGAGCCATCGCCAAGCTGCCCCGCTCGTGTTTGTTTTTGTTATGCTCGCACGGAATCGTATAGCCGGGGCCGCCCGTGCCGTTACCGTTCGGGCATCCGCCTTGCGCAACAAATCCCGGAATCACGCGATGAAAAGGAATGCCATCGTAAAACCCTTCGTTCGCGAGCTTCTCGAAATTAGCGACCGTATTCGGCGCGTCCTCGTCGAACAGCTCCAACTCCACTTGCTGGCCGGTAGCCAGTTTGATAATCGCTTTCTTAGCCATTAAAAAAATTTCCTCCTGTCGCAATGTGAACCAAAATCATTGAGTTAGTTCGATACGGTTTGCTTTTGCAGGCGTGCCGGAATCACATCGTTGCCGACGATATTGTCGTAAGATTCGCGAGCGACGACAAGATCAGCTTGCCCGTCCTTCACGAAAACGACGGCCGGACGACGTATGCGGTTGTAGTTGCTCGCCATGGCGTAGTTGTATGCACCCGTGCAGAATACGGCGAGCAGATCACCTGTTTGCACTTGCGGAAGCTTCAAGTCCCAGATGAGCATGTCGCCGCTTTCGCAGCATTTGCCGGCTACGGACACAACTTCTTCAAGCGCATCGTTCGCGCGGTTCGCGAGCACCGCTTCATATTTGGACTCGTACAGCGCCGGACGAGGATTATCTGTCATGCCGCCGTCAACCGCAATATATTTGCGTACGCCAGGGATGTCTTTGCTTGTCCCGACCGTGTAGAGCGTCGTACCCGCGTCGCCGATCATGCTGCGGCCCGGTTCGATCCATACTTCCGGCAACGGGAAGTTCGCGTTCTCGCAAGTCGTGCGAACCGCATTTGCAATCGCGTCGACGTATACACCGAGCGGAAGCGGCTGATCGCCTTCCACATAACGAATACCGAATCCGCCGCCGAGATTCAGAACGGTGAACGTATGATTAAGCTTGTCGCGAATTTCAACTGCGAACGCGGACACTTTCTCCACTGCCATGCGGAAACCTTCGACTTCGAAAATTTGCGAGCCGATGTGGGAGTGAACGCCAAGCACCTTCAGGTTCGGCAATCCGATTGCCGTCTCGATCGCTTTATATGCGGTGCCGTTGCCGAGGTCGAAGCCGAACTTCGAATCTTGCTGACCGGTGGAAATATAGTCGTGAGTATGAGCTTCGACTCCCGGCGTAATGCGGAGCAACACGTTAACGCGCTTGCCTTTGTCGGCCGCGAGTGCATTCAGCAAATGCATCTCGACAAAATTATCGACAACGAAGCAGCCGATGTTGGCGTCAAGCGCCATGTTGATTTCTTCAGGTGTCTTGTTGTTGCCGTGGAAGTGAATGCGTTCCGCCGGGAAACCCGCCTGAAGCGCCGTATACAGCTCGCCGTCGGACACGACATCGAGGCTCATCCCTTCTTCTTCCGCAACACGGCACATCGCCATGACGCAGAATGCCTTGGATGCATAAGCCACCTGGTGGCGAAGACCGGTGGCGCGGAACGCTTCCATGAATTCGCGGGCGCGTTGGCGCACGAGCGCCTCGTCCACGATATAAAGCGGCGTGCCGAATTGTTCGGCCAGATCCGTAACGTCGCAACCGCCGATTTCGAGATGACCTTTAGCGTTTATTTTACTCGTACCATGCAAGAACATTAATGATTTCCCCTTTTGCGAAATTCGGGCGGCGGCATTCGACCGTTCTCCCGGTGTTTGCACTTATAGCATGAGTATAGCCGAATTTCGCTGTTGGGGAAATGGAGGATTCGCCAAATCATTTGCATTCTCTTCATCGCTGAATAAGCAGCCAATCGATTAGCGAGCCGGTCACCTTGCCCAGCACCATGGCCATGAGAAGCAAGAACATATAAGACTTGAGCCTGAATCGCTTGGAAAATATGGGAAGGACGTTAAGCACTTCCGTCAGTGCGGCGGCTAACATCCCGACGAATAAACCTTGAAATACAGCGGGAAAAAGAAGAATGCCGTCCGGCCAACCGAGCTTCCAATCGAATTGATCGGCGCAGCTCCAGATTACTGCTCCTGCCAGAATCGCCGATTCGAACAAGCCTGACCGCCTGTGCGCCTTAGTCAGTTGCACGAGACGAGGAATCAGGTCAAGTACGATAAGAAGAGCCACGAACGCGCTGCCAACGGAAAAGCCGCCCGCCAGACCAACGGCGACCATCAGCGCGCCAGTTAGCCAATCAACCACCTTTTCCTTCCGCCTCCTCCGAGTCTTGTTTCTTGCGATATTCTTCCGTGATGACGTAGTGATTCACATTTTCTTGGTACATAAACATTTCTACTTCGAGGGGATTAGGCTCGTCGGAGCTTCTTTTGCGCAGCAACCGGTTGAAGAACAGCAGCATGCCGAAGCCGACTCCAATGGAGTACGGGATTTGAAACAACCAAGGATGCCAGTCAGGCTTGCCAGTAATGAGTTCGGTGACCCGCTTCTGGACATGGGGCATGTTGACGTCGGCATGAAAGTTCATAAGCGCCATCCCTGATCCAAAAAAAAGCAGTAGCCATGCCAGAACAAGGATGAGGATGCGGGGTTTGGCTGGGCCGGCGGAAGAAATTTCGACGAGCACATGCGGTTCTCCGAACGTTTCGATAGCAGTGCCAGGCAGCGTTTCCCGCACTGCCTTGACGATTTGAAGCATGTCGATGACGAGCATATTGCTATCTTCTGACCGTACGCGGTGCAGCGGCAAGTTTCTCAATTGCCGTTCCTTATCGGCATCCGATACGAGCCTTGCCACTTGTCCAAGCGTAATGACGGATTCCGGGGTCACGACGACCCGGCGGCGCAGCCTCACATAGACGACGGACGATGTTTCCATGGACTCGTCCCCCATTAGGCGCTTTTCATTTCTTTATATGTCGAAAAGACGATAAACAGCAAGGAAAGCCCATATGCAAGCAAACAAGCATTGCCGACCCACGGGAAATCGGTTGCCAGCCACATGCCCAAGACGACGAGAAACACAGTCGCGCCGACCGACAAATGCGTCAAACGCATCCACCCCCTTACACTGAGCCGCATACGGCCTTTATCGCTTTTATTTTCCGGCCTTCGCTCTTCCGCTTCGTTCGCCGGATCGGCTTTAAAGCGCATGGCCAATACGAAAAACAATATGATGATCAGCGGCTGAACGGCAATCTGAAATACCGGATAAGCATACTGGTAGAAATTGCACAGCTCGCTCTGATTTCGGAAAGCGACGAGAAGCGTAAGCATCAACAGCCAGCCTAACGATCTACTGAACACAATCGGATTGGATCCTTTCAGGAAGCTGGTCACGCCGTGCTGAAACGCCAGGAAGGTCACGACGGAGTTAAACAGCAAAAGAGGAAGATAGAACACGTATAAATAAATCTCCAACCGGTCCAGGAAGTCGGTGATATGCATCTGAGTCGACAAATTGAACCCGGGGTAGGTCAGCTTTTCGAAGATTGGAGCGCCGAACACGGCGATGATGATGATCGTCGTCAGCGACAGGCCGAACGCGGCGATGGCCATTCCATGCCGAAGCGACGCATGAAGCATGCGGGAATTTTGCAGCATGTGCAAAAAAGCGCCGAACAGAAACATATCGCCGAATTGAACGGCGCCGTATACGTTGGTCAGCAGCACTTGCGCAGGCGGTTGCGTAAACACGGGTTCCCATTGGGAAGCGGAAATTTCGTTGCTTAACAGCAGCGGAAAAAGCAGGAAGACAAAGGCGAACGAAATGAAAATGAATTCGTTGACCCTTGCCGCGACTTCGATGCTCGTTTTCCCGTAATAAATCATGACCAGCACGAACAGAAGAATCAAAATTTCCGGCTGCGTAAACCGCAGCAGCACGTTGCTGATGAAGCTGGTCGAATACGAGACGTCACGGACGAAGACGAACCAAATTTGCAATAGGAGGATCGCGTTGATCGCCGCGCCGCCAAATCTTCCCGCTACGATAAAACTGATTTCGAATACGTTTTTTCCGGGAAATTTGCGTGATAACGTATAGAAAAGAAACGCGATCAGAAAGGCGTACATGATCGCGGCGGCATAGGAGAAAATCGCATCATGCCCGGCGGCCTTGGCCAACTGCCAGCCAATGTTGTCGAACGCTTTATAGATAAACGCGGCCAACAGCCACGCCATTTGGCGCGAACTAATCGCCTGTTTGGACATACATGATCCCTCCGATGATTGATTTCGCCCAAGACGAGACGGTATCGTCGAGCCATTCCGAAGGAAGGCGAGGCCGGTAATTCAGGCTGATCGCGACGAACAAAGCGAGCGATAACATTTGAATGGCCCAGAACAGCATCCTGGAAGACGGGAGCGCTTTGACTTTCTTATAGTCCGTCGCGCACCAAATGGCCATTCCAAGCAAAAACACGACTTGAAAAATAGGATTCATCTGTTTTCCTGCCTCACGATATTTTCGTTTGCCAATCCGCTTTGGACGATATCCGCGTCGACATGAATGTCGAATTCGGCGTTCTTGAGCGTTTCCGTCCAATGCTGTTTGAGCGTTCGCTGCCATTTGCGGGGATACTTGCGATACACGATCATTCCCAAATCGGCCGAATCGGAGCCGTTCTTTCGAATAGTCGCAACCGCTTTTTCGATTTGATTTTTGATGCTTGCCGAAGCGGCGCCGATTTCTTTCCGAATCGTTTGTTCTTCGGACAAATCTTCCATGGTCATATTTTCGACGACCGCCAGCCTGGCCTCGACTTCGATCTTGAATTTGACGCGGTTGTTTCCGTCTACTGAAGGCGTTATTGTCGTCTTTGCTCTGCTCACGTTAAATTGAAGTCTTTTCGGTTGATTCAACGCGACATTCAAGAAGACAGGTTTGGCCTCTCTTTTCATCCAGGCTAAACCTGCAGCGGCTTCGTTTTCGAATACGTCGACCATCTTATCGCCTTGAAATTGGGCGTAACCGAGCACTTGAATTTCTTTGCTCTTCTCTTTGGCTCCCGTTTCCTGCTGACCCATATAGGCAATAATAGGGTCGGTTCCGATATGGCTTAACGTTTGCCCGACGGTTTTAATGCTGACCGGAATAAATCCGCCCATTTGGATCAATTCACGCATCGCCTCGCCTGAAAATCGTTCCAGGCTAGACTGGACTTCCAACAAGTCGATCGCTTTGCCCTTCGAGACGATCACATAAGAAGTCAACCGGTTTTCCGGCCACCTGGAAAAAATGTCGAACAGATTTTCGATGCCGTTCCTCGCGACTTCTTCGCTGATGATGAGCACGCGGTAGTGACCGTAAATCAATCTTCGCGACATTCGTTTTTGCAAGGTGACGGCGGCTTGCCTCGTAGTCGTTCCCGATTCGGAATCGATATAATAACTTTTGCTGCCTCCCGTCCCTCCTCCGCCACCCTTGGAGCCGGAGCTGCCCATTTGGCCAGGCAGAGGTATTTGCAGCGAAAGCTTGTACGTGCCGTCTTTTTCCCTATCGATGCCCATAGCGACGACGATCGCGACATCATTCACCTCGAGCCTGTCCCAACAGCCGGTTGCCAGAAACGGCAAGCACAACAAAAGGACGAGGGGACGTATCCGTTTATACAGCTTACCTTTTGTCATCGGGTGAATCCCCCTTTGACCCGTTCTGATCTTTGATTTCTTTCGACATTGTATCGCTCATGCGCGTATCGTCCCTTACGTGCAAGAAGCTGGGGCGCGTCGAGAGCGCCCACTGCGGCGCTCTGATCAATACATCCTTCAAATCGGACAGCTTGAGAGGACTGATCGGCGTCAAATACGGCACGCCAAAGGAACGAAGATTGGCCATATGCCCGATGATCAGAATCAAACCGAAAAAGATGCCGTAAACCCCGAAGATGGACGCCAAAATGAGCAACGGAAAACGAAGCATGCGGACGGCGATCGCACCGTTAAAATGCGGAATTGTGAAGGATGCGATTCCGGTAATCGACACGACGATTACCACGGGCGCGGACACGATCCCCGCTTCCACGGCCGCTTGCCCGATGACGAGCGCTCCCAGAATGCCGACGGCCGAGCCGATCGCTTTCGGGAGCCGAACGCCCGCTTCCCGGAGCGCTTCGAAAATAACTTCCATGATCAGCGTCTCCACGATCGCCGGGAAAGGGATCGACTCCCTGGCCGCAGCGATGCTGAACAACAGTTTGGTCGGAATCAGAACGTGATGGTACGTCGTGAGCGCTACGTACATCGCCGGCGTAACGAGCGACGCGAATAAAAAAAAGTATCGGAGCCATCGTACCAGCGTACCGATCTGGAAACGTTCGTAATAGTCTTCTGTCGCTTGCAATAGTTGAACGAAGACGGTAGGAGCAAGCAGAACGAACGGCGTCCCGTCGACGAAAATGGCGATTCTTCCTTCAAGCAGCGCCGCCGCGACAAGGTCGGGACGTTCGGTATGCTGAATTTGCGGAAACGGAGAAAAGGCACTGTCTTGAATCAGTTCCTCGATATACCCGGAATCGAGAATGCCGTCGATTTCGATTTTCTGCAGGCGCTTAACCGCTTCTTCTACCAATGCCGGGTCAGTAATGCCTTCCATATACGAAAGGACAACGGACGTATTGCTGTGCTTGCCGATGACGAAAGGCTTCATCTTCAGCCTCGGCGACTTGATTTTACGCCTAACGAGCGATGTATTCGTCCTCAAGTTTTCGATAAACCCTTCTCGCGGGCCACGAATGACTGCTTCCGACGGCGGCTCCGAGACAGATCTGAGCGATGGTCCTCGCAAACCGAGCAAGATGGCCTTATCGCTATTTTCGATAATGATGCCAGTGTCTCCGCTGAGCACTCCTAGCAGGAAGTCGCCGTAATTGTCGGTCGTCTTTGCCTGTCCGGACGGAATGACCGTTTCCAATAACCGCTTCGCGTCTTCGGATCCTCTTTCATAGATCATGACTGCTTTCAGCGCTTCGTCCACTTCTGTCGTCAACACGAGTCCGTCGACGAAAACGGCGAGAGCATGTACGTTTTCTTCAATGTCGAAAGGGCGGATGACGATGTCCGAGCACTCTTTGAACATGTCGTCGATCAGATCTTTATTTTCTTGAAGCGTCCGCTTGATCGGAACTTCATTCAACTCGGTTATGTACGTGAAATCGATATGTTCCTTGGAGTCGTTCTTCTCCCCGCCATTGCTGCTGTTGCCGCTGTTTCTGCCTTTTCCTCTACGTAAGATCAATCGGGATCACCACCTTCCGTTATTTTGCCAAGGGAGAAGTTTCCTATGTATCCAGACGAAAAAAAGATTGCCGGATCATCCGTTTATTCGAACGGAAGAACGGCAATCTTTTTTCTTGCACTACTGGGCGATTTGTTCTTTAATGCTTTGCAATATTTTTTTCTCCAGACGGCTGACCTGTACTTGGGAAATACCGAGTCGACCGGCTACTTCCGATTGCGTCTGGTCGCGGAAGTAGCGCAAGTACACGATAAGCCTCTCGCGATCATTCAAGCCCTGAATCGCTTCCGTCAATGCCAGCTTGTCGAACCACCGTTCTTGGGAGTCGTCGGCGATCTGGTCCATCAGCGTGATCGGGTCTCCGTCATTCTCGAACACCGTCTCATGAATCGATGACGGCGGTTTATTCGCTTCTTGGGCGAACACGATTTCTTCCGGCGTCACACCGATTTCTTCCGCGACTTCTCCAATCGTTGGCGCGCGGCCAAGCCGTTTCGAAAGCTCGTCTTTCACCTTGCGAACTTTGTTCGCCATCTCCTTCAATGAACGGCTTACTTTAAGCGTGCCGTCGTCGCGAAGGAACCGCTGGATTTCGCCGATGATCATCGGCACTGCATAAGTCGAGAACTTCACGTCGTAGCTCAGGTCGAACTTGTCCACGGACTTGAGAAGTCCGATGCAACCGATCTGAAAAAGGTCGTCGCTGTCGTAGCCGCGGTTCGAGAACCGTTGCACGACGGACCAGACGAGCCGGATGTTGCTGCTGACGAGCGTGTCCCGCGCGGTCGTATCCCCGGATTGGCTGAGCGCGATTAGTCTTTTCACTTCGCTGTCATCCAGGTAAGCCGGCGGAGACGAACGTTTCCACTCTGATTCCATGCCCCCAACCCCTGCCGCGCGTCGATTAGTTGAACAGCGCTTTTTTCGATTCGATCCGCTTTCTCATCCGCAGAGAAGTTCCGCCATTGCTCGAGCTGACGACGTCGAACTCATCCATGAAATTTTCCATGATCGTAAAACCCATTCCGGATCTCTCCAACTCCGGCCTCGAAGTGAAGAGCGGCTGGCGGGCGAGCTCCAAATCTTCGATACCTTTGCCTTCGTCGCTGACCGAGATGCTCACCGTGTCCCCTTCGATCGTCGCTTCTACCGTCACGACGCCGTCCGTTCTGCCGTCATAACCGTGAATGATTGAATTGGTGACTGCCTCGGAGACAACCGTCTTGATTTCGTCCAATTGCTCGAGCGTCGGATCAAGCTGGGAAATAAACGCAGCGACGGCGATACGCGCGAAAGACTCGTTCTCGGAACGGCTGGAGAAGCTCAATTTCATCTGATTGCTTCCGCTCATGACACGACCTCCAGACTGGAGACCGCTAACCGCTCGGTATCGTAGAACGATAAAATTTTAAACAGTCCGGACAGCTCGAACAGCCTTCTGACGCCCGTCTGCACGTCGCAGACGACCATTTTGCCGCCGCGGCTCTTCACAAGCTTGTAGCGCCCGAGGACGACGCCCAAACCCGAACTGTCCATAAAATGCAAATCTTTCAAGCTCAGAACGACGTGATCGCACCTGCCCCTTAGTATCGCGTCCTCCATTTTGAAACGAACAACGTCGGCCGTATGGTGATCCAACTCGCCTCTTAGGCGGACGATCAACACGTTGCGTTGCTGCTCCAGCTCGACTTGCAAGCTCATACCGATTTCCCCTTCCCCATGTGCGCTTCTTCTTTGCCCCTGTCCAATTCTACGGGCGGCTCTCCCATTCCTGCCCTCCGACAAAACTAGAAGCAACGTTGCCTCGTTCGACAAAAACTTCGCCCTACTTAACCTGCGAAAAACAAGTGTCCCGTAGCTCTGCGCATCAGCGTCCACCAGCCAGCGCGTTCGACGGCGAGTGGCGATTCGACTGGGAACTCCGATAGCACTTCGTTGCCCCGATACACGACAAGTTTGCCGACCGATTGTCCGATCTCGACTGGCGCTTTGACGTTCGGCTGCAGCACAAGCTCGTGGCGGATGCCTTTGCCGGCATCCCCTTTCCTCAGGAGCACGCTGTACGAATGTTTAGCGGTTAACGGAATGGAACCCACTTTGCCTTTCTCGACTTCCAACGTACCGATCGCGTCGCCTTTTTTGTAAATCGGTACATTTGTATATTGCGCGAATGCATAATCGAACAGATGGGAAACCTCCGCGTTGCGCGTCTTCGTGTTCGGCTCGCCCATAACGACGGCGATCAGCCTCAAGTTGTCGCGGCGTGCAGTCGCCGATAAGCAGAACTTTGCTTCGCTTGTGAAACCTGTTTTCAAGCCGTCAGCGCCGCTATAGAACCGAACTAGCTTGTTCGTGTTCACAAGCCAGAACGGCTTCGGACTGCTCTTGCGCAAGTAATCCTGATAGAGACCCGTATATTTCGTAATGCTTTCGTACTTGAGCAGCTCCCTTGACATGATCGCGATATCGCGCGCAGAACTCATATGCCCTTCGGCCGGGAGTCCGTTGCAATTGACGAATTTCGTGTTCTTCATGCCGAGCTCTTCCGCTTTCGCGTTCATCATCGCGACGAATTGCCGTTCGCTGCCGCCGAGCTTCTCTGCCAGGGCCACGGAAGCGTCGTTACCGGATGCGAGGGCAACGCCTTTCAGCATTTCATCGACGCTCATCTCCTCGCCTGGTTCGAGGAAAATTTGCGAGCCGCCCATCGAAGAAGCATATTCGCTCGCCCGAACTTTGTCCGTCAGCTTCAGCTTGCCTTCATCCAGCGCTTCCATAACGAGCAGCATCGTCATAATCTTCGTGATACTCGCGGGAGGCAGCTGCATATCGCTGTTTTTCTCGTAAATGACCGTTCCGCTGTCCGCGTCCATCAGAATAGCCGACTTGGCGCTGGCGGCCATGTCGGTAACGGTTTCGCCCGAAGCGGGCTCTTTCGCACGTGCGACGTTCGGCAACGCGAGGGCGATGGTCAATCCGAGCGCAAGCAAATAAGCGAACAGTTGGAAACGGGATTTCATACATTTATCGTGACAGGCCAAAAATGGCTCCCCCTCCTGCGGCCGCAAGCGGCCATAGTTTGTTCTTCCCCCTAGTGTTCCCTCCTCCTCTGGAAAATATTCCAACACCGGCAACTGAACCGCCACCCCACATTGACATGCGAACGCCTGTTTGCTAAAATAAGACAAGATCCAACAAGGAGGAATCCGGATGTCCGAGGAACGTCTCGAACGGCTTGAGAACATGATGGGTCAGCTCATCGGCATGGTTGGCAAAGTGCTTGGCGAGCAGCAAGACATGAAGAGCGATATGCAGGAAATGAAGAGCGACATCAAGGAAATCAATCAAAGGCTTGATCGAGTAGAAAACAGGCTCGAACGCGTAGAAACCGAGCAGGTCCGCTTTAATGATTCCATCCACTATTTAATGGACAAGACCACCCAACACGATCATGACATACATGTGTTCAAGACTCGTATATTTAAATAAAAAAAGAGCGTCACCTTCACGGTGCACGCTCTTTTTTTGTTTGGCGGTCATTGTGCTTGCTTACATTTTCGGTATAACCGCGAGCACGAGGGAAATGAATTGCTCCTTGACGAGTTCCGTCGTCTCCATGACTTCTTCGTGGGAAAGCGGCTGCGGCAATATACCAGCAGCCATATTGCTAATGCACGAGATGCCAAGCACTTCAATGCCGGAATGCCGGGCAACGATGACTTCCGATACGGTCGACATACCGACCGCGTCTGCCCCGATCGTACGAAGCATGCGGATTTCCGCCGGCGTCTCGTAGTTCGGCCCGAGTAACCCCGCGTACACGCCCTCTTGCACCGAGAAACCGAGCGCTGCAGCCGACTCCTTGGCGATGGCGCGCAGACGCGCGCTGTATGCGTCTGACATATCCGGGAACCGGACGCCAAGCGCGTTATCGTTAGGTCCGACTAACGGATTGCGCCCTGTCAAGTTCAGATGGTCGGAGATGAGCATCAAGTTGCCAGGGCCATAGGTCAAATTAACGCCGCCGGCCGCGTTCGTCACAAGCAACGTCTTTACGCCGAGCGCCTTCATGACGCGAACCGGCAATGCCGTCCGCTCGGGCCCGTACCCTTCGTACATGTGGAATCTACCGCGCATCAGCAGCACGCTGCGCCCTTGCAGCTTGCCGATCAGCAGTTCGCCGGCATGTCCTTCGACCGTCGACACGGGGAAGTGCGGAATGTCTTCATAAGGAATCGTAACCGCATCTTCCAATTCGTCTCCGAGCACGCCAAGGCCGGAGCCGAGAATGAGTCCAACTTCCGGACGGATATGTGTTGTTGTGCGGATAAATGCCGCCGCTTCGTCGATAATCGCTTTCGTAATCGCGTGTGCCATCGTTTGCAATCTCTCCCTGTTCCCAATAAATTATTTCAGAAGCGATAGAAAGCTGCGGCCATGTGTGGAGTAACCCGCACCGAAGTTTTCGGAGATCGTCGCTGCGAGATCGGCGAAAGTCGACCGAGTGTCGATAGGGCCTGTTCCCGACAAGCTCGGGCTCCATGCCAGCAAAGGCACATACTCCCGGGTGTGATCGGTGCCCGCATGAATCGGGTCGTTGCCGTGGTCTGCGGTTATGAGAAGCAAGTCGTTCTCTCCCGTTGCTGCCATCAGGTCAGGTAGCGCGCGGTCAAATTCCTCAAGCGCCCGACCGTAACCTTCCGGATCGCGCCGGTGACCGTACAACGAATCGAAATCAACGAGATTCGTGAACAGCAACCCTTGAAAGTCTGCTGCCATTTCTTTGGCGGTCACGGCGATGCCGTCCGCGTTGCTCTTCGTCGGAATCGCCCGGGTAACGCCTTCGCCGCTGAAAATATCGTTGATCTTACCAACCGCGACGACATCCAGCCCACGGTTCTTCAACGCGTCGAGTACTGTCGGACGCGGCGGCTTCACCGCATAGTCGTGCCGGTTGCTTGTCCGCTTGAAAGCACCGGGATTGCCGACATAAGGCCTTGCGATAACACGGCCGACAGAGAACTCATCTTTCATCGTCAGACGGCGCGCAATGCGGCACGCCTCATACAGTTCCTCGAGCGGTATTACGTCTTCGTTCGCTGCAAGCTGAAAAACGCTGTCCGCAGAGGTGTAGACGATCCAAGCTCCCGTTTTCATCTGCTCTTCGCCAAGTTCGTCCAAAATTTCCGTTCCGGACGCCGGTTTGTTGCCAATGACGCTGCGGCCGGTCAAATCTTCGAACTGACGAAGCAGCTCGGCAGGGAACCCGTCCGGAAACGTTCGGAACGGCGTATCGATCCGCAGCCCCATCAGTTCCCAATGACCGGTCATCGTGTCTTTGCCGACGGAAACTTCGGCCATTTTCCCATAGTAACCGCTCGGTGACGGCTCTGGCTTCCAATCCGCCAGTGGAGCGATATTACCGAGGCCGAGTTTCCTCAAGTTAGGCAACTCAAGCGTGCGGACGCGTTCGGCAATATGTCCAAGTGTGTTTGCGCCCAGATCTCCATAATCAGCCGCGTCGGGCATTTCGCCGATGCCAACGCTGTCCAACACGATGACGGTCACTTTTCGGTAGGCCATTCACATTCCCCTTTTCGTCAGTTGCCCTCGCTGGCGAAGCGCTCAGCTTCGTCAACTTTGGGCACGCGGATGATTGCGTTCGTAGTTTTCCTTGATTTTGGGTTTGGCGCCCGATACGTACATTTGCGTCGTCGCTAGCTCCGTATGGCCTAACATTTCCTGAACCGCCCGAACGTCCGCTCCGTTGCGAAGCAAATGGGCAGCAAAAGAATGCCTGAGCGTGTGCGGGCTTGCTTTCACGCCAAGCTTGTCCGCGTACATCTTTAATATTTTCCAGAAGCCTTGGCGCGTCAATCTGCCGCCGGCCCGGTTCAGGAACAAGGCGTTCGTCGGCTTGTCCGCCGATTCAAGATTTGGGCGCACTTCGCTCAAGTATCGCTCTACCCAATAGGATGCTTGAGAGCCGAACGGAACCATTCTCTCCCTGCCCCCGGATCCCAAGCATAACAAAAATCCCATGTCGAGTCTAACGCTGGCCACGTCGAGCGCCACAAGCTCCGAGGCGCGAAGCCCGGATGCATACGACAATTCGAGCAGCGCGCGATCGCGAACGCCAGCCTCTTCGGACACGTCCGGCAAGTCAAGTAAAGCTTCAAGTTCCGCTTGCTCGATCGTTGCCGGAAGTTTTTTTTCAGCTTTCGGCGATTCAAGCTGCATCGATGGATCGTAATCGACAGCCCGATGAATCGCAAGATATTTGCAAAACGCGCGAATGGCGACCGTTCTTCGTCTGATGGTCGCAATTGATTTTCCCTCTTGGCGCAAATCGTTCATATACACGGACAAATGGTGCGGTCGAATTTCGAAAGGATACCCTACGCCGGCATCTTCAAGGCATCGCCTGAAGTGCTCCAGATCCGCAGTATAGCCGAGCACCGTATTCGCGGATTTGCCGCGTTGTTCCTTCACAAAATCGATATATCGTCTGATCCAGTCGCCGAGTAGAGCATTCCGTTCCGCGCTGTTGTCGCTCATCGTAGATTAACTCCTTCCGGGCACGTATGTTGTATTCCACGCGTACCCGGCTATTTCCTACTCGCCTAACCAATAAAATAATCTTAGCCTGTCGCCCGGAGAACTGTCCGGGTCACCGCCTTCGCCGGAATGAAACACTTTGGAGGCATTACCCGAAGGCACTTTGTAAGGGTCAGACGGTGTGAGCCAACTGTGGAACCAGCCGAAGAAACTGTGGACGAATACCGCAAGAGCAAGAAAAAGGAGCGTAAACTGCAGACGCTCCCACCATCTTTCGTAAGCTCGTTCCCGTTTCATCGTTCGAACTCCCCCTTGTCCGGACTCTCATTCATCCGTATGAAAGGAAAGGCGAAATGATGTCACCACAAACTCTCCAGCGGCGTGTATGGCTGTTCGACTGCCGCGGCGACATGAGGATGCGTAATGGCGCCTCGATAGGCGTTAACTCCGAGCGCGAGCATTGCATTGCTTTTGATCGTCTCTTGGAATCCTTTGGACGCAAGCTGCAGCACGTAATCGATCGTAACGTTCGTCAGCGCGAGCGTCGATGTGCGCGGTACGGCTCCGGGCATGTTGGCGACGGCATAATGGATGACGCCGTATTTCTCGAATACCGGATTCTCATGCGTTGTCGCCCGGTCGATCGTCGCGATTGAGCCGCCTTGGTCGACCGCCACATCGACGATGACTGCGCCTTTCTTCATTGTTTTAACCATCTCTTCGCTGACGAGTCTCGGCGCGCGAGCACCGGGCACGAGAACGGCGCCGATTAACAGATCGGCTTTGCGAACCGCCTGGGCAATGTTGTACGGGTTGCTCATCAACGTCCGCAGCCGCCCTTGAAAGACATCGTCCAGATAACGCATCCGCTCGCCGCTCTTCTCCAGCACGACTACTTCCGCGCCGAGTCCGAGCGCCATTTTCGCCGCGTTCGTGCCGACGATCCCGCCGCCGATTATGATAACTTCGGCTGGCGGTACGCCAGGCACACCCCCGAGCAGAACACCTCGCCCGCCCTGGAATGCCTCCAAATATTTGGCCCCTTCCTGCACCGACATCCGTCCGGCCACTTCGCTCATCGGCGTCAGCAACGGCAAACTTCCGTTCGGTGCCTGAATCGTCTCGTAAGCGATCGCCGTCACGCGCTTATCCGCGAGTGCCTTCGCAAGTTCGGGCGCCGCAGCGAGGTGCAAATACGTGAACAATAGCTGGTCTTGGCGAAAATAGCCGAATTCCTCCTGCAAAGGCTCTTTCACTTTGACGATCATATCCGCTTCAGCCCATACCTCCGCCGCTTCCGTAACGAGCTTCGCTCCCGCTTTCTCGTATTCGCTGTCCGGGAAGCCGCTGCCCTCTCCAGCCCCCGCCTGCACAACGACGGATTGCCCTTGCCGAACGATCATTTCGCAGCCTGCCGGCGTAAGCGCGACGCGATATTCCTGTTTCTTGATTTCTTTAGGCAAACCGATGATCATAGTCGCAATTCCTCCCGTGTTGTAGTCCTCTTTAGAATTGCTTCGTTCCGCTGTCGCTATGCTCCCGCGCCATGCACCATATCGCCGGGTTCTCCATACTTTACAAGCAGATCATGGCGGAATACGCCGACGGGAGGGATCGCCTTGAACGCGCTAGCGAGATCGATCGGCCGATCGGTCAAGCCGCGTCCGTCCGCACGGACGGAACGCAGAAACATTGTCTTCCATCGGGACGCCGATTACAGGCGCTGCCTGAAACAGCTTGCTGCAGCAGGCGTTAAGCCGATCAAGAAAGTCGACGCGTTTCGCCTCGTTTGCTGTCATGCAGACAAGAGCAGCGATTGGAAAGCATTAAACGCCCATCCCAGAGTCGCCTTTATCGAACGCGACCGCAAAGCGAAAGCGCACGATATCGTTATCCCGGCACGCATCCCTTGGAACGTCAGGCGCGTGAAAGCGCCGCCGATCTGGACTGCCTCCCGCTTCGGAGCGGGCGTCAAGATCGGCATTCTCGATACGGGCATCGCCCGCTCGCCAGACTTAAGGATCGCAGGCGGCGTAAACACGATCGGAGGCAAATCGTTCGCAGACGATAACGGCCACGGCACGCATGTCGCAGGCATCACCGCCGCTACAGGCAGGCAGCGCATTTACGGGGTTGCGCCCAAAGGGAGTTTGTACGCGGTGAAAGTACTCGATGCTTCGGGCAGCGGCTTCATATCAGATATCGTGGAAGGCATCGAATGGTGTATGGCCCGAGGCATTCGCATCATGAATATGAGCTTTGGCATGGCCGGCGACAGCGATATTTTGAAAGCCGCCATCGTGAAAGCGAGAAAACGCGGCGCCGTCATGGTTGCTTCCGCTGGTAACAGTGGGACGGAGTTCAAGCGAATCGACTCTCCGGCCCGCTATCCGCAGACGATTGCGGTCGCAGCCACGA
Organism: Cohnella soli; assembly: GCF_042655525.1. Lineage (NCBI taxonomy): Bacteria > Bacillati > Bacillota > Bacilli > Caryophanales > Paenibacillaceae > Cohnella > Cohnella soli. The sequence goes on from NZ_JBHSMI010000025.1 coordinate 262,823, forward strand.
CGAGAGCGAATCGGCCCGCTTTCTTTTCCAGCAGGGGCAAAGGTATCGACATTGCGGCGCCGGGCGTCAACATCTTGTCGACGTGGCCTGGAGGCACATACCGGAGAGAGTCAGGGACGTCGATGTCGGCTCCCCACGTGACGGGCGCAGCGGCACTTCTGAGAGCGATTTGTCCGACGCTGAGCGCGACGGCAGTCGCGAGGCGGCTCAGGCGCTCTGCGTTGCCGATTCCCGGCGGGAAGAATGCCGTCGGAAACGGTTTGCTGCAAGCGGCCTCCGCAGCAACCGGACTTCCGAAGAAGCTACGTCGCTCCCCTTAATAAAGTATGTTCGACAAACGCAAAAGGGAGGCCCATCCAGCGAGGGCCTCCCTTAGTATGATGTACGACTCAGCCTAACAGCTTTTCAATGTCCGATTTCAATTCGAGCGGTTTCGCGGTAGGGTCGAAATGTTTGACGACGTTACCTTGGCGATCGACAAGAAACTTGGCAAAATTCCAAGTAATCTCCGCTCCAGTCGTGTCCGTCAAATAGACGAATAACGGGTCCGCTTCCGCCCCTTTCACGTCCAGCTTATCGAACATAGGGAACGTCACGCCGTAGTTCAAGCTGCAGAATGCTTCCGCTTCCGCAGCCGTCCCGGGTTCCTGTCCTCCGAACTGGTTGCAAGGGAAACCGAGCACGACCAAGCCCCGGTCTTTATACGTATCGTAAAGCTCTTGAAGCTCCTTGAATTGCGGTGTCAAACCGCATTCGCTGGCGGTATTTACGATAAGCAATGCTTGGCCTTCGTAAGCAGATAAATGAACAGCTTCTCCGTTCGCTTTGCGAGAAGAATATGCATATATGGACATGGGATTTGCCTCCTCTTTTTTTCGGTTTGCTGGGGTTGTAATCGAAGCTACTATAACATCCGTTTATGCGACTGTCAAAGCTCTGGCCTTGACAACGTTCGAATGAATTGCATAAAGTCAAACTAATGAATCGTTGCCCAAGGAGGCGTCCTTAATGTCTATCTACAACATCCCGTTCAATACTTCTCGCGGCGAACACACAAGTTTGGAACCCTATCGCGGCAAAGTGATGCTTATTGTTAACACAGCAAGCAAATGCGGATTCGCTCCTCAATTCGGAGGATTGCAGAAGCTGCACGAAAATTATGCAAACGATGGGTTGGCCGTTCTTGGTTTTCCAAGCAACCAATTCGCGAACCAAGAACCGCTTGAAGGCGATTCCCTCGTCACCCATTGCCAGATAAACCATGGCGTTACATTTCCTTTGTTCGCCAAGATTGACGTCAAAGGACAAACGGCCCACCCGCTCTATCGCCATTTAACGAAAGTCGCGCCGGGATTCCTCGGACTGAAAAACATCAAGTGGAATTTCACGAAATTTCTTGTTGATCGTAACGGCAAAGTCGTGAAACGTTTCTCCCCTACCGTTAAGCCGGAGAAAATCGAAGCGCACATCAAGCGGCTTCTGCAAAGTTGATTGTCGGATACGTTATTTCCAGCATACAAAAAGGCTGCATCGGAAGGCAGCCTTTTTGTTATGGGCGAAATGAACCTAAAACGTTCGTTTATGCCGGTTCGTTCGAGGAATCCGTGGAATTTTCCGCTTCTTTGGCTCTACATTTCGCGCAGATGCCCTGGAAATCCAAACGGTGATCGAGGACGGTGAAGCCGTATTCCTTCTCCAGACGCTCTTCAAGCGGCCCGAGCCAGTCTTCCAATATCTCGGACATGGAACCGCATTTCACGCAGATGAGATGGTGATGGTGATGCTTATTGCTGTCCGTACGCAGATCGTACCTTGCGACACCGTCTCCGAAATTCAACTTTTCTACGACATGCATTTCGCTGAGAAGCTCAAGCGTACGGTACACGGTCGCAAGTCCGATCTCGGGAGCCTTATCCTTGACGAGCATAAATACGTCTTCCGCGCTCAGATGGTCTTCCTCGTTCTCAAGTAGCACCCGGACGGTCGCTTCCCTTTGCGGGGTTAGCTTGTAGCCCTGGGACTGCAATTGCTGTTTTATTTTTTCAATGCGGGCTTCCATAGTTTCCCCCTCCGGTCGCTACTGCACTTCCTTTCATTATAGGACGAGCCTATTCGAATAGTCAAACCTATCGTCAGAATTCAGCAGGAATGGTAGAAGCTGTCGATACCGATACTGACGGAGCTGCCCGAGAAACCAACGCTGGAGATACGTATGCCTCGACTAAAGAAGCAACGACAAGTGCGATCAGCATCATGCCCGTTACGGCCGTATGAGCAAGGAACGGCGGCAATAGCTGGCCTTTGCGGCGGAATAGCCGTTCGCGCACGACGAAATAAGCGAACCTGGCAGCCGAGATGCTGGCGATCATCAGCGCGGGAACGACGATGGCGTTCTGCGGCGCGGTTGCCGCTATGAAAAACCAGACGCCTTTCCATTCGAACTGCTGCGCCAGGAGCGCGACGGCGAAGCCGACAAGAACACCCTTCAGAAAATCAAGCGCAAATACAAACGGCAAACCGATAACGGATAAGCCGAGCAGCCAGATCAATAGCAGCCATTTGGCGTAAAAACGGAAGTTTCCCCAGAACGCATCACTTGCGGACAGCTGGTCAGGATGTTTTAAAGTCGTCAAGTAGGCGCCAAGATGATCGGCCATCTCCTGCTGCTGCTCGAGCGTCAAAGCATGCACGAGCATGCCGCCGAAGACCGCCCCGACGATGACAAGAACGCCTACGAACACGTATAGATTAATGTTGTCGCGGGCCGACAAATTCCACAACCTCAGTTGCATCGATGCAACCTCCTTATCCGCCGTGCGTACAGGCTTCGTGCCTATTCGTATGCGGGACAAGCCGAGATTATGATAGAACGATCGCGCCGTACGTGCCGCCGTTGCCGGCGACAAAATCAAGCCGCCCTTCCCTTGCGGCAATTATCAGCGCTGCCGCTTTGCTGCCCGCGACGGACGCAATCAGCGACTCGGGCAGACGATGCAGCACGTCCATTTCCGTGCCCGCTTCCGTGAACAGCTTCTCTCTCGTCGCGGGGCCGATGCCGGGAAAGAAACTTAACGGCACATGTGCGCGATACGGCGGTCTGCGCACTTCGGACGGTGCCGCTTTGCGGTCTGCCAGTTGGGAGATGCGCCCTTCAACGCCGCGGACAAGTTTGTGACTGCCGCAGAAAGGGCAACCGCCGGTCGTCGCTTCTGCGCTTGAAACCGCTTTGCCGCATCCCCGGCAATACGTCGTATGATACTTCCCGAGTCGCGGGTGCAAACCGTAGTTGGCAACGATATGTCTGCCGTCCGCTCCCTTAAGCGCTTTGGCGAATTCCGCGAAAGACGGTTCCGCTAGCAGCAGTTCGTTGCACTCCCTGCCGATCATGCCGACAGAATGAGCATCAGAGTTTGTCAGAAACGGAATCGCGTCCAGCTGCGACAACGTTCCGGCCATCGCCGTATCCGCGCTTAAACCAAGCTCGACGGCGGCAATACCGTCCAGATCGAGTCGGTCTGACAACCGATCGGCAGAACAACCGAGCAGCCCTCTGTGCGGAGTAAACACATGCGCCGGCACAAGCAATCCGCCGCGATCCAACAGCTCGCGCTGCAGTTCTCTGGCGCTGGCGCGAACGCGCTGCGAGCTGAGCGAAATGTTCGTCACCCTCGGTTTGAGCCACGCCGTCCATTCTTTCATCGCCGCCAGCGTCGGCAAGTATCCGAGCAGATGAAACGGGCCGCCGCCCTCTTCCTTCACTTCCATCTCGATTCCGGGCACAATCGTAGTGCGGCGGTAGCGGATGCCGCCTCCTTCAACCTCTTGCATGTCGCCGGACGCAAGGCAGGCTTCCATTTCCGCCTGAACAGCAGGAGAATGACAATCGATAACTCCTACAAGTTCGATTCCTTTGCGCTCGGACGCCTCTCTCGCGATGTTCGAGAAAGTTAAATCTTTGCTTCCGCTTATTTTGACGGGTTTGCCGTCTTGACTGCGTCCAATGTGCACGTGCAAGTCGGCGAAAACGGGGCCGAGCGTTTGCGCGACGTCAGTCTCGCTTGTATCCCCACGCATCAGAACGAGCCCGTCAATGTGTGCAAGCGCCACGCGTAAACCGCCAGCAGCGTCTTCGCGTCGCAAATTTTGCCTTCTTCGATGTAACGTTGTGCTTGCTCGATCGTAATCGCCTCACAAGTAAGAAACTCTTCGTCGTCCAAATGCGCTTCGCCTTGCTCCAGATCGTCCGTGTAATAAATATGGATAATTTCGTCGGCGAATCCGGGAGACGTCGAGAACGAGTTTAAGCGGCGCATGCTTCTCGCCCGGAATCCCGTCTCCTCTTCCAGTTCGCGTCTTGCCGCCGCTTCCGGCTCTTCGCCCGCGTCCAGCTTGCCGGCCGGAATTTCGACCTGCGCTTTATCGAGCGGCTTGCGGAACTGCTCGACGACGAGCATTTTGCCGTCCATGATCGCCACGACTGCGACCGCTCCGGGATGTCTGACGATTTCCCTTGTCGCTGTCTCGCCGTTCGGCAGGCGAACCGTATCTACTTGCAAAGAAATCATGCGGCCTTCGAATATGGATTTCGTACCGATTGTTTCTTCGTAAAAAGGATGATGTGCGTTTTCTTTTTGTTTGCTCATCGTTTCGATGGCCTCCAGTCATGATTAAAAAATTCGATGCATATGTTCAACATATAAGCTTGTCCATCCTTTTGCAACAATATGTAAGGAGGTCGACTGCCATGTTGAAAAAATATGCCGAGCCCGGACGGCTCCGCCTTGTAGGCAAAGCGTGGGAAATCCGCCATGCGCTTCGCCAGGAGCAGAAAAATCGCGAAAGTCGTTTACCTCTCACTGTGCTCCTAGCCGACTTATTGAAAAAGCAACGCTGCGGCGAAAGCTAGGGCGTGTCTGAAAACCCGCTCAGGGGCATCTTTCACCGCCTTTTCGCCCCCTGCTTCGTCGCGTTTGCTTGACGTACCCCCGGTACGCCTTCACAAACGCTCCTTGCATGGAACGAAAATTCGGCCAAATCTGCTGCCCTCGGAGTATTCAGACACGCCCTAGATCGCCGGAGCGCTGCTTGATTTTACTTCTTCAACGTTTCGTTGACGATCGCCAGTACAAGCTCTGCCACCTTAACGATGTCGTCCGCCTTGATTCTCTCGTCCGTCGTGTGGATGTGCTCGTAGCCGACAGCCAAGTTTACGGTCGGCACGCCGTTGCCGTTAAACATATTGGCGTCGCTGCCTCCGCCGCTTGCGAATTGTCGAGGCGTCAAGCCGATCGCTTGAATGGCGGCTTTGGCCACTTCGACCACTTCGTCACCGTCTCCATACTTGTACGCCGGATAAATCGTATTGTTGACGAACTCAAATTCCGCCCCGTACTCCTCACAAGCACTTCGGACCGCTTCGCGCATCGCTTCCACTTGCTTATCCATTTTTTCTTGCACTTGGCTGCGGGCTTCCGCATAAATTTTGATCGTATCCGTCACGATGTTTACTTCGCCGCCGCCTTCGAAACGCCCGATATTCGATGTCGTCTCGCTGTCCAGGCGCCCCAGTTTCATGCGCGATACCGCCTTGGATGCAACCTGGATGGCGCTGATGCCGTCTTCCGGGTTGACGCCCGCATGTGCCGCCTTGCCGCGGATTGTGATGAACTGTCTGGAATTCGTCGGAGCGGCGACCGCGATCGCGCCTACTTCACCGTTCGAGTCGAGCGCGTAACCGAATTTGGCACGCAGACGTGAGCCGTCCATATGTCTGGAACCGAGCAGACCCGATTCTTCGCCTGTTGCAATAACGAACTGAATGCCACCATGCGGCAAGTTGTTTTCTTTCATCACGCGCAGCGCTTCGAACATCGCGGCCAGGCCGGCTTTGTCATCGGCTCCGAGAATTGTCGTTCCGTCGCTGTATATGTAACCGTCGTCTTTCAGCGTCGGTTGAATGCCTTTGCCGGGCATGACGGTGTCCATATGGGACGTGAACAAGATCGCCGGCACATTTTCTTGTCCAGGGGTAGCGGGCAGCCAAGCAAACAAGTTGCCGGCGCCGTGGCCGATTTGCGGTCCGACGTTATCCTCTTCGACTTCCAGCCCAAGTTCCTCGAATTTCTTGATGAGCACCTTGCTGATTTCCGTTTCGAATTTCGTTTCACTGTCGATACGTACGAGTTCCATGAATTCGTCGATCAATCGCTGTTTTTGCACCATACGGCTTTCCTCCTGACGAAGCATTCGTTAAAATAGATTCATGAACAAGCCCATGAAGAAAGGATGTTACGCTCTTGAATAGAAAATGGTTCAAAATCGTCGTTTACGTTACTTTACTCGTTATGATTGTCTCCACGCTGCTTCTGAGCTTAGGATCCCTGATGGAATAAACTGTCCGTAACCGAAAATTTCGGTGAAATACGGCAATACTCGACGACCGATCTCTTCCAGCTCGTAACGTTGCCCCGTGAGTGTTTCAAGCGAGGTGACTCCATACTCCGTAATGCCGCATGGAATAATACCTTGGAAGCCCTCTCGTCTGACGTTATCCCTCACGTTAAAAGCGAAACCGTGGCTCGTGACGAATCCTCGCCTCGTCCGGGCCTTGTTGAACTTCACCCCGATTGCCGCGATTTTCTCTTCACCGACCCAGACGCCTGTATATTCCGGTTTTCGTCCGCCCGTAATGCCGAAATCGGCCAGCATACGGATCAGCACTTCTTCCAAGTTCCTTAAGTACTGGTGCAAGTCCAGACCGACTGCATCCAAATAGATCAACGGATAACCGACCAATTGGCCGGGGCCGTGGTACGTAATGTCTCCACCCCTGTCGATCTCATACAGGGCGATACCTCTGCGGGCCAATTCTTCCTTACTGTAAAGCAGATGTTCCGGATGGCGATCGGAGCCGATCGTATAAGTCGGGCTATGCTCCAGTAACAACAACGTGTCGGGTCTTTCCTCGCGGTCGATTTCCTTCACGAGTTTTTTTTGCAACTCCCAACCTTCCCCGTAGTCGATCATTGACAGCCATTCGGTCGTCAACACCTCCATATACTACCTCCTTCCGCAGTTCAACTTCCATTGTAGCCGATTGCCCTTCTTTCCGCAAAAGAGAGAAGCCCGGCGCCTGCGCTGTATGGCGTCGGCGTCCAGGCTTCATGTTTAGAGGCTGAACTTGCATGATTAGAACAGCTTCGTATCGGAGTTATAGCTCTCCAAATTCTCTTTAATACGCTGATGGAACTTCCCGCAAATAACGCCGTCCAGAATGCGATGGTCAAACGAAAGGCAAAGATTAACCATCGAGCGTACGCCGATCATGTCTCCGATGACGACCGGACGTTTGACAATCGCTTCAAACGTCAAAATGGCAGCCTGCGGGTAATTGATGATCGGATACGACAGCACGGAGCCGAATGTACCCGTGTTATTCAGCGTAAATGTGCCGCCCTGTAAATCCGACAGCTTCAGTTTGCCTTCGCGCGTCCGCTTCGCTAGATCGTTAATCTCATGGGCGAGACCGACGATGTTTTTCTGATCAGCGTTGCGAATAACCGGCGTCAGTACTGAGCCTTCCGTGCCAACGGCCAAAGAAATGTTAATGTCACGTTTCACGATAATTTTATCATTTCCCCATACGGAGTTCATGATAGGGAATTCCTTGATCGCGCCGACGACAGCCTTGACCATGAATGGCATGAAAGTAAGATTAACTCCTTCGTCTTTCAAGAAAGAGTCTTTCAGCTTCGCGCGTAGTTGAACGAGGTTCGTCAAATCGACTTCGACCATCGTCCACGCATGAGGAATTTCGTTCATGCTTTGACGCATGTTTTTGGCAATCGTATTCCGAATCGGAGTAACGTCGATATAATACTCGCGGCCAGGTCCGGTTTGCCCCTCGACTTCGACCGTCGGGATGACCGCAGCTTCGGCAGACTGCCTCGACGGAACGGCGGACTTCTCTGCCGACACAACTGCTGGCGTAGCAGTCGGTTGAGCGACGGGAGCGGCCGTGACGGCGGAAGCCGGATCGAAATCAAGCACGTCCTTGCGCGTAATCCGTCCGCCCTCGCCCGTTCCGCGAACAAGGCCAAGATCGATGTTCCGCTCCGCTGCAAGACGTTGAACAGCCGGGGAGAACCGGTTGCGCATCGGCTGAGCTGCGTCGAATGCGACAGCCGTCGAGGCAGGACGCGCTGGTGCAGCTTGCGTCGTATTCGCTGAGGACGGCATTGCCATGCTTTGTTGCGACGCCTCCGTAGACGGAGTAGACAGGCTCTCTGTCGCAGCCGCATCGGCGACTTCTACCTCAACGAGACAGATCGCTGCACCGACTTCGACCGTTTCTCCTGCGCCGACAAGCAACTTGACGATTTTCCCGTTTACGGTTGCAGGCAGTTCCGCATTGACTTTATCCGTGATGAGCTCGCAGATGGGCTCGTACTTCTCAATCTGATCGCCGGGCTCCTTCAGCCAACGGTCGACCGTCGCGGATACGAGAGACTCCGCCAACTGCGGCATCGTAATTTCGATAATCTGTTTCGCCATTCGTACGTTCTCCTCCCTAGTCCAGACAAACAGCGCGAATCAATACCGCGCGAGTTCCAACATCGCCGCTTTGAGCTTCTCTTTGTTTAACAGGAAATGTTTCTCTCCTGGCGGATTGATTGGCATCGCTGGCACGTCGGGTCCGCATAGCCGGCGAATCGGCGCATCGAGATCGTACAGAAGTTCTTCCGCAATAATCGCGGCCACCTCGGCACCGACGCCTCCAGTCTTGTTATCTTCGTGAACGATGAGCACTTTGCCCGTTTTTGAGACCGCTTCGAGAATGCCGTCACGATCAAGCGGTTGGATCGTGCGCAGATCGAGAATATGAGCTTCGACGCCATGTTCTCGGGACAATTCCTCTGCGGCTTGCATGGCAAAGTGAAGCGGCATACTGTAACCGATAACTGTCAGGTCGGTGCCTTCGCGCATAACGTTTGCCTTGCCAATCGGCACGATATAGTCATCGTCCGGCACTTCATCGGTAATCAGCCTGTAACACTTCTTGTTTTCGAAGAAAATAACCGGATCGGGATCGCGGATGGCTGCTTTCAAAAGTCCTTTCGCGTCGTAAGCGGTCGCCGGCGCTACGATTTTGAGGCCTGGCGTTCCGAAAAAGACCGATTCCGGACATTGGGAGTGGTACAAGCCGCCAAATACGCCGCCTCCGATTGGGGCGCGGATGACGATAGGGCAGTCCCAGTCGTTATTGGAGCGATAGCGGATTTTGGCCGCTTCGCTAATAATCTGATTCGTCGCCGGAAACATGAAATCCGAATATTGCATTTCCGCAATCGGTCTCATGCCCGCCATCGCCGCGCCGATCGCGGCGCCAGCTATGGCCGACTCGGCGAGCGGCGTGTCAATCGATCTCATTTCTCCGAACTGCTGCTGCAGTCCTTTGGTCGTGCCGAATACGCCGCCCTTTAAGCCGACGTCCTCGCCCATGACGAATACGTTCGGGTCTTTCTCCATCTCTTCTTTCATCGCCAGCCGGATCGCTTCGATATATTCGATAACCGCCATTTACCGTCCCTCCCCGTCTTGCTCCGCGTATACGTAGCGGAATGCGTCTTCGATCGATTGGAACGGCGCATTCTCTCCGTATTCCGTCGCTTCGTCGATCATTTTGCGATGTTCGGCGAGCAGTGCAGCTTCTTTCTCGTCATCCCACAATCCTGCGTCGACCAAATATTGCTTGTACACCGGCAAAGAATCTTTGCCTTTGTGCAGATCAACCTCTTCTTTCGTCCGGTATGCCAAATCATTATCGGAAGTCGAATGCGCAGTGACGCGATAAGTCATAATCTCGATCAACGTTGGCCCTTCACCGGCGACAGCGCGATCGCGCGCTTCCTTCACGACGCGATACACTTCGAGCGGATCGTTGCCGTCCACGCGAATACCCGGGAAGCCATAGCCGAGAGCACGGTCGCAAATACGGCCTCTCGTCTGCTTCTCCAGCGGTACAGAGATCGCATATTGATTGTTCTCGCATATGAAAATGACCGGAAGCTTCTGAACGCCGGCGAAGTTGCACCCTTCGTGAAAATCTCCCTGGTTGCTCGAGCCTTCCCCGAAGGAAACGATGGCGACCGAAGGCTCACCGCGCATCTTCGCCGCAAGCGCGAATCCAGTCGCATGCGGCACTTGAGTCGTTACAGGACTTGAACCTGTTACGATTCGCAGTTTCTTGCTGCCGAAATGGCCCGGCATTTGACGGCCAGCGCTATTCGGATCTTCCGCTTTCGCGAAAACGGACAGCATCAAGTCCTTAACTGTCATCCCAAGGCTCAGCACAACGCCGTAATCTCTGTAATAAGGCAGGAACCAGTCCCGCTCGCGATCCATCGCGAAAGTCATCGCGACTTGCGACGGCTCTTGGGTAATTCCCGAAATGTGAAAATTGACTTTGCCGGCGCGTTGCAGCAATTGCCCACGCTCGTCGAAACGACGGGCGAGAAGCATCATCTTAAGCATGTCGACCGCTTTTTCGTCCGAAATGCCGATCTCCGAGTGCCTTAAGTTCTGTTGGACGGAACCTGTTTGTTTCATGGGCGCGTCCTCCTGATTTTTAGGATGTATTTTTATAACCTGGTCTTAATACTTGAACCTAGAACTTATTATACTCTCCTCCGCGGTAAAAAGAAACGCCCAACCCGGTGATGCGGAACTTTTGCCGCGAATCGCTCATTCGATCGGCAGTGTAAGTTCCTTTTCACTAAGTTGAGCTTATGATTTAATGACCTGCTGCACCTTCGAGCGCAAGCATCACTTCTTGCATCGCTTCGGAAAGCGATGGATGCGGATGGATCGTACGCCCGATTTCCCATGGAATCGCGTCCAACAGCTTTGCAAGCGCGGCTTCCGCGATCAAATCTGTCGCATGCGCGCCTACAAGGTGCACGCCAAGCAGATCGCCGCTCTTTTTGTCCGCGACCACTTTCGCGAAGCCTTCGCTTTCGCCGTACACGAGAGCTTTGCCCAATATGCGCAGTGGAAGTTTGGCCGTCTTCACATCGAATCCGTGTGACTTCGCGTCGTGCTCCGTCCATCCAATCGACGCAGCTTCCGGACGAGAGTAAATGCAGCGTGGAATGTCTCTGTCCGCGGAACGACTCGGTTTGTTCCCCGTCATATGATCGACCGCGACATTCCCTTCATGCATGGCCGCATGAGCAAGCTGCACGCCTCCGATACAGTCGCCAATCGCATAAATGTGCGATTCGCCGGTCTGCAATGTCGTGGGATTAATTTTGATGAATCCTTTTTCCGTCTTCACGTCCGTATTTTCCAGACCAAGGTTGTCAACATTGCCGATCCTGCCTACCGACACGAGCATTCTTTCCGTATCGACCGCTAACGTCTCGCCCTTGACCTCAATTTCCGCTCGAACTCCGTCAGCCGTTGCTTGTACGCTATCCGTACGCAACGTCGCAGAGATGTACACCGTGACGCCTTTCTTCTTCAGCGCTTTAGCGATTTCCGCGCTAACATCTTTGTCTTCTCCCGGCAACAACCGATCCGCCGTCTCTACAAGCGTCACCTGCGTGCCGAAATCACCGAGCATCGACGCCCATTCCACACCGATGACGCCTCCGCCAATAATCAAAATGGAAGATGGCCGGGATTCCCAGCCCAATGCTTCGTCGCTCGTGACGATTTTTTCCCCGTCATAAGGAATGCCTTCGAGTTTTCTCGGACGCGAGCCCGTAGCGATTATCACGTTTTTGGGCACAACCGTCTCCGACTCGCCATCCGCAAGCTCTACTGCGATTGCCCCGCTTTTTGGCGAAAAAATCGAAGGACCGATTATTCTTCCCTTGCCGTTAATGACTTGAATTTTGTTTTGCGCCATAAGCGCCTGTACACCTTTATGTAATTGCTCGACAATGCCGTCCTTCCTCTTCGTGACAGCTTTCCAGTCAACGGAAACGCTTGTCCCTTCCGAGAGCGCAACGCCGTACGCCGCAGCTTCGTTAATCGTTGCGAAAACTTCCGCGCTTCTAAGCAAAGACTTGCTTGGAATGCAGCCTCTATGCAGGCACGTCCCGCCTAACTTATCCATTTCCACAATTGCGACGCTTCGACCGGCTCTCGCCGCTTTTACAGCCGCCGTATAACCTCCAGGTCCGCCGCCTAGAATGGCGACATCGACTTCGATTGGCATCGTTTCCCCTCCGTATGCAAACTGACTTTTCTATTGTACCTTTTTTTCAGCTCCGGGACAAAAGATCGCAGTTTATCTCTCTGTCGGTATCCCTTTCGCTCAGAATTAGCCGCTTGCACTAGCTCCTTGCCGTCGCTTTTGACGGTATCCCCGTAGCTCAGAAACAGCTTACTCCTAACGCTTTTTGCCGATATCCCCGATGCTCAGGAATGCTCCTTAGCCTTCGGTATACCGACGTAAATATATTGACGACGCAAATGAAATATTTTGTAGAATCTCTTTATACGAGAACATATGTTTGGTATAATGAAAATATGATTTTCGGACTGGAGGTAGCCCAATGAGCGTTCATGAAACCCCTGATTCTTTCGATGAGTTCTGCAGCCGATTTGCATCTGAAGAATCATGTGTCGAATCACTATTTCGCGCAAAGTGGCCGACAGGTTTCGTATGCCCTCGTTGCGGGTTTACAGCGTATTACTTCATATCCTCACGAAGATTACCATTGTACGAATGTCGCTCCTGCCGGCTGCAACATTCGCTAATCGCCGGGACAATTATGGAGGGAAGCCGAACACCATTACGGCTTTGGTTTCAAGCGATTTACTTACATGCAAGACCTCAGAGCATCAATGCGCTTCAGCTATCGAAAATCATCGGTGTAACTTATAAAACCGCGTGGCTGATCTGCCACAAAATACGGTATGGAATGAGTCAAGCGGAATCCGGCAATTTGCTGAAAGGTTGCGTTCATGTCTCCGACTCCATGTATTGCAAAAGATTGACTCCCTATTTCGACTGGCACCCTCAAGAACAAGCACTCCTCGTTGGCTCTTCTCTCACTTCAAAAGGCACAATAGATCAGCTTAAGATCAAATTGCAATCGAAATCGCAGCTCAAAGACAAATATGATTGCCCGGATCCTGCGACTTTCATTCGTCAGAATGTAGAGCCTTCCAGCGTTCCTACTGTCGTTCAAGCCTACTTGGATCAATATTGTTATTACTACAATCGTCCGCAGCGTTCTGTGTTCGGTCTTCTTCTGACGGACAGCGCTATCGGGAGGACCATAACGTATCCGCTTCTAACGCGAAGCCGTCGTAGCTTCAGAAACACGCGGTCTGCAAGAATTATCGCTTCTGCGTCAGCTCTAATGGGTTAACTCCACATTTTTTTGTGCTATTTAAGGCTTATTTAGATATGGACGTTGTTTGATTCGGCCTGTATTGGCTTTCGTCGTGCTTCTGGGGCAAAGACTATCGAGCCGCATTAATGCGTTAATGTAGAGCTCCTGAGCGAAGGGGATGTCGTCAAAAGAGGGAGTGGCTGGAAAAAGGCCGCAAAGACGACGCTCGAGAAAATACAGACTGAGCGACAGGGATAATCAGAGTTTTCGACATTCATGGACAAAACTACGAGTAGTCGTTATGATTAGGAGGTTGGAAGGAGGACCTAATCTTACGATGAAACTACTCATACAACGTCTTATCGCCATATTGATTCTTGTTGTACCGGGTATTGCAGCCGCTTACGGCTTTTTGCTGATGAAAGATGCTTTATTCGATTATTTCGCCAATATGGGCGGCACGGATACAAGTACACCCGACTTCGAATGGGTGAAATTCATCGGCGGCGCAATCTTGTTTCTCATTGGCATCGGATTTATCGGCGGATGGATCTTTTTCCGCGATCGCAAACACAATTACTTGTCGTCTCGTTTCCGTCCGAAGACACCGCGCCCGCCTCGTCCTGAGCGAAAGGAACAAGGCGAACGATCCGACAACGGAGCATCCTAAACGAGAAACGCTGAGTCCAATGTATAAGAGCCCTGTCACGCTCATGTGGTGACAGGGCTCTTCAATTTCAGGTTATTCGCAGCAGTCTGCAGAGCGATCGCAATTGATCGTTTTTTGACGAACGACTCCCTGTCCGCCCCTTCCGTATTCCAGAAGCAATCGTTCGCAAACAAATCCAACAATACTTTCTTTGCGGCTGCCGCGGCAACCGATTCCTCCACTAGAAGAACGGAGCAGTAGGTAAAGACACTCTCTTCTACTCTGCGAAGCGCATCAATACGGCCGGTATCGGCGTTCTTCATGATTCCGCCCGCTCCTTTGCGTAGTTGAGCAATTTTTGCGTCTCTTCGAATCTGCCTTCCGCCGTCGCAGAGCCCATCACGACCGTAATATAGCGACGCCCGCCAATAACAGTCACCCCCGTAAAGCAGTACCCCGCGTTTTTCGTATAGCCCGTCTTTAATCCTTCGTTTCCTTTCGTGCTGAAACGTTGTCCCGGCAGCATTTCGTTCGTCGTTGCAAGCGACTCCCCACCGTTAACTTCGACAACTGGACGTTTAGTCACCTCTAGCAGCTCGGGATGTTTATTAACGAGATATTCCGCTAGCAGTGCCACGTCTTCGGCAGTCATGACAGTATCACCAGCCGCCGCTGCGGTCGCATATGGCTCGAGATCAGCACTCGGCAGTCCAGTTGCGTTCGCGAACTGCGAGTTGGCGGATAACCCAATCTCAGCCGCCTTGGCGTTCATTCTTTCGACGAAAGCAGACTCCGAGCCTGCGATGCTTTCGGCAAGCGTCACCGCAGCGTCATTAGCAGAGTGAACCGCCATTGCAAAGAACAATTCTCGCACGGTCGCCTTCTGACCAGGTACAAGCCCCATGGATGCCCCGCCTACTTTTGCAGCGTAATCACTAGCGGACAGCCGATCGTTCCAAGCGATCTTCCCTTGATCGATCGCCTCCAACACGATCGCCTCAGTCATCATTTTTGACATGCTTGCCGGAGGCAATGGCTTATCGGCATTCAGCCTGTACACCCATTTCCCGGTCTTGGCGTCAAGCAGCACCGCAGATCCTGCTGTGATGGTCAGACGATTTGTTTGGGACCCGAGCATTCCCCTGCTTCCCATCCACCAAATGACCGCAACAACAACCAGCATTGCCACGACTATTGCTCTTTTTAATCGCATTCACTGTTCCTCCATGTCCTTATCGCTTCTCGATAAAGGTCATTGTAGAAGGAACTGTTTAAGCTGTCGTCAAATAAATCATAAATTTCTCTTAAGAAATCGGAAGCCGTACCCGGAAATTCGTCGCATTGATGTCACTCGTTGCCGAAATCGAACCGCCATGCCTTTCAACGATGCTTTTCGCAATCGCTAGTCCCAAACCGGAGCCGCCGCTGTTCTCTGTCCTCGATTTGTCCACCCGGTAGAAACGATCGAACAAAAGAGGTAAATCAGACGATGGGATCGCCTCTCCGTAATTCACGAAGTCAACGACAGCATCGCCGCCGTAGTGGTTGACGTATATATCTACCTTGCCGCCTGCGTAGCCGTAGGTAACGGCGTTAGCAAGCAAATTCTCAAATACACGAACGAGTTTGTCCGGCTCTCCCATCATCCGCAATTCAGTCAAATCCGTTATAAGTTCCCCTTTCATTTTCGAACCATCCAACATCAAGCGATGATGCGCAAGCAATTGATTCATCATCTCGACAAGATTAAATGGTTTCTTGATCACTTCCTGCGACTCGTGCCTCATCCGCGTATATTCGAACAAATCGTGGATCAGTACTTTCAGCCTTTCTGCTTTCGCATAAGCGATCTGTACGTAATATCTGAGTTCAACTTCATCACGGTACCTGTCCTGCTCAATCAATCCCAAGTATCCGATGATGGATGTCAGCGGTGTTCTCAAGTCGTGTGAGACGTTCGTAATGAGTTCATTTTTCGTCTGCTCCGCCAACCGCTCCTCATCGAGCGATCGCTTCAGCTTTTCTACAAGACTGTTCAAATTTTCAGCCAGAAAAGTCACTTCGTTGTTTTGCCGGACGGGTACAAGCGCCTCGAAATGTCCTTGAGCAATATGCTCGACTGAACGAGTTAAATTATCGTAATAACGGAATCTTCGCCAGTTCAGCAGCACCATATAAAACACAAAAAACACGAAACAGCCTAACACAATAATTGGAAGTTGACCGACCGAGTTATAGAGCGTTTGCAGAAACAATCGAGGATAAGTGCTGCTTCGCGTCATGAACCACAGTAACATCAGCACTAAATAGAACGTTATGAGCGCCAAAACGGAGCTCACAACGATTTGCCATACGAGCCTCCATGCTTGTCTGATCGCGATGTTAGCTCTCAATTTTATAACCTACCCCCCACACTGTCGTAATCAGTTTCCGCCCAAGCTCTTGTTCGAGCTTCTCGCGAAGCTTACTGATGTGTACCATAACCGTATTGTTCGATTCGAAATATTTTTCTTTCCACACTTGCTGAAAAATATCTTCCGCATTGAAAACTCTTCCAGGATTACTGGCAAGCAAATACAAAATCCCGAATTCCGTCGACGTCAAATGGATCGGCCTGCCGTCCGCTTCGGCAGTATGCGTCAACTTGCTGATCGTTAATTCGCCGATTTTGATCAACCCATCTTCCTTGCTGCCGCCAGTGGCGGGCGGGGCGTACTGGTAAGCACGTCGCATCAACGTTTTTACCCGGACAACAAGCTCAAGCGGATTAAAAGGCTTCACGACGTAATCGTCTGCGCCGGTCATCAACCCCAAAATTTTGTCCATATGCTCCGCCTTGGCGCTGACCATCAAAATCGGGATATTTCCCGCTTCCCGAATACGGCGGCAAAGCTCAATACCGTCCATCTTCGGCATCATGACGTCCAGGACGACCAGATGGAATTCGCGTTCGGCAAGCTTCTCCAGCGCTTCTTCTCCGTCGTACGCCTTAGTCGTATCCAAGCCTTCGTTTCTTAAGTAAATATCGATCAGCCCGGCGATCTCGCGATCGTCATCTACGATCAATACGGATTTGGTCATTTCCATTCTCCTCCGCGGCATTGACTCGGCGCCAAGCCGATCCAACATTAATTTTCCCATATCTCCACTATACCGTAACTGCAGAAGTATCGTCCCCATGTCTGCTTAGGTTTTATATATTTTAAGGGACGTTTAAGGTAATCTTAAACTTTCGGCTTTAAATGTTTCAACATTAAAACAGCTTGTCCGCATTCGCTGTCAAGCGAATAAGGACAAGCTGTTCGAAAAGGCAAGCGATTGATTATTTAGATGCAGCCGACGCGCTAGCTGACGGGGACGGCGAAGGAGATGAAGTCGCCGATGGCGAAGGGGATGGCGAAGCTTCAGGTTTTTTCTCGAGAAGATTCTCGTATTTCCGATCTTCCTTAAGCTTAGTCATCCACGCCTGCCCTTCGGTTGCAAACTTTTCTTCTCCATAAGCAAGCTTCACTTCGTCTTTAATTTCGTCATACGGTTTCACGACCGCTTCTTTAATGTCCGTCACTTTAATAATATGGAAGCCGAATTGCGATTGTACAACATCGCTCAACTCGCCTTTCTTTAATGCGAACGCAGCCTTTTCGAATTCCGGCACCATCTGGCCTGCGCCGAAGAAACCTAAGTCGCCGCCTTTATCTTTAGAACCATCGGTCGACTTCTCTTTTGCGAGTGTCGCGAAATCTTTGCCCGCCTTCAGATCTGCGAGAATCTTGTCCGCTTCTTCTTTCGTCGCCACCAGAATGTGAGAAGCCTTCACTTGCTTAGGCGTCGTAGCAAACTTCGAGTCCTTATTCTTCTCATAATAAGCTTTCAGATCCGCATCTGACACCGGGTTCATGTGCTCGTACAGCACTTTTTGTTTCAATTGCGGCATGAGAATAGTGTTCTTGTATATTTCCAGTGTAAGGCCGTTCTGCTCCAGCGCTGCTTTCAAATCTTCATCCGAAGCGATGTTGTTGCTTTTTTTCACGCTTTCAAGTGCTTTTTTAATTTCTTCCTCACTTACGACAAGCTTAGCTTTATCAAATTCTGAATTAATAAGCTTTGATTCCGCAGTTTTGTCAACGAAAGTTTTTAATTGCTCTTGTCCCATTTGAAGCGAAATAAAGTCCAATACATCAGAGTTTTTGACGGTGATGCCTTCCATTTTGGCGACCGTTTTGTTCATCTCGCCACCGGAATTGTCGCGCAATAACACGAAAACAAGTGCAACTACGGCAATAACCGCGATAATCCAAGGTGCGATGATTGCAGCAGAGCTTTTGCCAGCGGTTGCGGCTTGAGGAGCGTTCGACACCGATGCAACTGTATCGTCGTTCTTGTCCTCAGTCTCGTCATTCGACAAATGATCGAACGATTCTGTTTGTCCGTCGAACTCCTGTGCACTATTTTCCAACTCATTCTCGATTTCTTCGTTAGACGTTACATTCTTATCGTTCAGTTCATTCTCATTGCGTTCAGACATTTCTTCATTTCCCCCTCTTAATTTACAATCGGTCGACCTTACTTACTATAGCAGAATTTCGGGAAGTTACCTTAAAGACTGTTAAATTTTTTCGCAAAAAAAGAAAAGAACGAGCGAATAGGCCCGATCTTCAACGACTTATGTACTGGAAGTCTCATCTGCATCATTTAGGAATGAGTAAGTAATTTCCTTGGCGAAGCGCTAGATATAATTCCCTATAGTTGTTCTTTTCTTGTTGTTCTTTCGTCAATTCATTAGTCAAATTGCTAATCTTAATATTTAATCTACTGATCTCTTCAAGTAGTTTTTGGTTCTCTGATATT
Organism: Cohnella soli; assembly: GCF_042655525.1. Lineage (NCBI taxonomy): Bacteria > Bacillati > Bacillota > Bacilli > Caryophanales > Paenibacillaceae > Cohnella > Cohnella soli. The sequence goes on from NZ_JBHSMI010000025.1 coordinate 281,669, forward strand.
CTGAATTGATATGCAGCCGCAATATGATCAGGTTGGTTTTTTCTAGACACACTACGCATGATTTCCCCTCGCTTAGTCGAATAGTGGCGAATCAGTTCAATATAGTATTCGTACTCGTTTTGCTTTTTGAGGGGGTATGATTAAAAATTTATAAGATGAGAATTCAGTTAGAACAAAAAAAGATCCTCCCAATAAGAGAGAATCTTCTTTGAATCCCTTACTCTGAGCCTCCTCAGCTCACCTTGTGCTCAATCCGCAGCTTATCCGCCACCATCGCGATGAACTCCGAGTTCGTCGGCTTCGACTTCGCAATGTTGATCGTGTAGCCGAACAAATGCGAAATCGAATCGATATTGCCGCGCGTTGAGCATCAAGGGTTGTGAGGGAAAATGACTTGTTAGGGCTTACTTCTTGAAATGATAGTCAACCAACCGAAACCAAATATTTATTGGTTTCCAGTAGGATTATTTAAGGGCAAAAGCGCCTTATAAAAACAATATATAACCAGTTATTAAATGTCAAGCTTCATAATGTAAAAGCTACCACCTATTGAGTTCAGGATTCTTGAGTCACCACTTGCAGATTCTTTTCAGTCGCTCTCAACGATGACCACGAACCCAGTTGTATCGAGGGCTTACGGGGTTCATTCCGTTCATGCACTGATTTGTGATGTAGTTTTACCTCAGTTAGCTCAAAGAAAAACAAGAAGCACGATTTATTCGAGTTGTATAATTTTCACCATATCTTTCTCAGTAACAAACATACTTTCTGCGTCAATACCAAGCAAACTAAAAACATGCTCGGCAAACTCGTCCTTGTAGTTACTGTGCTTTTCATTTAAGAATCTGTTCAAACTCCCTGCAAACAAGTCAGCAACCTGCAACAATATATTTGCCCATGATTCAGTAGCCACAAACATATTCAACTTCAATTCTTCATCATAATTCACTTTAAACTGTAGTTGTAAATGCTGTTCTATCTTTGTTAGTGTAAGCTTGTCGTTTCCCTCTTCCTTATCCTTAGTGAAATTTACTAATCTGGGCAACCCGACACGTCCAGTTTTAGCTTCGTGTTCAATACCAATATGAACCAATTGGTAATGAAGATCGCTTAATAAATCATCAATTTTCCTCTTGCTATTCTCCATTTTGAACACAATAGCCTTGAAACTAATCATGGAGCCTAATTCTATAACTTTGTTAAAGAATTGTTTGTACAAATCTAATTCATGTTTTTTCATTTCCGTAAAATGAAACTCATCTTTGATACCTAAGCCATTAATTCTTTTCCACTCATTCAATATTCTATAAATCTTCTCCATTTCACTTCTATCAAGAATCCATACACTTCCTACAATTGCGTATTTTTTGTTTTTCCCAGTCTCATCACAATAGATCGTAAGTGTAGGGATTTCGGGTTTGGTCGATAGTTGTATTTCTTTTTCAATCTCTTCTTTACTCTTTCGAAATCTTCTTACCTTTTCATCTGCTCTAAAGAGTCTAAATTCATTCTGAATTTTTGCTCTTGCTCGAGCAATTGCAGTTAGACGTTCGAATTGATACAAGTCTTTTGGGTCAACTGCTTGTCCTTCCTTATAACTTTCGGAAGAATAAATCTCCCAGTATTTTAACATCAGTGTGACATCAGAATTTCTCGTGTTTGGGAAGCGATTTAATAAATGTGCGATTCTTGTAATTAAATGTGTATGGTCATCAGCGTTAAGTCTAGCAATTAACAACTGCTTTTCTCGTTCTCGTTTTGCTTCTTTTTCGGGGTCTATTTCAACTTGGTCCTCGTCCTCCGTGTCAATCTCTTCATCAAAGACTGCTACATCTGTTGAGTTCTCTCGTTTCATTTGAATGTCCTCCCTTTCGTCGTTTTTTCAATTTCCTATTCTTGGGTTCATTTCATCTATTAATTGTATTATACAATATCGCCTAGTTTAATTTCAGTCAACTCTGCGTTTTCTTTTACTCAATATTTCTCAGAAGAAAAAAACAGAAAGAACTAGGTTCCCATTTTACCCAGCTAAAAATTTTTGATTCCCCCTCACTTTTATACCTCTTTCATTTTTTGCACATCACTTTCAGCTTTATAATCCTTCCGAATCTCATGAAGAATAGTATTATTCACTTCACTCCATGACTCCAATATCATCCTTGGCTCTGCTTCAACTTTATCTTTGACTGCCTGTATGTCATCCTTCTTAAATGCTTCGATCATATATATTAAATCATCACGATCTAATAGCTTCACATGGTTAACTCCTGCTAATGTCTCACATGGTTCAGTGAACTTGGCAGAAGCAATTACAATAGCTTTTCTAGCTTTGTAGTATCTCATGCTCGAAAATACCTCTTGTACGGCACTTATGCCCACCGAATCAGTGTAACGCTTCGCTTGTACTACATTTCTAATGTCCTCTCGATCAGTAAAGACAATATCTGCTCCAAAGTCTCTGGCACCTATCGTCTTATATACACCCTGATAGCCGAGTTCGAGGAATAGTCTGTACAGATACATCTCGAACTCAGAACCGTCTTCCATTCGATCAATATCAGTAATGGAAACAGTCCTTATATCATCATATACCGATGATACTTGATGACCTTCCTTGTGTTTTGTTACTATTTTATTTCTAACAATGATTATGATTAGAATCGTCGCAGCTATTATTGCAATCAATATGCCTTTCACAACAAGTCCTCCATGTTCAATAAATATCTGGTTAATTCACGTGGTTCCGCAAGTAAAAATATACCACACAAATATAATGGCAAGACACACCAGCATATATGTTTGTTCTACTATTGAAATGAGAAAAGAGCCTTCACATAGGCTCTTTCAGATACATAATATTAGTTTTCGACTGTCCATGTGCCACTAACGCTTGACTCAATGCTTGTATTTTCTCCTTTGAACTTCAACAATTCTGTTCACGTATTCAGTCCAATTGCTTCCTAGATGAGAGTTCAAAAGTGTACTCATGTTGTCAAATGACCATATCTGTATTCGCTTATCTTCCTTTCTAAGATTCTCACCAACATAGCCTGTACAAAAGATGACACCTCTATTTACTTCATTCTTATCTATCACACGACTAAATGCTTGAACAGATTGTAGACTAAGTTTTGTCTTCTTATAAAGCTTGCATTCCACATATACCTGTTCAATTCCGTCTGGTCTTTTACCTGTTGCAATAATATCCTTTCCACCATCACGTGTTGCCTGAGTCCACAAGGTATCATAGCCCATGCAGCTATATAGGTACTCAATGAACCACTCAAATTCTACAGGTTCTAATCCATGTAGCTTTTCAATTGAGTTCTCACAGTGGACAAACTTGGCATAGATAATTTCAATACACTGAGAAATCCCAATAATACGATCGTCAGGTAAATTGGGCTGTGAGTACAGATAGCTTTCAAGTGCTTGTACTGCATTGTAAGGTGTTCTTGGAAGCAGTTCTAATATCCAAGTGACTCCTTCCCAAGCATCATGTCCCTTACTTAGTCTAATCATCCTTTCACTTCTTGCCATTGATGCCGCACCCTGACGTATTTTCACATCTGTAACTTGTTGCATCATTTCGTTAACCGAATAATCATCCATGTCTTTATTGCGCGTTAAAGGCTCCAACAGACTCCTAAGCAAACTCTTCACATCATCCAGAGGTACATTTTCTATTTTCGCTATATACTTTTCCATCCATTCATCATATGGAATCCTTAATGACGGGTACACATTTTGCTTATTCAACACAAGGTTCTGCCATTCTTCCAACGACTGATAGTTAGTCGTGTACAACCATTCATTCAGTTCCATTTCCCCCGAATCCCCTCTCTCCTTATAATCCCGTGAAACGTAAAGTACATCCACTCTTTCACAGTCCATTTTATCACAAACAATGGTATCGACTTCCAGTTTTGTTCGAGACATTTCAACATGAGGGGTGGTGCGAACAGTAGCCACTCCATCCGTGACTCACCCGGCAGAGCAACTACTATCATCTTAGCCAGCACAATCTAACCTTTTTTCAGGCGTAGGTATCATCTTACACTATTAATTGAACGCATTGATTACCAAGAATACAATTAAGCGGTAGTCCAAAAGTTTCGACTTCTGCCCTAGTCGCAAAATGGTTTGGAAGTCTATAACTTCTATACTTGAAATAGTCTAAAAGATAGTCTAGAATACAAAGTATAGAAGTTTGCAAATATCTATACTTTTTGAGGTGATCGACAATGACTACATACGGATATGCTAGAACTTCGACTGTAGGTCAGGATAACGGGCTAGAGACACAGAAGCAACTTCTTAAAGAAGCAGGATGTGCTAACATCTATCATGAGCAAGTGACAGGTACAAGCACTGATAAGCGTTCTGCACTAAAGGAACTATTAGAAGCAATGTCAGAAGGTGATACGCTTGTCGTAACCAAGATAGACCGTCTAGCACGTTCCATCATCGACCTGAATAGCATCGTCAATGACTTGCTTGTCAGAGGTATCAATGTGAAGTTCTTGAAGGACAACTTGCACTTTGAAGCCGTAGAGAAACGTAGTCCAATGCAGGATTTAATGTTCAACATGCTAGGAGCGTTTGCGCAGTTTGAGCGCGATTTAATCGTAGACCGTACTACGGAGGGTAGAGAACGCGCCAAGGCAAAGGGTACGCATATGGGACGTCCTGCACTAGATTCAAGTATCATTAAACGTGCATTGAAACTGTATGCAGAGAGAGAATCTAACGGACTAACTGTTAGCGAGATCATCAAGTCCACTGGCATACCAAAGGCTACATTGTATGTTGAATTAAAGAAGCTAAAGAATGACAAGTAAGTTCCATAATGAGTGAATGAGAAGCCTATCATGATAGGGGCTTCTTCTTTTCTTTGAACAGGAAGCGAGGTGTTCAACTGTCATTTATTACTTTCATAGGGACTCACAAGAAGATTCAGATAAGGGGGCTAGGTTTACAGGCTGTTACCCCATAGCCCCACAATAACGGATATAACACTTCCACTCCGCAATCCGATCTTAATTTATACCCCGATACGAAAGACCCTTAAATTAGTATAATCACTGTCAATATAAGATAATCTACCACCTAGTTAATGTCAATTCTCGAAGCTGACAACTTGATACCAGTAGGAGTTACCTCAATGTAACTACTTCCTGCTTCAATGCGAATCTTCGTACTGGAATTGAGTCGAACTGCACTTCCGATAGATTCAATAAGAATACCCTCAGTTCCAAATCCACTACGTTGCATCCAGATTTTTTTCTGACCACCAGACGAATAACTGAACTTGAAGGCATCTGAATCTTTAATGATAAATCCAACTTCGTTTGCACCTATTCCAGTACCCACACCCATCTTGATTGTAGGGATACCATTGAGGCTTCCTGTTGGAGCATCTAAGTAGAATGACATTTTCTCTTGATCTTCAATAGCACCATTACCAGACATTAACTTAACGGATTGATCTTTAATCCATACATAATCTTGCTGATTTATGTCTTGCAAAGTTCGTACCTCATTGACTGTCAGTCGAGAGATGAATGAACCATCTGGCAGCTCAACAGCTTCTTCATCGTCGTCTGTAATAATCAACTTTCTAGCCCTCAGTGTTCCATCTGTATCAATCCAAAAACGCTTCTCATCATTTACATCAATGGCAATACCTTCGTTCGCGTTCAGACGAATTTTCTCTCCATGACGACCATTGATTGTGATACCTGTGAGCGCATCAAATAGAATTGCTTCACCAAGATCACCATCAAGGATATGAAGACGCTTCGTACTCATGTCTTCTGCGAAAAGGTTTCCGTTAATATCAACGTAGAAGACTTTATACCAAGCTGGCACTCCCGCAGAGCCATCATTACGCTCGATCTTGATGCCAAACGTGGCATTGAGCGTTGTTTTGTTCATGAAGTTTCCTCTCGTAACGACAATGCCATTAAGTCCATCAATGACAATGTTATTGTAGTTTCTACCCAACTGTAACGAACTCTTTTCAAGGAAGTCAGCAAGTGTGCTTCGCCCTACCTCATACGCCTTGTAGAAGTCCTCCCATACTTGATGGAAGATTAGCCTCGTCGAATGAAGATCGCTGATAATGTTTGTCTTTGCATTCATGTCTGTAAACACAGGAATCATGTAGGCATTAAGTATGTTGTACTTCGAATCCAAATCTGCTCCTGCCGCAACCAATGCTGTCTTCGCATTATCCAGACCGTAATAACTAGAATCCCTGTCGCTATAAATTGTGGTTGCATACTTGTTTAATTCAGTTCTCAGTTCTGCATACTGTTTCGTGATGTTCTTGAACTGAGTAGCTAAAGTGATCTTTTCTGGCGACATGATTACATTGTCTAAGATGATAGAATCCAGAACTGTGAAGTCCAACGACAAAGAATCTACGTCTAGCAACACTCCACCAAGCTTCGTTTCGATACGTAAACGTTTAGCAACCAAATCCTCTGCGATCAACGTACCATCTTCATATGAGGAATTACCAAGAGAAGCATAGACCTTATTCGTCCATCTATTATTCTCCCACTTCTGCAACGCCAAGCCATTCGTGGCATTAAGAACAGACCGATACTTTCCATCGTTTCTCAGAGCGATGAAGCCATACTCTCCAATAACAACATTGTTGTAGAATACGCCCATATTCAATCCAGAGTAGAATTGAGCATCCTCGATCTTATTGCGCAAATCCTTCTCTGCATCATAGTACGCCTTGAACTTCAAGATGAACTCTGAACGATTTGTGATATTACTCGTCGATTCAGTTAAAGGGGCGTTAATATCAATGGATAGCGGAAGAACACTATCTATTTTTATGAACTGACTCATATACGTGATGAGTGCATTATACGCATCTGTAAGAGATTGAGTCGAATACAGGTCTGTTGTACTTGGTGTCTTTGCGAAGTATTGAGCATTAATATCAAATACTGCATCACGCTCAGATTGTTTATACTTCTCAGCCTGTTCTAGCATCTTCTTGTATTGTGCTTCAATCTTGTACAGTTCGGTGATAATTTGCATCTTCTCTAACACAGTCAATTTATTATCCATGACAATCTTCTCGAAATCACCGATATTGAGATAGTTGTTCTCTGCATCTAAAATTACATCACCAACATTGTTAACGATCTTAATGTTTTGCGCCACAATATCATAGCCATACAGAGTTCCATCGCTTTGGTCAGCCCACAGTATCTTTTCCCATCCATTCGGATGATTTGTGGTATTTGTACTTGCACGTTCGATTGCAAAACCTGTACGGTCATCCATACGCACTCTTGTAATGTCGTTAAACGACCACAAGCCAAACGTATCGGGATTTTCATCAACCAGACCCATCTTCATTACAAGTTTGCCATTTCGGTCAAAGATTTCACCTTTCGAACCTTGGAACTTTAGTACGCCACTCTCATCTTCGATTGCAAGGTTAGCACCCATCATTACTTTTCCGTAGATACGCTCACCGACGATAAGCTGCTTATTATGATTCATAAATATAGCAGGACTTACTCTTTTGAGTGATGGCTTCTCTTTGATCTGATGATTAAGGAAAACTTGAATTCCGTTTTCACTTACTCGATAGACAGATAGTTGTCCACCTATGCCTTCATAAGAGATAGTGTCGAATACTTCTTTGAATATGTTCGAGACTGATTTCCCTCTATACAGCATTTCACAAGCAATATCATGAGACTCCTTAGTTTTAATTCCAGCTGCTACAACATTTACTCCACCAGCAGCAATATCAGCATGAATTACTGGTTCAAAATTATTATTCGGAGACAATTCCGTAACTACTGTTTTGTTCCCTTTGTATTCACAGACTACAATATCGACTGTTTCGTCATGATGACATGCAAGCAGGATATTCCTAAGAACGTTAGCATTCCTGACTTCTTCCTTTAAGAACAACTCAATCAGGTTATAACAGAAGACTAAGTCACCAGAACAAAAGAGAACCAGATCATCAATGTGATATAACTTTGTTGCCTTTGTATCTACACGAAATATTTGGTTTCCAATTGAAACTGATGTCGCTGTATCTGAGCCAATAAAAATATCCGTATTTGTCTGTATTATTGTTGCGTTGCTCATTTCAACACTCCCTTTTCTTTGAATGGAAAAAGCCTACAAGATGAACTCTCGTAGGCTAATTAGATGTGCGTAATTGTTACTCTCGATGACTCAGGATAATTTCTCGATACAAGGATTCCTTGTCTTTGCTTAAATTCACAACCTCCCTCTCATACATTGACAACATAGGAACAGACACTTCTAGTTGTTGGGCGATCTGCCGTAACTTTAGATTCTTCATTTTGCGTAGAACCTGATAACTCTGTTTTAAACTCAACTGTAATTCCATTTTTCATTCCCCCTTTACCTTCTTAACTAATTAAGTGATGTGACATAGTCTAGTTAGTCTGTTTTGGCAGGGGGAAAACCGTTTACACACCGACGAGTTGAGTGATATTCCTTATAACCAAGAACAGAGCTACTTCCAACAACGAAGTGGCTTTTTGTGCTATTCAGTTTGGCGCAAGAATTAAAGTCCATGTCTCAGAGAGCATGATCTATATTTCCAAGTAATTGTTTATGGTTTAAATCAATTTCTTCTTCGGTGCAAAAAAAACGAATCATAGATGCCCTAAGCACTTTTAGATATGAGACGTTTTTTTCAGAGAGACTTCTGAACAAAACATAAGTAACCCTTGCCAATTACGGTAAGGGCTATTTGCGTTTCGCAAAATTCGAACAACTAGGGGAAGATTGGCATGACAATAAACAAAGCAAATGAGAATCAAAATGGGAGTTTGAAAGATGAAGTATGGCTTCCTGTTGTGGACTATGAAGGAATTTATGAGGTTTCTAATTACGGTAATATCAAAAGTTTAGCCAATCGTTTGACTCGTAAAGAAAAAACTGTACAAACGCATATTAATCAAAATGGCTATTTGAGAGTTGACCTTTACAAACAGGGTCATCGTAAAAAGTTCTCGGTTCATCGTTTAGTTGCACAGGCATTCATTCCGAATCCTGCGAATAAGCCGCTAGTGAACCATCGTGATGGAGTAAAGTCAAAGAACCATGTTTCTAACCTCGAATGGTGTACTCATTCTGAGAATACATCGCATGCTTTCGCGAATGGGTTAGCAAACTGTGTAAAGCCAGTAATAGCAATCAATCTCGAAACAAATGAACGATTAGAGTTTATTTCACAATCAGAAGCATCTCGACAACTTGGTTTGAATGCTAGCTATATACTTAGCGGAAAAGCCAAACGCTCAATTGGATGGAGACTAGAACGAAAAATTTGTTGACGAGGCTATTAAGATGAATGGCAAATAAAACCTAAAGGAGTGGTATCGATCGACATGAAAAACAACAATTATCAGCAAGATTACTTTTACTGTTATAGTAGTAACCTGCAACACTTCCTAAGAACAAAGAATGTCCCCTATATTTGCGGCGCATTGCATGAGAAAACTGGAAACAAATTCTGGCTATACCAGAGAACTAATCTAGTCAACCACGCACTACGTGAGTACGCATTATCAAAACCAATGGACTCTACAACGCTTTAGTTGTAGAGTCTTCTTTTTTTGACAGGTTAAATTAAATCGTTAGGAGTGGTCTTCGACAATGCAGAAGAAAGTTATCAAGAAACTCGAAGAGTTATTTATCATACAGACTGGAAAATATTTAAAGCAATCTAAGCAAGGGTACATCACATGTATTGCAGGGCGACCATCCAGTCTAGGTAAGACGCAAAAATTGAATGACTGGCACATGGAGCAACACCTAAAGGGTAAGTTTACGGTTGGCACTTTCAGCGGCGAGCAAACAACAAAGTTTATGACGTTTGATGTAGATTTTCATGATCCTATCAAAGCAAAATGGATTACAGGTAAGATTGTAATTACATTGAATGAATTGAATATCGAACATCACATCAGTTTCAGTGGTAACAAAGGCTACCACATCGACATATTCTTTGATGATTTGATTAAAGTTACCGATGCAAAGAGTTTCTTCAATCATGTGATTCAAATGTCAGACGTTATCGAACACTCTGACGATGGCAATAAGGTTGAGTTCAGAGTCACTAACAGTCAAGGTGTAAAGCTTCCGCTTGGTATTCATCAGAAGACTGGAAAGTATTGTGGATTCATTGACGATGATTTCAATGTTATGAACAGGCAACAGTCAGAAGCGTATCTTCTAACGATTCACAAGATTGAAAGTCAGCAAGTGTTAGATATACTTGAGATCGATGACGTAGATAAGCAGAATATTGATACGAAAGAGTTAATTGAAGTAGAAGACGCGGTAAGTCCATTTGTGCCGCCTAAGAATCATGAGCAATCTGAGGACTATTCGATTGATCTTGCAAAAAAACTACTCAACGAGGGCTTAAACGTTCAGGGTTCAAGGCACAAGGCTACGTTTTTAGTGTGCTTATACTTGAAATATTCAGGCTTAGAAGCAGATGAATGCAGAAACGAACTATACACTTGGATGGAATGGCAGAATCCTGATTCATATACAACTAAGTTGGCTGACTGCTACAAGGACATAGATCAAATTGTTAAAGATGTTTGCAATGATGACAAATACAATTTAAGTGGTGGTAACAAGGACTTGAATGTTAGCCTGAATGAAATGAAGTGGATTGTAGAACGATGTCCAGAGAAAAATCAGAAACTAATCACATATGCACTGCTGAAACACTCTAAACGCCATGCGAACTTGCAAGGCGTTTTTTATATGCCATTTACAACAATTGCAAAATCTACTGGCGTGACTAGAGAAACAGCAATCAATCAAGTTAATAAGTTGATTAATTTAGGAGTCATTGATGTTGTCGCACGAAACAGGAAGCCAACAGGCGGTAAAGGTTTTCAACGAAATCTGCCTAATCTGTACCGCTTGAATATTGATGTTATTGTCGATGACTCAAGTATGTTGGAGGTCAACGAATCCCATGATTTTAAGTCCTGTATTTTGTACTTTTTTGAAAGAAAAGAATTAAAGCGTATATTACCAAGGAAACAATATGAGAGTTTGGTTGGTTGACTTGATTGGTGCTTGTGCGTTGATGTTGTAGTTGTTGGCGCACAAGTTATCTGGTCACCCATTGCTTGATGCTGATTAAATGGCTTGACTGCTTCAAATACATGGAGTGCGTGTAGAGGCTTGTAAGAGATATAAATATCTATTGAGTATAAAATTGTACATGACTGAGTTGGTTTGCTTGTTAATGCTTAGATACTTGCTTGTAGTGCGTTAAGTACCAGAGCCTAAAGAGACAAATAATCTATTGTAGGTAATATCGTAATCGTACATTATAGATAAAGCACTATGGAATCCTTTCAAGGAGCTATAGTTCATCAACAAGTACTTTCTTCGGCATTCCCATTATTTGACATAATTTCGATGGTGAGATATGATTCATCTATCAATTTCACTATCCAAATCAGATAGAAGAACGGGGTGTTGATAGGTGTTGAACAGTTTGATTAGCCACAAGCGGAACATATCATTCATTTATCATAGCATGAAGCAGCGGAGGGCTACTAAGCCTTCCGCTTTTCTTTTTGCACAAGTTTCGTCCTGTTCTTTCTTTGGCATTTTGAAAGGGGTTGGTGGTGTGGAAGGTAAGGGGATTTTTGAAACACTAAGGAAATTTTCAGAAAGACGCAAGCAACTAGAGAATCAGTTGTTGACTATAGTTCAGACACTTGTCCCTGAGGAGGAATTTGATTTTTGGTTCGATAACGATAACTTTCGTATTTTATCAGTGATGAGCGATCACGAAAGCGATCATCATTTAGTGATTGTAGCCAAAACCGAAGTGCATGTTGATTGGATATGGATTAAATATAGTGATCTCATATTTGAAGTCTTAAAAGTAATTACAGGGAGTGAATATACCTTGGAGTTACTTGTATTTGACGAAAACATTGCATATTGAGGAGTAAATGGAAGATTTATTTTATTTAGTTGGAGGAGCGGGACGATGACTGAAAACAATGAAGAGCGAAGAAAACGAGTTGAGGAACAATTTAAAAAACATTTCCCTCGTATCTTGGAGAAGGCTCGACAAAACGAAGAAAGACTCAAAACGGAATATCAACGGAGCTTGCTCACCAGACTCTTAGAAGACATTAGAAACAAAATTTCAGAACCATCATTCGATGCTTGGTTTAGTGAACTAAGCATCGAAGATTCGGACGATAATAGTGTCATTTTTGGAACAAACTTAACTCTCGTATTGGAATGGCTGAAACGACGGAGAATGACGAAGGGTGAGTGAAAGCGAGAGCCTACCACTCAGGTAAGGCTCTCCGTTTTCTATGCAACTTTAAGGATCACGTTCTGACGCAAAAATTTACCTCCCCCTACAATCTTGATGGTAATATCATCATAGTCTGCGATTATTACCTCTTCCTCGAACCCACCATTCATCCATACCTCTACTCTTGTGTCGAAGTAGATGCAGTTTGTAAGATCGGCATCAGTACGAATTACTTTTCCGTTCATCATAGTTTTATCCTCCTATAATTGAATGCAAAAAAGCACAGCTAAATCAAGGACACGTAGTCCGAGAAATAGCGGTGCTTCCGCTTTGCACAGTATTAATCTCTGAATAATACACTTCAAAAAACTGGATATTGCAACCATAACTTTATATTGGAGGTGCCTTCCTTATTCCTGAATTGATGTGACAATCCCATCTTCTAAGTAAACATACTTATCTCCATAGTAAACCCATTGTTCCCTAACACCATTTTTCGTAGTCGTTCTATTTATATCTTTTGGTTTACCCCATGATTTTGATTCCAATAATCGTTCTGCTGTCATACCAAGTTCAGGGTCAAAATATCCATTATCTTTTGAATGCTTGCTGATTACAATGTTCGTTTTGATTTTCAACTCGTCACTCAAACTTTCAGTGAATTTCATCATTTCATCAACGCTAATAATACCATCTGTCATTAGTTGAAGAAACTTATCATACACTTTACTATGTTCTTCTCGATAATTATCCATTTCATCAAATGAAGGACTCAATGACACAAGTGACGCATATGAATAAAAAGCATCAAATAGTTTATCATCTCGTTTATTATGCGAGACGATTAATTCCTTTGCATCTGCATAGTGCCAATCATCAAGGAGACTTATAACCTGTTCCTTTAATTGCGTATCCGACAATACTTCATTGTCGCTAGTGCTTGACTCCGTACCAACCGACGCATCACTCTGGTTGTTGGTATCACTTGGAATAGCGGAATTTTCAAGATCACCACAAGCCGATAATAGTAACACCATTACGACCATCGATAGACATAAAAGCTTCCTCATGTTTTCCTCCCGTTGGAAAATACCCCCACAAAATTATCCAACCAATAATATCGTATATTTACGAAGTTTTCAGGAGTGCTTTTTCCTTCGCATACTTGTGAGACATCTCTTCCAAAAGCATGATTATCTCATCTGGCTTGTACATCCTTCGATACTCAACAATCATATTGTAAATGATTTCTACCCTGAGCGGATTACAGACGAATAGCTTTGCTACTTTATTGAGCATATCATTATCAGCTTTCCTCACAACAAGTTTTTGAATAATTTTTTCTTGCTCTGATTCATCTGCGGAATTATTAAATTCAGAAAGAAAATCGTTAAAGTCCTTAAATGTCAGTCTATCTTGCATATGTTCGCTGAACTTATGTACAAGTAAGACTTTCGTCATTCTCCCCTCTTCCTCTTCCTTCATAATAATGAAGTTGTAAAATGCTTGAAGTGATTCACCATCGACGATATAAGCAAGCAGTTTGTGCAACAATAATCCTTTAAAGCCCATTGCTGATAATTCTTCTCTTATTGTGTCCGCTATGACGTTGTTTTTAGTAGCGTTCATTCTTTCCTCCAAAAAATGATTTATAACTGATCTTGTTTGACAGTAGGAGCTTAGCCGTTTGCATTTTTAATAGTTCAGTCCGAAAATTCATTTCTGACGAATGAATCGTTGTTAGGATTTCCTCAATCGTCAGCAGATGAAGACCACTCGCACCATGCCTATGAAGTAGCATTTGTAATGACGCAATTACTTCCTGATACGTCTCTATTTTCAGAAACAACTCATCCTGTTCCCGAACAAGCTGTTCGTACTTCGCAAACTCTTCACTCATCCTACGACCTCCTGCACGTATGGAGCCAACAATAATTCCCGATCCACCCTCAAACGCGCAATTTTGGCTCTTATGGCTTCCTTTCGCTCTAAACAAGTATTTTTATTGATGTGTTCCAGAACAAGCTTACAGTGGCTCTGAGCGAGTTCTATGAGCCTACAGGCAGTAACATTATCTTCCACAGCTAACCACACAATACTTTTCGTTGTCATGGTTCAGACCTCCAAGAAAGCAAGTGGGCTATGTTTCTGATACTTCTTCCCAATTTCTTCATCAGTGAAGTCCAGATATGCCTTCTGAGTCACTTCAACTGATGAATGTCCCAGTATTCGGCACAGACTGAACCAGTCACCATTATTCAGAATGTAATACTTAGCGAAGTTATTCCTTAACTGATGCGGATGTATTGGCACTGCTACCCGCTCCCCCGCTTCCCTCAATGACCTTTCGTAATTCCTAACCTCTAATTGCGTTCCTCTCGTTGTCGGGAACAGGAACGGACTCTCAGAGTAACGGTCTTTATAGCGCATCCATTGCTTGATTTCATTTGCTGATTTGAATGAAAAGTAAACATACCTCTCTTGCCTGTTCTTGGGGTTTTTAATGAGGATGCTTTTATGTTTGAAATCAAAGCTTTCTGGCTGTAGACTAAGACATTCTCCGATTCTCATTCCAGTGTCCAGTAATAGTCGTGTAATCGTGTAATTCCTATAACCATGAAATGTTGCTGTATCAAACTGACCTAGTACCTTCTTGATTTCATCTGCCGCTAAGATTTTCTTGACCTTCCGCTGAATCTTGGGATTCTCAACACTTTCAACAGGATTCTTCTGTATCTCGCGTTCGACTTCGTAAAGATAATTGAAAAATACTTTGATGTTACGAACGTAATTTGCAATTGTTGTCATCGATACTTCTTTTTTGTAGTCAGTGCGGTTCTCTGGATGATTTTTGTCTTTGGAATCAACATTATTAACGACTGTGTATTTGCCCCTCTCACGAACATACTTGATGTATTGTCGAATATGACCCGACTGAACTTTTTTCACATCTTCAATTTGGAATTGTTCAAGTAAATACTTGCCGAACAGCTTTAGCGTCTGTTCATAACTGGCTAAGGTCTTACGCGAAAGGTTTTTGGATGAACAATAAAGCATAAAATTGTCGAGTTGAAAGTCAAAATCGGTCATAAAAAATACCACTCCTTCATTGGTTTTTAGAGAACCAATAAATAAGTGGTATCAGTTGGTTTACTATTCAGAAGTTTATCGGTACAGAAACGTCAATTTCAGATATTTACCGCCAAAATCGTTTTGGCTGTAAACCGTTCCCATAACCCGAAATCCCTTGCTATTACGCCATTCCCGAGCCTCCTCAGCTCACCTTGTGCTCAATCCGCAGCTTATCCGCCACCATCGCGATAAACTCCGAGTTCGTCGGCTTCGACTTCGCAATGTTGATCGTGTAACCGAACAAATGCGAAATCGAATCGATGTTGCCACGCGTCCAAGCGACTTCAATCGCGTGGCGAATAGCGCGTTCGACGCGGGAAGGCGTCGTTTTGAATTTCTCGGCGATGGACGGGTACAGCGTCTTCGTAATCGCGCCCAGAATCTCGATGTTGTTATACACCATCGTGATTGCTTCGCGTAAGTATTGATACCCTTTAATGTGGGCCGGCACGCCAATCTCATGAATAATGCTCGTAATATTGGCGTCCAAATTTTTCGGCTTGCCGATTTGCACGATGTTCGAACGGCTGCTCGAGGAGGAGGAGGACGTTGTCGTCATCGACGATGAAGTCGGACTGCCAGCCAACTGCCGGATCCGGTTCGCCAACACATCCATGTCGAACGGTTTCAGTATGTAGTACGATGCGCCGAGTTGCACCGCTCTCTGGGTGATGTTTTCTTGCCCGAACGCCGTCAGCATAATGATCTTAGGCATCGGCGACAAATTCATATCCCGCAGCTTCTCAAGGACGCCTAGTCCGTCCAAGTGCGGCATAATAATATCGAGGATCATGACATCCGGTACTCTGCGTGTTTCCTCTAATTGACGAATGACCTCTTCTCCGTTGTACGCCACTCCGATGACCGTCATATCATCCTGTTCTTGGATGTACTCTGATAATAAGTTCGTAAACTCTCGGTTGTCGTCTGCTAGAAACACTTCAATCCGTGGCAATGTCTGGTCCTCCCTTTCTCAACCCTAAGTTTTTATTGGCTGAAAAACGTTTATCGTTTCTCTGATTATCCGTTTTCGACATTGCACTTCGTGATTCCTTCTCGATTCGAAAATTTTTCTTTATTTATTTAAGAAAATCGCATATAATATAAAATTTGCGTCATAACACGCCAAAACCTGATGCTTTTCAAGTATTTTCGACAAATGTTCGTGTTTTGGCCATGATTGGATAAAACAAAATCTAAGGCGTTAAACCGCCTTAGACGTTGCCTGCTCCGGTTTTAGCATAATGCCGGCATCTTGGAGCATCCATTCGATAAAGCAGCCATATCCGGACGATGGATCGTTCACGAACACGTGCGTTACGGCGCCGACTAATTTGCCGTTCTGAATAATCGGACTTCCACTCATGCCTTGCACGATACCGCCCGTTCTTTCGATTAATTGTTTATCGGTGATCTTGATGACCATACCTTTCGTTGCCGGTGACGATTGTTTGGCAGTATGGACGATCTCGATGTCAAATCGTTCGACTTTCTGCTTCTCGACGACAGTCAGCATTTGCGCGGGACCTTCTTTTACTTCTTCCGCAAAAGCGACAGGAATCGGTTCAGGCTGGTATGCGTGATCGGGAAGCTGCTTCATTTGGCCGAATATGCCGAACGGCGTATTTCGCTCCACATTACCGAGTGTTTTGCCGCCTTTTAAGAAGCTCGCCCTTTTCTCGCCAGGTTCGCCGCTTTGGCTTTTGGAAATTGAATTCACGTTGGATTGGACGATTTCGCCGCTGCCGACGACTATCGGAGATTGTGTATCCATATCCGTGATGACGTGGCCGAGAGCTCCGTAGACGCCTTGATCGGGTGCGTAAAATGTCAATGTACCGACGCCTGCTGCAGAATCTCTAATATACAAGCCTAACCGCCAAGCTTTATCTTCTTCATCGTACGCCGGTTTTAATGTTGTTTTGAATCGTTCCTTGCCCCTCTGCACAAGCAGCCGGAGCGCTTCACCTGTTCGGCCTGCATTTTCCGCATAGGTCGAAATTTTAGAAATATCATTGCACTTCTCTCCATTGATCTCGACAATGAGATCCCCGAGCTTCAATTTGGCATCTTCGCCCGGCGACACTTTCGAGTGGTCCTTCATCTGAACAAGGTGATGGCCTACGACCATAATACCCGCAGCTTTGACTTTAACGCCGATCGTTTGCCCGCCGGGAATGACTTTTAAGTTCGGAATGACTTGAAGGCGCACTGTCTTGAACGGAATTTTGCCGAACAATTTTAACTTCAGGTCCGTAATGCCGCTATGCTTCGGTTGGATGGATAAAGGACGGCTCAGATCGACCCGCATGGAAGAACCGTTGTTTCCGTTAATCTCGGCTACGTGCGGGTTCACACTGCCTTGAGCGTGAACGGGCATTGCGTAATGCAGCGACACCGCTTGTCCCTGAAATAACCTGAGTTGACTCGGGAATGCCGCGAAATGCTGAACAGGCGCTGAAAAAACGGCAAAACACAGCATAAGAACAACGACGAGACCGATGCGGCGTTTTTTGGAGTGCTTCTGGTACAAGTTCTCACGCTCCCTTACAGTCTAGACCGACGCGAGTGCCGCCGATAACGTAACTATAAGGTAACCGCGAGCCCGTTCTTTTATGTTCCCGAAATGATTCCTACGCCTGTGATTTTTCGCGCCGTTACGCGTTTTTTCGTTGTTCCGCCAGACTAAGCATTTCTTGCGCGTGATGGCGGGTTTTTTCCGTTACTTCTACGCCGCCGAGCATGCGGGCAAGCTCCTCGACACGTTGCTCGTGCAACAACTCAAGAACAGACGTGCTCGTACGATCTTGTTCCGTTACTTGCTTGCGGATTTCGTACTGATGATCAGCCATGCAAGCAACCTGAGGCAAATGCGTAATCGCGAACACCTGACAGTGGCGAGACAACAGCGATAACTTCTCGGCAATCGCCTGAGCCGCACGACCGCTGACGCCCGTATCGACCTCATCGAAAACAAGAACCGGTATTTCGTCGATCCGCGCAAATATCGCTTTAAGCGCAAGCATAACCCGAGACATCTCGCCTCCGGAAGCGATTTTGGACAGCGGCTTAGGCGGTTCGCCCGGATTGGTCGACAGTAGAAACTCGGCAATATCCGCACCCGTAGCCATCAACGTTGACGGAGCCAGCTTCACCTCGAACACCGAACGCTCCATTTGCAAATCCGCAAGTTCCCGTTCGATTTGACCGGAAAGCGTTCTAGACGCCGCTTTGCGGATTTCCGTCAGCTTCTCCGCTTTGGACACTAGCTCCCGATGAAGCGCCTCCTCACGGGCAGCAAGCTGCTGAAGCAATTCGTCCCGATTGTCGAGCTGATCGGTTTCCGTTTGGATTTTTGCTTTGTAGCCGATAATGTCTTCGACTGTCTCTCCATATTTGCGTTTAAGCCCATGGAGCAGGTCAAGCCTCTGTTCGATTTGGGCCAGCCGCTGCGGATTAAACTCGATGCTTTCCTTATAATCGCGAAGCTGATATGCACTGTCTTCAACCGCGTAATACGCGGTTTGCAACTGCTCGACGAGCGGTTGAATAAAGGCGGGATCGACCTTGGAAATGTCCTGCAGGCGCGTCAGCGCACGAGATAATGCGGTCAATCCTTTCGTGCCGTACAGCAAATCGTAAGCTTCCGTCACCGTTTCCGCCAATTTCTCCGCATGGGATAGTTTGCGTCGTTCGTCGGAGAGGGATTCATCTTCGCCGGACTTCAGCTTGGCCGCCGCGATTTCTTCTAGCTGAAACCGATAAAGATCCAGCATTTGCATCCCCTGGCGAGACTTCTCGTCGAGTTCCCGGCGCTCTTTGTGAACGGACTGGTATTCGGCGAATAATTTCCGATAATCCGCCTTGAGCACTTTGATGTCCTCTTCGGCGAACGAATCCAACCATTCGAGATGTTTATCGGTGCGCAGCAAAGATTGATGCTCATGCTGGCCGTGAATGTTGACCAGATGCTCTCCGACTTCGCGCAGCATCGACAACGTAACGCTTTGCCCGTTAATTCGGGCGGTCGCTTTGCCTTGGGCGAGCAATTCTCTGCGAATAAGCAACGTTTCCTCGGGATCGGCTTCAATGCCCAGACGCTCAAGCGTCATCCACACGGGATGTTCGCGCGGTAAATCGAACACGGCTTCGACTTTCGCGCGATCCTGACCATGGCGGATCATGTCTGCCTGACCCCTGCCTCCCACCGCAAGCGTTAACGCATCAATGACGATTGATTTGCCTGCTCCCGTCTCACCGGTAAGCACGTGAAACCCGTTATGGAAACGAACGGATACTTTCTCGATGACAGCCAAATTACTGATGAATAATTCCCGAAGCATGAATAGCCTCCTGTCGAATCGTCGAATATAAACCTTTCTAGCCGCCTTTTACTGCATCATCCCGTAAATCCGATTCAGTACATCTTCCCCTTGCGCTTTGGTTTTGCAAATAAGCAACGTCGTATCATCTCCGCCGATCGTGCCGATGATCTCGCTCCAATCCATTCCGTCGATCAGCGCCGCAATGGTCATTGATGTCGCAGGCAAGCTCTTAAGCACGACAAGATTTTCCGCGTAATCGGCGCTGATAAAGTGATCAAGCAGCGCTCGCTTCAATTTGTGAGCCGGGTTGTATTTCTGGTCTTGCGGCATCGAATATTTGTAGCGCCCGTCTTCGAGAGGCACTTTGATCAATTGCATTTCCTTGATGTCTCTGGAGACGGTTGCCTGCGTCACTTGCATCCCTTCGAGACTTAGCGCTTCAACGAGATCTTCCTGTGTTTCGATTTCCCGCAAAGCGATCATTTCCCGTATTTTGCGTTGACGTAATCCTTTCATTCGCCAGCCTCCACTTTGAATCTCACGATTTTGACTTGCCTGTCCTGAACCGATGCGACGATAATGCCTTCGCAATCGGGAAAAAGCAATGCATAAGGCAACAATTTCTCCCGCAGGCCGCTCGCAGTCCAAACGATTGGCTGCCGCGGCCGATCAAGCTTCACGAGATAATATTTATAGTCCCGCGAAGCCAAATAATCGAAATACAGCCGGGTCGGCATCGCCGGCTCGTCGGCCACGACGACTCCGAGCGGGATGCGGTGCTTTCCGGACAACACTTCGAACCCCTGCTCTTCGAGCAACTCCACGGCGTCGTCGCGTTCGACGCCGCCGGCTTGAGCCAGCTTGCGTATTCTCGAACCCGGCGGCTCGTGCAACCAGCGGTCTATACGCCTAATCGCCCACCAGATCATCAACCCCGCTGCGATCATCATTAATAGACCGTCACCGAACTTTTCCATCGCGCCCTCCAGGTAAGATCCGAATCGGATCGTCGTTCGCTGCCTGGACTCGTTGCTCGTGCGTCTTTAATCTTTCGCGACCAAGGTCGCTTATTCCTCTTTCAGGCATCAGTCACCAGGAGGTCTTCAAGGATGAAATCAATAAAACCCGGAGCGTCCGCGACCCGGCCCATTAGGGTACGGCCGTTCTTCGGCGCTCCGGGTCATCCGGACGAGAGGTAGTTCAAAAAGTTCGATTTTGATCACGAAGCCGGGCCACGCTTGAAAGCAGCGGCGGCTTCTTCGGATGTCGTTTTGGCGAGTTTCGTCAGTTCGTCCTCATGAAGCTCAGGCAACGGATCTTCTCCTTCACGAAGACGCCACAAGGCGAGAAATTCGATATTGCCCTCGCCTCCTGTAATCGGAGAGAAGGTTAAACCTTGAAGCTCATACCCGAGTCCATTCGCCGATACAAGCACATCTCGGATCACGCTCGCATGAACAGAGGAATCACGGATAATGCCCGCCTTGCCGACTTGATCTCTTCCCGCCTCGAATTGAGGCTTGATCAATGCGACCGTCTGACCGCCAGGCTCTAAAATATCCGCCAACGCCGGCAAAATCAGCCGAAGCGAAATAAAACTTACGTCGATCGAGGCGAATGACGGCATAGGCCCTTCCAACTGGTCTACGGTCATATGTCTAAAATTCGTGCGTTCCATCGACCGCACGCGATCGTCCTGGCGAAGCGACCAATCCAATTGGTTATAGCCGACGTCGACGGCATATACGCCGACAGCACCGTGCTGTAATGCGCAATCCGTAAAACCGCCCGTCGATGCGCCGATATCAATCATCGTTTTGCCGCGCAGATCAAGCCCGAAATGTTTGATCGCTTTCTCTAACTTTAACCCGCCGCGGCTGACATAAGGATGAACCGAGCCTTTAACCGTAATAGCGGCGTCACGCGGCACTTTCGTGCCCGCCTTGTCGACGCGTTCCGTCCCGACGAGGACAAGCCCCGCCATTATCGCCGCTTTCGCTTTCTCTCGGCTTTCATAAAACCCTTGCTCGAGCAGCAATACGTCGAGCCGTTCCTTGCCGACCGTTATTTTCTCCATCGTCACGTCGCCTTCAGCCGCTGACGTCCAGGCAACGAAACCAAACGATTGGCGATTGCTTCCGCCGTCAAGCCGCAGTCCGCACGCTGTTCTTTGATCGTCGCATGTTCGACGAAAATGTCAGGGACGCCGGCCAGTTGAATCGACGCCGGCTGAATACCGTTCAGCGCGAAAAATTCGAGGATCGCGCTGCCCAAGCCTCCTTGGACGGAGCCTTCCTCGACGACGAGCAACGGCAGGTGTTCCTTCGCCAGGGATAACAGCATTTTCTCATCCAGCGGCTTCACGAAGCGGGCGTTAATGACACGGACGTTCATCCCTTCACGCTTGAGCAGTTCGGCTGCTTCCTCCGCCACTTGTACCATCGGCCCGATCGCAAGAACGGCGGCGTAGTCGCCTTCCCTGACCGTCTCCCATGTGCCGATCTCGATCGGCGTCATCACGTCGTCAAATGTTGCTCCGGTTCCCGCAACACGCGGGTAACGGACGGCGATCGGTCCTTTATCGTATTCAACTGCCGTTTTCATCATATTTCGCAACTCGTTCTCGTTCTTCGGCATCATAAGCACCATGTTCGGAATATGGCGCAAGAACGCGATATCATACACGCCTTGATGCGTCTCCCCGTCTGCACCGACGAAGCCCGCACGATCGATCGCAAAGACGACGTTTAAATTTTGCCGGCAAATATCGTGAACGACTTGATCATAAGCCCGTTGCAGGAATGTAGAGTACACCGCGAAAATCGGCTTTGAGCCCTCCATTGCCATAGCTGCGGAAAGCGTAGCAGCATGCTGCTCGGCGATGCCGACGTCAAACATGCGATCCGGGAATCGTTCCGCGAACTTCAGCAACCCGGAGCCGCCAGGCATCGCTGGCGTTATCGCGACGATTCGCTTGTCTTGTTCCGCCAGCTCGATCAGCGCGTTACCGAAAACTTCGGTGTACATTGGCGGGCCAACCGGTTTAACGACTTGGCCTGATTCAATTTTGTAAGAACCTGTAATCCCATGCCACTTATGGGAATCGGCTTCCGCCGGAGAATAACCTTTGCCTTTCGTCGTCAGAACGTGCACAAGTACGGGACCTTCGATGCAATCCGCTTGCTTAAACGCTTCGAGCAGCTTGCCGATATCATGGCCGTCAACGGGACCGAAATACTTTAATCCGAATTCTTCGAACAATACGCCTTCGGGCGCGACTAGCGTTTTTAAGCTGTCTTTGACCCGGTCGGCTGTTTTGGCCAGTTTACCGCCAATAGCCGGCACTTTGCGAAGCAGCCAGTCGAGTTCGTCCTTCGCTTTGCGATAAAGTTTCTCAGAACGAATTTTGCCCAAATAATTGTGAATGGCTCCGACATTCGGCGCGATGGACATCTCATTGTCGTTCAGCACGACCATCAACTTGCGTTTCTCATGACCGATATGATTTAACGCCTCGAGCGCCATACCGCCCGTTAAGGCACCATCACCAATAATGGCAATCACGCGATTGGAACCGCCTTGCTGGTCACGCGCCAACGCCATCCCCATCGCCGCGGACAACGATGTGCTGCTGTGCCCGGCTTCCCAGACGTCGTGCTCGCTTTCGTTCCGCTTCACGAAGCCGCATAAGCCGTTTTTCTGGCGCAGCGTATCGAAACGCCCTTGCCGTCCCGTCAAAATCTTATGAACATAAGCTTGATGTCCGACGTCGAAAATAAGCTTGTCATTCGGGCTGTTGTACCTATAATGAAGCGCCAACGTCAGCTCGACGACGCCCAAATTCGGCGCCAAATGGCCACCCGTGGCGGATAGTTTCTCGATGAGGAAACGCCTGATTTCTTCGGCTAATTGCGGAAGCTCGGGTAGCGTTAGTTGTTTCAATTGTTGCGGACTGTCGATTCGCTCGAGCAGCAAAGGTAGTTCCCCGCTTTCCCCCAATAGATATTACGCTTAGTATACCATATCGCCAAACAATGCCCAAATTTCTACACATCCCACGATAACGCGCCGTACATAGCTATAAAACGGCAAACCCCGTCAGCAGAAGAAGGCATGCCTTCCGCCGCAGACGGGGTTTGCCGTGCGCGCCGTCTTCGCTTGAGGACGCGCGAAAGCTTAATGATCGCGGGTAAGCAAAAATTCTGCGATCTCGTATAACCGGCGCGGATCTGTAAGTCCCGCGCTTTGCAGCGCCTCATTTGCCTCTTGCGTCAAGGCTGACACTCTTTTGCGGCTCTCATCCAGTCCGATCAGGAACGGATAAGTGACCTTCTCCTGACGCTCGTCGCTCTTTACCGGCTTGCCGATTTTCTCTTCCGTGCCGGTCAAGTCGAGGATGTCGTCCTGAATCTGAAACGCGAGCCCGACATTTCTGCCAAAGCGCTCAAGTGCACGCAACTGATCTTCGCTGGCTTCCGAAGCATGTCCGCCCGCGCGAAGCGAGAAGGCAATCAGGTCGCTCGTCTTATGTAGATGGATCGATTCCAATTGCTCGAGGGATGTAACGCCTTGCTCGCCTTCCATGTCGAGCGCTTGTCCGCCTACCATGCCGTATACGCCGGCAAACTTGGCCAGCTCTTCCGATACGGCCAGCACGCGCTCAGCCGGTACGCCGAGTTTCACGGCGGAAGCGAGTACGTGAAACGAGTGCGTCAGCAACCCGTCTCCCGCGAGAACGGCCATCGCATCGCCGTACACTTTATGGTTAGTCGGTCTTCCCCGTCGGAAATCGTCATTATCCATCGCAGGCAAATCATCGTGGATAAGGGAGTACGTATGAACCATTTCGATGGCGCATGCGAAAGGCATTGAGCGAGCCATTGCACCCGATCCGCCTTCAACCGCCTCCGCAGCCGCCAACGCAAAAATCGGCCGCAGCCGCTTGCCGCCCGCCAGAAGCGAATAGTCCATCGCCTCGCGAAGCGTCGTCGGAACGTTCCAGTTCGACGGAAACACGTCGCGAAGCGCTGCTTCAACCTGTTCGCGCCTCGAATTCAAATAGGTATGCAAATCTACCGATGTTGTCACAACACGTCCCTCTCAGTCTCGAAGCCGCAAAGCTCCAATTGTTACTGTTCGGCCGCAAATGGCTTGCGCTGCAAACCTCCGTCGCCTTCTACGAGCATCTCGATGCGCCGTTCCACTTGCTCGAGCTTCTGTCCGCATAGCTTGGACAAGCTCATTCCTTCCTGGAACAGCTCAATCGCCATCTCAAGCGGGACATCGCCGCTTTCCAATTTGGCGACGATATGCTCCAGCTTCTCCATCGCCTGTTCGAACGAAATTGCCGGAACGTCCGTCCCATCCGTTGTCCCGCTCAGTTGCTCCGGCTTGCCGCCGGTTGTATTTTTAGCCATGTGCCTGCTCCTCCCCGCGAATTCCCCATACTTGGCAATCAAGCGTCCCGTCCTGCAGCCTGACCCGGATCAGATCGCCTGGCTGAACATCGCCCGTCATCCGGACGAGCTTCTTCATACTTTCGTCGTACACAAGGCTGTAGCCGCGCCCCATAATCTTGAGGGGACTTAGAGCGTCCAGATGTCTTAAGGCAGAGCCGAATTCCGCCCGCCGTCTGCTCAGCAAGCCCACCATCGCCTGTTCCAGACTTCTCGTCGCCGAAGTAAGTCGCTGACGGGAAAGTGCCGCCTGACGGCCGGGATTCACCGCAAGCAGCTTGCCGACCAGCCTTGCGTGGCGCTCAGTCGACGCCGCATGTCGGTCGCGCAGCACGTAACGTAATCTGTCTTTTAGCCTGTCGAGCCGTTCCGCCTGAACGAGTAAGCTTCTGCGGGGCTGAACGAAATAAGGCGATCTTACCGCATGTCTCAATCGCTCGCGAGCGGCGGCCAGCAACGACGACAGCGACTTAGCCATCCGACGTTCGGAATAAGCAAGATTTTGTTTCAGCTCGCCCGCATGCCGCACTGCGAGTTCGGCTGCTGCAGTCGGCGTTGGCGCGCGCAAATCCGCAGCAAAGTCCGCAATCGTAAAATCGGTTTCGTGGCCAACCGCAGAGATGACCGGAATGCGTGAATTGCTGATCGCCCGCGCAACTGCCTCTTCGTTAAACGCCCACAACTCTTCGAGCGAACCGCCGCCCCTGCCGACGATCAGCACATCCGCTTCGCCGAACGCATTCATATCGCGAATCGCCTTTACGATGGACGGCGCCGCAGCCTTCCCCTGTACAGACACCGGATAGAGCAGCACGTGAACGGCTGGATTGCGCCTTTCTAGCGTAATAAGAATGTCGCGAACTGCAGCCCCTGTCGGGCTCGTAATGACGCCGACGGTTCTCGGATACGCCGGAAGCTCTCTTTTGCGTGACTCGTCGAACAAACCTTCCGCTGCGAGCTTCTTCTTCAGCTGTTCGTAAGCGAGGTAAAGGCTACCGATGCCGTCCGGCTGCATCGCCGTGGCATAGAACTGATACTGCCCATCCCTCTCGTATACGGAAACGCCTCCGCGAGCCAGCACCTTCATACCGTCCTTCGGACTGAATGGAAGCCGCTGATTGTAGGAGGCGAACATGATGCATTTGAGGCGTGCCCCTTCGTCCTTCAGCGTAAAATACATATGGCCGCTGGAGTGAAATGTAAAGTTGGAAATTTCGCCTCTGAGCCAGATATCCTGGAGCCCGGAGTCGCCTTCCAGCTTCATCTTGATGAGGCGGTTGATGTCGCGAATGCTGAGTGCGCGCGTCGGGTCCATAGTATCGGCTCCTCTCTATTTTTTCGAAAGCTTCGCCGATTTTAACGTATTCGCCATAAGCATCGTAATCGTCATCGGTCCTACGCCGCCCGGTACAGGCGTGATCCAGCCAGCCGTCTCGACGACATCCTCGTAATCTACGTCACCGCACAGTTTACCGTCTGGCAGACGATTCACACCGACGTCGATGACGACCGCTCCCGGTTTCACCCAATTTTTCTTCACAAGCTTCGGCACGCCGACACCAACGACAAGTATGTCTGCTTGACGGGCCATCTCTTCGATGTTAGGAGTTCTCGAGTGACAGATCGTCACTGTCGCGTTCTCGCGTAGAAGGAGCATAGCGACCGGCTTGCCGACGATATTGCTGCGCCCGATGACGACCGCATGTTTACCAGCCGGAGAGTTGCCCGTTCGTTTCAATAGCTCGATCACACCGGATGGCGTGCAAGGCAACAGCGCGTCGTCTCCGATCATCAAATTACCGACGCTTTCCGGATGAAAACCGTCGACGTCTTTCTCCACTGCAATCGCGTCGATAATCGCTTTCTCTTCGATATGCTTCGGCAGGGGAAGCTGCACAAGAATGCCATGAACCGCATCATCCGCATTGTACCGTTCGATGAGCGTGAGAAGATCGGCTTGCGTTGTGTCCGCCGGAAGACGAACGACTTCGGAATAGTAACCGAGGTCCTCACACGCCTTCGCTTTGTTTCTGACGTACACTTGCGATGCCGGATCCTCTCCCACGATAATGACCACGAGCCCAGGCGTAACGCCTTCCGCCTTCAGGCGGTCAGCTTCCGCGCGCAGTTCCTCTCGTATCGAATCGGAAATTTGTTTGCCGTAAATGATTTGTGCGCTCATCGTTATTCCCCCTCCTGCGTTGTCTCTTCTCTTTCCTTCATCATCCGGCCGAGCACGCCGTTGACGAACTTCCCGTTCTCGTCCAGGCCAAAATGCTTCGCTAGCTCAATCGCCTCGTTAATGACGACTTTGGGCGGCACGTCCGTCCTAAACATCATTTCATAGGCGGCAAGCCGCAAAATTTGCCGGTCGACACGCGAGAGCCTGTCCACCTGCCAGCCGGTCAAGTATACGACGAGCTTCTGATCGATCTGCTCGCGGTTTTCCGTTACTCCTTGCACGAGCCCGCGCGTAAACGCGTCGACGTTTTTTAATTCCGCTACGTCGGTTCCGATCTCGTTGTCTTGGCGTGCTTCGTCCATGACGATATCGACTGCCTCGTCGCATGTGACGCCGTTCATTTCGATTTGGTACAGACTCTGTACCGCGATTTCCCTTGCGATTCTGCGCTTCATGAGTCCTCCTGGAAACTTGCGATTCTTTGAGCTGTAATTCAAAAAGTCTTATTTTGATTAAACAAAAAAACCCATGCGCCTCTCGCGCGACCGGCACCTGCGGAGCCAACAGCGCTCCGCCGTACCTCCCGGGCGAGAAACGTTCACGGGAATTATCGCGACCAGGGCCAGCGGTCCGTCATCCATTCGCCGATCCGCCCCCAAGGGAGCAACGGCCCCCGTCCTTCGTCTTTCTGTTTGCCGATCCCATAACCGATGCCGACGAGCAGCGCGACAAATAGCATATCCCAAAATCCGCTAATCAAATAAACGATTCCGAATAGGAGACCCGCCGCAACGCCGAGTATCCTTCCGCCGAAGGTTTCCACCCAGGCTTTCCACATCCGCGGTTCCCCCTATTCCACGCGGCTTTTGAATGTTTTCGGCGTTTGCGTGACGTTCGCAATAAACACCGACACTTCAGCCACCGGAATGCCGGTCGCATCCTCGACTTCTTTGGATACCGTCCGTTGCATCTCTTCTGACAGCGTCGGAATAGAGCCGTCCCCATCCACAAAAGCGCGAATAAGAATGCCGAGCCCTTTCTCGGACACTCTGACGCGAGCGCGCAAATCTTTTACGCCGCGCGTGCGGGATGCGGCCTTCAACGCCAAGTTCTCAACGGTTTCTACTGAAATGCGAATGTCGCCGTGATCCGTACGCTGGTTGATCGATGGCGCGGAACCTCCGTCCCGGCGGACCGACAATACGAAGAAACGAAAGCTGAACAGCAGCAAGACGACAGCAACTACGATGACCGACAGCTGAACGGCTTGCGAATCGCCCGTAAATGAGTCAACAACGTCTTTCATCCAGCTTGCGGATATGCCGCCGCTTGCGGCCACGATCGCCACGATCGCCGCAACGCCCACAGCGATGCTATACAAAAACAAAAGCAGCTTGTCCAACACTTTAATCAACGTATGAGCCCTCCCAGAACCTCGATATCGAGCAAAATGTGAAAACTCCCCCGAATAATCGCGAAAAGCCCTCCGCGAGAATTCGCACTGGAATTCCCGCGGAGGACCGTCATCTGCAGATCGGAAGATTTTGCCGTCACCGCGGATGTCAGGTTGCGGTCACGTCATTATCGGACGCGTGCGTTAGACTCTTCGTCATCGGGCTTGTCGCCCGCTTTGAAGTGGACGTCATGAATATGCACATTGACTTCAACGACGTTCAGTCCGGTCATCGTCTCGATCGAGCTTTTGACGTTGCGTTGAATTTCCGTAGACACTTCAGGGATCTTGCGTCCGTAATGAACGATGATCGAGACGTCGACTGCAGCTTCGCGTTGGCCGACTTCCACTTTCACGCCCTTGGACAAGTTTTTGCGGCCGAGCAATTCGCCGATACCGGCGGACAGCCCGCCGCTCATTCCAGCGACTCCTTCAACTTCAATCGTCGCTAAGCCAGCGATCACCTCGATCACTTCGGGAGCGATCTCGATCGTGCCCAAATCCGTACGTTCGTAATCCGGCGCTATCGTTTCCATTCGTAGTTCCACCTCCATCTACCCGGACTTCGTTTCGGGGTATTGTCCGAGCATCCGCTTCACTACTTATAAATATAGCATTGCGGGATTATTATGACAAACGCTTGGCCTGAAAATCAGAGAGAAAACTCATCGTCCGAGCTCTCCGCAGCCACGTTGTTCACATCATTTTCTTCAAGGAACTTGATATCAAACGTGCCTTTGATGAAAGTCGGATGACTGAGCAACTTCTGATGGAACGGAATCGTCGTCTTCACGCCTTCGATCATAAATTCGCCTAGCGCTCTGCGAGCCCGTGCGATCGCTTCCGCGCGCGTCGGTGCCCAAACGATCAGCTTGGCGATCATCGAGTCGTAATGCGGCGAGATCATATATTGAGAATACGCGCCGCTGTCGATGCGCACGCCCGGTCCGCCTGGAGGCAAGTAAAATCCGACGCGGCCTGGGGATGGCATGAAATTGCGGTCTGGATCCTCCGCGTTGATACGGCATTCGATTGCCCAGCCGTCGAGCTTCACATCTTCCTGGGAGAACGAAAGCTTCTCGCCTTCAGCGATAGCGATCATTTCCTTGATCAAGTCGATACCCGTAATCATTTCGGTTACCGGGTGCTCGACCTGAATCCGGGTATTCATCTCCATGAAGTAGAAGTTGCCGTCTGGTCCAAGCAAATATTCGATTGTACCGGCGCCGGAGTAGTTAACCGCTTTCGCCGCACGAACCGACGCTTGTCCCATCCGCTCCCGAAGCTCGGGCTTCATGATCGGGCAGGGCGCTTCTTCGACGAGCTTCTGGCGGCGACGTTGCACGGAGCAATCTCGCTCACCGAGATGCGCGACATTGCCGTACTTATCGGCAATAATCTGGATCTCAACGTGTTTCATGCCCGTCAAATATTTCTCGAGATAAACGCCCGCATTGCCGAATGCTTTCTCCGCTTCTTGTTGAGCGGTCGTAATTTCGCGAACGAGCATTTCTTCGTCTTCCGCGATACGAATGCCACGGCCTCCGCCTCCGGCAGTCGCTTTAATAATGACAGGATATCCGATGTCGCGCGCAATGCGCATCGCGTCATCGATGTCCTCGATCAAACCGTCGGAGCCCGGAATGACAGGGACATCGGCTTCTTTCATCGTCTGCTTGGCGACGGACTTGTCGCCCATGCGGCTGATTGCAGCAGAGGACGGTCCGATGAAAGCAATATTGCAAGATTCGCAGATATCCGCGAAATCGGCGTTTTCCGAGAGGAATCCGTAACCCGGATGAATAGCGTCGCAGTCCGTTAACGTCGCGACGCTCATAATGTTCGTCAAGTTCAGATAGCTGTCCTTCGACGCGGTTGGACCGATGCAATAAGCTTCGTCTGCCAAACGCACATGTAACGATTCGCGGTCGGCTTCGGAATAGACCGCAACAGTAGACATGCCAAGCTCGCGGCAGGCACGAATGATCCGTACCGCGATTTCGCCGCGATTCGCGACTAGAATTTTTTTGAATTTCAAATTGAAGTCCTCCTCGCGATTATTCGGGCTTCACCAGGAACAGCGGTTGGCCGAATTCGACCAGTTGTCCGTTCTCCACGAGAATGTCCACGATCTCGCCTTTCACTTCCGCTTCCAGCGGATTCATCAATTTCATCGCTTCGAGAATGCAGACGACCGTTTTGTCGTTTACGCGATCTCCCACGTTAACAAACGAGGAAGCGTCCGGTGAAGGCGCACGGTAGAACGTGCCCACCATCGGAGATACGATGCGATGCAAGTTGGATGTGTCTGCCGCAGGGGCAGCTTTCGTCTCCTCTGCAACAGCAGCGGACGGTGCCGGAGCTGGTGCAGGCACAGCTTGCGGCAAGTATGTATGGGTAAGGTGCGGTGCTTGCACGTTAACGACTTCCGTGCGGCCCGGCTTGCGAATCGATAGGCGCATGCCTTCGTTCTCGATTTCCAATTCGTGTACGGTCGTTTGGTCTACCAATTTAATCAGTTCTTTGATTTCGCTCAACTTAAACATATCGGTCACTCCTTGATTCGGGATTCCCCATGTGAAGAAAGCCTTTTCGTACCCACAACGGAACTATTATACCATAATCGACCGAAATGGAAAGGCTTATGCGCCTTCGCGTCAAAGGGCAGCAACTCCCGAACGACAAGAAAACCGCCCGGGAACGTCAATCCTGTGCCCTGGGCGGCTTTCTTGCGAATCGTTGCGAGGCGTGCTGCGATCTGTTATTGCACGTATTGGATAGTTACGCGGTCCGGCGTTACGTTCAGCTCTTTGGTCGCCAGATCGAGAATATCGATCGCTTGTTTCTTCTCGAGCTTATCGCTGAGCACGATAACTTTGAAGTTATTCAAATCTTCTTCTTCCACGACCGCGTTATCGTAGTCTTGCAGCAACTTCGTTTGAAGACTCGTAATCCGCTCGTCCGTGTCTTCGAGTCGTCCCATGTCTTCGACTGCTTTGGCGCTTTCTTCTTGCGTCACCTTGGACGTGCCTGAAATAATATTGCGCAATTGCTCGGCCTGCTGGCTGATTTTCTCGCGCTGATCGAGGAGCTTCTGTTCGATCTTCTGGTTGCCCGAAGAGTTCGTAATGCTTTTCAGCACTTCCTGATCTTCCGGAGAAATGCTTGACGGGTCTTCTGCAGATGCTTGTTTTCCGTCCGGGGACGATTTACCATCAAGCTGCTTGGTCACCGTCTCTTCTTCGGTAATCGAGATCCCATTCGCGCTGCTCGCACTCGGCATATCATTATCGCCAAGTTGCGTCTGCTCTACGCCGCTCGCCGAACTCCCCGGCTTCGACGCATCTTCCGTAAACAAGTAATAGGCGGATAAAATGACCATCAAGCTGAGCATCGACACGAGCCAAATCGTCTGACGTTTGTTGTTCATTGTTCAATTCCTCCCAAATAGTGAGTGATTGGATCTAAATCAGCTTTTGCGGGGAACGACGGCGATCCGATGAATCGGCACATCGAGTCCGCGGGATACCGCTTCGGCGACGAGACGGTGCACGGTCGCGTCTTCCGTTCCTTTGGCGATGATGAGGACGCCGCGGATTTTCGGCTTGATTTTTTTCACGACGATCGGAGACTGCGCACCGGAAGAAATTTCGTACAAGACCACTTGCCCGTCTTTCGACACGTCCGTAATGTGCCGCTTGGCACCGTTGCGATCCGTTTCTTCCGTTAGCGTCTGAATTTGTTTTTCGTTCAGCTGCACGACCGTCTCTTCCGTCGAATCAACCGTTACCATAACATCCGCAGTGCCTACGCCGACGATTTTCTCCAGCATGTCCTTCAGCCGGCCTTCGATTTCCGTCTCAATATCCGCGAATAAGGAAGTTTTCTGTTCCCCTGCGCCCATAAAGGTCGACTGATCGGCGACGTCTTCGTCTCGTGGGGGCGACACGTCCGGCGTCTGACCGGGATCTAGTTTTTTCATATTCATCATGGAGGACGCGAGCAGCAAGGCGGCGCCGATCAAGCCGATCAGGATGAGCCAGCGGAACGCCTTTACTCTTTTCTGTCCGCCCGCCCCCCCTCCGATGAACGACTCCAACTGCTGCAGCCACTTCGCCATCGCTTTTCCTCCTTATTTCTTCGCAGCGCGGCTTTCGCCCGAAAGCGGCTCCGCGTTCACTTCGATATCGCGGGTTGGAATGCCGAATCGGCTAGAGATCAAGTCCGTCACTCGCCGAACCGTCCCGTTATCCGGCTCCGTGCTTGCGCCTGCCGCCGCGACGCCATCTGCGCCCGATCCAGACTTGCCGGCGCTCCCGGTCCCCGCCGCGTTCTTGTCCGACGTCCAATCTTCAACCGTCACATCGATGTCTACCGGAACTATGTCCTTCACACCATTCGAAGCCGTTCCCGCTTCAGCGCCGATGCCAGTACCGGCCGCATCGTCCGGTTCCAGCGTTACGGCGACGCCCGCCACTTGCACACTCCCGTCGGTTCCGCGCTCAAGCGATACGTCGACTCGGCTTACGCCGCGTTTCTCCGATTGTTCCACCTCTTGGCGAATCGCGGCTTCCAGTCGTGCCGTCACCAATTTGGCCGCTTGCGCGGTTTGTTTGTCCCGCAGCTTCGCCCCGTCCGCTTCGATCATCGCCATCCGGCTAGGCGCATTCATCGACTCCTGTTCGACAGCGGTCAATCCGCCGGCAAGCTTGGAGCCAAAGTCACCCTTCATCCAGTTCAGAATGGGCGTCGCCACCGTCATCAGAATAAAGAGACCTGCCACAAGCCTGACATAACGCTGCATCGTCCGGTTCGGCAACAGCAGATCGATCAGCGACGCCAGCAAAATGACGGCGATAATCTGCCTGAGCCAGTGGGATAACCCGTCCATGATGTTCACACGGCGCCCCCTTTCCCGCTCACCGAATCATGAGCGCCGCATTGCCGGCAGTTAGAATGATCGTCACAGCGAGGAAAAACATGAGCCCCACCGATGCAAGCGCCGCAAATACGTATATGAGCGTCTTCCCGATCGTCTGCAGACACTTAACGATCGGCGTATCTCCGAGCGGCTGCATGACCGCCCCGGCCACGTTGTAGATCAGCGCGAGCGTCAATATTTTCAGCGCAGGGAACGCGCACAGGAACAGCAGTACGATGACACCCGCCAACCCGACGGCGTTCTTGACGAGCAAGCTCGCCGACATGACCGTATCCGTCGCGTCCGAGAACATTTTGCCGACGACCGGGACGAAGTTACCGGTAACGAACTTGGCGGTCCGCAGTGCGACGCCGTCCGTTACCGCCCCCGTCGCGCCTTGCACAGACAGCACGCCGAGAAATACGGTCAGCAGCACGCCCATGATGCCGATGCCGACATTGCGGAGCAAATTCGCAAGCTGCGTCGCCTTGTACCGTTCCGACATCGCGCTCACGAGATAAAGCACCGCCGAGAAGAACAGAAGCGGGAAAACGACGACATGAATGAACGTCCCGACCGTATGGATCATAAATACGATGAGCGGATGAAGCACCGCAGCGGATGCGACGCCCCCCGTGCCCGCCAGCAGCGTCAGCAGCAGCGGCACCATTGCGAGCATGAACTGCACCATGTTCGCGATTGCTTCTCCCGCATAGGAAGTCGCTGTCTTGAAGCTATTCACCGCGAGAATGATGAGCACCATATATGCGATGCCGTAGGCGACTTTGCTGACAGCGTTACGTTCGAAAGCGCTCTGCATCGTTTCGAGCAGCATCGTGAATACGCTGAGCAGCACGATCGTCACGAGCAATTTCCCGCTATACAGCACTTCGTGCAAGAAAAATCTCGCCAATCCGCCGAGCGCTTTCATCGGGTTCCACGACTCCCCGGTCGGGAACATAAGCTGCCTCAGTTCAGGCAACTTGCCTTCGGGGAAATAACCGCCGTATTCCGTCTTCAGATCACTCCAGTATTTCTGGATCTGTCCGAGTTCAACATCCTCGCTCTGTTCCTTGGCGAGGTCGCCCGATAACCCGCCGTCCAGACCGCCGTTCGCTTCATTCACGCCATTACCGGAACCCGCATTGGTTGCGCGTTGCTCTGTTCCAATGCTGTCAGGCGCTGATCGGGACTGCGCCATCGCGATCGTATCTCCGAGCAGCAGGAACACCATGAGCGCGAACAAAAGGAACATCGCTTTTTTTTCGACGCCCATGTTCCCTAGTCTGTCGTTCCAGCTCATGCTCCCCCTCCATCCCGCGCCTTTCGTCAAGCCGGCAATAAATTCAGCACCGTTTCGACGATGACGCTGATGATGGGCACGGCCATGACGAGAATGAGCATTTTCCCGGCGAATTCGATTTTTGATGCGATACTTTCCAGCCCGGCGTCCCGTACGATTTGTGCGCCGAATTCCGCGACGTAGGCGATTCCGATAATTTTGAGCATCGTCTTTAAGTACACGGCGGGTATGCCCGAACGGTCGGCCAACTCCTCCAGCACGGTAATGACGTTATCGATCTTCCCAATAAACGCGAGGAAAATCGATACCCCGACGAACGCGGCGAGCAGGTAGGCGAATATCGGCTTCTGCTCCCGGATGACGAGAATGAGCACAGTCGCCAGTAGCCCGATGCCGACGATTTGGACGATGTTCAACCGCTTCACCTACTGGAAAAGAAATATCGTTTTGATTTCCTGGAACAAGTCGTTGAGCATTCTGACGACCATGAACAGGACGACGACGAACCCGATCAGGGTCACCCAGTGCGCCATGTCTTCCTTGCCCATCTGCTTCAGCACCGTATGAATCATCGCCACGATGATGCCGATGCCGGCGATTTGGAAAATGGTGCTGATGTCGAAGTTCATCGTTAGGCCTCCTAGGCGTGTCTGGAAACTCCCTGCCCGGCATCGGTTACAACATAACGATGACGACGAGCGCAGCCCCGAGCATTCCTAAGCTTCGGCTCAGTTTCTCGTAGCGTCGTTGGTCTTCCCTGGCCGCCCCTTCTTCGGCTTGAAGCTGAATCGCGGCGAGTCGGATGTGTTTAAGCTGATCATCCTTCCCGCTGCCGCCAAGCGTCGCACCGAGTCGGAGAAGCGCTGCCATCTCCGTTTTACGCATCGCCGTCGCTGCCCAGCGCTCGGAGATCGACTTTTCCCATATTTGCTTGACCGTCTCTCCGGACTCGGCGGATTCGGCGCTCAGGCGAGAAGCGATCTCGGAGAACAGCGCAGCCAAGGGGCCTGTCATTGACTTGCCGATGCCGGCGAGCGCTTCGGGAAGAGGCGTCTGTCCGTACCCGACTTCCGTCTCGAGCCGCTGCAGCGCATGCAGCAGCTCGCGAATCTGCCTTGGACGCGCAGCGAATCTGGCAGCCTGCAGAAATCCGATCATCGTACCTGCTAACAACACGAGTAACGCGCCCGCGAACTTAATCATGGCCTTCCCCCCGATCCGCCGTTAGCGATGCGACAGGGGCAGGCGACCGGATCGTCGGCATCGCTCGCGTGTTGACTGTGACGGGCACTATCCCTTCGGCGGGGACAGACGATGCCTTCGTTAATGGAGGAGCGTCCCTTGGCGTAGCCCCGATCGTTCGGCCGAACCGTCTCGACGTTTCACGGGCAGCCTCGTCCGCCGTGATGATGCGATGCTCCACCTTTCCTCCGGACCGCGACAGCAGCACATACCGACCGAATACGCCATCCGCCGCGAGCCCGGCGAGCACAGGCCTCGCGAACACATCGGACAACCCCGAAGCATGCGCCGTTGCCAGCACTCTAACGCCGGCATGCAGCGCCTCTCGGATCGCTTCTGCGTCTTCCGGTCGGCCGATCTCGTCCACTACGACGACTTCAGGGGACATCGAACGAATCATCATCATGATTCCTTCCGCTTTCGGACAAGCATCGAGCACATCGCAGCGGGGGCCAAGATCAAAAGTCGGCACTCCCTTGTCGCTAGCTGCGATTTCCGATCGCTCGTCCACAATACCGACTTTACGACTGCCCCACCCGGTCGCCGACGGATGATGCCAGTGGCCGGAACTGATGCAGCGCGCAAGATCGCGAATAAGCGTCGTTTTACCTTGTTGTGGCGGAGACACGATTAATGTATGGGCGATCGTCCTAGATCCGAAGTCAAGCAGTCCCGGCAACACTTCAGAGCCAAAACCGACTTTGGCTCGGGCAACGCGGACATTAAATCCGGCAATATCTTTCAGATGAGCGACAGCCCCCTTGTCCAGCACCGCTCGACCTGCCAGCCCGATTCGATGCCCGCCGGACACCGTCACGAAACCTCTGCGAAGCTCTTCCTCCACTGCATACACCGAATGATGCGTAATCCGCTCAAGCAGTGCCTTGCAATGCTCACGGGAAGGTACGAACGCCTCGTTCTCGCGCTCCGACAATGTGCCATCCGCCCGAACAAACGAATAACGACTGCCGTATCCGATCTCGAGCGGCCTGTTCTCTCTAACCCTGATCTCCTCCAACGTCGTCTTCACGGGTGTCGGCAACTGCTCCAGCACCGAACGCAAAGAGATCGGGAACAGCTCTAATAGCGATTGCGTCAAGCTAGTTCCCCCTTTCCGTCGGTATCGTAATAGAATCTGTTTCATGTGTATGCTTGGACGACGTTTTTATGACAGCTTGACCCGTCCACGCGGACGAATCGCCTTGGACGCGGTGCCGTTGGCGCCGGTGTCGTATTATTTGCGAAGAATGCCGATGAGCAGGCAGCCAACCCCGGCGAGAATCCATACGAACTTCGCAGGCGATAACTTGTCCGCGATACCGACGAGTCCGATCGTCGTTGTCGAGATTAAAACAAGCGGCCCGACGAGCGCGAGCATCGAATTGACGGCTAGCGCCTTCTGTACATCGTTGAGTTTCAACATGACGAGCGCCGCCGTAAGTTCAATGCTGCCGGACAATATCCGCAGCATGGCCATGCTGAACGATGCCTTGTCCATCTTGTAATCCCCCTGATAAGCAAAATGAGATGTTCCAAATATATGCGTGACGGACCTGTAACTTGTCTATCTGTTAAGAAGTTTATTTGACACGGGCAACTTAAACTCACCTCCGAATGGGCGAGTGCATATATTGCTTTGTAAAATCCCACCTTGTCACCAGGGGAGCGAACATAATTGAACAAAACGACGGTTAAGAGCAGATGGCCAGAAGGATTGTCGGATCCGAGCGGCAGCAGGCAACCGAAGCCGCGGGCCAAAGGCCGAACGATGATTATCGACAAAGGAATCGGTATGCACGCTTTCGAGGATTTGCTGTCGACGTCCGGGCAATATATCGATATCATCAAATTCGGCTTCGGCACGTCCCCGCTCTACCCACCCGAGGTGCTGCGCATGAAAATCGATGCAGCATCCAAGTACGGCATTTCGGTCATTCCCGGCGGTACTTTGTTGGAAGCGGCGGTGCGGCTCGACGTCGTTCCCGGGTTTTTCCGACAGGCGCTAGCTTGCGGTTTCACTGGCATCGAAGTGTCCGATGGGACGATCAACATGAGCCGCTCGATGCGCAACGATCTGATTCGCGACGCGATAAGTCTAGGCTTAACCGTATATACGGAATACGGGAAAAAGCTGTCGGGTTCGCGCATAGACATCCGCCATTTCGCAGAAACCGCCGAGCAGGACTGGGCATGCGGCGCTGAGCTGGTTACGGTAGAAGCAAGGGAATCGGGGAAAGGAGTCGGTTTATTCGACGAACAAGGGGAATACCGTGAAGGCGAGCTTGGTGCAATATTGGAAGCTATACCAAACATGGACCGCGTGCTGTGGGAAGCGCCGTTGAAGGAACAGCAAGTGTATTTGATCAGAGAACTCGGACCGAACGTCAATCTCGGAAACATTCCCGTAAGCGATGTCCTGACGCTCGAGACGATGCGACGCGGCCTCCGTTCCGATACGTTCGGACTTCATCGCGAGCCTTATATCGACTATATGATCTGAGCAACTACGTGCGGCCGGGGCGCTTTGGGGGCGAGTTACCTCGTTTGGATGAGCAATTGCGTGCGGTCGGTGTGCTCATGGGGCGAGTTACTTCGTTTGGATGAGTAATTACGTGCGGCCGAGTCACACTTTGAGCAACTTGCTAAAGCCCCGCGTTCTAAACGCGGGGCTTGTTCCATATCGTGTACCATTCGGATTTTTCAATATGAGCAACGGGAGCGTGCCCATGCTATGTACGGAGAACTCGTTCTCGTCGCTTTAATCGTCATCGGCCTGCTTAGCCGCTCCTCGATTATTACGACAGCAGCTTGTATCCTTCTCATCGTCAAACTGACCCATCTCGACCGATTCCTTCCGTCCATCGAAAGAAGGGGCATCGAGCTCGGTTTGCTATTCTTAACGTTGGCCGTGCTCGTTCCGTTCGCTTCCGGGCGGGTGCAGCCGAAAGATCTTGTCGCGGCTTTCACTGGTTGGACAGGCTGGGTCGCGATCGCCGGCGGCGCAATCGGTGCATTCCTGAACAGCCGAGGGCTGGACACGCTGCGCGCCGATCCGCAGCTCATTGTCGGCATCGTACTGGGCTCGATCGCCGGCGTACTTCTTCTGCGCGGCATTCCAGTAGGCCCCCTGATGGCTGCAGGCATTAGCGCCATATTGATTAAACTTATTCAGTTGTTTATGGGAAAGTGAAGCTCAAATCTAGCACATGGTTATAGCGCAACTCCCTTTTGTCGATATCCCGTTGACTCAGAGAATATGCCGATGCTCCGCAAATGTTGCAAAATGCAACGATAGGACGCCCCCCTACAGACGCTTGCTGAGCGAAGGGGATATCGACAAAAGGGAGCGAACACGACACCGTCGCCATCGCCCAACCAAATTTTTCCACGCAAAAAAACCGCCTCGATCATCCCAACATTTGTTGGAAGAATGACCGAAGACGGCTCCTTACGTCTCAATATATTATCTGCGCTCTTGCGGCCCGCCGACAAACGCCGTTTGCGCGGTGTCAAGGCCGTACGCCGTATGAAGGGCTCGAACGACTTCCTGCACCGGCTCTGCGGCGATGACGCACGACACTTTGATTTCCGAAGTGCTCACCATTTTGATGCTGACGCCAACATCAGAGATCGCTTTAAACATCGTCGCTGCAACGCCAGGATTCGACACCATTCCTGCGCCGACGATCGACACTTTCACAAGGCCTTCTTCGTACGTCGTCTCGCGATAAGGCACTTCGGTTTTAATACTTGCGAGCACATCGATGGCGCGCTGGCGGTCGGAGAGCGACACGGTGAACGAGAAGTCCGCTTTACCGTCCTGTACGCCGCTTTGCACGATAATGTCGACATCAATGCCGTTGTTCGCGAGCGCTCCGAACATTTTGGCAAGAACACCCGGCACGTCCTCAACGCCAAGCACGCTAATGCGCGCTACGTTTTTGTCCGAAGCGATTCCTCTTACGACGATTCCTTGTTCCATTTCCGCGGCCTCCCTCACCAACGTGCCTTCATTTTGATTAAAACTCGAACGTACGACCAAGTTGACGTTATTATGCTTCGCGTACTCGACAGCGCGCGGGTGCAGTACCGCCGCACCGAGGTTAGCAAGCTCGAGCATTTCGTCATACGAGATTTGATCCAGCTTCCTGGCGCATTTCACGACCCGCGGGTCGGTCGAATAGACGCCGTCAACGTCCGTGTAGATTTCGCATACGTCTGCTTTGATCGCAGCAGCCAGTGCCACGGCCGTCGTGTCCGATCCACCGCGTCCAAGCGTCGTAATATCCCCATTCTCCGTCATCCCTTGGAAGCCGGCGACGATGACGATGTTGCCTTCATCCAGCGCAGAGAAAATCCGCTCGGGAGAAATGTCGTTGATGCGCGCTTTCGCATGTACCGCTTCCGTCACGATGCCCGCTTGCCAGCCCGTGAACGACTTGGCGGCATGGCCGTGCTTGTGAATCGCCATCGAGAGCAGCGCGACCGAGATTTGCTCACCGGTCGTCAACAGCATATCCATCTCGCGCGCGGGCGGATTGTCGTTCACTTCGTTCGCTTTATCGATCAGATCGTCCGTTGTATCTCCCATCGCCGACACGACAACGACAACGCGGTCGCCTTGCAGCTTTTTGTCAATGATCCGCTGCGCTACCCGACTCATACGCTCGGTCGTCCCGACGGAACTTCCGCCGAATTTCATTACTATCAAAGACACCGGTAGTCACTCCCCAAGAGTACATCTGCATACAGCATTATATTATAGCATAAGTCCTTCGGCCCAAAAATAAAAAAAATTCCCGCTCGCTCTCCGAAATCGAAGAACGGCGGGAACCGTCGCTGCCGCCACGCTGAGCAGCGAAACAGCCAGCTATGTTCGCTTATGCGCGAGAAACGTATTTGCCTTCGCGCGTATCGATCGTCAGCACATCGCCTTCGTTGATGAACAATGGCACTTGTACAGAATAGCCCGTCTCGAGCTTAGCCGCTTTCGTCGCGCCTGTCGCCGTGCTGCCTTTAATTCCCGGCTCAGCTTCGATGACTTTCAAATCGACGCTGTTAGGCAGGTTGATACCGATCATCTCGCCTTGATAACTCGTGATGTTCACGGACATGTTCTCCGTAAGGAAGTTAACTTCCCACTCAAGTTGAGACTTGCTCAATTCGAACTGATCGAAC
Organism: Cohnella soli; assembly: GCF_042655525.1. Lineage (NCBI taxonomy): Bacteria > Bacillati > Bacillota > Bacilli > Caryophanales > Paenibacillaceae > Cohnella > Cohnella soli. The sequence continues at coordinate 323,198 of NZ_JBHSMI010000025.1, forward strand.
GTCTCGTTGTCCATGAACGTATATTCCGAACCGGAGTTATACAAGTATTGCACCGTGCGGTTCTCGACGATCGCGCGAACGACGGACTCGCCTGCGCGGAACGTTTTCTCAACAACGTTGCCGTTACGCAAGTTTTTGAGCTTGGAGCGAACGAACGCCGCACCTTTGCCCGGTTTTACGTGCTGGAAATCTACGACGCTGCAAGGCGCGCCATCCAGTTCGATCGTCAAGCCTGTTTTGAAGTCGTTTACGGAAATCACTTCGAAATTCCTCCTGTAGAGACGTTGCTCTTGATTAGTTCAGCGTAATTAGCTGTTTGGGAGATTGCGTCAGTATCCGAATACCGCTTTCGGTTACGACAACATCGTCCTCTATCCTTACTCCGCCGAAGCCGGGGAGATAGATACCTGGTTCCACGGTGACGACCATTCCCGGTACAAGCACGGGACCGCCAGACTTGGACAGACGCGGCGACTCGTGGACTTCCATCCCGAGACCATGCCCTGTCCCGTGGCCGAAATATTCTCCATAACCATACCTTGTGATGATATCTCTCGTCAAGGCGTCACCTTCCACTCCCGTCAATCCAGGGCGCAAGTTGTCGAGGGCATGAAGCTGGGCTTCGAGCACGATTTCATAAATTTCGCAGTGCTTGTCGCTCGGTTTGCCAACAACGATCGTTCTCGTAATATCCGAGCAGTATCCTTTATAATAGGCGCCGTAATCGAGCTTTACGAATTCGTCCTGACCGATAACCCGGTCGCTGGCGGTGCCATGCGGCAATGCCGAGCGTTCGCCGCTCGCTACGATCGTGTCGAATGAAGAGCTCGCCGCCCCTTGGGAACGCATGAAGATTTCAAGCTCGAGGGCAACCGCTTTCTCCGTCAATCCGGGCTTAATGAACCCGAGAATGTGTTGAAACGCGCGGTCTGCGATGTCAGCCGCTTCCTGCATGATCGCAAGCTCGCCTTCGTCCTTGATTTCTCTCAGCTTCTCGACCATACTCGCCGACGGAGACAGCTTTGCAGGAGCGAAGTCCGCAGCCATCTTCTGATAGGAAGCGAACGTCACATCGTCCTCTTCAATCAGAAGCGTGCCGACTTTCCATTCGACCAGCAATTCCGCGATCTTGCCGTTCATGCTCGCGCCATGCTCCTCGATCCGGAAACCGGCCGCTTGTTGCGGTGCTTGTTCCCGGTAACGGAAATCGGTTACGAGCACGGCATCGCTCGCCGTGACGAGCACAACGCCGGACGAACCAGTGAACCCGCTTAAATATCTCCGGTTGATCGGATTGGTGACAAGTAAAGCATCGCCTTCCGAAGAGGCGAGCAGCTCTCGCAGTCGTTTAATACGCGCATTAGGCATGAATAAATCCCCGCTTTCCCGCATTCGTTAATCTTTCATTCGTGATGTCTCAATGTGGCGGTATAAAGCTTGCAAACCAAGTTCGTATCCGAGCGGGCCGAATCCGGCGATCTGCCCAATAGCAACCGCGGCGATAACCGATACGTGCCGGAATGCTTCTCTTTGATGGATATTGGACAGATGAACTTCCACGACAGGCAGGCTGACAGCCGATAGTCCATCCCTGAGCGCGTAACTCGTGTGAGTCAACGCACCTGGATTAATGAGAATACCGTCATGTTTGCCGTATGCCGCGTGAATCTCGTCCAGCAAAGCGCCTTCGTGATTCGATTGGAAAAAGCTGAGGGAGACGCCAAGTTCTTTACCGTACTCGGCAAGCCGCGCTTCAATATCCGCCAGTGTCGAAGCGCCGTATACGCCGGGCTCTCGAATGCCGAGCATGTTTAAGTTAGGGCCGTTCAGCACCAAAATGCTTGCCATGTCTGATGTTCTCCTCCCGCCAACAGCCGGATTCCTGCTTGAACCTCAATTTTACCGGAGTCTTCAAGTCCATCAGACATTGTACCATATTTGTCCTTTGTGATGAAGCTGCACACCAAGGTGCAGTGCATAACCTAAAAGCTAACCAATATGAGTGGTGTTCAAGTCTTAGGGGCACGCCATCTTTTTCGTCGGTCATGTCGGCCAACCCCCAGTCGCTAAACTGCGAACTAGTATTTCCTCCCTTCTTCCCCTTTAACCGCCAGACGGCTGAAGGCCGCCGACATCCTTTGCCTGTGGCTTTCCCTCCTTTAATCTAGTAAAATAAAATTACTTGGGTCGGCGATTGCCGTCGCCCAGAGTTTTCAAAGATAAGCAGGTGGCTAACCATGTCGGATCAAACACCCGCGGTCTACGGCGGACAAGCGGTTATTGAAGGAGTTATGTTCGCGGGCAAACACGTCCACGTGACGGCCGTTCGACGTAAAGACAATCAGATCGCCTTTTTTGAAGTGCCGAAGAAACCGAACGCCTTTTTGACCTCGCTGAAAAAAATTCCTTTCCTTCGAGGCATCGTCGGCATTATCGAATCCGCAGCCAAAGGCTCCCAGCACTTGACGTTCTCGGCTGAGGCGTATGCCGAAGACGAGACTTCTCCCGAGGAAGCAGCCAAAGGCAAAGAGAAGAAAGAACGCTGGAATTTGACGATGATCCTCGGCGTCGCCGTCGTCGGCATTCTATCGTTCGCTGTCGGGAAAATTATTTTCACTTTAGTGCCCGCGTTCGTCGAAGGCCTGATCTTTAGCCAAGCTTTCGAGAATAAAATATTGCACAACCTGCTCGAAGGCGTTATCAAGATCGTATTCCTGCTCTGTTACCTTTGGTTTATCTCGCAGACGCCGCTCATCAAACGTCTGTTCCAATACCACGGCGCCGAGCATAAAGTCATTACCGCTTACGAGTCGGGTTCGGAATTAACCGTCGATAAAGTGCAGAAGTTCAGCCGATTGCATTACAGATGCGGAAGCAGCTTTATTATTTTCACCGTTATCGTCGGCGTCATCGTTTATTCATTCTTTACTTGGGATACGATGGGAGAAAGGATTTTGCAGCGTCTTCTGCTGTTGCCCGTCGTGCTCGGGATCTCGTATGAAGTGCTTCGCTGGACAAACGCCCTGAGAGACATTCCGGTGTTGAAGTGGCTCGGAGTTCCAGGACTGTGGCTGCAGCTGTTGACGACGAAAGAACCGAACGACGAACAAGTCGCCGTCTCGATCGCATCTTTCAATCGCATGTTGGAATTGGATCGGCAATCTAACGCGCTGAAAAGCTGACACAACAAGCAAGGAGGACGATGAAGATGAAAAATCGAATTCAGATTTGGTTCGCCGTCGTGCTCGCCCTGATGGCTATCGGCATCGCTACCAGTCTTTCCAAGGGCTCCACCCAAAGCTGGCTCGTGCCCGTCGTGATCATCGCGATCGTATTCTTGCTCTACAAATTTCCACCGAATACTTGGCGCTCCAAGTTGCGTAAGCCTAAGCAGTCCGCTCGCAAAGCCCGCCCGGACTTCCGAAAGACGAACGCGCAGAGCGAACGGCGCCGCAATTCGACGTTTACCGTCATCGAAGGACGGAAAGACAAGAACGACGAGCCGCCTCGATACCACTAAGCACGAAAAACCGCCTCCCCGGTTCATTTTACGGGAGGCGGTTTTTCGTGCTTAGTGGTCCGTCTGTTCTGCCTGCCCTGTCTGCGACTCTCCCTTTTTCATCACCGTAACCTTCAAAGTACCGGATTTGCGGTCCCATTCGTGAAAAAACTTCTCGCCTGCTTGCAAACCCGACTCGTACAGCGCAAGACTCGTTTTCGGGGACAGATCGAACGATGTGCTCCCGACGCCAAGCGTCGGAATTTTGATCGTGCGAATGGCGTTGTGTTTCTCGATATATCTTTCGTCATGCGCCCCGAGCATCGTCTCGAACATCGCCTGGAACATCGTTATCGGCCCGCTGATGCGATGCGGGTGAACATCGGAACGTCCGACCATTTGAAAGCCGATGACCGGAACAGGAGTGCCTTCCGCTACATCTTTCTCGAACAGCCACAAAGGAAAATTGCTGAGTAAGCCTCCGTCAACAACATAAGAAACACGGGACTGGATGACGCTTCTTTTCCGTTCTTTCCAAGGCTGCTTTAATACGACGGGATCGAAAAAGTACGGAATGCTCGTGCTCATCCGGATCGCTTTGGCGACGGATAGCTTGCCAGGGTCTGCGCCGTAATGGCGAATGTCTTCCGGCAAGACGAGCAGCTTGCCGTTCGTAATGTCCGAAGCGACGATGCGCAGCATGCCTTCCGGCAAATCACCGAAACACCGAATGCCTCTGTCGGCAAGCATGCTTTCCACCCACGCCTCTAAGGCATCCCCGGAATACAATCCTTTGCGAAGAAGAACTCTAAGCGCCGGCCCTACGAATTTGGTGTTATAAATAAACCCCTTTTCAATAACGACTTAAACGGCATCCTTTCGATTTGCTCTCGCATCTCGATCGCCGTATATCCAGCGGCGATCAACGCAGCGACGATACTGCCGGAAGACGTCCCCGCCACCCGATGGAATACGATGCCGTGCTGCTCCGCCGCACGGACCGCGCCCGTCAGCGAAATGCCCTTCACGCCCCCGCCCTCGAATACCGCGTTTACCGCCGTCGTCTGCACGATAGCCCCTCCGCCGTGGCAGCCCGCCTGCGCCGCCCTACCTTTATCCGTATGCGAGACGGAGTGCACCTAATCCTTCTTTCTAGGCGCAAAAAAACCGCCTATGCTTCGGCCATGCCGAATGCAGGCGGTTCTCTCATAGCAAAACTTATTCAATAGCTTTCGTCAGGCTATGGCGGCATCGGTTACTCGCTGTCCATCTCCGCGCGCAAACGGGTCAACTCTTCCTTGCGGGAAGGTTCCCTGTTGAAGTATTCGACGAGCGTCTCGATGCAAGTAATGGAGTCCCAGCTCAAGTGATGCTCGATGCCTTCCACGTCGCCGTATATTTTGTCTTCCTGCACGCCGATGATATGCAGGAACGACTCCAATAGATGGTGTCGATCCACGAGTCTTTTGCCCGTCTTCTTGCCTTTGTTCGTCAGGACAAGTCCCCTATACTTCTCGTATATGAGATAGTTATCCTTGTCGAGCTTCTGTATCATCTTCGTGACCGATGAAGGATGAACTTCCAGCCCCTCGGCGATGTCGGATACGCGGGCGTAGCCCTTCTCTTCGATCAGCCGGTAGATCCGTTCCAAATAATCTTCCATGCTTGGGGTTGGCAAAGCTAATCCCCCTTTCCTACAATATCATACACCGCTTAAAGGCTCAGGAGCAAGTCCGACTGTCGAAAACAAGCAAAAGCGCCCGCGAATGGATCGGGAGCGCTTCTTTTACGTTCAGCTTATAATTATCCCAGCCACTTCGGGGTAATGCCCTGGAGCCAGATTGTAATTGTCGTCATTCGATCGGTAAACAGCAGAATGCCCATAACAATCATCAGAACGCCGCCAATCTTCATCAACAAGCTCGAATATTTCAGTATCCATCGAGCTGTCCCCAAGAAAAAGGCAAGGACGAAAAACGGAATCGCGAAACCAAGCGAATACGCCGTCGTAAGTCCCGCCCACGTGCCGGGCTTGCTCGCCGCGAGCAGGAGAATCGAGCCAAGAATCGGACCGATACAAGGCGACCACCCCGCGGAGAAGCCGATGCCGAACACGAACGAGCCCAAGTATCCGGCAGGTTTCCAGCCAATATTGATTTTACGTTCCTTCATCAGTAGCTGCGGTTGAAACAAGCCCGTCAGAAATAGACCCATAAGCACGATAAAGATGGCGGAAAGCTTGCGGATCGTGTCTTGATGATCGCGGAAAACATCTGCGAACGCATTGGAGCCGTATCCAAGCGCGAAGAAGACAGCGGAGAAGCCAAGGATAAAGAAAAACGTATGGCTCATCGTCTTAAATCGCATGCTTCGGCTCGTATCGGTCTTGATCTGAGATACGGATACGCCGGTTATGTAAGATAAGTAAGCCGGGTAAAGCGGCAAGCAGCATGGGGAAATAAAAGAAGCGAACCCCGCGGCTGCAGCAATACCTATATTCACGTCTGCCATAGTTGGAAACCTCCCTTTGGCGGTTGTAAACCGCGCCTGTTACACGTCGATGCCGGCTTCCGTCGGAACTTATGCGCCCCTGAACCGCCGGAACAGCATCGAAGCGAGCAGCACGGCAATAAGCAGCAACACGATCGTGCCGCCCGGCGCCCAGTTCGCAACGCCGGCAATCCATAAGCCGGCAAGCACGGCAACTTCGCCGACGATAACAACGAGCGCGACGGCCTGCCTGAAACTTCGGGCAAGCGTCAAGCCGCATGCGGCAGGTATCGTCAATAGCGCGGAAACGAGCAACGCGCCTACGATTTTGATCGATGCGCTGATCACAAGCGCTGTCATAATGCTGAGCATTATGTTGAAATATTTAACCGGCAATCCGCTGACTGCCGCCGCGTCCTCATCGAACGTGAGCAGGAACAGCTCTTTCTTGTGAAGCATGACTAGTGCGAGCACAACAACCGTGATCGCCGCAATAACAGCGATATCGACATAACTAAGCGTATAAATGCTTCCGAACAAATACGAATTGACGTCCAGATTAAACCCTCTGCCCGACGTAAACAAGATCGAAGCGAGTCCGATTCCGCCTGACATAATAATGGCGATCGATAATTCCGCATAAGTGCGATACGCCCGTCTTAGAAATTCGATGGCGAAAGACGCAGCAATCGCAAACGCCAACCCCACAGCTACCGGGTACACATTGATCAGGAACCCAAGCGCAACGCCGGCGATGCTGACGTGGGCTAGCGTGTCCCCAATCATCGCCAGCCGCCTTAACACGAGGAACAGCCCCATAAGCGGCGCCGTAATCGCGATAAGCGCTCCACCGATCAATGCCCGTTGAAAAAACTCTGCCGTTAACAAATCCACGCCGGGTTACCCTTCCTTCCGCAGCGAATGCAATAAGTCCGTTCCATCGCAGTCGTCCAGATCGTGGGAATGGCGAACATAGAACGACAGCTTGCCGCTTCGTTCCTTCGGTTCTTGCCCCAAGTACGAGCGAACCATCTCCATATCGTGGGATACCATCAGGAACGTGATGTTATGCCTTTGGTGCATGTGCTTGACCATTTGAAAAAAACTTGTCTGCGTCTCGACGTCGATGCCGGTCAGCGGCTCGTCCAAGATGAGCAGCTTCGGGTTGTTAATGAGCGCTCTCGCTAGAAACACCCGTTGCTGCTGCCCGCCGGACAATGCGCCGATCTTCTTGTTCGCCAAGTCGCCAATCTTCATCGCCCCTAGCGCGTCTTCGCAGCGAGCGATATCCCCTTTACTCAGCTTGCGGAACAGCTTCTTTCTCCCATACATGCCGGACAACACGACTTCCCGAACCGTAGCAGGAAACAGCGGGTTCACATGGCTTCGCTGAGGAACGTAGCCGATATCGTTCCAGTCTTTAAACTGCGATGCCGGCTTGCCGAACAACGTAATGGACCCTTTCTGCGGGCGGGTCAAACCGACAATCATCCTGAGCAGCGTCGTCTTGCCCGCGCCGTTAGCGCCGATCAGACCGACGAAGTCTCTTTCCATAATCGTGAAGTTGACGTCAGAGAGAATCGTCTGGGAATCGTATGCGTAGGATACGCCATCCAATCTGACGATTTCTCTATGGCAGCCGGCTTGCGTCGGCATTGCGATTTCGTTCATAGCTGGCGCTCCTGTTCTTCCGGGCGATGTCGCCTTCGTCTATTCTATGTTAGATTACCCGAGAGCCTTCCGCAAGTTTTCAAGATTACGTTCGCTTATCGTGAAGTAATCGTCCCCGGCTTTTTCCTGTTCCGGCGTCAATCCTTCTAGCGGGTTCAGCACAAGCGTCTTCACCCCCGCTTCGCTCGCAAGCGTATTTGCCAGCCGCTCGGACACCAATTCTTCGAAGAAAATGTATGGAATGCGATTTTCTTTCACGAACTTCGCGATCGCAAGCAAATCTTTCGCGCGTGGCTCCGCCTCTGGCGAAAGCCCCATGACCGCAATCTGATTCAACCCGTAATCACGGCATAAATAACCGAACGCTTGATGGGAGACGACGATGTCTTTGCGGGCTAGGCCGGACAAACCTGCAATGAATTTCTCATCGAGCTTCCGCAGCCGCTCAGTCAAATCATTGAATCTCGACTCATAACCCGCTGCGTGGTCGGGGTCGACCTTCACGAACGCGTCCTTAATGTTCGTCGCCATCATTATCGCTGAACGAGGGCTGACCCATGTATGCGGATCGACATCAAGGCCGCCGTGATCGTGTCCGTCTTCGTCTTCTTCGGGATTGCCGCGAATCAGATCGATCCCTTTACTTGCCTCGACGTTAATGACATCGCTGCCGGACTCGACTCCGTGAAGCATGTCTCCGACCCATCCTTCCAAGCCTGCGCCGTTGTAGACGAACAAACGAGCCTTCGCCAGCGTCGTTAAATCTTTGCTTTTTGGCGTCCAGTCATGCGGCTCGACGCCTGCCGGAATCAAGTTCGTAACGGATGCGTCCTCGCCGCCGATCTCTTTCGAGAAATAATAGAGCGGATAGAAACTGGTGACGACTTTTATTTTCCCGTCAGCTTCGGTCGCTTTCGACGCGTCCCCACAGCCGGACAAAATGGCAATGAACATCAATAAGCTGAGCGCGACCATCAGCCGAATTTTAAGTTTGCGTTTCACAGTCGATCTCCTTAATCGTAATAATTATTATTAACAATCCGAATTATAGACGCCCCCCTTCCGGCTGTCAACTAACTGAGAGACCCGTCTGAGCGCGAGTTGTTCGATTTTTTCGTGTAATTGCCTACTGTGAGCCCCGTCCGATAGTGAATTGTTCGATTTTTTCGTGTAATTGCCTGTTGAGAGACCCGATTCCCCTGCATTATTGGCATAAAAAAAGCAACACCTTCTAGTATGGCCTTAGGAACGCGATAAGCGTTTCGAGGGCCGCCCAGATCGGTGTTGCCGATCAGTGTTGCCTATGCCTAGTTATTTCACGATCGCACCGTTCGGCATATTGTCAGGCACGGTCGCCAGCGTTAATTGGTCGCCTTGGGAAGCGGCCAGCACCATGCCTTGCGACATTTCGCCGCGCAGCTTGACCGGCTTCAAGTTCGTGACGCAAATCACCTTGCGCCCGATTAGCTCTTCAGGCTTGTAGAACTTTGCAATGCCTGAGACGACTTGACGACGCTCGAAGCCAAGATCGAGTTGAAGTTTGAGCAGCTTGTCGGCTTTCGGAATCGGTTCGCAAGCAACGACTTGTGCGACGCGAAGCTCGACTTTCATGAACTCGTCGATAGAGATCTCCGGCGCCAGTTCCGGCGTTTCCTCGGCATTGGACGGAGAGGCCGCTTCAGTTGCTGGCTCTTGCGGCTTCGCCGCTCCTCCGGCCATCGTGCCGGTAATAAACCCAACTTCATCGGCCAGTTCGAGGCGCGGGAAGATCGGATCGCCCTTGCTCGTCTTTGTTCCCGCGATCGCCGTTCCGAATGTGCCAAGGCTTTCCCATTCGGTCGCTTTGCCTTGCACGATACCAAGCTGCGACCAGATCAACGATGGCGTCTTCGTCATAAACGGCTGAATCAGGATCGAGACGTAACGCAAGCTTTCAGCGAGGTGCCCCATTACGGACGCGAGCGCATTACGGTTCGCTTCGTCTTTGGCCAGCGCCCACGGCTTCGTTTCGTCGATGTACTTGTTCGTACGACCGACGAACGCCCAGATCGCGGCAAGAGCGACCGAGAACTCCATGTTCTCCATCGCAGCTTCGACTTTCTCGACCGTCGATTTCGCCGCCTGCTCCAGTTCATCGTCGAATTCGGTCGCTCCGCCGGAGAAAGCCGGGACGATGCCGTCAAAATATTTGTCGATCATTGCAATGGTCCGATTAAGCAAATTACCAAGGTCGTTGGCGAGATCGAAGTTGATGCGCTCAACGAAATTTTCCGGCGTGAACGCACCGTCCGCACCGAACGGCACTTCGCGCAGCAAGTAATAACGAACCGCGTCAAGACCGAAGTGCTCGATCAGCTTCACCGGATCGACGACATTGCCTTTCGACTTCGACATTTTGCCGTCTTTCATAAGCAGCCAGCCGTGGGCGAACACTTTTTCAGGAAGCGGCTGCCCAAGCGCCATCAGCATAATCGGCCAATAAATCGTATGGAAACGAACGATTTCCTTGCCGACAAGGTGCACGTTCGCCGGCCAGAATTTGCGGTACAACGAATCGTCGTCCTTGCCGTAACCGAGCGCCGTAATATAGTTCGAGAGCGCGTCGATCCAGACATAAATGACATGCTTCGGATCCCGCGGAACAGGTACGCCCCAGTTAAACGTCGTGCGGGAGACGGCCAAATCTTCAAGTCCAGGCTTGATAAAATTGTTGATCATCTCCGTCTTGCGCGACTCCGGCTGAATGAAGCTTGGGTGGTCCTCGTAATATTGCAGCAACCGATCCGCGTATTTACTCATCCGGAAGAAGTACGATTCTTCTTTGACCAGCTCCACCGGATGGCCGCTGTCCGGGCTTTTGCCGCCTACGACTTCACCCTTCTCGTTGCGAACGACATCCGTCAGCTGCGTCTCCGTATAGAACGTCTCGTCCGGAATGCTGTACCAGCCTTCGTATTCGCCTTTATAAATATCGCCTTGCTCCAGCAAGCGGTCGAATATTTGCTGCACGACATCTTTGTGTCTAGACTCCGTCGTTCGGATGAAATCGTCGTTCGAGATATCCAGCTTTCGCCACAGTTCCTTAATGCCGACGACGATATCGTCAACGAACTGTTGAGGCGTCTTGCCAGCCTCCTGCGCCTTGCGCTCGATTTTCTGACCGTGTTCATCGGTCCCCGTCAAGTAGCGGACTTCGTAGCCTCTCAGACGCTTGTAGCGCGCCATCGCGTCGCCGGCCACTGTCGTGTACGCGTGCCCGATGTGCAGCTTGTCGCTTGGGTAGTAAATCGGCGTCGTAATGTAAAACGTTTTGTTGGCATCGGTCATTCCGGCCATCTCCTCGATTTCGGATTGTTTTTGAAATGCAAAAAGCTCCCGTCCGCATGGGACGGGAGCGCAGCTCACGTGGTACCACCCAATTTCCTTCCGCCGGCAGCATAAACGCCCGCGAAAGCTCTTGTACGAAATCCGTTAACGCCGGACACGCGTCGTCCCCTTACGGCCGCAGATCCGCGCATGCGAACCGAAACCGCTTGAAGTCGACTCCTCCGGGACCATTTTCCAAAGACGTCCTATGCCGGTTCGCAGCTTCCCCGGCTCTCTGAAATAGGCGCGACACTTTGTACTTATCCCATCACTGGAAGTGATATGAATGTTTCATTGCGCAAAATATACCCGATCCGACGCGCTTTGTCAAATTCACCTGTCGCGCATGGCCCCGCCGATTCTTACTTCTTGGGCGGCACCGGGTCGTAGCCCCCTTTGTGAAAAGGGTGGCATTTGCTAATGCGCCGCGCCGCCAAATACGAGCCTTTAAACGCGCCATGCACCTCGATCGCCTCAAGCGCGTATGCAGAGCACGTCGGCAGAAATCTGCACGAAGGCGGCGTAAGCGGCGAAATGAATTTTCGGTAAAAGCGAATCGGGGCTTGCAGCGTCATCCTTGCGATCCTCATCAACTGTCGCTCTCGGATGCCGAAGCCGCCGGTGCTGCCGCACAATTTTCGCAATAGCCGAACACTTCGAATTTATGTTTGACAACCCGGAACCCGCCTGGCACGTCTGTCTCGGACATCGGGCAGAAGCGAATCGGCAGCGTCTTCTCGCAGTTTAAGCAAATCATATGATGATGGTGATGTTCCTCTTCGCAACTGAGCTTAAATTTCACGCCGTCTTCGAACATAATCTGCTCCACGACGTCCATATCGAGCAGAAGCCGTAAATTCCGATACACGGTATCGAAGCTGAGCCCCGGGTATACTTGCTGCATATGCTCATAAACGTCCTTCGGTGTCAAATAGCCAGTGGCGCTCTCGAACAGTTTAACCATCGTTTTCCGTTGTTCTGTTATGCGTAATCCCTTGCGGGACATCCGTTGCATAATTTCGTCCGTCGTCCCCACCGGGCTTCCTCCTCGATTTCCGCTTTTCATTTTTCTACTATGCAGGAAATTATGCAGGAAATCGCCGCTTCCGTCAAACGTACCGCTTGAATGTGGGCGAGCTTACTAGGCCTTTGAACAGGTAGGTTATCGACATTACCCGTATACTGTACCACAACATGCGAAAGGAGCTTGAACATGTCCGACTGCCCTAAATGCAACGGCAAGGCGGTATACGATCCTCCGCAGACGGTTTACGAAGACTATTTCCACCCGCAACAGGTTGATGTCATCCACCAAATCCAAGTCATACGGAGACACCACTGCGTACCGGTTTATAACCATGTGACAACTGTCTCCGTCAAAGACGTCTATTGCGGCGATTTCGCCGGAGAGCGCGGAGTTCAAACGTTGAACATCCGTAAAAGACGTTAAAAGATGCCGAAAGCCGACCGTTCCAGCCCCGCTGGACGATCGGCTTCTTTCATTGCAGTCCCCGCTATTAGCCGATTAGACGAACCATGTCTCTACTGCGACCAACAGTCCGATTAACGATAGAACGGACAAGCCCATGTAAATGCCGCCCTGACGTTTCTTCAACTGAAAAAAACGAAGGACGCCCAAGCTCAGAAAAGAACCAATCATCAGAATAAATACGATTCCCGTCACGAAAAGCGCGGGAGACACGCCCTCCACATTAACCAAATCCACCAAAATCCTCCTCCAGGCCCGCTCGCTTTGCCGATCCGGCTCAATCTTGTCAATAGCATTATACCGATTTGCAACCGGACAAGCAAAAATATATTCGGCGATCGTCGCTACTGACGGATGAACAATTCGTATTCCGACTTATCCGGCGGCTTGCGCTTTAATCGGATTTCCACCGTTCCATTGTCATTCATGACGGCGCTGCCCGATCGAGGGAGGACGAGGCACGGAAATCGGACGATTTTCCTCCCGCCGTCCGGGAGCCCCGTAATTTTTAACCGTTCGGAAGTAACGTGCATTTGTACGTGACGCATTTCGACATTCGGCGCGAAGCGCACACGGACAATTAACGTCTTCGCATTGCGTTTCACGTCGACAAGCGCTTCGGCGCCTGCTCCCCCTTTGCCGATCGCGTTAGCGTGAAGTCGAGCTCCGTTTTTGACGGGGAGCAGCATATTTTGTACATATTGCTCTATCCAGTTCGATCCGTTAGACTCGCCCAAATTTTCAGCCAGATTCCAAGGGATTTCCTTCTTCAGCCACGACTGGAGGTCTTTCCAATCGGGAAGCGGACCGTCATCGAAAAAAGACCCCACCGGAATTCCCCCTTCGGCAATTCGTTGCTACTATACATATGCCTATGAAGACCCTGCCGTGCGTTGACCGCTTCAAGCGAACCTCTAGGCGAGCGCCTTCATACACTGTTTCATGACCCTACAGCGAAGGAGTCGCATTGCCCATGCCTTGCATTGTCGGCAACGTCAAAATTCTCAGCGTCGGCGGCAGCGGCGTCGTTCAATTCGGGGATACGCTTCAAATTTCTCCTTCGAGTATTTCCAAAACCTACGCCGGAGCAGGCTCGTTTCTGACCGGGGATCTGCCGCGCACGAACAACGCCATTAGCGCAACGAATACGAACGATCCGGACGTTCAGGACTCCTCCGAAAACAACACCGGAAATTCGGGGGTTATCTAAAATGTCTATATGGAACATTCAACAAACGATTTCGATCGGGCAGCTTCGCATAGACGGCATTACGAATTCTTCCGTACTCCAGATCGGCAGCGCCGGCAGCATCAGCGGACTGTCTCAGTTGTACAATACGGGCGGTTTCGCGGAGCCTGCGCCTCAACTGAACGAAATCGGTGCGGCTTCCCAAGCGTTGTCGCTCGTGCCGTTGCCCAATCCGACTTAATCCGAAAGGGGGATGCCGATGCATTCAGGACCGCAAGAGAGAAATGTAACGCCGTACGTCTATCCGCACGACTGGCAGTCGCTGCTGCAGCGGCTCTATATGACCGAAGCCGCACTGCGCGGCGTGACGGATCAGGTTGCCGGTATGCAGAAGCGGATTGATGAACTGGCGGCCAAACAGCCGATCCATATCGAATATCATTTCGATCAGCTTAAAGTCAACCGTCTGGAAGGTACGCTGAACGTCGGCATTTCCCCGCAAGGCATTCCCGATATCGAGCAATTATCTACGCCTGACCCGTCCTGCTTTCAAGTCCAGACGGGGCCAGGCGACAACGATAGCGACCAGCCGCCGGATGAGGTTATAAAGAGTTTGCAGAGGACGGCGCTCGAAGAGATGGGTGCGAACGCCGAAAACGTTCTGCTCGAGATGGAGAAACAGTTCGAATATCCGCTCGGTGCGGATCATCGCCGCAAAGTCGTCCAGGACGTGGAGAACCAGGTCGGAGGACGTGTTCACTATTATGCTAGGAAGACGAAATACCCAGCTTCCGGTACGGACCAAGAGAAGCGCGAATGGAGTGAGGGCGTTCTCGCGAAGACAAGAGCGGATGTCAAATCCGCCTTCTCGGACTATTTGACCAAACAGAAAAGGCAGCAAAGTGCAGAGTCGCCGCAAGCGCGACGGACCTAGAAAGGCTGGGATTCGAGTATGGCCAAATCCATAACGTTAAATGTGAACAACGGCCCGGTACAAATCGGCTGTATGACGCTTGTAGGCGTGTCGAGCTCATCGGCGCTTCTGATCGGGGACACGGAGTCTTTCTCGCTGTACTCCTATTTCGATACGCCTCCCGAATCCGTCATCGTCGGACCGCTCGCGCCAATGCCGGTTCCGCCGGAGGAAACGGAGGGTGAACAATGAGCATCGAACCGCGTACGTCGAAAATCGGCTGTGTGTTCGTCAATACGGTCAGCACCTCCGGTATCGTGCAATTCGGGGATGGAGGCACCTCGACTCTGCGGTCGAAAGCGATCGCCGTCCAGCGCAAAATTGCAAACTTCTTGGATGACGAATTCAAATTCGAAACTTACCCGATATTTTACAAACCGAGACTGCGCCTCGTCCAATGCGACCAAGTCTCATTCGTCAGTCGTTCAACCGATTGCCCCGATATTCGAGTCGGCTGGATGTACATGCTCGGCGTCTCGGCCTCTTCATTGTTTCGAGCCGGCTACAGCGGTCCGATCGACGCCGAGGCCAGAATCAAGCATATACGTCACTTCAACGATCTGACTCCGGATATTTCATCCGAACACTCTCCCGATGCCACGCTCGTTCCGAATCCGGGACAATCGCTGAAAAACGAGCAATAAACGTCCTCCCGGTACAAACGTACAGGAGACCGTATGCCTCCCGCCATATGCTGACATTGTGATTCGCCATCACATCAAACAAAACTTCGGGAGGTTTTCTAAAATGGGTTATCCGGTTGCAGGTGCTGGTGCTGGTTGCGGTTGCGGACCAGTGAGCGGCGGTATGGGTGCAGCAGCATTCGCGCTCGTCCTCTTTATTCTCCTCGTTATCATCCTTCGCGCTGGCTACTAATTAGAAGCTGACTTTCTAAAAAACGCATTGCGAACGAAAAACCCCTTCGACCGAAGGGGTTTTTCGTTCGCATACGCCGGTTGCGGTTAGACCATTGGCAACGGCGTCATCTGCACGAGCTTCAGCGCCAGATGCAACTGAAGCCGCTCTTCCGGATCGTCGAGCGAAACGCCGACAATCGACTGCACTTTCTCCAGTCTATAGACGATCGTGTTGTAATGGGCGTATAGCTTCTCCGACGTCAGTCTGATATTGCCGTTGCAGCGAAAAAACATATCGAGCGTCTCCACGAGGCGTCCGCCGCCTTTGCGATCCGCTAATTGCAGGGGGATCGCATAACGGTTCAGAAATTGCTCTCTCTCATCTCCGGGAGGTATCAAATATAGTAACGAATACACGCCCAGCCGATCGTATCTGACGATGTCCCCCGGCAATCCGCACACTTCCGCGACCTGCCTCGCGCGAACGGCTTGCGACCAACTGGACGGCAAATCCTCGGCGCGTTCGAACATTTTTCCGACATATAAACGAAGCCCCTTGTCGCCGAACAGTGAGCGCAGCTCCTCGAGAAGTTTGGACGCAACTGCATCGACCGTTCGCCCGTCCCCATCTCTTGCTTGTTTCCCAACCGGAAGGATGATCGCGAGATCGTCTCCGACAGGCGCGACAAGCACCCCTTCCGAAGTGCGTATCAGCTCCGAACGCAATCTTCTCGCCGTATCTTTAAGCGTACGTACCGGATCTCTCCGCTGCATACCGACAATCAAGGCACACATTGGTATACCTTCCGGAACGACGCAACCGCACACTTCCGCACGCAGCTTCCAATCGCGATCCGTTACGATTTTGCCCGTTAGCCAATCTTGCAAAAATTGATCCAAATATTTGTCTTCGACCTCTTTGACCGCCTCTGCGTTAGCCAGTTCTACACCCGCCAGCGCAGCCATCCGATCGACGGTGAGGGCATCGATCGCGCGAATACCGCGCCTGCGTTCCAAGATTACAAAGCAAGCTTGCTTACCTCGACCCAATGGAATTTCCCGTAAATAAGCGCGGAACTCTCCTTGAAGCAAGGCGAATCCGCTCTCCGCGCCACGAGAAACTTGACGATACGGGAGTAATTGCAGAAGCGGCAACAGCCCGGTCGAATCCTTCACTTTAAGGGAAGCGGACAACCACGGCGTGTCGTTGTCGCGAACGATTGCAACCGGATTGCCGAGTATTTCTTCCAGCGCATCCAGCATACCGCCAATGCCTTTTCCTTCAAGCAGCAAACGGGATAACGACTGAATTCTTCGTTGCAGCTCCGACACTTGAGTCGTCTCGATCGCAAGCATATTTTCCATGACGGTCACGGCAAACTCTGAGAAGTCGCAATCGTCAGGAAGTGCGAGCAGCGGAAGGCCCTGCCGAACCGCCTCATCGACGATTTCCTGCGGCACGTCTTCCGAACCCTCACCCGTACGAATGCCGATCCCCGCAACGCCTTTACGAGCCAATTCCGGCACGAGGAGACGCAATCGCTCCGGCTCGTCGCGATACAGACCGTCTAGCACCATTAGAAATTCTTCCGGCCGGGTTAGATTCGCCCCATCGCGATCCACGACGGTAAATGCCGTAATCGGACGAGAAACGCCTACGTCCCCAGTCAATATGCGCGCCCCCTTCAACTGCGGCATGTCTAGCATATCCTTGACCGTGAACTGCACGTTCGGCGTCTGCGCGGAAGATCGTTTCCCTTTGCGCGACATTTTGGCCATGACCGTATCTCCTCCATGCAAAACCGAATCCAGTTGCGTAATATAACATGACGTTAAAACCATGAAGATGAATACTTTCTGTACAATGTAATATTTTATTACATAATAGCGAAAATGTCTTTAGCAAACATCGCTAGTTTCCCGAATGATTTTCCGTTGAAAAGCAAAAAAAGACCAACCCTCCGGCTTCACGCCGACTCGGGTCAGTCTTATCAAAATTGTTTGTTTGTCAGTTATTGGGTTGGTTGACCGCATGCCGGACAATAATGACTGTCCGCATAAAGCGGCGTTTCGCAATGTCGGCATTTCATCCGGTTATCCACGTAAGCCGGCGCACCGTCATCCTGCGCTTTGTCCAAGTTCACCCGTACTGCACCTGCGGACTCCCCCGCTTCAGACAAATGCTCATCTACGCCAGGAATTCCCCCGTCATGCTCAGTCTCTTCCGATGCGACAGGAACGGGAAACTCACGGCCGCACGATGGGCAAAATCTTACATCCTCAGCCACGCGTTTGCCGCATTCGCAATCTTTCTCGTTACGAATCTCCTTGATCCGATCTTGCAATCCGGCGATTTCCGCGCGTATGACCGCGATCTCCCCGGAGCGCCTTAACACTTCCGTCTCCGCAGTCAGCATGCTGCCGGCCGCAACAGCCTCGTATACGGATTCACCGATTGCGGCGAACAATTTATCGATTTCCTTGCGCTTGCTCGAGATTTGGGCGTGAAGCTTGGTGATCTCAACCGTCTGCTGCGCTTTTTCCGTTGCGGTCGCAACACCTTTGCTTACCGTATCGGTTAATTTTTTGAAAAAACTCATGTCATCCACTCCTTTCTGACTCTTATTATCTCATACGACGGCGGATGTTGCATGGTTCCGAAGCTGCAAAAAATAGGTGTCTCATCAAACTACGAGAAGTTTTACGGAACTATGCTTCCTCGTAGTGCCTGCCTACAGACATTTTGCGGCCCCGGCCGCCGCCGATCAGATCGAGAGACACGTATACGATGAGGATCATCGTGCCGAACAGCAACGTGAAAATAAAAGCTTTGCGGTTAATGCCTTCAAGCACTCCCTCGATCAGCCGGAACGGGCTAAAGACAACGTCCCAACTGTTCAATCGGACGACGCGACCCAAATAGACGCCGAATCCGCCTAAATACGATGTCGCGATCACGAAAATCCAGCCCGCTAGCTCGCCTGCGGAACGAGCGATGAGAGAGTAAAAATGCTTCGCCGATTGATAGCCCAGCAGCAAGCCGCACCATGAAAAGAGAACGAACAGCACGAGATCATACCAAACAAGCAAATCCTCTTCCCTGTTGTAGAAACGATAGTCGCCATTGAAGATTAAATGAATCAAGTCCGTCGTCAAATACGGCGCATTCGGAAACAACAGTAACCAACCGATGCCAAGAATGACCAGCCCCGCCGCCAAGGCCGTTCTGCCTTTAATGAGCCGCGCGTAGGCGACGGCCGTCATGGAGAAGACTAGGGGAAGCCAAGCAAGGAACAAATTCCACAGCAGAAATTGATATCTCATCTCCTCCACGCGATCCGCCCTGACGACGATCAGGAACGTGCACAGCACCGAAGTTGCCGCCAAGACGTAAAACAAGGGATTAATGACCGATATCGAGGATTTCGAAGATTTTGCATCTCTCATTTGGAAGCACCTTATTCGCTTGATTTTGAAATTTATACATATTGTAGCACTACCATCTTCATTCAGACAAATCAACAGAGTCGGACGCCAAAAAAAAGAACCCGAAACCGCCGGATGGCATTTCGGGTTACTCCAATTTATGAACTGCGTGAGGCTTGCGTCGGAGAGACGAGTTGCTCCCGTTTTCGCAAATATTTGCATACCGTAGACACAACGGTCGCATGGGACCACGTCAACGGAGCGACAGACAGCGGTTCGCCCGTCTCCGGATGCACTTGCTCCGGCAAGTTGCCTCCAGGCAAAGCAAACGTCGTCACTTTCTCGAGCGTTCTGCGCGGCTCTTCCAATTCCTCAACCGTCTTCGCTTTCTCGATTTGAAAGCTCGCTACCCACAACGTACAGATGATCCAGGGGTTACCGGGAATTTTGCCGATATCGTCAGACTGTCTGAAATAATAATCATTCGTATATCTGGCGATGCCGCCGACGTCTGTCTGAATGCGCAACTTCTCGGCAATCGCGTTCATCGTACGAGTCACTTTATCGTCTTCCGCAGGAAACACGCCGAACTCGAACAAGCCGAACATGCTGCTTTCCACCGTCATGTCCTTCTCCCAGCGATCGTCGATATAGACAAGTCCGCGGGCGTAGCGACCTTCTTGCTCGTTCCACAGGTGAGTGACAATGCCGTGCTTCATCCGCTCCGCGACATCCCGGTATTTGTCGCTGCGGTCATAATCGCCGAACAAGTCGGCGAAATACGCGGCCGACATTAGCCCGCCATACACGGAAGCGACCGTATACGTCCATATGCCGTACCGCTCTTCCCACAAATCGTAGCTCGGCTTCGGCAATCCAAGCTCAGGCTCCATATAGTCGCATAGAAACGCCGATGCCTTGCGGATGAGCGTGCCGTAGAGCGCTTGCGGCAGCTCAATTTCCCCGTGCCTGGCGTAATCTTTCCAAAGCGCGTACAAAACGAGAGCCGTTTCATCTTCCTGGATCGGCAGCCTCGGCACGCCTTGAACGACATAAGGATGCCAACTGGAGCCAACCGTTCCGTCCGGATTATACTTATGGTGCAAATACCCTTCCGGAGATAAATTGCGCCCGCAAAACTGGAAGAAAGATGCGATCGTGCTATGATAGCCGGCAAGAGACATCGCATCGGCGATCAAGGCCCCATCCCGCGGCCACATGTAACTATAGTGATCTCGGTTGTACTGCAGGATATCGGTATCGTTGGCCGCTAGTATGGCGCCCCGTTCGTCGATCTGCGTCCGCACGATAAGCAAGCTGTGCTTGAACTGCCGAACAACTTGCGCCGGTAAGTCGCCGAAGTCGCCGACGCGAGACAGCCAGTGATTCCAATAAATGACGATTCGGCTAAGCAGCTTCTCCGGGTGACTCTCTTGAACATACTGATCAAGCCTTTTCACTTCTTCCATGTCGGGGCCGACCGCCATCCAGTAATAGATCGTTCTGTCGCCGCCCGGAGGGACGGTCGTGCGAAAACTGATCGTGCTATCGACCGAGCCTTGCGCAATCGCATTGCCCATCAACTCTCCGTCTTCCGCATCGCGCCAAGTGCCTTCGGCCGAATGAAATCTTTTGATGCCTGTCGAGTACTGAAATATGCCGCCAGCTTCGGAGCGTCCGTTAAACATGAAATAGGATGAACGCTTGTAATGGAACAACGTCCGGTTATCCGGATAAAATGCCGCCGTATCTCCGACTTCGTTGCCGTCGATCATGAGATCGTGATGGAAAAACACTCTGACTTCCTTCTCCACGCTGCCCAAATTACGGACGACGACCCGCTTCAAGTAAATGCATTCCCTTTGATGGATGCCGTCGTTAAGCTGCAGCTCGATGCCTAGCCGTTCGTTGCGGGCAGTCACGTTCGTCACTAGCGAATCCTCGATGTAGCCAAGCTCTATGCGCCAATCCGGATCGCTAAGCCAGGAGAACGTGCCGTTACTCCATATGCCGAAGCGGCACGAATGCCCCCCGACGTGATTCAGTTGCCCTACGAACGGAAAATAAATGTCGCGGATGTAGCAGGTGTGATCCAGGTTAATAAGCATTTTACCGTTGCCGATGACCAGATGTCGTGCCATTCCTATCCACTCCCAAATCTCCTATTAGCTGACGAGTTCTTTGTAAAGTTCGATGTAAAGCTTTGCAGAAGCACCCCATCCGTAGTCCATCTCCGCGCCGTTCGCGACGACTTTCTCCCAATGCTCGGGTTTGCCATAGAACGAAAGAGCACGATGTATGGTATGCAGGAAGTCATGCGCCGACGGCGGCCCGAAGGTGAAACCGGTACCCGTGCCCTCGTACTCATTATACGGCTTCACCGTATCGACCAGGCCGCCCGTTTCCCTTACGATCGGCACGGAAGAGTATCGCAGCGCAATCAGTTGGCTAAGACCGCACGGTTCGAAGCGCGACGGCATCAAGTACATGTCGGAAGCCGCGTATACACGACGCGCCAGCCCTTCGTTAAAACCGAACCAGATTGCGACTTTGCCCGGAAATTTTGCTTGAGCTTCACTAAGCATATGTTCGATAGCCGGTTCGCCCGAACCGAGTACGACAAGCTGGACGTTCATCTCGAGCAAAGCAGGCCATATTTCTCCGATCAGATCGAAGCCTTTCTGACCGCTCAACCGCGATACGACACCGAACATGGGAATGGACTCGTCAACGGGCAGCCCCAGCTCTTGCTGCAGAGCGGTTTTGTTTTTGCGCTTACCCGCTAGGTCGTAACGATATGGAAAAGCGATATTCGGGTCGTGAAGCGGGTCGTATACGTCGGTGTCGATCCCATTCAAAATACCCCAAAGATCGTGCGACCGCTGTCTAAGCACACCGTCGAGCTTCTCGCCGTATTGCTCAGTTTGAATTTCATAAGCATATGTCCGGCTGACTGTCGACAGCTTGTCCGCGAACCGGAGTCCGCCTTTCATGCAACTGGCCGCGCCATAAAACGACAAGCTGTCTTCCGTGAACGAGTCGTCTCCCGTCGCAAGCAAATCTTGCAGTAAATCCCGGGAGAATACGCCCTGATATTGCAAGTTATGAATCGTAAACACGGTCCGAATATCACGATAGCCCGGTCTTCCAGAAAAACGCGTGCGCAGCAGAAAAGGAATGAGTCCGGTTTGCCAATCGTGGCAGTGAAGGACGTCGGGCATCTCCTCCGGAGCCAGAGCTGCAAGCATCTCCATCACCGCGAAGCTGAAAAACGCAAACCGTTCCGCCTCGTCGCCATAACCGTACAAATATCCGCGTTTGAAATAATATTCGTTATCGATCAACAGAAAACGGACATCGCCTACGGTAATCGTCTGAATACCGCAATATTGCCGTCGCCAGCCAAGCTGCACTTCTGTCACCGCCAGCGTCTTCGCTTCCGCGAGCAGCGATTGCGGGATCTCTCCGTATTTCGGCAGAACGACCGTAACGTCGACTCCCTGTTTGGCGAGCGCTTTCGGCAGGGCGCCGACAACGTCGGCCAGCCCTCCAGTTTTGACAAGCGGCATCGCTTCGGACGCCGCGAACATCACTTTCATGGAATCTCGCCCCTCGCTTGGGCGTGCCTGCAAACCACGAGAGGGGTTTGCAGACACGTCCTAGATGACTTTGCGTTTGAGCGCAATAAACGGCAGCTCGATCGAACCTTTAAGCTGTTGCATCGGGCGAATCTCCACTTCTTTATCCAAAATGCAATTTTCGAGCGAACCGTCTTCCCCGACGATGCCGTTCTGCATCACGATGCTGTTGCGGACGATAGCTCCTTTCGCAACTTTAACGCCGCGAAACAAAATACTGTTCACGACCGTCCCTTCGATATCGCAGCCGTTCGCGATCAACGAATGACTGACGTCCGCTCCGGCGCGATAATGCGTCGGCGGCTCGTCTTTGACTTTGGTGTAGATAGAGCTCGGGTTAAAGAACAGCTCCCGCCAGACGTCCGGCTTGAGCAGCTCCATGCTGTGCCGGTAATACGCAGCGATGTTGTTCACGACGCCAAGAACGCCTTCATGCATGTAAGCGTGGACCTGAAGCTTATCTAGCGCAGGAAGGATAGCATGCCGAACAAGATGATCCCGACCGCGCGCGAGCGACGTGTCGACAAGATCGAGCAGCAGTTCCATGCTCATGACGTACATCTCCATCGAGACGATGTCGGAGTCCAGTCGGCCGAAATGGTCTTGCATTTCCACAATGCGTCCTGCTTCATTTAGCTTCGCCTTACGAGCGAGACCTGGCAAGTTTTCCGATGTTTGCTTGCAGACGACGGTAACGTCCGCCCCTGTCATCTTATGCTCGTCTAGCACTTTTGCGAAATCGACGTTGCACACCATATGGCTGCGGGAGATAACGACGTAATCGACCGCGCTGCGGGCGAAATAATCTCTGTTTCGATAGAAGTGGTATAGATCTCCTCTTCCGAAATCCGTTTGCTCTTCCATCGCTGGAGGAAGCACGAACAAGCCGCTTTGCTTGCGATGCAAGTCCCAATTGCTGCCGGAGCCGAGATGGTCGATGAGCGAGCGGTATTTGCGGTGCGCGAAGACGGCAACTCTTGGAATACCCGAATTGACCATCGAGGACAACGTAAAATCGATCAACCGATAGCGGCCGCCGAACGGCACGGTTGCTAGGCAGCGGTTTGTCGTCAACGATTCCATTTCATCGGCTTCGTGAATCAAATTGATGACGCCCATCATGGATAATTTCATACCGGCTCCGCCTCCTTAAGCTCCGCCTCCGGGCGGATCGTTTCCCCGCTTCCGACGACCGCGATTTCATCCGAAAGCGCAGCACCGACATTGCATCCATCTTCGACCGTCGCACCTTCGCCGACGATTGCCCTAATAATCCGGCATTCTCGCCCTATAATCGCACCAGGCATCAAAATCGAATCCTCGACGATGCTGCCTTCGCCGACACTGGCGCCGTGGAATAGCACCGAACGATTGACCCGCCCCTCTACGACGCACCCTTCGTTAATGAGCGACTCTTGCACGCGAGCGGTAGGGGCTACATATTGAGCTGGCTGGTTCGGGTTCGTGGAGAATATGCGCCATGAACGATCGTTCAGCCGCAGCGACGGTTTATCCGCCAGCAGATCCATATTCGCTTCCCACAAGCTGTCGATCGTGCCCACGTCTTTCCAGTAGTCATTAAATTGATACGAAAACAGTCGCGCGCCTTCTGCGAGCAACGTCGGAATAATGTCTTTGCCGAAGTCGTTCGACGACGCCTTCTCTGCTTCGTCCTTCAAAAGGGCTTCTTTAAGCACTTGCCAATTAAACATATACACGCCCATCGAAGCGAGATTACTCGTCGGCTTCTTCGGCTTCTCGGCGAATTCCTCGATCCGACCTTCTTCGTCGACTTTCAGAATGCCGAAGCGGCTTGCTTCCGCCCAAGGTACGCTGATGACGGCAATCGTCGCGTCAGCGCGGTTTTTCTTGTGCTCTTCGAGCAACAAGTCATAGTTCATTTTATAAATGTGATCGCCGGAAATGATGAGCACATATTCGGGATCGTATCTTTCGATGAATCCGAGGTTCTGATAAATCGCGTTGGCCGTTCCTTTGTACCACGTCCCGCCTTTCTGCCGAACGTAGGGCGGCAGTACGTGCATGCCTCCCTCGCGCCGGTCGAGCCCCCATGGCGTCCCGATGCCGAGATGCTGCGTCAACACCAGCGGTTGGTATTGCGTGAGCACCCCGACGGTCTCGATGCCGGAATGAGCGCAATTGCTTAGCGTAAAATCGATAATTCTATATTTGCCTCCGAACGGAACGGCCGGTTTCGCCAAATCCTTCGTGAGAACGCCCAGCCGGCGGCCTTCACCGCCCGCGAGCAGCATTGCGATGCATTCGTTTTTGCGCATAAAATGCACTCCCTCCATGTTAGTTGACGAAAGCCGAGCTTGCCGATCTACATGTCTTCAAGACCGCGAGATGACGCTTCTGACTGCCAAATCTGGATGGAAAGGGCGGGAACCGGTATTTCGATGCTGAATGCTTTGCCATGCATGGGCGAACGAGAAGTCATTGACTCCGACGGCATCGGCGACCCCGAGCCGCCAAAGTCGCTTTCGTCGCTGTTCAATGCTAGCGTGTATGTGCCGGGAGACGATACGCCGAGTCGGTATGACTCGTAACTTCTGCGCGAGAAATTGCACACGACCACGATTGAACGATCCGATTCGCCCGCGCTGCGTCGGAACGACAGCATGCTTTGGGAAGCGTTGTTCACATCGATCCATTCAAAACCTTCCGGCCGGTGATCGAGCGCCCATAGGGCAGGATTCTCGGCATACACGGCATTCAGCCGTTCCGTGTACTTGCGCACGCTGTCGTGAAGCGGATAACGGAGCAGGTCCCAGTCCAATCCGGCGTAGTCCTTCCACTCGTCGAATTGGCCGAACTCCCCGCCCATGAACAGCAGCTTCTTGCCGGGGTGGGTCATCCAGTATCCATAGAACAATCGCAAGTTCGCGAACTTCTCCGGATACGGGCCGGGCATTTTGTTTAACAAGGAACGTTTGCCGTGCACGACTTCGTCGTGGGAAAGCGGCAACACATAATTTTCGGAAAAGGCGTAATGCATCGAGAACGTTATGAGGGAATGACAGGAGGAGCGGTGTTCCGGGTCGGTCTCCATGTAGCGGAGCATGTCGTTCATCCAACCCATGTTCCATTTGTAGTTAAAGCCCAAGCCTCCAGCATATGTCGGCGCAGTAACGCCGGGATAAGAGGAAGAATCTTCGGCCATCATGAGGCTTTCCGGATAATAACGGAATACGGTTTCGTTCAGCTTGCGCAAAAAATCAAGTGCGTCGACGTTATCGGATCCGCCATAGCGGTTCGTCGTACGCATCTCTTCGGGTTTATCGAAGTTCAAGTCGATCATGCTCGCGACAGCATCTACCCGTAAGCCATCGATGTGGTAAACATCGAGCCAAAACAGCGCATTGGAGATTAGGAAGCTTTGGACTTGCGGTTTGCCGAAATCGAAAGCGAGCGTCCCCCACAGCGGCTTATCGGCCACGCGAAAGTCTGCAGGCTCGTATTGCGGCGATCCATCGAACTGCCGAAGCCCGTGGTCGTCTTTGCAGAAGTGGCCGCAGACCCAATCGAGCACCACGCCTATCCCCCGTCTGTGGCAACTGTCAACAAGCTTCTGCAAGCCTTCAGGAGGACCGTAACGACTTGTCGTCGCGAAGTAGCCGGTCGCCTGGTAACCCCAGGACCGATCCAGGGGATGTTCGGTGATCGGAAGAATCTCGATGTGTGTGTATCCCATTGCGCAGACGTAATCGACGAGTTCATCCGCAAGCTGTCCATAATCTCTGAACTGCTCGGGAGCGTCCATTCTCCAGGAGCCAAGGTGCGTTTCATAGATCAGCATCGGGCGATCGTAAGGCTTGCGGCTCGCCCGTGCGCTCATCCACTCACCGTCTCCCCATTCATAGCGATCGAGTCTCGCGACGATCGAAGCGGTGTTCGGTCTGAGCTCGGCACGGAAGCCGAACGGATCGGATTTCAGCCGACGCTCTCCGTCGGCTCCGAGAATTTCATACTTGTAACGGTCGCCCTCGCGAAGGCCCGGCCCGAAACCGACCCAGATGCCCGTAGATCCGACGAGCCGCATGTCGACGACCCGATTCCAACCGTCCCATCCGTTGAAATCCCCGACGACGTTCACTTCGCGGGCGCCCGGCGCCCAGAGGACAAATCTTACACCCTCTTGTCCTTCCCAATGCGCAATATGCGCCCCGAACGTACGGAAAGCTTCGAACAATTGCCCGGTGTTAAACAAGTACAGGTCGTCGGATGAAACACTTACCGGCGATGCCTGCATGCGACGTCACCTCCCGGCGAATAGGGCTTGGTTGGACTGGAGCATAAGTTAGCGGAATATTAACATTGTTAATTACTTGTTAACATCCCTTACAAATTACATGAAACTTACGTACATTATAACGAAACTTATGAAAAGATTCACCCCATTTTCAAAAAAGCCGAGAGAAAGTTCACGGACTTGCGCCCGAGACCATCTATGTTTATGCAGGGCTAGTTACATGTATGCTAGGTGTAAATAAGAGAAAGCCGCCGAAGCATCGGCGGCTTTCTCCTAGAACGTAGGCAAGTTGTCGAGATTGTTGTCCGTACGTCCGTCCGGATCCGAGCGCAGATGCTCGTCTCCGTCTCTGCCTTTGAACACGTTCACGTTGGCAATCTGATCGTTCTTGGCCATCGCTTGCGCTTCTTTGTAGCCGACGACCTGACCGGAACTTAATTGCAGTTCGACGATGTCGCCGTCGCCGTTTTTACGGACGGCTACGATTTGCTGTTTGCCGGATTGTTGTTCCATCTTTTACTACCACCTCCGCCCACTAGTCTGAGCAGGTTCGTACAGGATCATACGTGCAGGCGGAGTTAAAGCTGTCGGACTGGTTGGCTTCATGCTCTATTTTTTACTGCTTAAAGCCTTGTAAAGAGAAAGCATAACCGTACGACTTGTTCGCATACAACGTATATTCCGGATGAGTCCTGGCGCCCCAACTGTCGTCGCCGCCAACGCCCATTTGCTTATGATTGACCCGCACGACTGTTTTATCGGAAGCCGGCAGCAAATGATGATGGCTTGTCGCTTCCATTTCGCTTGGCGTGTACGGCAGCGCACTCCATTCGAGGACCGATTGCCCTTCAATGCGCACGCCAATGCCTTGAACATTCGTCACGGTTGCGTAACGCACGCCTGTTTTGTTGCCCGTCTCTTGCGGACGAAGATACGGCGCAACCTGATCGGCGACCTTGCCTGTATACAAACCTATCCGAGCGCCTGCGCTGCGATCCCAGTAGTTCTCATGAGGCCCTTTGCCGTACCAGTTAATTACGTCGAACGAGCCGTCCATCTCGAACAACATTCCGATTTCCGGTATTTCGGGCAACCCTTCGCCCGGGTCGAGCTCGAACTTGACGTCTAATCTGCCGTTGCCTCGCAACGTATAAGCAATTCGACAGTAAGATGCCGGGACTGTCGGCAAGATGAATGATGTCGTTACCTCGATGTTCGAAGGTCCAATCTGCGCAACCGCGCATTCAATCAATTTCCGATTCGCACCCGCGTTCCGCCAGATTGCAGTCCGGTCGTGGTGTCCGCTGCCTCTATCGTTATCGGTGTAAGCTCGCCAGAAATTCGGCACGAGCGGAGTGCGCAACAATTCAGTTCCTTCGAAAGCGTAGGAAACGACCGCTCCTACTGCCAAGTCGAGAACAATGCTGAAGTTTGGACCGTCTACGAACAGTGTGTCATCGTCGCGATTCGTCCGAAGTTCGCCGAAAGTCAACTCCTCCGTAATATCGGCCGTTACGGGAACCGGAAGAATGAATTGCCCGAATGCCACTTCATGACCCATCTCCGCCCATGACGTTGCTTCCTTCAATACGAACGAAAGCGTCAATACAAATTCGTCACCTGCTCCTGCGCTTGCCGGAATCGCCGAAGTCAAGTCGATGTCCGCCGTTTCGCCCGGCGCAGCCGCAACTTCAAGCTTGCCTTCCGAGACGGCATTGCCGTTGTTTTCTATTTTCCAAACGAGTTCAAAAGTGGCCAGATCCGTGAACAAATAGCGATTCAACGCAGTAAACAACCCTTTCGCGGCATCTATGGACGCGAACCTGACGTTCTGATAACACGCTTTTACTTCGTGCAGCTTAGGAGAGACGGCACGGTCCGCGAACACAAGGCCATTGCCGCAGAAATTGCCGTCGTGCGGCATTTCTCCGAAATCGCCGCCATACGCGAGATGCGAGCTCCCATCCTCGCCCCGTACGCGTATCGCCTGGTCGATCCAGTCCCAAATAAAACCGCCTTGAAGGATCGGATATTTCTCGAACAACTCGATATATTTATGCAACCCGCCGCATGAATTACCCATCGCGTGGCTGTATTCGCACAAAATAAACGGTTTCTTTGCGCCCGGCCGCAAAGCGTATGCTTCAACGTCCCACGGTTTCGTGTACATTTGGCTCTCGATATCGGAAGAAGCATCCGATTTGCGACAGTTAAATACGCCTTCGTAGTGAACGACGCGAGACGGATCGCTGGCGCGCAAGTAATCGTGCATGTGGATGAAATTATCTCCGCCCCACGATTCGTTGCCGAGCGACCAAATGACGACGGACGGATGATTTTTATCCCGCTGCATCATCGAATTGCACCGATCGATGACATTGTCCCGCCATTCGGGCTTGCTTGCGGGTACCGTGTCGCCTTCCTCGTATTCATCTTGACCGTATACCCACGAGCCGTGTGTCTCCAAATTCGTCTCGTCGATGACGTATAAGCCGTATTCATCGCACAATTCGTACCATCGCGGATTGTTCGGATAATGGGAGGTGCGGACGGCGTTAATGTTGTATTGCTTCATGAGCAATATATCGCGCACCATATCCTCTTCGCCCAGTGCACGTCCGACATCGCAACTGAATTCGTGGCGGTTAACGCCTTTGAATTCAATACGCTGGCCATTGATGCGCATAAGCCCGTCTTTGATCTCGAACGAACGGAAACCGACTTTGCAGCTTACGTATTGCTTGGCCTCACCGGAATCGTCCGAATCCGAGAGTCGCAGGACGAGCGTATACAAGTTCGGAAACTCGGCGCTCCACTTCAACGGATTGTCAACGTGAACCGCTCCTTCCACTTCGATTCGACTTCCACGGATTCCCTTGGACGAAAGCGCGAACGGTTCGGCCAGTACGGCTGCGCCCTCCGCATCGTACAACTGCGCATCCGCCTTCCAGCCCGCATCGCCTCCGCTTTCGACGAGCGCTTCCACTCGTAGGGTCGCATTCCGGAAATCGGCATCTAGGTCGGTGTGGACGAAAAAATCGTAAATATGCTCAGCCGGCGCGGTATACAAATAAACGTCTCGGAAAATGCCGCTCATTCGCCAGAAATCCTGGTCTTCCAGCCAACTAGCATCGCACCACCGATACACCTCGACGGCAAGTTTGTTTTCCCCTTCGACGATATAAGGCGTCAGATCGAACTCAGATGGCGTGAACGTATCTTCGCTATAGCCGACTAGTTCGCCGTTCAACCAAACATAAAACGCGGATTCTACACCTTGGAAGCTGATGAATACCGATTGGCCACGCCAACCGGCAGGCACTTCGAACGTGCGGATATAGGAGCCGACCGGATTGTATTTTGTCGGCGCGAAAGGCGGCTTCAGATCGGGTTCCGACTCTTTCCATGGATAGTTAACATTCGTATATTGCGGGTAGTCATATCCTTGAAGCTGCCAGTGAGCAGGCACGTCGATCTCGCTCCATGACGAAGCGTCGAATTCTTGCTCATAGAAATTCGCGATTCTAGCGTTCGGATTCGGCGCGAAAGCAAATTTCCATTTGCCGTTTAAGCTCTTATAGCTAGGAGACTTCTGTCGTTGGCCTGCAAGCGCTTCTTCCAGCGAATGATGCGTCATTAACGTCGCGTGAGCGTCCATTCGATTCAGCTCAAAAATCGTCGGGTTATTGTTCCATTCCGGATACCCGTTCGACGGAGGCGTATATTTCCATTTTGCTTTGGACAAGTTGTACACTCCCATTCATAATGTAACTATATTCGTATTATAAAATTATCAATTGGCCTAATATATCCAAAAATTTTCGTATTTCTATCACAATATGAAAGTGGATGATCGGCATGGACAAGCTCTCATTTCTGAATGTAACGGACAGAGACTCCGAACTCCCCTTGTATTTAACGAGCGTCGGATATTGGGACTGCCAGGAGCGAACTCGCCGCCCCGAAGGTTTTCCCGACTACCAATGGCTGCAGGTCAGCTCAGGGGCGGGAGAGCTGATTGTCGGGGATACGCGTTATGCGGTAAAACCGGGTCAAGGTTTCTTTTTGTTTCCGAGGGAAGCTCACCTCTACCAACCTGTTGCCGATGACTGGGGTGTCCATTGGATCAGCTTTAACGGCGGGCTTGTGCATACGCTGCTGCGGCAGGCGGGTATCGTCCGCTCAGGCGTGTTTACGTTATCCGTCCCGGAACGAATGATCAGTCATTTCGACCACCTTTATGACCTTTCTCTCACTGGAACTCCTTTTCTCGGCATGGAATTATCGAAGCTTCTTTATGCCTGTTTGCTCGACTTGTCTCTTAGTCTTCGCACGGGCTCATCCTCCGCAGACCATCATTTGACGAAGCTGCAACCGGTTATTCGTTTTATCGAGACGAACTCCCATCGGCCGATTACGATCGAGGAGATGGCCGGCGCGATAGATGTCAGCGCGCAATACCTATGCCGGTTGTTCCAAGTCGGCATGCGGATGCGACCAATGGAATACGTCAATCGTGAAAGAATCAAACGCAGCAAAGAATGGATGTTCCGCGAGCCCGATTTGAAGATGAGGGACGTTGCCACCAAGGCCGGCTTCGACAATCCTAGCTATTTCAGCGCCGTGTTCAAACGCATCGAAGGGATCACCCCTGAGCAATTTAAGCTTTCGCACGGTCGGAATGCTTCAGGCGCTTCATCGTGAGGCTTACCGGCACTTATCCGGTCATTTGTTTCCGGTCAGTTGTTTGACTTCCGGCTTCTTTTCGGCTACTCTTTAGTCAATAAATTGACTTCTGGGGCTGCCGCTTTGAACAACGACGGACAATTACACGAAAGCGTAGTCGTTAATCTCTTCCGCTGCTCGAACTTACTCGAGCGAATCGGGCGCAAGCTCGTGTCTGAGGTTGGGCTAACGAGCGTTCACCAATGGTTTATTTTGTCCGCGCTCTCCGGCGGAGACTTGTCGCTTAAACAATTGGGGCAAAATACGCACGTCACGAAGCAGAACATGACCGGAATGGTCGAGCGACTCAAGACCGGCGGATTCGTCACGACATACGAAGACGCAGACGATAAGCGTAGTACTCTCGTTCGCCTGACGGAGCTCGGCGAGTTGACGCTTGCGAAGCTCGAACGCTTCGGCAAGCTCAGCGATCGCGCTTGCGTCGACCGGCTTCGGCTGGAAGAACTCGCTTCCTTTAACGGCTGCCTGCTGAAACTCATCGACAACATGAACGATGAGTAAGCTAGCAGCTTTATAATGTCACATAGTCAATGTGTTGACCAATTATGCACCCTAAGATCTGGAGGTTTCGTCCAATGACCCGTTCTCCGAATACTGAGCGTCAAATTCCGTTTTCCGTGCTAGATCTTGCTTCGATTATCGAAGGCGGATCGCCTGCCCAATCGTTTCGCAACACGCTGGACCTGGCCCGCCATGCCGAACGTTGGGGTTATAACCGCTTCTGGCTGGCCGAGCACCACAACATGCCGGGCATAGCCAGCTCGGCAACGTCCGTCCTCATCGGACATGTCGCTGGCGGCACGAGCACAATCCGCGTCGGCTCAGGCGGTGTCATGCTGCCGAATCACGCGCCGCTTGCGATTGCCGAGCAATTTGGCACGCTCGAGTCGTTGTACCCCGGTCGAATCGACCTCGGGCTCGGTCGCGCGCCCGGCTCGGATCAAGCCGCGTCCCGCGTCCTTCGAAGAGGACTTGGAATGGGAGGCGAAGACTTCCCGGAACTGCTAAGCGAACTTCGGGCTTATTTCCATCCGGACGCCTTCGACTTCGGCAACATCGTGCGCGCTTTCCCCGGCGAAGGGCTCGACGTGCCGATCTGGCTGCTCGGCTCTAGCGGCTTCAGCGCACAATTGGCCGGCCAGCTCGGCCTCCCGTTTTCCTTCGCGAGTCATTTCGCGCCGGATTATCTCATGCCTGCGCTCGACATTTATCGCAGTAGCTTCCGTCCGTCCGCCGCGCTCGCCGAACCGTACGCGATGATCGGAGTCAACATCGTCGCCGCAGATTCCAAACTAGAAGCAAAAAGGCTTGCCACCTCGCAGCAGCAAGCCTTCCTGAATATGATACGCGGCAAATTCGCGCAATTGCCGCCTCCGGTCGACACCATGGACGGCATTTGGTCCCCTTACGAGGAAGCGGCGCTTAGCAAACAATTCGGCTTTGCCATCGTCGGCGACGCAACCCAAGTACAACAGAGACTAGGCGCGATCATCACCGAGACGGGCGCGGACGAGATCATCGTCGCCTCCCAAATTTACGATCACCAAGCTCGATTGCGTTCGTTCGAATTGATCGCCGAAGTTCGCAGCCGACTGTTCAGCTGATCATCAGGCCGCGCCCTCTCGTCTCCACCATCGAACGGCTAAACGCATTCGCCAATCCTTCGAGATACTCGTAATCCGTCACGCCGATCACTTCCTTTTCTCCGGAGGCGAAAGTGAGCAGCAGCTTGTGCACCGGCTTGACTAGGGCGTAGACGAGAGCGTTCGCGACGAAACCGACTATGCCCAGCAAGCCGACAAGCGTATGGAAACGATAGTCCCATCCGAATCCGCCGATCATGAGAAGAAGCTCCAGAACAAGCAACGTGTAAGGGATCGTTCTCCGCGTCTTAACGAGACGGACTGAACAAAGATGAGGGATCGAAAACCGGGCGTTGCCGCTAATAAACAATTCCTTCGTAATCATGAAGTTCTGATCTTTGTAAATCGGCTGCGCTTCCATTTTCATTCCTCCTAGAGGCGGTTACGGGCTCCTCTAGTATGTTCGACGCGTAACTGGAAACTCCTATGAGAAAAGATTAAGAATCTTCAGGCGGAAAAATGTCTTTCAGCTTCAGGTTTAAACAAGGAACGGTCGACGAAGACAAATGATGATCTTCTGTCAGCGTCGCAACCAATGCATACTTCTCGTCGAGGAGAACGAACTGCTCCACGATCCGGTACACGGGATCGATCAGCCAATATTCGCGAACGCCGAATTTCTCGTAGCCGTCTTTTTTGATGGTTTTATCCCGCCGCCCTGTACTGGAAGACAATATTTCAACGACCAGATCCGGAGCGCCGTAGATGTAACCGTCGCGAATAATCCCTCTATTCTGGTGCGATACGTAGATCAAGTCCGGTTGAAAAATGTTGTCGGCATCGAAGTGGACATCAAGCGGCGCAAGCAGTATTTCCCCGTTATGCGAACATGCATGTCGGAATGCATAGTGCAGATCGCCCAGTACACGTTGATGGACATAAAGCGGAGACGACAAAAAATCGTAGCGTACTCCCCCGATAATCTCATAACGTTCATCGATCAAGTAGTTCTCCCGCTGCTCTTTCAGCTTCGTCGAAATCTTCTTGTTTTTTTCCTCGTTGTCACCATTTTCAGCCACTATATCTACCCCCTCTCGAAAATAAAAACACCCCGACAAGCGACACGATTCGTGTTCAGCTTGTACGAGGTGCTTCCCCGAATGCCATGTTTCTATAAGTCAGATTATGCCTACAGCAGGCTGAACTGTCAAGAGAATCCAAATGTGATCCACTTAATCTCCATAATAGAAAACAAGTGTTTCTGAAATTGTTATTTGCAAACTAAAACAGCCGCGAAAACCACTTGATGGACATTGAGATGCTGCAATTCGGTTTGGCCGTACTACAGGACACTTGAGTGGCCGTTGGGATGCTGTAATTCGGTTTGGCCATACTACAGGCCAATTGCGTGGCCGTTACGATGCTGCAATTCGGTTTGGCCATACTACAGGCCAATTGAGTGGCCGTTACGATGCTGCAATTCGGTTTGGCCGTACTACAGGCCACTTGCGTGGCAGTTGGGATACTGTAATTCGGTTTGACCGTACTCCGTGCCGAGCGAGCTTTAGCTTTCGTCCTGTTCGCGCAAGCCAAAAACCCCGCATCTCGATTGCGAGAAGCGGGGTTTCATTGCACAACGCAGGCTCTTATCCAGCGGGAATAACGCCTTTTTTCAATATCAAATTCGCATATAAGGCGCCTTCGCCCGTCGCTACAATCGCATAAGCTTTCTTAGCACGCTCATAAAACGCGAACCGCTCAACTTCCTCGAATGGCGAGGCAAGACCGGCCTGCTTATGGATAATGTCGCCGTAGACGCCCCAGATCGGTGTCTCCGTCGGGTCGCCTGGCGTCACTTGCATGAGCGCGACCGGTTTGTCGACATATTGATCTAACGGAAAAAGCTTCAGCACCGCTTCAAGCAACTCGGGAACGCCGTGACCGTCCGCGCGAATCAGCCGCTGCGCGTGGCTGGCCGCCGGGAAATTGCCGTCGGCGAACACGATTTCGTCGCTATGCCCCATCTCCATCAACGCCTTTAACAGCTCCGGAGAAATGAGAGGCGATACCCCCTTCAGCATCGGCAATGACGCCTCCTTCTCTAAGTTCGGCCGAAGCCGACGAATTTCTCGTACGCGTTCTCCCAGCTCGCATCGACTACCGGTTCATAGAAGTCGATTGGGAACGACGCGGCGACAAGCGCCCGCGCCTCTCGCAAATCCCGGCACTCGCCGGTCGCAAGAAGCTGCGCCAGCAAATTGCCGATCGCGCTTGCCTCAACGGGGCCGGCCCATACCGACTTGCCGATCGCGTTTGCCGTAAACCGGCACAATAACGTATTCTGAATACCGCCGCCGACCATGTGAAGGCCGGCATATACGCGTCCCGTCAGACGTTCCGCCTGTTCGAGCGCCTGTCTGTACCTGAGAGCCAGACTTTCTATAATGCAGCGGGCAAACTCCGCCTCGTCACGCGGAACCGGTTGCCCGGTCTCTACGCAGAAAGCGCGAATTTTGTCGACCATGCCGCCATGTCCAAAAAAACGCGGATCGTCCGGATGAATCAGACTACGGAAAGGTTCAGCTTTCTCTGCCATCGCCGCGAGCTCGCCGAAGCCGATTTCACGACCCTGTTCATCCCACTCCCGCTTGCATTCTTGCAGGATCCACAAGCCCATAATGTTTTTAAGCAGTTGGTACGTGCCTCCGACGCCGCCTTCGTTCGAGAAATCGAGAGCCAGCGTCTCGTCCGTAAGCAGCGGTCCCGCCATCTCCGTACCGAGCAGCGACCAAGTGCCGCAGACAAGAAACGCGAACGGCTCATCGCCCGCCGGAACAGCCGCTACAGCGGATTCCGTATCGTGCGTGCCCACCGCAACTGCCTGCATCGCCGGAACGCCCAGTTCAGCCATCACTTCCGCCGACAACGGGCCGACGATCGTTCCGGGGTGAACCGGTTCAAGAAACAGGTCTGACGGAATGCCGAGACGTTCCATCAGCGCCTTGTTCCATGCTTGTTTGCCCGGGTCATATAGCGCAGTTGTCGTCGCCATCGAGAACTCGCATGAGCGGATGCCTGTCAGCAAATAAGCGAGCAGATCCGGCGTCAGCAGCAGCGTCCTTGCAATGTCCAGCTTGGGCGAAGCCGCCTTGCGCATCGCATACAGTTGGTAAATCGTATTAAACGGCATGAGCTGAAGGCCGCTTTCCCGAAAAAGCTTCTCTTTGCCGACGAGCGCGTTCACTTCCTCGATAAGCCCTTCGGTCTGCGGATCGCGGTAATGATACGGGTTGCCGATCAGTTCTCCGTTTGCGTCAAGCAATCCGAAGTCAACGCCCCACGTGTCGATGCCGAATGTCGCAGGCCCGTAGCCGAGTTGGAATGCGGTCCGAATGCCTTTCTTCATCTCATGAAGCAGCCGCAAAATATCCCAGTGAAGATGATTGCCGACTTGGATCGCATGGTTCGGAAAGCGGTGGATTTCCGTTACTTCCAGCGTGCGAACGCCGCTTTCTCCCGTTTGCAGCCGTCCGACAAGCGCCCGGCCGCTGCTAGCGCCCAAGTCGAACGCCAGCACCGTCGTCTGATTCGCCATGCGCGATTGACCCCCTTGCGCCTGCGCAGGCGCTCTTATTTCATTTTCTGAAGCAACTGAATCCGGTAAGCTTCGCTTTCGAGCGAAGCAATTTCGTCCGTCTCTTCAGCCGTAAGCACTTTCGGCTCCTTGATCGCTTTCGCAATGAGGAAAATCTTAGCGCTCTCTTCGACGACTTCCGTCCGGTAATACGCTTCGCGCAAGTTGCGCCCCGTCGTCACAAGCCCGTGGTTGCCAAGCAGAATCGACGAATGTTCAATTTTCGCGACAACCGCGTCCGCCAGCCGATCCGTCGTCGGTAGCACGTAATCGACGTATACCGTCCGTCCGACGAGCGCCGCCTGATCCGGGAACATAATCGGCAAATCTTTCTCCACTAGCGTAAAAGCGATGCAGTAAGGCGGGTGCGTGTGCACCATGGCGCCGATGTTCGGATTCTGGCGATAGGCGTACAGATGCATCAGCACTTCGGACGATGGACGAAGCCCGATGTCGGTAATCGCCCCCGTTTCGATGTCCACCTCTACCCACTGCTCCGGCTTGACTTCGTCAAGCGCGAACCCGCTCGGGGACAAGTACATTTTGCCTTCGAATCTGGCGCTGATGTTCCCCCCTGGTCCGACAACCAGTTTGTTGCTGACGGTTTTCTGCGCGTATTTACATAATTCTTCACGAATCGCTTGGCTGCTCATCTTCGTTCTCCCCTTCTCTTCGTCCGCGGACGGTTTCTTCTTTTATTTATACAACGGTCCGAAGTTGGCGCATGCGCGATAGTCCGCGCTTTCCGCATCGGCCGTGCCGAACAGTCCCCATACCCGTGGGCGGAAAACGTTCTCGGAGGCGACATTGTGCATGCTGACCGGGATTCGGAGCATCGAAGCGAGCGTAATCAAATCCGCGCCGATGTGACCGTAGCTGATCGAGCCGTGGTTCGCGCCCCAGTTATCCATGACGTCGTAGACGGATTTGAACGAACCTTCGCCCGTTAAGATCGGTGCGAACCAAGTCGTCGGCCATGTCGAATCCGTCCGTTTGTCAAGCGTGTCGTGTACGTCTGCCGGCAAGTCGACGGAATAACCTTCCGCGATTTGCAGTACCGGACCGATGCCTTTCACCAAGTTCAGACGGGACATCGTCATCGGCATACCGCCTCGCGTGAGGAAATCGGACGAGTAGCCGCCCCCACGGAAATATTCCACGGACGCCGGACGCCAGCTTGTCGCGTCGAGACATTTCTGCGCTTCCTCCTGGCTGATTTCCCAGAACGGTTTCATCGCAGGCTTGCCGTCTTTCGTCTGTTCGCCCGTGCCGTCCAGCGTAGCCGGTCCGGAGTTGATCAAGTGAAGCAAACCGTTCGCTGCCTCGCCGCTCAGCTTATGGCCGGTAACGCGCTCGACCGCTTCCGGGCTCCAGTACGTACGAACGTCTGCGAAAATTTGAGCCGTGTTCGTGAGCAAGTTGCCGAACAGCATAACCGCGCCGTTCAAGCTGTCGTTCTCGGTCGCGAGCATGTACGGAGCGCGAATACCGTTCCAGTCGAACGAAGAGTTCAGCATCGCTTCCATAAAGTCGCCGTTCGGGAAATGATCCGTCCATTGGCGCTGGCCTTGGAAGCCGGCGACGATCGCGTTGTGTCCTTGCGCTTCCTCGCCGAAGTCGAGCTCGGCGAGACGCGGATTGCCGACCATCAAGTCGCGAGCGATGATCGTCATCTTGACGACCGTCTCCCAGTCGCGGTCTTTGCGATCGCGGGACGTCTGAATGTTCGCCGGGTTATTGTCCGGACCTTCTTTGCAGTTTTCTTTCACCCAAGCGAGTGCTTTCTCGAACTCTGCAGGATCGAAAATCCCTTCATCCATGCGGCGAACGAATTCGCTCATGTCGACGTATTCGGTACGCAGCCCTAAGTATTCCTGGAAGAAAGCGTCGTTCACGATCGAACCCGCAATCCCCATGGAAACGGAGCCCATCGACAAATAGGATTTGCCTTTCATCAGGGCGACGGCGAGACCGGCGCGAGCGAAACCGAGCAATTTGCCTTTCACGTCTTCCGGCACGTCAGTCGTCCCCGCGTCTTGTACGTCCTTGCCGTAAATGCCGAACGCCGGCAGCCCTTTCTGCGCATAGGCGGACAGTACCGCCGCCAAATAAACCGCGCCTGGACGCTCCGTACCATTAAATCCCCACACCGCTTTCGGTACAGACGGGTCCATATCCATCGTTTCCGTACCGTAACACCAGCAAGGCGTAACCGTTATCGATACCCCCACGTTCTCGCGGGCAAATTTCGAAGCCGC
Organism: Cohnella soli; assembly: GCF_042655525.1. Classification (NCBI taxonomy): domain Bacteria; kingdom Bacillati; phylum Bacillota; class Bacilli; order Caryophanales; family Paenibacillaceae; genus Cohnella; species Cohnella soli. Next base: position 362,290 of record NZ_JBHSMI010000025.1, read on the forward strand.
CGCCGCGGATTCCGCGACGCCGCCGATCGTGCTGTCGGCGATGACGCATTCGACGGGCGAGCCGTCTGGATAACGCAAATTGTCGGATATCAGCTTCGCGACGCCAATCGCCATATTCATCGTCTGAGTTTCAAGAGATTCGCGTACGCCTTTGCGGCGGCCGTCTATCGTCGGGCGGATACCGATTTTCGGAAATGCGCCATTCCATCTGTACGTTTGTTCTGCCATTTGATTAAACCTCCGCTTGTAAGAAGATAATGTTACCGATAACATTAAACTATCAGCGAAAGCGCTTGCTGTCAATCGAAGATTTCGGTAATATAAACACACATCATGTCAATTAAGGAGCTTTACGATGGCTACGATTTACGATATCGCCGCCAAGGCGGGCGTATCCGCCATGACTGTATCCAGAGTTATCAATAACACTGGGAAAATCAGCGACAAAACGAGGGCGAAAGTCCGGCGGGTGATGGAGGAATTAAACTACGTGCCGAACCATGTGGCCCGCAGTCTCGTCCTTCAGCAGAGCAAATTGCTGTTCCTGCTTATTACGGACATTACGAACCCGTTCTATACGACGATCGCGCGAGGTGCGGAAGACGCGGCGAAAAAACACGGCTACCGGCTCTTGTTCGGCAATTCCGACGAGAATGTCGACAAGGAAAAAGATTACATCGACGCGATACTGGCTACCCGGGCGGACGGCGTGCTCATCGCACCGACCGGAGACCTGTCGCTGTCGAACTTGGAGCGCCTTCGTCTGCATAACGTGCCGTTCGTGCTGCTCGATCGCGAAGTGCCCGGCGTCGGCAGCGACGTCGTGCTCGGGGATACGAAAGAAGGCGCGCGCAAGCTCGTCGAACATTTAAAATCTCGAGGACATAGTGCGATCGCGCTTATTAACGGCTCGCCGACAATATCGAGCGCGCGGCTACGACTTGAAGGCTACCGGGAGGCGCTGAAGCTGAACGATCTGCCTTTCGACGATCGTTACGTGCTTGAGATGGCGTTCGAACCCCGCAGCGACTTGTCGGAAATCGAAAATTGGCTCGACCGGATGACTCCTCCTCCTACTGCGATTGTCGCTGGCAACAACGTTCTCGCGGTCGAAGTTATCCGTACGCTTGCCGAACGCGGCAATCGCGTGCCGGAGCATATGTCGGTCGTCGGCTTCGATGATCTAGGTCCGTACTCAGAGATCGATCCGTTCCTGACCGTCATCGCCCAGCAAGCTTACCAGTTCGGTTACCTTGGCATGCAAATGCTCGTCGAGCGCATTCAGGAACGGGGCGAATCACCTCTGCCGTGGCGCAAAGTCGTGTTGCCAGCAGACTTGATCGTACGGCGTTCGGTTGCAGATGCGACATAAAATACGAAAGCAGGCAGTCGCCCCTCGCACGGAGCTTCCGCCTGCTTTTTTGTCGTTATCCCTTTGAGTCAGATCTAATTCGTTAAGATCGTCCGCTTCCGATTACTCGCCGAACAATTCCCTGAGCATACGTTCCTTGTCATTCAAGAATCGCTTCGTAATGATAAAATGATCGGTTTCTTCCAGCGTCGTCGTTTCGATTCCGTCGCTCGTTAACCGATACATGATCGAATCCGGATACGCCATCAGTATAGGGGAATGTGTAGCGATAATGAACTGGGAATCGTAACCTACAAGCTCATGCATGCGCGCCAGCATCGACATCTGCCGTAGAGGTGAAAGCGCCGCTTCCGGCTCGTCGAGAATATACAACCCGCTGCCCCCGAATCGATGAACGAATGTCGAGAAAAAAGACTCGCCGTGCGACTGTTCGTGCAAGGATTTCCCGCCGTACGAGTCTTTGATTCGCGGCCCTCCCGCTTCGCGATCAAGCTCGTCGATGTTCGTCGCGAGATTATAATAACTTTCCGCCCGAAAAAAGAATCCGTCTCTCGCCTGCCTCATGCCGCGAACGAGACGGATATATTCGTGCAGCTCCGAATGGGTGGATGACGTGGAGAATGAGAAGTTTTTCGTGCCGCCCTCCGGGTTAAAGCCCCAGGCGACGGCGATCGCCTCCATTAGCGTCGATTTGCCCATCCCGTTCTCGCCGACGATATACGTTACTTTTGAGTGAAAATCAAGCTTGTCCAGTCCGCGGACAGATGCCAGATTGAAAGGATAATGCCGATCGGGCGGAAAGGCAGCCCGATCAAGAGCGATACTTCTCAAGAAAGATGAGCGACTGTCCATCGGCATCCCCTCAATTCATAAAAGGTTTAGTCTTTTGCATCCGCTTCCAGCCGAGGCGGAAAACGATGCTGTGTCGCTTGTTCGTATCCGTAAGCGATCTGGATAAGCGTAGGCTCGCTAAATGCCGTTCCTACGAAGCTGATCCCTTGCGGTCCGTTTGTCGGTACTTGTCCCCAAGGTCGAGCGCTCGTCTTCGCGTAACCCGCAGGCACCGTAACAACAGGATAACCGGCTCTCGCCGCCAAATCCGTGCCATCCTCCGCACCGTAAAATAGCAGTGCATCCAAACCGTGCTCACGAAGAGCGTGGTCAAGGCTCTTGCGAGCAAAGTCATTTTGCTCCAAGGCAGCTTTATATTCCGGCTCCGTCAACGTCCCGCTCGTCTCTTCCGACCATTTCAACGTGTCTTGGCCGTACTTCAGCGCCCGTTCCGCGTTCGCTTCGTTGTATGCAATAACGTCTCTCAACGAATGCACCGGCACATGCTCCGGCAGACGGCTCAAGTAATCGTTGAGCGCCTTCTTGAACTCGTACCTTAACACATCCCCGCCCATGTCCATTCTCTCGCAAGTCAGCGCGACAGGATCAATGATCGTCGCACCGAGACGCCTTAACGTTGCGATTGCTTCCTCGACAATCTCCAGTCTTTCAGCATCCAGATCCTGATAATAGTGCCTCGGAATGCCGATAACAGCCTGCCGCACAAAGTCCGAGTCCAGCTTCGTTGGCTCCGTCTGATCGAAGGGGATACCGTGCAAAGTGGCGGTGTCGCGCAGGTCTTCCCCGGCAATCGCGCCGAGCACAATCGCTGCGTCCGTGACCGTGCGCGCCATTGGACCGGCCGTATCGTGACTGCTCGTAATTGGAATAATGCCCGAACGACCAACGAGCCCTACCGTCGGCTTGATACCGACTAGGAAGTTCTGACACGACGGACTGATGATCGATCCCATCGTTTCCGTTCCAATCGCAGCCGCTGCAAAATTGGCTGCAATCGCTGCCCCCGATCCCGAACTGGAGCCTCCGACGAATAGATCGCCCGAACCATAAGGATTTTGCGTCTGTCCTCCGCGCGAGCTGTACCCCGCCCACATCGTCGGAGACATGAAATTCGCCCATTCCGTCATATTCGTCTTGCCGAGCAGCACAGCCCCAGCAGCACGAAGTCGAGCTGAAACAGCCGAATCTTCCGAAGCGTACGATTCCGCAAGCGCAATTGATCCCGCGCTCGTATGCATCCGGTCGCCCGTGTCGATATTGTCTTTCAGCAATATCGGAATGCCGTGCAGCATTCCCCGGCTTCCATGACTCGCCCGCTCCTGATCGAGCTCCCTTGCGATCGCCGCCGCGTCCGGGTTCAGCTCCAGCACCGAGTTGATCGCCGGATCGAACGTCCGGATTCGCTCAATATAAGATTGGACAAGCTCCTCCGAACTGATTTGTCCCGCTTCCATCACCGCTTGCAGCGACGGAATATCTTTCTCTATTATCCATTCGGATATGTTGCTCTTAATCATTTCTTATTCCCCCTCTAGATGACCCTCTCTACTGTACCATGCCAAATAAAGCCAGTCACTCCGGTTTCTGCCGGAGCGACTGGCTTCTTCGCACTTCTTTTATCCTTCCAGCCACACTGTTTTCTCAGAGGCAGGAATTCTCTTACCGGCCGACGGCGTCATATCCGGATAACCGACATAGATAAAGCCGACGATCTGTTCCTTCTCACCGAGGCCAAATGCGTTTTGCATTTTCGGATGGTAAGCCGGCTCGCCCGTACGCCATACGGCGCCCAAGCCGTTCGCATGCGCCGACAACAGCAAGTTCTGCACTGCGGCATGAGCGGCAGCCAGTTCCTCGATCGCGACTGCGCGCGCGTCGTCAGACGGCGAGCAGACAGCCGCGATGACCGCAGGGGAGCGGAATGCTTGCGCGACCGCTTTTTCCAGTTTCTCTTCAAGCTCTGCTTCCGGCAGATCGCCCAACTTCTCTGCCGCGACATCGGCGTACGCTTGACCGAGCACACGACGTCCTTGTCCCGTCATTACGATAAATTTCCACGGCTGCGTGCCGAAATGATTCGGCGCCCATGTCGCCGCTTCGATAATCCGTTCCAGCAACTCCTTCGGAACGGCGTCCTCTTTCACTTTCCCGATGCTGCGTCTGCTTCTGATTACCTCTTCTATACTTGCCATTTTCTTTGTTCCTCTCCCCATCGCTCAACTTGTTCGCAGACGCGGGTTAGCCCGCGGTCTGCCGAAGGCCGCCGCCTACGAACTGGCTGTTGTACAAGTCGGCATAGAAGCCGCCTTTCGCCAGCAGTTCTTCGTGCGTACCCTTCTCGATGATACTGCCATGATTCATGACAAGAATCAAGTCCGCATCGCGAATCGTAGACAATCTGTGCGCGATAACAAAGCTCGTGCGGTGTTGCATCAGCTCATGCATCGCCTTCTGAATGTGCGCTTCCGTCCGCGTATCAACGCTGCTCGTCGCTTCGTCCAGAATAAGAATCGAAGGATTCGCCAGAATAGCGCGAGCGATCGTGAGCAACTGCTTCTGACCTTGCGACAAGTTGGACGCTTCTTCGTTCAGTACCGTATCGTAGCCCTCCGGCAACGTTCGGATAAAATGGTCCGCGTGCGCGGCCTTCGCCGCCTCGACGATCTCCGCTTCCGTTGCGCCAATGCGCCCGTAGCCGATGTTGTCGCGAATTGTGCCGTTGAACAGCCACGTGTCCTGCAGCACCATACCGAACATGCCGCGCAAGTGGCTCCGTTTCATCCGCGTAATGTCTTCGCCGTCGATCGTGATTGCACCGCCGTTCACCTCGTAAAATCTCATGAGCAAGTTAACGAGCGTCGTTTTCCCGGCACCGGTCGGTCCTACGATGGCGACCATCTGCCCGCTTCTCACGTCAATGTCCATGTTCTCGATCAACGGCGCGTCCTCTTTGTACCCGAAGCTGACGCTGCGCAAAGAGACGTCTCCTTTTGGCGCAACGAGTTTCGTGTCGGTACCGTCCGCCGGTTCCGGCGTCTCTTCCGGTTCGTCAAGCAATTCGAACACGCGCTCGGCGGAAGCGATCGTCGATTGGATGATGTTGGCGATGTTCGCCGTCTGAACGAGCGGCATCGAGAACTGTCTCGCATATTGAATGAAGGCTTGCACGTTCCCGATCGAGATTGTACCTTTCGTGACCATAATACCGCCGACAACGCTGATGAACATGTAGCCAATGTTGCTCACCATATTCATGAGAGGCATAATATTGCCCGACACGAACTGCGCGCGCCAGCCTGCCTCGTATAGCCGTTCGTTTACTTGGTCGAATTGCTCGACTGCATTTTTCTCCTGCCCGTACGCTTTCACGATTTGATGCCCGGAAAACATTTCTTCGACGTGGCCGTTTAATCTGCCCAATTCCGCCTGCTGCGCTTTGAAATGCTGTTGGGAACGTTTGGCCGCGCCGCGAATGACGATCATGGAAAGCGGGAGCGTCAGCAATAGGATCAACGTCAGCCATGGACTGATCGTCAGCATCATAATAATGACGCCAATAATCGTAATGAGCGATGTGATGAGCTGCGTCAAGCTTTGTTGCAGCGTATTGCTAATATTGTCGACGTCGTTCACCGCGCGACTCAGAATTTCCCCGTTCGTCCGGCCGTCGAAAAATTTCAGCGGCAGTCTGCCCAGCTTCTCTTTCACTTCATTGCGAAGTCCGTACACGGTTTTCTGCGCGACTCCGGCCATCAGAAATTGCTGAATATAGCTGAATAGCGAGCTGATCACGTACAAAACGGCCAGAAACACGATAATGCGCCAAATGCCAGGGAGGTCGAAGCTGGCGTTTGGATCCCCATGCGCTACGCCCATCATGCCTTTGAATAGCTTCGTCGTCGCTTCCCCGAGCACTTTCGGGCTGTAGATTGAGAAAGCGGTGCTTAATATCGCAGTGATCAGCACTGCTATTAACTTCACTCGTTGCGGGCGCAAATACCCCATCAGCCTACGCAACGTTCCTTTGAAGTTTTTTGCCTTCTGAACAGGCATGCCCATGCCGCCCATTCCCCCGAAGCCGCCACCCATCGGACCCCGGCCTTGCGGCGCTGCGCCCCCTGGCGCACCTCTTTGCGGTCCGCTCATGCGATCTCCTCCTCGGATAGCTGGGATGATACGATCTCGCGATAGACGTCGCAGCTTTGCATCAGCTCGCGGTGGGTGCCGCTGCCAACGATGCTGCCTTCGTCGAGCACGATGATCCGATTCGCGTCCATGACCGTGCTGACACGCTGCGCGACGATGATGACGGTCGCTTCTCCCGTTTCGGCTTTAAGCGCTGCCCGTAGCTTCGCGTCCGTCTTGAAATCAAGCGCCGAGAAACTGTCATCGAACAAATATACTTGCGGCTTGCGAACGAGCGCGCGGGCGATCGACAACCGCTGCTTCTGTCCGCCGGACAAGTTGGTGCCGCCTTGGGCAACGGCGGAGCCATACCCTTCCGCCATTTCCTCGACGAAGTCGCTTGCTTGCGCCGTCGCGGCCGCATGTCGCACTTCCTCTTCGGTCGCATCAGCTTTGCCGAAACGTATATTATCGGCGATCGTTCCCGTGAACAGCAACGCTTTCTGCGGTACAAGACCGATTTTCTCGCGCAGCTCCTCCATCGGCAATTCGCGCACGTCCATGCCGTCAATACGAACGGCTCCGCCTTCGACATCATAGAAACGAGGTAGCAAGTTAACGAGAGTCGACTTGCCCGAACCCGTTCCTCCGATGATCGCGGTTGTTTCGCCGGGCAGCGCCTTGAACGATATGCCCGTCACAGCCGGATTCTCGGCGCCGGGATAGCGGAACGTCACGTTGTCGAACTCCACCGTCCCCCGAACCGCATCTTCCGTCGTTTGATTGTCCGCCATACGCGTTTTACCTTTTGCCACATCCTCAATAACCGGCACCGTCTCCAACACTTCATTGATCCGGACTGCGGACGCGGACGCGCGCGGCACCATGACGAACATCATCGATACCATCAGCAAGGAGAACATAATTTGCATCGCATATTGCAGGAATGCCATCAAATCGCCGACAAGCATGTTGCCCTCACTCACTCGAACGCCGCCGAACCAAATAATCGCGATGGATGAGAAGTTCAGGATCAGCATCATCAGCGGCCACATGAACGCCATAATCTGGTTGACTTTGATCGCAGTCTGCGTCAAATCGCCGTTCGCTTCCTTGAAACGTGCAGTCTCGTGCTCGAAGCGGTTAAACGAACGGATAACCCGGATGCCAGTGAGCCCCTCGCGCAGAACGAGGTTCAGCTTATCGACTTTTTTCTGCATCACTTTGAAATACGGAATCCCTTTGCTCGCAATCGCATAGATCGTAAACGCCAATATCGGTAGAGCCCCTACGAAAACGAGCGACAGATGGGCGTCCTTCGAGACGGCCATAATCAAACCGCCGATACACATCATCGGAGCGGAAATCATCATTCTCATCATCATGACGAGTACGGATTGCACTTGCGTAATATCGTTCGTCGTACGCGTGATCAGCGACGCCGTGCCGAGCTTGTCGAACTCCTGCAAGGAGAAGTTCTCGACGTGTCTGAACACTTTGCGCCGTACGTCCCTGCCGAACGCGGAAGACACGCGCGACGAGAAATAACTCGATGCGATGGACACGATCGTTCCGATCGCCGTAACGCCGACCATCAAACCGCCAATGCGCCAAATATACGGAATGTCTCCCTTAACAACTCCAAAGTTAATAATGTCCGCCATCAGAGTAGGTAAATAAAGCTCGCTGAGCGACTGCAACAGCACAAGTGCCATAACCGCCGCCACCGCCCAACGGTACGGACCTAAATTACGAAAAAGCTTCAACATCGATCTTCATCATCTCCATGTCCGATAGTCGTGAAATCGAAAAAACATATGTAAATAAGATAATATGCCAACATTATGAACGGAATATGAACGGAACACAATGCGGAGTCTTTTGGACGGCGGCGGTAATGAGGGGGCACGAAGGCGATCGCGTTATGCGACAGTACAACGCCTAGCGGCACAACAACACACGATAATCGAAAAAGGTTGCCCAATTTGTCCCAAATTGGTTATACTGTTCCCAACGAGACGAAGAACGTCCCGATTCCATGCCGTACATGGAGCCGGGGCGTTTTTTATTTTGAATAGAGAGGATGCATTAAAAATGAACTTCGAAGATGCGCACGAAAGTTTCATTCGTCATCATTTGGCGCAGAGATCCGGGGAACGCAAAGGTCGCCTCGAACGGGGGCATCGTGAGGCCGAGAAATTATTTTGCGGGAACGTGTGGTGGCGCGTTGCCGGACGCTTCGATCAGTTGCATCCCGAATTTGAAGTGCTGGATTGGCGCGGACATTCGTATTTTTGCGACTTTGTCTGGATAACTCCTTACGTGAAGCTTGTCATTGAAATTAAAGGCTTCGGGTCGCACGTTAAAGAGATGGACAGACAAAAATACTGCAACGAGTTGAATCGGGAAACTTTCTTGACCGCCATGGGATTTCAAGTCATCTCTTTCGCATACGACGACGTCGCACTTCGTCCGGAGCTGTGTATTAATTTGTTGCGCATGGTGATGAGCCGTTTTCAAGCGACGACGGACCCAATTGGTATGACGACTTTGGCGGAGAAAGAGTTGGTTCGACTATCGTGTGCGCTTGGGGGAATGCTGCGCCCACTCGACGTTGAGAAACATTTGGGCCTCAATCATCGTACTGCCGTCAAGACGCTGCGGATCTTGTGCGTTAAAGGACTAGCCTCGCCTGTCGCCGGCGCTGAAGGTAAACACATCGTCCGTTATACGCTGCTTCCCGGAGCGCTTCGTTTGTTGTAGGGCTGGATAACGGGACAGCGAGGATGCGTAAGACTGTTCCGATATGCAAAAAGCTGCAATTATGCAGTTTTTTGCTCTATTTTTCTTGGCCATTCGAGTAATTCCTGCGAAAATACAGTTTTTTTGGCGAAATAGCAGTACTGTGGAGATATTTGATAAATTGCCTGCATTTTCGCAGGAATTAGCTCTCAGGGAAGCACTTCTCGGCTAAAGCCTGTATTTTCGCAGGAATATCGAGTAGGGCAGTGGGTCTGACTCTTTCACTAGCCCCCTATTACCCAATATGCTTCAGCGCTTCTCGTTCGCTGAGCGGTGAGAGCTTGTTCGCCGCGACGAATCGCCTTACCGCCTCTGCATCGGTTTTGGCGTATTCGCGCAGTGCCCAGCCAATTGCCTTGCGGATGAAAAACTCGCTCTCGTCTTTGCAATGCAATGCGTACGCTAACAGCCTGTCCGCGTCGGTGCGCTCTTTGTAGCGCAGTTGATATAGTATGGCCGTGCGGCGGAGCCACATATGATCTGAGTTGATCCATCGTTCGGGATATTCCGCCAGCAACTCGGGGAATCGCGTCAAATGCACCCCGACAGTATGCGCGGCCAAATAATCGACCGTATCCCACCAAGACTTAGTCGTGATCAGACGTTCGAACTTATCGATATCCCCGACCTTCGACTTTTTCTTGTAGCGTTCGAGAAAAGCCATGGCAACGTTCTGAAATTCTCGCTCGGGAAACGCCCATAGCCGCTCGACGATGTCGAGCACGTCTTCGTCTCCCGGAAACCCGTGCTCCGCCCAGAACGCTTTCGTTAGCCGCGTTCGCTCGGGCGTCTTGATCCCAAGGAACGGATACTGGCCGCGCATGTAATTTTCCATCGGGATTGCCACGCTTCTATTTCCGTGTTTTCTGAACCATTCCGCAAGCTCGCTGACGTAACGTTCCGCCCTCGCCGTCATCTCCATATCCCCTTTACCCGTTAAAACTAAGCCCCGCCCTGGCCATGGCTGAACGCATATCCGATGGTACAGGCGCCTTGAATTCCCTACCGTCCGGAAGCTCAATGCGCCATGCGTGCAGCAACTGATGATTAATATCGCCGAACCGATGCCCGCCGTACTTGATATCCCCGAGCAACGAATGGCCGATATGCTGAAAATGGGAGCGGATTTGGTGCGTGCGTCCGCTGATCAACTCGATCTCCACAAGCGAATGGGAAGCGCCCGTCTGTAAGACGCGATAACGGGTTTCAGCCGATTTCACTTGCCCGACGCCGCCCAGACGTTCGATGTCCACATTCCCGCTTGCGACGCGGGTCCGATTGCTCTTCTCGTCGCGGATCAAATCTTCAGCGAGCGTTCCTTCGCCGGTTAATCTGCCTTCCACGATCGTCACGTAAAATTTGCTTAGCTCATGCTTCTGGATCATCTGGTTAAGAGCATGTAGCATCCTCGCAGTCTTGCCAACAAGAACGATACCACTCGTATTCCGATCGAGCCTATTCGCGGTCGCCGGCATGAACAGGGGGCTGTCCAGTTCTCCTTTGCGGTACAAATACGCGTGAACGCGATTGACTAATGTGTCTTTTTGGTCCGTCTGATCAGGATGCGTCAGCATGCCGACCGGCTTGTTCACGACGAGCAGTTCGGCGTCCTCGTACAACACGTCTACGTTTGCATTAACGCCGACGTATTTTTGCTTTCTCTGGCCTATGCTCGCCTCCTGATAGATGGACTCCTCCACGTACAGCGACAACACATCGCCGGCGACTAGCTCGTAATCCTGCTTTTTACGTTTACCGTTTATTTTCACTTTGCCGTTGTCGATCATTTTGTAGATTTGTCCGAGCGGAATGTTCGGCATCAGGTTCCTTAAATAACGATGAAGTCGTTTCCCGCCCTCGGACGGGGTGACGGTACGGTTGATCATAGTCGAATTTATCTCCTCTGGCTGTATTGCAATCGAAACTGAATGTCTTGATTATAATGGCCAAACCCTGCTCCGTACAATGTTAGTTCCGCAGACAATGTGCAACTATTTCCAGTAATGGACGTCTACATACCGAGGAGGAATGATTGGATGCGATGGAACAAAATTGTAGCAATATGCATGACCCTACTGGCTCTGGCGTTCAGCAGCTTGATCATACCCGGGAAAGTGGATGCCCAGAAGCCGACCTTTTTCCAGCATCTCTATTTGCTCAAAGACGCGAAATTGTACAATGGCAAATCGACTGCAAAAAAAACCGTCGCTACTCTGGTCGCCGGCCAAGTGCTCACAATTGTTGAAACTGATCAAACCAGCTTCTTGGACAAAGCTGCCGATTGGTATCAGGTCAAAACTTGGCTCGGCAACAAATGGATCAAAGCCGAAGAAGGCATGCTGTACACAGGCAATTATTCGAAAACGGATCAAACAATCACGACGGTGTTCGACGCAGAGCTATACGATTATCCCGGAGCAACGGCTGCTGTCGACAAGGTAGCCCCCGGAAAATTGCACGCCGTGTCCTTGTTCAACTATCGTCCGCCGAGCGCATCCAACGCGAACGACCTGATCATCATGAACGATGAACATTGGTACCGAATCGATACAGCAGCAGGCAAGAAGTGGATCCGTAATCCCGCCTTCCTGGAGAGCGTCAAGAAAACCCCTCTCGCCAAGAAGATTAAATTGACGGGAACCGAAATCAGTTACCCGATTCCTTTCGTCGTGGAATCCAAAGCGGAAAAGATCGAACCCCAGATCGTGCAAATCGTAGGCGAATGGAAAGTCGGGCTCGGGCCAAACGAGATTAATTGGCTCAAAATTCGGCTTCCCGAAGGAGACCGATGGTTCATTCCGAAGCAACCCATAATTGACGATTATCAGGAATTGAACGAATCGCTCACATTGCAGTCGGAAACCCGATATTTCGAGCAATTGCAAGATGGCAATCAGCGAAACGGAAAAACGAACTGGTTAAAACCCGGCACATACGAAGCGTTCGAATCGTCCGGTGATTTCGTACACATTCGGACTGAGCTTGGCGAGGTATGGGTAAATCCGAAGCGAGCACTGTTAGAGCGGCCGCTCGGCATCATTCCGACAGATGAAAGAATCCGGCTGACCAAAACGAGCTCCTACTACGTTTTTCCTGCGACCGGCGAGATTTCCCATCAGACTGGGTTTTATTCGCCGCAAGCCGTCCTTGCTTTCGAAAAATGGATATCTCCGAGCGGGACTGTCTACTACCATTTCCGTTCATTCGCAGGAGACGAGTGGGTTACGTTATGAAGTAAATCCACTTTGTCATTTCTCCTCATTTTTTTCGGAAGTATTCACAAACTAGGCTTAGTCATGCTATACTGTAAGCGCTACCACAAAAACATCTTTCTGAGGGGGATTTGGAACGATGACTGTAGCGCTACAGCACAAAAATGTGTACGAGGATTTCGACCCGCGCCAGGACACGTTGTTTTTCAAAGTCGGCACGCATGGGTTAATCAGCTTTCACGGACGGAATTATAACATCAAAAAAAGAATGTCCGCCGACGAAAGAAACCGCTTAATTGCAGATTCGTCGACATTCTTCCGAGTTGCCTCCGATTGCTACGTGAATGTGAGGAACATTTCCGTCATCGGGGAACAGTGTCTTTTCTTCGGCGATACTTCCAAACGTCTGCCCTGCTCCTCAAGGAAACAACAGCTTATCCGCGCATTAATGGACCGTTGACCGTAATGCAACTATCTACATGATCCCGGAGCGTAAATAAGCCCGAGAAAACCTGGAAACCTCCGTCTCCCGGTTAACTCGGGCTTTCGTCATTTCCGTTAGCTGACGCTCATCTCCATAATCAATCCTGCCGTCTCTTCGATCGCCTTCTCCGACACGTCGATGACAGGGCAGCGCAGCAGCTTCATAATGTCCGCTGCGAATTCGAGCTCTTTCCGAATCCGATCCATCGACGCGTAATTCGCCTGGCTCGGCAACCCGAGCGCTTTAAGCCGTTCGCCGCGGATTTTCAGTAGCCGCTCCGGCTGCATCGTTAAACCGACGATCAAACGATCGGAACGAGTAAAAAGCTCCTGGGGAGGCTTGACCTCGATCGTGAGCGGGTAATTGGCTGTCTTGATGCCTTTGTGCGCCAAATAGATGCTCAGTGGCGTCTTCGACGTGCGCGACACCCCGATGAGAACGACTTGCGCTTGCAGCAATCCGCGCGCATCTTTGCCATCGTCGTATTTGACCGCGAACTCGATCGCTTCGATTTTACGGTAGTAGTTCTCATCCATTTCGTGCAGAAGGCCCGGCTGGTACTTCGGTGCATCGTTAAACGTATCGATGAAGGCTTGCATCATCGGTCCCATGACGTCCACCGCCCTGACACCGCAGCGGATGCATTCTTCGCGCATCGTCTCTCGAAGCTCCGGTTGAACAAGCGTGTAAGCGATAAAGCCTCCGGCGCGGGAAGCTTCGAAAATAATCGATTTAATCTCGTCTTCGTGTTTGATATTGCCATACCTGCGAATTTTCACCTGCTCGGTGGAAAATTGACGTGCCGTCGCCCTCGCGACCGCCTCCGCCGTCTCACCAACCGCGTCCGAACAGACGAACATCCATTTCTGTCTCTCCTCCGCCATGCCCTCTCCCCCTACTCCGCAATCAAACCAGACGCCAAATCGACCAGCGCTTGGGTCATATTCGTTTTCGTAATGCGTCCTACAACTTCCAGTCCGCCCGTTTCTCCATTAGGTCGAACGACAGGTAAACCGTTGACATGGTGATCGAGCATCTTCCTTGCGGCGTCAATAATCGAATCATCGGGGAACGCGTAGGCAACTCGTGGCGAACGGGTCATCGCCATGCTGATCGGCACCGCAGCCGCACCCGGATTGCCTAATGTCATTTTCAGTAGATCCTTCAAGCTGACCATTCCGGCAAGCATTCCGTGCTCGTCCGTTACGGAAATATGCCCCGTGCTTTCAACAAACAACGCGATAACGGCATCGTTCACCGTAGCGTTCTCCGAAATGACGACCGGACGATTCATGACGTCTTTCACCTTCAGGCGTAGAAAATTTTCCCCCTGCCTGCCTTCCGGGCTTAACGCTTTGCCAATGAAATAACCGACTTTCGGCTTCGCGTCGATATAGCCAAGCATGACAAGGACAGATAAATCAGAACGGATCGTCGGACGGCTGACCCCTAAATATTCGGCGATTTGCTCACCTGTAATCGGGGCATTTTTCTTTACGTGGTCGACGATCGCGATTTGTCTTGCGTTAAGTTCGATGGCGATTCCGCTCCTCTCTGACTGCAATGGCGACAAGGCCGATAAATAGGGTATACCACAAACCGATATAAGCTACAATATTTAATCCCATTTCTCGATATATAATGATACAAATACCTTCAATGCCGATGTCGAAACCCGAAAGCTTTCTTGGCAGGAGTCGCTTAGCTATAATGAACGCAAAGGAGCGATAAAGATGACCCATTTTCAGAAACGATTGGAACAATACGCCGCCCTGGCGATCGAAGTCGGCGTTAACGTGCAGCCCGGCCAGCAATTGTGCATCGTCTCTCCGATTGGAGCTGCACCGCTCGTGCGCGAAGCTGTAAAACACGCCTATAAAATCGGCGCGAAATACGTCTACGTCGACTGGAGCGACGATGAAGTTACGCGAACTCGAGTCGAACTGTCCTCTGATGACGGCCTCTCCTACTTCCCGGAATGGCATGCGAAAGGACGGGTGGAGATGGCGGAATCTGGAGCGGCTTTCTTATTCATTTCCGCCGAAAATCCCGACTTGCTTAAAGGAATAGACGCCGGCAGAATCAGTCGATCGTCGAAGGCGCAACAAACCGCAATGCAGCCCTTCCGTCGATTCATGCTGAGCAATCAAGTCGCTTGGTCTATCGTAGCCTGCCCGAATAAGCCATGGGCGGATAAGGTGTTTCCGGATTTGCCAGAAGCGGAGCGTGTAGATGCGCTTTGGAACGCGATTTTCGCGGCAACGCGCGTGGATGACCCCACTCCGATCGACACGTGGAGACGGCACGCGGAAGCGCTCGATGCCAAGGCGATGTGGCTCAACGAGCGCCGGTACAAAGAATTACGGTACCGCGCACCCGGCACGGATTTGACAATCGGTTTGACAGACGGTCATCTCTGGACAAGCGCGGGCGCTCGTAATGCGGCGGGCAGCGTCTTCATCCCGAACATGCCGACGGAGGAAGTGTTCACGTCGCCGCACCGGGAGCGCGTCAACGGCACCGTATCCAGCAGCAAACCGCTTAGCTACAATGGCAAGCTCATCGACGGTTTCTCGTTCACATTTAAAGATGGTCGCATCGTCGATTACAAAGCGGATGTCGCATACGACGCGCTTAAGCAACTCGTCGAGACGGATGACGGTTCGCATTACTTGGGAGAAGTCGCCCTTGTACCTCACCGGTCGCCGATCTCCGATACAAATCTAATTTTCTACAATACGCTGTTCGACGAGAACGCCGCATGCCATTTAGCTATCGGCTTTGGGTTCCCTTTCTGCATCGAAGGCGGACTCGCTATGGACAAAGAAGAACTGGCACAGCGCGGCATTAACCAAAGCCTGACTCATATCGACTTCATGATCGGACGGGCCGATCTTGACATCGACGGCATTACCGCCGATGGTACTGCTGAGCCCATCTTTCGTGCAGGCAACTGGGCAATCGGGTAATCAAAAGCGCCGCCTCCCCAACCGGGATCAGCGGCGCTTTCTCATGCGCGTATCTTCTATACTTGCTTGGCACCTTGAACCGTATTCACAAACAAACGTGCGTTCTTCGTCAGTTCGTCGAACTTGCCGTCCTTGACAAGCTGCTTGTCGATCAAATTGCTGCCGAGGCCGACCGCGATTGCTCCGGCATCCAATACGGCATTGATATTCTGCAAGTTGACGCCGCCTGTCGCGATCATCGGAATGTGGTTCAGCGGCGCTCGAACTTCCTTTAAGTAGCCGATCCCGAGCGCCCCCATCGGAAAGAGCTTTACTGCGGAAGCCCCTGCCTTGTAGGCACGAACGATTTCAGTCGGCGTCATCGTCCCCGGCCACACTTCGATACCGCACTCAACGCCGTGACGGACGACGTCTTCGTCAAGATTCGGCGAGATTAAATACTCGGCACCCGCCGAGATCGCTTCTTTAGCCTGCGACAGATCGATGACGGTGCCGGCCCCTATGCGCATGCGGTCACCGTATGCTTCCCTCAAGCGCGAAATCATGCCTAGCGCGCCTTCCGTATTTAACGTCACTTCGAGGAAAACGACACCGCCATCGGCGAGCGCCTGTGCGGTCGCATCGCAATCGTTCGGGGAAAGGCCTCTCGCGATGGCGATGATTTTCTCTTGGTCTAACTGCTGCATCAATGGGGAAGTCATATTCATGCTCCTTTTAGCAAATAGATCGTGGCCGTAACGGTTATGATGCTGAGAATCGTCGAGACGAGTACGGTCTGAGACGAGAACTGCTCTTCATTGTCGAACTCGACGGCAAGCAAGACGCTCGATAGCGAGGTCGGTACGGCGGAAGACACGATTAGCGCCGAAGCGAGTAAGCCGTCCAGACCGAACAGCAGCACCACACCCCAGGCAAGTAGCGGCCCGCCGATAAGTCGCAGCGCGACAGCAATCCCAACGTCAAGCGCAAGCTCACGGCTAACGCCGCCCTTCATGCTGCCAAGCTGAACGCCGAGAGTAAACAACGCCGTTCCAATAAACGCATTTGCCAAGTAACCGATGGAGATGTCGAGAAAGCCCGGGAGAGGCACATGAAAACCTCTCATCGCGAAAGCGATTGGAATGACGTAAATGACTGGCATCGACAGAATGACGTTGCGAATGCGTCGCCAGTCGGCCTTGTGCGCGTTTACGCTATAGATGCCGTATGTGTTCGGAACAAGCGATTGCATCATCATAATAATGATTTGCACGCTTAATGTATATGGATTGCCGGAAAACGCAAGCTGGTTGATCGGAATGCCGTAATTGGCACTGTTGTAGAACAGTACGCTGTTTCTCATCGCCGCTCGTTTGCCGCCGTCGTAACCTCTAAGCCTGACGATCACTTCCGTTACCGCGTATTGCAATAGCATGAATACCACGAAGAACAGCAGAACATTGCCGAGCAGCCCGAGCGAGATCGCCGTACCGTACAGTAGCTGAAACATGATCGCCGGAGAAAACAAATAAAAGTTAAGCTTCGACAACGTCTTAATGTCAAGCGAGAACATCCGGTGTAAAAACGCCCCAAGCCCGATAATAACCGAAAGCGGGAGTACGTTGTTCCATAGAATATGCAGAAAAATGTCCATGCCGTCCATTATGCTCCCCATGCAGCTTTCCGTCAATGAAATTCGACATCGTACGACGTGCCACCGGCATAGCGCGCAGCTTCCAACTCGCGTGTTATAATACGAACAACAGATCTACCTAGATCAGGCCTAGCACTTAGTGGAGAGGATGTCATCGCATTGGCTTTCGGAGTCAAGAGAGAAGAATTAAATGCGTGGAAAGCGACCGTCAGTCGCGGAGAAACCGCATTCCTTACCCATTACTGGTACGATCCAAGATTTCCACGTTTCCGTACCGTCACGAAAGTCGGCAATTCCGATCTGAAACGGCTCGAAGCGTGGTGTGTCGCCAACGGTCTAAGTCCACGTTACATTCATAACAGGCCGCCATTCCCTCACTTCGACTTGATGGGAGAGAAACAAGTCGAAGTGTTGCAACGGGAAGGGCTCGTTGAACATATCGCCCGGTTCGGCTTGCGGCCGGGGACGAACTACGAAAAATGAACCCCTTCGCCGTTTACGCTTTATTCCAGTCGAATTCGACGGCGTTCAGAAACGCACGAGCGAGCACGGCGTGACCGGCTTGCGACGGATGGACGCGATCCCAAGCAAGAGTAGCAGAATACAGATGCTCAAGCACGCGGTCGAATGCTGCTTGCGTATCGACGAACAAAGTGCCTTCATCTTCAGCAATCTTCTTCACGATGGCGCCGTATTCATCCATCGTCCGTCTCATTGCATCGTTCTTATTGCTTTCCAAATAAAACGGAGTCATAAGCACGATGCGGCCGACTTGATCTTTCGTACGGCTAACGAGCTCGCGCAACGTCGCCTCATACCGATCAGCGTATACATGCCATTCCTTGATCGCCGGCAAGTCGTATTGCCGCCAAACGTCATTGATGCCTATCATGATCGACAGCCAATCCGGCTTGCGAGCGATGACATCTTGCTCCCACCTCTCTTGCAAGTTCACGGCCGTATTCCCGCTGACTCCCATGTTCACGACTCGAATGCCAAGCTCCGGATATACGGCTTGCAGGAACGCGTCGACGATTGACACATAACCTTTGCCTTGCGCGCCGAACAAACCTTCCCCGTCTGGCCGTTGCCGCTCGCAATCCGTTACCGAATCCCCGATAAACAGCAGCTTTTCCCCTTTTTGCAACAACATGAGAACTCATCCCCTATCGATTCGCTGATCGTTAAATTTGTTATCCAAACAATCCCATTTTACATGGCGAATCGGCGATCGGATAGTCCAAATTTATGACTTCGCCCTGTATATTAGCGGGCGATACACGTAATCGACAAGTTTTACGACGCCAAGCAGTGCAAAGCACAAAACGAGTGCGACAACCTCCAACTCAAGCAAATACCACGGCCAAGGCGCTAGTAAGTCGAGCAGAGACGGGGTGTCTGGCTTGCGAGCGAGGAACATGAAGTTATAACCCGTCAGCCAGTCGGCAATCGCCGCCGGAATGGCCAGCACTTGCAGCCAGCCTAATGCGCGAAATACCGAAGACACAGTCGGCCGATAACGCTCTGTCGCCGCCAGAAAGAGGCTTGCACCGATAATAGCCCCATGCGCGATAAAGAAATGGAAATAGCGGAACTCGGGATAAGTCGCATCTAGGTTCGGCGTCAGCAACGCCTGCAATGCGCCCATAATGCCGAGGAAGAAGGTTACTTCGAACAACTTCCGGTTTCCCGTTAGCAATAAGGCAGCCGACAGCCAGATCATGATGCTGCACAGCTGAAACGGCAAAGAATAAATCCCCCATTGGCTGGTAATGCCGTACCAAACTTGTAATGACAATTCGCTGCCGACGAGAATGGCCACAAGAGCGTATCTCGCATTGCGGTTCGCTTTCGTTCCGGCGCGCAGCTTTCCTCGAAAACCGACGATGGCGACGACGATCGCGGCCGCCATTGCGATACCTAGCCCATGCGCCCAAGAGTATGCTTCGAATGCCATGCCGAACCCTCTTTTCCCGGTTTACTGAAAGTGAATTGTATACTCTCATTGTAGACCGACAGAGCGCAAAAAATAGTTCCAATTTTGCTTAGTACCGGCTGCCGCCGCGCAAAAAAAACGCCCCTCGTAGAGTGGCGCCTAGGGCGTGTCTGATCACTGTTGAGCGAGTTTTCAGACACGCCCTAGAACAACCCTTTATCCTTTGCCTCGCGCGCCGCTTCTTTGGAACCTTGGACACCGAGTTTTCTTAATACATGGTTAATATGATTTTTGACCGTGCGAATGGAGACGACGAGGCGACTAGCGATTTCGGTTTGCGTGTATCCTTGATCGACGAGTTTGAGCAACTCGAGTTCCGACGGAGTGATCAGATTACGCAGTTTGTGCGACTCGAATTCCCGCTCGAGCCGCTTCAACCGCCGAAATTCCTCTCTCATCCGCTCTGCCGCAGCCGGGCTAATCGGCGACTCGCGCCGTGCCGCAGCCCGAATCGCTTCCGGAAGCGATTCGTAATCGGACTTCACCTGATAATCGATCGCCCCGGCCTGGAACGAGCGGAAAATAAAATCTTTCTCTTCGAGCGAAGTCAACATGACTACTCGAGCCCCAATATGTGTACACACTTGTTCAGCCAGTGCGATACCAGCCGGAACCCCATCCAGCATAATATCCATCAAGACGACGTCGACGTTCATCCGGCCGTCCTCCAGCGCTTGCCGGACCTCGTCCGGATTTGCCGAAGTACCCGCAATCGCGATGCCCGGCTGCCCGTTCAAATACGCTCTCAGACCGCGAAGCCAATCCTTATCGTCTTCCACGATCCAGACGCTGCTATCAGGCACACCGTTAGCCATTCGCATCGACTCCCCTTCCCGCAAGCCGGTTCGCGTCCACCCGTTCGGCTTTTACGCTCCGCTTTGGGAACGTCATAATAACACGCGTCCCAACGCCAACCTTACTTCGAATGTGGAGCGTTCCGCCATGTTTGCGCATGACGTAGTAAGTATAAGGCAAACCGAGCCCGAAACTCGTTTCCCGTCCGCCCTTCGTCGTATAGAACGGCTCGAGCGCTTTTGACGCTTGTGCCCGATCCATGCCCGGCCCGGTATCTCGCACTTCCACAGTCAGCTCTCGTTTGTTTTCGCGCATCGTCACGAACAGACGTCCTTCTCGGTTCATCGCCTCAAGCGCGTTTCCAATCAAGTTGCCGAGCGCCTCGCCGACTTGCGCTTGATCGAGCCGGCATATCCAACCTTCTGCCACGTTTACGCTCAAACGTACGTGGTCAGACCGCAGCTCGAACGGCTTCAGCGTCTCTCGGACCAGATCCCCGAGATCGACCTCCGTCGGGCGTACGATCAAATCTTCCGTGCGGCGATGCACTCTTCCGATCATTTCTTGAATATGGCGGGAGGCGTTCTGTACGACACGAATGTCCTCAAGCAGCTCGTCTTGCCCTGAATGGATGGCGTACGTTGCCATTTTGTCGGTGAACAGTCTCATTTTCCCAATATCGTTCTTGATCGCGTGATGAAGAATCGACGTCCCCGACGTAACTGCTCTGAGCGTCGAATCGAGTCGGCGGCGATCGATGAGCACACGGATGCCAAGAAAACCATAAGTAAACAGTCCAATGAGGAATACAGCCACGCCGATGCCGACGAACCAGACATTGTATCGCCACATCCCCCGCCATCCCAGAACCGGAAGCACGTAACTCATTACCATTGTAAACAAAACAGGCGGAAGCACCGCTAAAATAATGAGCCATCGTGAATGGGACAAGTCGCCGCCTACGCTGCGACCGAACAAAATGAGCGCTGCTCCCGCAAGCATGCAAGGCACAGCCCACCAGATGACAACCGTAAACGTAATCGGCGAATATTCGGTATACGGCGGCGTAAAGATCAGAAATCCTGCGACGGGCAGCAATAGCATATAAGTCGCGGCACGACGCAGGCTCGTTGCAATAGCAGCCGGTCGATAGGCCATCGCGAACTTCAGGAATGCATAAGGCATCCCGTAATAAGACGACAACGAGGCGATTCCTTGTACGCGATACAGCATCTGCTCCAACTGTCCGTCAGGCCGGCGTTCATGAACGTACGGAACGAAGACGTTGTCCAGCGTAGCAGCCAGCGCTCCCGCTCCGCCGAACATAGCAACTGCGCTCAGCCATCGGTTGACGGATGAGCGAGGATCGGCGAGCAGTAAAATCAGCCCGACCGACCATAAAGAAACCCAGACGAATAACATCGCGAATTAAAACTGATGTTTAATCAGCCATTCGCCGCAAAGGCGCATCCACGAAGCGACATGCGGGTCATTTTCGGCCAAGCCTAGACCATGTTGACCAGATTCGTAGACGTGCAGCTCGAAAGGAACTTTGTTCATGCTGCACGCAGCGGCGAAAAGCAACGAATTCTCGACAGGAACCGCGCCGTCGTCCGCCGTGTGCCACAGAAATGTCGTTGGCGTGTCGGGCGTCACCCGGGTGTGGCAGCTCAGCTGAGCCGCAAAGTCCTCGTCCGAATTGTCGCCAAGCAGATTGATTCGGGAGCCTTCGTGGTAATGCGGCGGCTGCAAAGTAATGACCGGATAACATGGCGCGATTGCATCCGGACGGCTCGACAGACGATCGATCGGGTCGTTGGCTTCCGGATTTCCGGCGTCGTACATCGTGCCCGCAGAAGCGGTCAAATGTCCGCCGGCGGAGAAACCGAGCACGCCGATACGATCGGCGCGAATACCCCACTTCTCCGCGTAGTGGCGCACATAACGTATCGCCCTTTGCACGTCGGTCAACGCGCAAGGGTAACGGTACGGTGCGACGCGGTAGCGAAGCACAAACGTCGGGATTCCGAATTCATT
Organism: Cohnella soli; assembly: GCF_042655525.1. NCBI lineage: Bacteria > Bacillati > Bacillota > Bacilli > Caryophanales > Paenibacillaceae > Cohnella > Cohnella soli. Next base: position 384,567 of record NZ_JBHSMI010000025.1, read on the forward strand.
CAGCTTTAAGGCAATCGGTTCGCCTTCATGATCGGCGCGCATGCCGTAGCCGCCGCCGGGCACAACGATAACCGCTCCCCTGCCAGTGCCCTGTACCGGGAAATATTGAAGGGCCGGAACGTCTTCATCTCCACTCCCTTGCGCAAGCGGAGCTCCCTCCGGCCAAAGCTTGATCCATTCTCTGTTCTCTCCCATGATGGATGTCCTCCTCATCTATAACTGCTTAGTTCCCCTGAAACGCCTTGTTATAGCACTTGCGGCACACCGGTTTGTAGTCCTCGCTTCCGCCTACCTGTATCTGCTCTCCCTCGTTAACCGGAACGCCATCCTTAAACCGGATAACCATCGTTGCTTTGCGGTCGCAATACCAGCAAATCGTCTTGATTTCTTCGATCTTGTCCGCATAGACGAGCAAGTTGTAGCTTCCTTCGAACAACTCGTTCTGAAAATCGTTCTTTAATCCGAACGCCATCACCGGCACGTTCAGCTCGTCCACCACTCTCGTCAGCTCAACGATGTGATGCTTTTTCAGCCACTGTGCTTCATCAACGAGCACGCAGAAAAAACGTCCGGAACCGGACAATTGCGTCTTGACCGCTTCGTACAAATTCGTACGATCGTCAACGGGAATAGCCGGACGGGTGAAACCGACCCGTGAGCCTACGCGATCCGACCCGTTCCTCGTATCGATGGCAGGCGTGAAAATCAACACCGGCTTGCCTTGCTCCTCATAGTTGTGCGCGACTTTGATAATCTCGAACGATTTGCCGCTGTTCATCGTCCCGTATTTGAAATATAACTGTGCCACTAAGCCAACCTCCGCAAAGATGATCAATAGCACCCATTATACAGGAGAAGATCTCCCAGCAATAGGGAGTCTCGTTGAAAATTAGAGATTCGGTTTGTTGGAAGCCAGCAATTCCGAAATTACAATTTTGCGTCCCTGACGAGAGCTTTCGATCGCGCCGAGCACCATCGCCATACTCTGGATGTTGTCGCGGCAGTCCGTCTCCGCCCTTCGGCCTTCGGAGAGCGCGGCGAACATTTCGTCCAGGCATCCATCGTGAAAAGTGCTCACGAGCGGCAGAATCTCAGGATCTACTCGCACATAATCCCGGATGAATTTCCCTTGCTGATCGATCGGCGCGACGACTTCCGCATAGGGGTTGCCGTCTCCATCCCACACGATCGTTCCTTTCACTCCGTTCACGCGCCATGTCGCTTCCCATGAAGTCGGTGCCCCTTCCGCGCACCAGGAACCGCGATAACAAAACACCGATCCATCAGACATTTCGAAAATACAGATGGCGGCCGCTTGGCCGGCGTACCATGAACCGACGGGATTGAATTCTTGGCAATAGACTGATATCGGGTCAGCGCCAAGAATTAGCCTCGCTTGATCGAAAGTATGAATCGCCATGTCAATCAGCAGCGGGCTTTCCATTGCTTCCCGAAATCCGCCGAAGTGCGGTCCGAGGAAGAAATCCGCACCTACGTAACCAGGTTGACCGATAACGTCATTCTCAATCATGCTGCGGAGGGCGCGTATTCGCGGGTCGTACCTGCGGTTTTGCATAACGGCGTGCGTTTTGCCGGTTTGATTCGCAACCCGAATGACGTCCTGACAATGCGTCAACGTCTCCGACAAAGGTTTCTCCGCGAACACGTCACAGCCGAGCAACATCGCCGTCGTCGCGATCTGATAATGGCTGGCAGGTATGGTAATGTCAAAAACAAGGTTCGCCCCCGTCGCTTGTATGGCCTCCCGCAAATCCGTGAACGCCGGGCAAGCAAGTCCGTGCCGCTGTGCCATCGCTTTGGCGAATTCGAGTTTGATATCGACCAGTGCTACGATCTCCGCATCCGGCCTTTCCATCGCATAATTCACCCACGTGTTCGCCATGCCGCCGCAGCCCGCCACCGCTATTTTAAAAGATGCCGCCATACGTCGATTCTCCTTTGCTGTATCTTGCTTGAATTAAAAATCCCCCTCTTGAACCGACGCTGCAATGCCGGTTTAAGAGGGGGATTTCATCACTCGCTAGTGTTTCACCCAGCTCAGTTCGGGCGCCACTTCAACGATACATTCCGGTGCCTCCCAATCCATGTTGTGCACGTATGGCGCAACAGGGTACATTTTGAAATCTGCGTCGGGCAATCCCTGAAGAAGCGATTGAAGCGCCTCCGGCCTCGTTTCTTGCGGGTCAAGCCAAGCTTCCATCGACTCGTCGTCAAGAATGACTGGGAGCGGATCGCCGGTTTCGAACAAGGCGCCTCTTGTGATGACGGTGCTCATTGGAAACTCATTTCTTTCCGAATCGAGCCAGACATCGTATATTCCCGGCATCGCGAACGTAGACAACGTCCGATGTACGACGCGCCACGCGCTTTTGCTTTTCCCTTCCGTCCGCCAGACGTAGAAACCGCTGCAAGGAATGACGCAACGTTTTTTCCGCAACATGAGGCGCAAGTGGTTTCGGTCGACAAGCGTGTCAAGATTCGCGTTGATCGAGCTCTTGCCCCAATACGGCATAAGCCCCCAGCGATGTTGATTCAGGCACCGCTCTTCTCCGATCTGCTGAATAATCGGAATTTGCTGCGTTGGTGCGATATTGTACCTGCGAAAATACGGAACGTGAACACGGTCGATGCGGAAGCTCTCCGTCAAATCCGCCAACTCCGCCGTCAGCGAGAAACGATTGCACACAGTCAACCACCCATTTCCATGAATTTACTATTCATCAGTGTGGGCGGTTGCTGGCAAAATTATGTATGCAGTCGTACGAAAATAGCGACTCCTACGTCATGAGACACAGGAGTCGCAATTGGTATTGTCAATCCAGTCCGTAATCCGCGAGCCCGACTGGAAGCGCCGCCGGTTTGTCGCAAGTGCTCTTCATCTCGTAATGGGCTTTCGCATCGGACGCGTCGTGAAAGCCATGCATCGCTTCCAGAACGTGATAGGCCAGTTGTCCGCTCGCCCGGTGCTTGCGCCCGGCTTGGATCGCTTTCGCCATGTCTGCCGCGCCGACGCCGCGGGCGTTCTCCGACTTGCTGTGCGTCAGCGGAATTTCGGACCAATTGTTCGCTCCCGCACGCTGGATGTACACCGGACCGCCGAACGTGTTCGGATCCGGCACGAGCAGCGTGCCCTGACTGCCGTACACTTCGATGCGCGGCAATTGCGTACCGCCTTTTACATCAAAACTCGTCAACAGCGTTCCGATCGGGCCGGACTCGAACTGCATGACGCCTGCGATATGCGTCGCGATCTCCGGCTTCATCACTTGACCTCGCTTCGGTTTGCTGCCGATCGTCCGTTCAGGGAACGATATTCTCGTCATGCCCGTCACCGTCTTAATCGGGCCGAGCAATGCGATCAGTGCCGTTAAGTAGTAGGGCCCCATATCGAACATCGGGCCGCCTCCGACCTGATAGAAGAACTCCGGGTTCGGATGCCAATCTTCCGGACCTCCTCCGAGCATAAACGCCGTCGCACCGACCGGCGTGCCGATCCAGCCGTCCTCAATCAGCTTGACGCACGTCTGGATGCCGCCTCCGAGAAATGTATCCGGCGCGCAGCCGACGCGCAGACCTTTTTGCTTCGCGAGCTCGAGCACTTTAAGCCCGTCTTCGCGAGTAACTGCGAGCGGTTTCTCCACATAGACGTGTTTGCCGGCTTCTAGTGCTTGAAGGCATACATTGGCGTGAGCCTGTGGAATCGTTAGGTTGATGATCATTTCGATCTCGGGATCGTTTAGCAACTCTTCAACCGAACAGCCGCGAATGCCATACTCCTCACCTTTTGCCTTCGCACGCTCAACATCGATGTCCGCGCATGCGATGATTTCCATCGACTCGAATCGATTGCCATTTTGGAAATAGATGCCGCTGATGTTACCCGTGCCGATCATGCCTACTTTGATTTTTTGCATGGACGGAATCTCACTCCCTGTCGTTTCAAATACGATGCTTCTGACACTACTCTACCATTGTTTGGAGTAGCCAATCTGGCTCAATTGTTATTGCAATTTGGCATTCTTGCCCGGCGGTGAAGTCGTATCTCGCCCCTTTTGCCGATATCCCCGTCGCTCAGCAAGAGTCCGAAGGAATCGAAGGCGAGGGTAACGACTACCCTCATGTCGCATTTTGCAACAACGGAGCATCGGCATTTTTCTGAGTGAAGGGGATATCGACAAAAGCGAAAATGTTAGTTCATAAAAAACAAGAGAAGGCTTGCCCCTTCCAGGAAGCCCCCTCTTGTTCGATGAGCGTTATTCAAAGTAATAGACGAACCCGATCGCGCCAGGCCCCGTATGCGTGCTGATGATAGGCGTCGTCTCTTCGATGCGAATCCGATCAAAGCCGGTTTGTTCGACGATTGCCTCTTTCAGCTTCGCTGCCAGTTCGTAGCCGTCCGCATGGAGCAATCCGACGCCTTTGATTTCCTTGTCTCGGACATCGTCGGCGAACTGCCTAACTAAGTAATCGACGATATGGGTGCGGCTCCTCACTTTGGCAACCGGCGTATACTCTCCTCCCGCAAGCGAGGCGATAATTTTGATTTTCAGCAGCGAGCCGATCCATGCCGTACCTTTGCCAATTCGACCGCCTTTTACGAGATTGTCAAGCGTGTCGACTACGACAAAAAGTCTCGTCTGTTCGCGTACAACATCCAACCTCGACAAAATCTCTTCAACGCTCCTACCCTCTCGAGCCATAATTGCCGCTTCGACGACTTGAAAACCGAGCGCCTGAGTAATGTATCTCGAGTCGACGACCGTCACCTTCGTCTCGGTCATGTCAGCCGCCATCTGTGCGGAACGGACAGTTCCGCTCATATTACCGGTCATATGGATCGACAGCACTTCGCTGCCATCAGCTCCTAATCTGTCATACACTTCCAGAAAAACTCCTGCGGGCGGTTGAGAACTTTTCGGTAACTCCTTCGCCTGCTTCATCTCGACCATGAACTGCGCCGGGGTGATGTCGACGCGATCCAAATACGTACGGCCATCGATGCATAAGGATAGCGGTACAATTTCGATGCCGTACTGCTGTAATAGATCGTCCGATAAGTCTGCGGTAGAATCCGTTACGATTTTAATTGAAGCCAAGGGGTCATCCTGCTTTCGCCAGTTGATCGATGCCGACCCGATTATCGGGAACGCATTCGTGTTGTCTATCATCTCATACGTTCCGCAATCAATAACGGTTCCTTGAAGTTAAAGCCAACTGTTGCGAAGTGCACTTAACCTCTCGGCAACATCGTCAAGATGGTCGCGAACGAGAATGGCTTCGCAATAACGTTGTGGAAGTCGGGAGAAGCCGTAGAAAACACCCGCCAGCCCTCCGGCAATCGCACCGATCGTGTCGCTGTCTCCGCCATGATTCGCCGCACGTTGAACGACGTCCTCGAAACTATCGGCGTTGTATGCGTGATGAAGAGCCCACTTCCAGCTATGAACGATGAAGCCGCTCGGTTCGCAACGAGGCTCGGCGACCAACGCCGATTCGAATTCGGTTCCCGCAATTTCCGCTCGTATCGCTTGCCTCAAGTCTTCCCCGTGCAGTAGACGAAAAACGATGCGATTGTAGGCGACACAAGTTTGATCGCATCTTTCGTCGTAATGCGTCATTCTCGACTGCATTACGGACACGCGTTCAATGTCTTCAAGCCGGGCATATGCTAGCCCGACCGGCAAACATCGCATAAGCGAGCCATTGCCTGCGCTCCGTCCAAGCTCCATATCCGCCAGAAAGGCAGCTTCGAACCAATCACCGTCGTAGGAGCCCAGAACGTGTCTAATAATAATGCCGATGTCTTTCGGATTCGACGCGTACCACGCTAGAAAACGATCGCCGATCGCCGCCATCGGCGATTCCGGGTTCGCCAGTATGCCCTCAGCCACGCATAGCGTCATCATCGTATCGTCGGTCACTTCTCCCGGAGCTAGCCGCCACACGCCTCCGCCGACGATTTCAGTCAGGCTGCCGAACTGTCTTTTGATCTCGTTTGCCGTCATAAATTCGGTCGTGCCGCCGAGCGCGTCTCCGATCGCAACGCCGTAGAGCCCACCTTTGATCCGATCAAGCAATCTCGCGTAGTCCATTTGTTCCTCTCCCCCTTTCTCTCCATTTACGCAGATATGTAATTCCCACCGCTCAGCACTTCCGGTAAGCAGCCAACGCTTCTTCCACCCTGCGCGCTCTTTCTTCCAAACTTCCGCTAAGCGTCACGTATGGAATACGCAATCTGTCCAGATCACCGATGATCATTTGCTGGAATCGTTGTCGTTCGACGTCGCCGGATCGGTCCCATGTATCGTCGTACGGAATATCGTCATCGCACAGGAAGACGAGGTCGTACCGAGTTGCGACCGCTTCTGCAAGACGGACTAATTCCGGCAGCGCCATCCCGTGGTATTCAAGCGCGAAGCGGTAAGTCGTTAGCGCGTTCGTATCGACGAATAACGTCCCCTCTGCGATCTCAGCAAGCTGATTTTCCCGTTCGAGATGACCTTCGGCGATTTCAAGCAACTGCTCGGGCGTCAATCGGCGATCCACCTGATGTGTTTCCCAATACTCCCGGCCGTACTCGGGCATCCACTCGGAACCTGTCCGCTCGGCCATAAGGTGGGCGAGCGTCGTCTTCCCGGTAGACGGCGCTCCCATGAAAACCGCTTTGACGATCAAATCGCGATAGACGAGCGGATGCACCAACTCGCGATAGGCGTACGGATCGGCGCGCACCGCCGTCCCCGACACCGGAAACCGCTCCCGCGCAGGATCGACTTGCCGATTCACAGCACCCAATGCTTCGCTCATATGTTCGCCATAAGGCTCGCTCGAATAGAAATGCGTAATCGTCTCGCCGCCAAGCAGCCCAAGCGCGTAATCCTCTTGGGCTTTTTTGATTTCAGGCGTATAGCCGACATCCGTCGGACCACCCCGCGCCTCGATGACCCGCGCCATCGGATACAAAACACGAAGCCACTCTGCTCGAACTTGCAGCGGAATTGAAGTCGTCTCCGGGCAATCGTAAATGAGAATGATCAGCTCATCCGTTTCCGCGAGCGCTGTCTCCACCATGTACTGGTGCCCCTTGTGCAGTGGCGCGAATTTCCCCAGCGTAAGTCCCGTCTTTCGCTGCATCCCCTCCGTCCCCATAGTTGCCGAGCTCCTTTCTCCATGAGATAAGTCCCATCGTCGCAATACCCAAGTAGACGACATATAGCAATGCGATCGTATTCAGATCTTTATAGAAATACATGCCTATGGACAATACATCTACGAAAATCCACACATACCAGTTCTCTAAAACTTTGTAAGATAGCAAAAATTGCGCGATCAAGCTAAGCGTCGCTACGAATGCGTCCATGTAAGGAATCGAGGCGTCCGTATGATGCTGCAGCAACGCCCCCCACGCCCACGTTGCCGCGACAAGGAAAACGATGAGCGCGAGTGCCGTCCTCCGACTCAGTCGACGGGTCGGACGCACTTTGGCATTGCCCCTTTTCGTCGCCCAGACGATCCAGCCGTAGGCGCTTAACGCGAAGAAGAACACTTGCAGCGACATGTCCGCGTAAAGCTTCACGTCCATGAACATATAGAAGAAACAGACGACATTCACCAGAGAAATCGGCCACGCCCATAGATTCTCCCGAGCCGTCAGCCATACGCACAGCAATCCGGTCGTCGTCGCGACGATCTCCAGCGTCGTGGACGACGTGTAATAGCCGATCGCCGTAAATGCGGCAAGCCATGCGATGATTGTGACGATCGACTTCATAACGATCCTCTCCTTTGCCGGCAACAAATGGCCACCCCAATATTACGGATGATAGCGTTCGATCAATCGAGCCCGTTGTTCCCACAGTCCACGGCTTACGTTGACCAAATAAAGCTCAGGATTAAGCTTCCGAAGATGTTCAGGCCAGAACAATACGATCTGCTTTTCATGGTATCGCTGAATATTCGTCAACTCAGGCAACGCATAGACGAGTTCGCCTTCCCGGAATATGGGTTGAAGCAACGGAGTCGCCTCGTAATTGTCGATCTCCTTGTAGCGGTGCGGATGAAGCGGATCGATCAGCTTCAAAGGTTCGCCGTTACGGACAGCTTCGCCTTCTTCAGGCATGCACACATAATCCGCGACAGCCATTCCCGTCTCCTTGCTCACGATCCGGTAAACATCCTTTACCCCAGGCGTCGAAATTTTCTCCGGATTGCCCGAGATTTTGATGACCGGTTCGAGATCGCCATCCTTCTCCCGTGCAATCAGCTTATATACACCGCCGAGCGCCGGTTGGTCGAACGCGGTAATGAGCTGGGTGCCGACACCCCAAATGTCGATACGCGCCCCTTGCGCCTTCAATTCGCCGATAATGTTCTCGTCCAAGTCGTTCGATGCGACGATACGCACGTCAGGGAAACCCGCCTCATCAAGCATTTCCCGTGCGCGTTTCGATAAGTAAGCCAGATCGCCGCTATCGAGCCTGATGCCTTTGAGCTCTTTGCCTTGCTCGCGCAGCATTCGTGCGATCTTGATCGCGTTCGGCACGCCGCTTTTCAGCGTATCGTACGTATCGACGAGCAGTGTCACGTGATCGGGCAACGTCTCCGCGTATAGGCGAAAAGCCTCTTCTTCGCTATCGTGGCTTTGCACCCAGGCATGTGCGTGCGTACCCGAGGTCGGGATGCCGAAGCGCATGCCCGCCCGCATATTCGATGTGGCGTGGAACCCGGCAATATACGCCGCCCGTGCGCCCCAGATCGCCGCGTCCGCTTCCTGCGCCCGACGCGTTCCGAATTCGAGCAGCCGATCGTTCGGGGCTACTCTCTTGATCCTGGCCGCCTTCGTCGCGATCAGCGTCTGGTAGTTCAAGAAGTTCAACAATGCCGTCTCCACGAGTTGAGCTTCGATCATTCGGGCGTCTACCCGCACAAGCGGTTCGTTCGGGAAAACGACCGTTCCTTCCGGAACAGCAAACAAGTCGCCCGTAAAACAAAACGCCCGCAGTTCCGCAAGGAACCCTTCGTCGTAATTTTCTTCCTGCGTTCGCAAGTAGGCAATCTCTTCGTCGTCGAACGCCAGATTGCGAATGTAATCGACGATCCTTTCCAGCCCGGCGGCTACCGCATAACCGCTGCCGAACGGCAGCTTGCGAAAGTAGGCTTCGAAGACGGCCCTCTCGTTCGCCGAGCCGTTCTTCCAGTGCGCGTACATCATATTGATCTGGTATTTATCTGTATGAAGCGTTAAATTGTCTCCCATGTTCTCACGCCTTCCACCATTCGTCGTATACCGTCACCGGTCCTTGCCGCTTATGTTCCGTCCGGTCGTAGCGCTCTTCGATCTTGCGAGCGACATCTTCGGGTACAGATTTTAATTCCAGATAATCGTCCAGTTGCTCATAAGTCTGACCGAGGGCATCTTCGTCCGGCAACCCAGGCTTGTCGTCCTCCAGATCGGCCGTCGGCTTTTTCGTATACAAATGCGGCGGACAATCGAGCGCTTGCAGCAACGCTTTGCCTTGCCGCTTGTTCAGGCCGTAAATCGGCGCCACATCGCAAGCTCCGTCTCCGTGCTTCGTATAGAAGCCGGTAATCGCTTCCGCAGCATGGTCCGTGCCGAGCACGAGCAGACGATAGTGCGCCCCGAGGTCATATTGGACTTTCATCCGTTCTCTCGCTTTGACGTTGCCTCGCAGAAAATCGCTCAACTTCTCTCCCGTTGCCTCTTCGAAAGCGCGGACAGAAGCTTCGACGGCAGCTTTGACGTTAACCGTTACAACGCGCGTCGCCCCGATGAAACGAATCGCATCCTGTGCGTCTTCTTCGTCCGACTGCACACCGTACGGCAATCTGACGGCCATATACGAATAGCCGCCGCCTTCATGCTCAGCGTTCAATTCGTTGACGGCGAGCTGAGCCAACTTGCCGGCAAGCGTGGAATCTTGCCCTCCGGACTGACCGAGTACGTACCCTTTCGCACCCGTGTGGAGCAAATATTTTTTCAGAAAGTCAACTCGTTCCCGAATTTCGCTGCCGGCATCAATCGTCGGCTTTACTTTCAAGGCGTTCGCAATCTCGCGCTGTTTGTTCGTCATCATCGTTCCTCCCGCTGATCGTTATCGATAGCCGCGCTCGACCTGAGCTCCAAGCACGCTAGTGAAATGTCCGAGCGCCCACTCGTGCCCGGTCGCGTTAAAGCTCGCGACTGCGTCTTCATGTATGATGGTTTGAAATCCTTTGTTGTACGCATCGACTGCCGTATGCAAGACGCAAATATCGGTACATACGCCGACGAGATGGAGCTCTTCGATGCCTCTCTCCCGCAGCTTCAACTCCAGATCCGTTCCGGCGAATGCGCTGTACCTCGTTTTGTCCATCCAATAGGCGTCCTGTCCGTCTTTCCGATACCAGTCGTCCAGCTTGCCGTACAGCCGTCTACCCTCGGTGCCACGGAGGTTATGGGGAGGGAACAGTTTCGTCTCTGGATGAAAAGGATCCCCTTCTTCATGCAAATCGACCGCCAGGACGACGAAATCCCCCTGTTTCCCGAACTGGCGCGCCAATGCGGCAATACGTTCCTCGATGTCGATGGCAGGTTGCCCGCATGGCAGCTTCCCGACGACGAAATCGATCGTGTAATCGATAATGATCAATGCTTTCATTTTTCATTCCCCCTCAGTTTAATATTATTAATCCGACAGTATCAAAAGGTGAAAAAAACTCTATCCATAAATGGATAGCCGAGGTTGATAATCCGTGAATCGATACAGTTGAGCGGCCCGTTGAGAATAACGATTGGATGTGACGGATTGCCCGTGCTCGTCTCGAACTTCCTCAATAATGCCGTTCCTGCTTTGCGTCGCTGTAATTTTACGAATGAAATTGCTCTCTTCGAACTCCGGAACGACCGTTCGAATCACTTGGTACAGCTCGCTGATCGTAAACTTCTCAGGTAGAAATTCCTTCGCGATTGTCGTCGTGAGCATTTGATGTCGCACCCGTTCTAATGCATCAGCCACAATCGTATTGTGATCGAATGCGAGACGCATCCGCAGCGCCTCTTCAACGGGAACGAGCTTCACGTCCGAAGCGTCATCGGCCGCTTTGCGATTCAGCAATTGCCTTTCGTTCACAAGCGCAAAGAATGCATGAGAGATCATCCAACCTCTCGGATCTCTACCCGGCTCGCTGTACACGTTAAAATACGCCAGATGAACGTCATCTATCGAGGTTTCTTCTTGCAGCTCGCGCCTTGCCGTCTCGTAGATCGATTCCGTATCTTTCGAGAAACCGCCTGGCAGCGCCCATTGGCCCTCGAAAGGCCAGCCTTTCCTCTCGATCAGAAGTACTTGCAGTTCCATTAGCGGCAACGATTTTTTCACTGCGCGGCGTTCCGTTGACGTAATCGTGAAAATGACAATGTCCGCGGGCGCGCCGTCAGGTGTGCGGAATGCAGCTACGGAATAACTGGAGGGCCGATCTTTCGATTCGTCCATTGCTTTCACCCGTTTCAATATTGTCGTTTTGATATTTTCATTATGAACATTTAAAGGCGGGATGTCAACCTCGACTTCCGCCTTTTCGCTTAAATTTTGAAAAATTCCGTTTTGCTCCGCAGCTCGGAAGACTTGGCACGCAAACCGTCGGTTGATGCCGCGATTTCTTCCATCACCGCCGTCTGCTCTTGCGACGCCGCAAACACATGTTTCGCCCCTTGGCGGATTTGGTCGGCTACGGAGGCGACTTTCCGCGACTCGCTTAACCGCTCGATCGCCTGGCCCGCCTGGAACGATATCCGCTCCGCCATCGATTCGACAATCTCGACGACAAGCTTCGAATCGCGGGCGACTTCTTCGAACACGCCGGCATATCGCTCCCCCTGCGTCGCTTCCTGCTCGGATACTTCGTGCTGCGCCCGAATATGATCAACCGCTCTGGCGATTTCTTGCTGGATGCGGGCGATCAGCGCCCGAATCGACTTGACCGAGCCGGCGCTTTCATCGGCAAGCGACTTGACGGCTTGGGCTACGACTTGGAATCCTCTGCCTTCCTCGCCAGCTCTCGCCGCCTCAATAGAAGCGTTCAAAGCAAGGAAATGAGTCTGATCCGCAAGATCGCCAACCACGTTCGATATTGTGCCAATCTCATTTGCGTACGAATCAAGTTGCTTTACCACTTCAAGCGCATCCCGGTTAAGCGCGGAAAGCCGTCTCATCCCGCCAACGAGCGACTGGAACACTTCTTCGCTTTGTTTGGCTGCTCCGTTCATGCGTTGCGCCCGGCCGCGGGCGTCCTCCGCTTCTTCGGTCATGCGATTCGCTTCTCCGGATAATGTCTCTGCGTCGACATACAGCCGCTCAGCGGATTCTGCTTGCGACGTCGTGCCGGAAGTGATTACTTCAGACTCGTTCGTCATTTGCTCGATTTGGTTCGTCGCATGGCCGACAGCTTCTTGCAACTCTTTGGCATGTACATCCGCCATATGGCTATTGTCCTTGATTCCTTCAATTATTGTTCTGAACTGCGCAAGCATGCTAGAGAAAGCATCTCCAAGCGCTTGCAACTCATCGCCGGAACGCCGGGTGTCGATCTTCACGGCCAGATTGCCAGCCGCAGCTTCTTTCGCTGCTGCCGTCAGTGCTAACAGCGGGCGAAGCAACCATCTCGCCGCCGCGAAACCGAATAACCCTGTCCAGAACACGCCGACTAGCAATGTCAGCAGCACGAACAGCCAACTCGGCATAAAAGAAAACGAGTCTTTCAGCGCCAACAGGAAAAACGCACTTGTCCCGTATGTCACAGCCGAAGCTGCCGTAATGCCGATTACCATTTTTTTCACGATGCTCAATCGGGTTTGCATTTGCTTGTCCCCCGTTATGTAGAAGTAATTTTATTAGAACACGAAAAACCTGGAGGAAATGTGACTAATGTCACACGTCGCTGCGTAGAAAAGGAAAAGACGGCCCTCACAAGTGAAGAACCGTCTTTTGAAAATTGTATTTTAAGATTCGAATAATTTCTGTCCAATATACTCACCTTCGCGGATACCGCCCGGACATGCGTACATGCCGCTCGCAACGTGCATCGTATACTCGTTTAACTTATCGCTGCTTTGCATCAGCTTAAGCATGGGAACGAACTGCGTATCCGGGTCGCGCTGATAACTGAGGAACAACAAGCCCGCGTTCACGTTGCCGGTTCGATGATCTACTCCGTCTGTATAGGAGAACGCCCTGCGGTGAATTTGCTGCTTCGAGTCTTTCGCCAAGCGGACGTGCGCGGTTGCCGGCAATTGTGAAGCATCGACGGTGTCGAACTCTTCTTTCTTGCCATAGGCGGCGCCGGATTCCTTGTACCTGCCGAACGTATTCTGTTGATCGGTCAAGGACGAACGATCCCATACCTCGAGCAGCATGCGGATTTTACGAAAGGCAAGGTAGCTGCCGCCATTCATCCAGGCCGGCTCGTCGTCCGCCGCCCAGACGACTTGGTCGAAACCGGAAGGCGTCTGATGCGATTCGTTTGCCGTTCCATCCTTGAAACCGAACAAATTGCGCGCCGTCTTGCCCGGCTGACCGCTAATGAAACCTTCGTTCATCCAGTTCAATGACGCGGAGCCTGTCGACAGACGAATAAAGTTGCGGACTGCGTGAAAAGCAACCTGCTGATCGTCAGCGCACACCTGCACGATGATATCGCCGCCGGACTGCGAAGGATCCAAGTTATCTTTCGGCATGCGAGGAATATCTTTCAAGTGCATAGGCAGCTTGCTTCCTATGCCGAACCTATCGGTTCCGCCGACGCCGAATAGCGACGGACCGAATCCGAATGTTGCCGTTAACCGCGATGGCGGTAAGTCCAATGATTCGCCCGTGTCGCTTGGTGGCAAATTCGGATTATCACCTGTACGCATTGTGCCGCCAGACGTACTCAGATCGGCGAAACGAGTCCAGTCCTTCAGCAAACGGATCAACCCGTCCTTGCTCGTCGCCGTAATCCTGAAACTCGCCAAGTACATATAAGTCTGCTGAGGCGTAATGATACCCGCTTGGTGATCGCCGTACATTGGCACTTGCTCGCCTGCAGGATTGCTTTCGGCCTGCGCAGTGCTGTCCGAGCCGAGCGCCCGTTCGATAGCGTACATACCCGCGCCGCCAACCGCCAGTCCGACGCCGGCAACTGCGGACATTTTCAGAAAATCTCGTCTGCTCATGCCGCCTTTGCTCATTTGCTCACTCATGTCGGACATCCTCCTTCTTCGTTACCTCTTACAGAATGCTTGCCGTTTGCGACATCAGCGTCGATAATTGGCTCAGTTCATCGCTGATCTCGCGAATTTGCTCGTCAGTGAGCTTATCGTAAGAGACAAATTGGCCAGTCGTTTGGTAGTTAAGCAGCGTCTGCTCCATTTTCACGAATTGGGTGTCAAGCTGCTTGCCCAGATCCGGATTTTTCTCGTTTAACGCCGGGATGATCGCCAAGTAAACCGTTTTGGAGCCGCTCACGTTCGCCGCGAAGTCGACCAAATCCGTGTGCGAGTAAATTTCTTCTTCTCCGGTGATTTTGGAAGTCGCCGCTTCGTTCAGCAGTTCCATTGCACCGGCTACCATCGTTTTCGGATCAAGTTCGAACGTCGCAACTTTAGCTTGAAGCTCTTGCGTGTCTTTCACAAGCTGATCCGCGTAAGCCGCCATACCTTCAAGGGAGTTGTCCGCCCAGAGCGCTTTCTCGATACGATGGAAGCCTCCCCATGTGTTCGGGTCTTCCGCATCGGCCAACCGCGCATCGATGCGTGGGTCAAGGTCGCCGAAGCTTTCAGCGATCGGCTCGATTGTCTCAAAGTAAACGCGGGCTTGCGGGTACAACCGTTTTGCCTCTTCCGCGTTGCCGGCTTTGACCGCATCCGCGAACAGTTTCGTCTGGGCGACAAGGCCGTCAGCTTGCTCTTGCACGTACTTCTTGTAGTTGTCTACCGCTTTCGTAAGCAGTTCATTCGTGTTCGCTGTCGTCGGCTTCGCGTTCTTAAGCGCAGTCAGCGCATCTTGCAGCTTCGCCGCCGTTACTTTTAGGGCGTCGAAATCGACTTTATCGTAAGCCGATGCAGAGAAGATCGGCATGACGTACTTCTCTACTTCCGTATATTCAAGAGGAAACACTTGGCGGACGGCGTTCTCGTAAGAAAGCCAATCTTCGTTGACCGCTTTGCCTAGTTTTTTGACTTCGTCCAAATTTTTCTGTTCAATAGCTTCTTGCAGCTTTGTTGTTTGTTCCTGAAGCTTCGTCGTGCCATCCTGGATTGCGCTCGTATCTCCGGAAGAGGATGCGCTTTGCGATGGAACTGCCGATCCGGTTGCGGCCGGTTTGTTCGTATCGTTGTTTCCGCATGCGGAAAGCATAACAGCAAGGAGAGAAGCAGCTAGGATTGCGTTTACCCGGGATAAGCTAGTGCGTTTTCTAACGTTCATGAACTGGACAACCTCCGATTAAGCCATGATTTTATTGTTTTTCCGTTTGAACAGCAACGACTGCAGCAGCACGACCGATATGCCGACCAATAAAAACAACAGCTGCGGAAGCGTGCTATACCAGGACGGGTACAAACTGAAAGAAGCTTTCTCCGGCAAATAATCTTGCACCGTCGAAGGAATGACTCCGGCCATCTGTAAGCTGTGGATGCCGGAACCCATAAACTTGAAACATAAGTAAAAAACAATGACGCTGGATACGAGAAACACAGGGCGAACCGGTAATTTAGCTCCAGCTTTAATGAGAATGAACGCACAGGCGATAAGTACGCCGAAACCGGCTGCGATCCCCCCGGCCAGTTCGCTTGCAGGCATCTTGCCAGCCATGCCGATCAAGAAAATAACCGTCTCCAGCCCCTCGCGGGTAATCGCGAAAAAAGCGATCAAGGCGAATGAAATCATTTTGCCGCCGGACAACGCTTGAGTGCTCTTGTCGGCTAGAAATTTGTTCCAGCGCTTGACGTCGGAATTGCGATGCAGCCAGTAACTGACATAAAGCAGCAATACGCTAGCGAGCACGCCCGTCCAACCGTTAATCAGCGAATTGTTGCGTCCGAAAGCACTGGAGGAAAGCAACAAGGCAACGAGAAAACCGACCGTAATGCACACAGCAGCACCGGCAGCCGTACCCCCGAGCACCCAACGTTTCGCCTTCGCAGAGTTCGCTTTCTTGGCGAACATAAGAAGCGTCCCGACGACAAGCAGCGCCTCAAGGCCTTCGCGAATAGGAATAAGCGCGGCGTCAACCCAAGTGTACTGCGCGTCAATAAGAGGCGTTAGCGATTCGACCATACGATCGACGATGGCGGAAGCTTCAGCTCTCTTGCTCTCACTGGATAAGTAGGCGTCAAGCATGACCAAGTCTCGTTCGGAAGCGTCATATGCAGCCTGTGACTGACTGACAACGTCGCCCTCAACCGCAAGCCATTGCCGTTGCAGCAGCTTTGTTTCGTTCAGCGCCGCGTCCCATTTGCCCTGAGCGATCAGGTCGCCCGTCTGGCGAAGCTTCAAAACATACGTGCCTAGCGTAAGTTTCTGTTTCCCGTCATTACCCGCGAAAGCACCCTCTGCGTACATTTGAAGGGTGAATCGTAGGTCGGCAGCGCTCACGGCCGCTTGCTTCGCGTCTTTGCCGACGAATGCGAGCGACAAAGCAGCGATTTTGCTGTCGATCTCGAGTGCCATGTCAAGCGATTGCTTCTTCGCCTCCGCTTTATGCGAGCCCCACCATTTCTTGATCTGTCCGAACGAATCGGCGCCTTCTTCCAGCTTGCCGGCTTCCAAATCCGAGTTCATCTTTTCGGCGGTTGCGACAATCGTTCCAATATCTTGGCTCGCATCTACCAATTCCGCACGAACTGACGGGACATTGACCAACGAAATTGCCGCAAACCATATAAAAGCACAAACCATCGTGAGAAGCGCCGCTGTAATCCGCTTGCTCCGGCCCGTGCTCATCATTGCGTTTGCCTCCCTGTTGCAGTTGAAATGATTTCTCAATTGGATGATAACAATTCTCAATCTCAGCATAATTATAGACAGCAACCTAGTGGGTGTCAATTGTAACAATTGTCTAAAATCGCACGATTATCCGCGTACGGCATGGGATTGCACAGATTCGGCCAGTTACAAGAGGAGGGTTATTAAGGGGGTTATTGAAAGGAACGCATGAGGTGTGTCAGGTGGCTTGTTGGTGATACGAGTATGAAAAGCTTGCGGGGGAGGCGGTAGTCCCTACAAACCGAACCGCCCCTCCCCACTTTCTAAGTCATCGCAATCTTTCTCCGTCTTCCGTATGTCCGTTCGAATGATCGTCGGCGACGCGCTTGAGTTTCCTCCACCCGTAAGCCGCGACCAGCACAAACACGGCAGCCAGCATAGGCAGCCAGTTGTATCCCCAGTCGCCCCAGCTTGGCACGTTGTCGCGAACGACTGCCACTTCCGTAAGCATCTCTCCGGCCGTGTAACCAAGGACGGCAGACCCGATCCAAACAATCGCGGGATAACGCGCAATCAGCTTTAGCAGCAGACGACTCCCCCATATTAGCAAAGGAACGCTCAGCGCGACGCCGGTTGCCATTAGCCACACATGTCCATGTGCGATTGACGCGATAGCGAGTACGTTGTCCAGGCTCATAATAAGATCGGAAACGATAATAATCCCGATCGCTTTGCCGAGCGAAGACACGCCTTTCACTTCTTTGCCGTCTTCGTCTTCGAGCAGCAAATGAATGGCGATATAAAGCAGAAGCAAGCTGCCGACGATCTGAACCGCGGGGATATCGAGCAAGGCGACGGCGGCAATGGACAGCACGATTCGCAGTACGACGGCGGCGGTCGCTCCTAGCCATACGGCGCGGCCTCTAAGTCGTTCGGGCAAATTGCGACTCGCCAGCGCAATGACGACGGCATTGTCTCCGCTAAGCACGATATTGATCAACAGTATTTCTATCAGCAACAGAAAATTTTCGAGCATTGTAGACTCCTTAAGCGTAGTTGGGCATTCGCTTATTATTGCCCGATTCCGGTACTGTTTACACCTTCGACGATAAAAGAAGAGCACGCCAAAAGACGGTCCGGGGGATAACCCCGGCCGTCTTAGAGATCAGGCTATATTTTGTTCGGCGAACGTTTGCGACACCTTATTCATTGCCAAACATCTTATCTTCCTCGTTATCTCGAACCGTTTTCTGCAACACAAGGCTCGTAACGATTAGGAACGCTGCGCCGATCGCATAGTAACCGACGACGTAGAACGGTTCCTCAAGCGTCGATAACCCGACGAACTCGAACAGAATCGCCAATATAAAACCGATCCAGCTCAGAAAAGTGAACGCCGAAGTATTACGTTTGCGATGGTGCGGGTTCGATTGGCGCAGAAATTGATCCTCGTCATTGTCCCGAATAACTTTCTGCAAGACGAACGCGGTAATAATGAGGAGAACGCCGACTGCAGCATAATATCCTTTAACTGACAAAGGCTGCTTCAGGGAATAGATTCCCCCGAACTCAAAACCGAATGCGAGCACGAATGCCGCCCAAGCCATAAATGTATAGGTCGGCGTATTTCTCCGGCGGTAAAAATCGTTCGTTTTTTTGAGCATTCCGTCTTCCATGACAGTTCCTCCTAGTATTATCGATTGACTTCTCGATGACCGATGACCTTATCATAAGACTGTCGGCGGTAAGCGAATAGTACCAACTATTCGTAGTACCAGGCATAATGTTAATATCCGACCTATTCGTGGGCAACATCTCTTCAACTTCTATGTTAAAATCAACCTAATTCAATTAGGAGGCATACATCATGCAAAACCCAATCTATCACAGGTTATCCCCTGCTCCGAAAAACGGAGGCTTTCGTATGGAGGATTATTACATATGGTGCGGCTCTGCGATTCAAGGAGAAGATGGCAAGTATCATTTATTTGCATCTAGATGGCGTAAAGAGCTTGGTTTTGGCGCGCAATGGCTATTTAACTGCGAAATCGTAAGAGCCGTAAGCGATACGCCGGAAGGTCCCTATCAATTCGCGGAAGTCGTTTTCGAACGTAGGGATCGTTCGTACTTCGATGCGCTTAATCAGCATAACCCTTCCATTAGATATTGGAATGGCACTTATTATTTGTATTATTTTGGAACCTCTTACGGCGGCCCCATACCGACAGCGGGTGAAACGATTCCCTCCGGCCGCGCGCTTGAGGTGTGGAATCGCAAACGGATTGGTCTTGCCACCAGCAAGTCCATCTATGGACCGTGGCAACGCAGAGACACGCCGCTGCTGGAGCCTAGGAACCCCGGCCATTGGGATTGCACCATTACCACGAATCCCTCGGCAGCGATTCTTCCCGATGGTACAACCTATATGATCTATAAATCGCGCGAATACGCAGATGCGACTTTGCAGCTTGGAATCGCAAAAGCTCCTCGGCCCGACGGACCGTTCGAACGACTGAGCGACGAGCCGATTTTCCGCTTTGATAATGAAGATTTCCATGTAGAGGATCCGTATCTTTGGTATGGGGATGGCTTGTTTCATGTCCTGATGAAGGATGACTATAAGAACAACAGCGGCGGACTCACGGGCGAATGGGGAGCTGGGGTGTACGCCACAAGCAAGGATTGTATTCATTGGGATCTGCATCCGAATCCTTTGTCCTATACGCGCAATGTGTCATGGGATGACGGATCCACAAGCCTGCAGTGCAACCTAGAAAGACCTAATCTTTTATTCCATGAGGGCAGGCCGACGCACCTGTTTCTAGCAACTGGGAATGGCAATGAGGCGTGGGAGTTTGACGGTGTGACTTGGAATATGGTGATTCCATTAAAATAATGCAAACCTATCGGATGAAGGGCAGCACATAATCGGTATCGCACTTGACGACGTAATCGTCATCCATGCTCCAAAACAAAACAGCCGCAACGATCGCGGCTGTTTCTTCATTATAAAATAAATTATTGCTTCGCCTTCCAAGCATCCACTTGTTTCTGAAGCTCGGCCAGCACTTTGTCCAAGCCGTTGTCTTTGAGCTTCTGATTGATTTTCGGCAAATTTTCTTTCGGGTCAAGCGTGCCGGAGAAGAGCGAGTTATAAGAAGCGTCTTTGGCGTTCTTCAAGTTGGCGATCTCGGTTGAAATGCTTGCCGTGTCCGGTTGGAAGCCCAGCAACGGCGCACTCGTTGCGGAATCGTTGAATTTCTTGAATTGGTCCCACTTGTCGGCAGGGTCTGCCGTGTTCAAGTACGTCAGCATCAAGTTGCCGACGCTGAACGCCGGGAAACCGTAGCCGCTGTCCGGAATCGCATCTTTGCTGTTGTCGCCCGTCTTCTTATAGTGCGTATTCTCGATACCGAAGTCCACCAGATTGATAAGCGTTGCGTCGGTGTACAGCAAGTTCAGGAACTCCATCGCTTTCTCCGGGTGCTTCGACTTGGCGTTGATCGCTTGCAGCGCCCCCGCCACCGACCAGTTAAACGCGATTGGATCATGCATCGGGACACTGACGACTTTGTACCCTGCGTCGCCGCTCCACAAATTGTCAGCGTACGGCTGAGAATCGGCAACGTCGACGAGCCATTTGCCTGTCTTGAAGTAGTCGCCCGCATCTTTCTGGGTCGCTACGTCTTTCGGCAAATACCCCGCTTGATAATACTTGTGCATCGTCTCCAGATAAGTCATCGCTTCCGGCGTATCCCAGACATTGATGAGTTTGCCGTCGGTCGATCCGAGCGGCGTGCCGATGAACGGCAAGTCGGCGATCGGCAGATCGAACGGCAGCCACTCGCCGATTTTGGCGGGAATCGGCGCAATTCCGGTCTCTTTCTCTTTAAACGCTTTCAGAAGCGGTTCCAAATCTTGCAGCGTCTTCACGTTGGAAATATCGAGGCTATACTTGTCGAGCATTTCTTTGTTGAAGCGGAACACCCGTTGCTGCGGAAGTTCTTTATTCGTAGGCAAGCCGTAATTGTGACCGTTTACTTTCGTGCCTTCAAGGAATGCCGGATTAAGCGCTTCTTTGACGCCTTTGCCTTGCTGCTCTAACAATTGATCCAGTTCGTAAAATGCGCCTTTTTTGGCATTCGCGAAATAATCGTTCGCCCAAGAGCTCGTGAACGCAATGTCGTACGGCTCGCCGGAAGCGATAATGATCTGCATCTTCTGGGAATAGTCGCCCCAATCGAGCATTTTCATTTCTACGGTCGCATGGATTTTCGGTTCGATGTACTTGTTGATCTCGGCATTCACTTTGGCCAAATCTTTCGGCGGCGTGCCGATCGTGTACCAGATCAGATTAACCGTTTCTTCCTCTTTCGTCGCGCTCGGCGACTCGGAAGCTTGCCCGGAAGATGCCGATGGGGACGCGGAAGGCGATGACTTCGCTTCGTTGTTGCCGTTGCCGCAACCTGATAGGGCCACGCTCGCACATAACGCCAATGCAATAAATCCGTACCGCTTTTTGTTGAACACGTAAATCCCCCTGACCTCTATTGGTGTTTATTTTAACCGCCGAAGAGAGAGCTCTTCAAGCGTTTAAAACCTGCTTTGCGTTCGGATTACCTAGTAAGAACTAGTCCTTGACGGCTCCGATCGTTAATCCTTGCACGAAATAACGTTGGAAAAACGGATACGCGAGCACGATCGGTCCTGTCGCGAGTACGACCATCGCCATCCTCGTCGTCTCCTGCGGCAGCGATCGCAGCATTTCCCGGCTCTGTCCGCTGTTCAGCAGCGCCGAGTTCTGGATAATGAACTGCATGCTCTGCTCGATTCGCATGAGCAGCGCCTGGAGCGGCACGAGCCTATTTGAATCGATGTACAGCAGAGCGTTAACCCAGTCGTTCCAATAACTTAGCGTGCTGAAGAGCGCAATTGTCGCGAGCCCCGGCAGAGAAATCGGTAAGACGAGTCTGAGCAAAATTTTGAATTCGCCCGCGCCGTCGATTTTGCCGGATTCGATAATCGGCGTCGGCACCATCGTCTGGAAAAACGTTCGCAAAATGAAAATATTAAATGCGTTCAGCGACATCGGCAAAATGAGCGCCCAAATCGTATCTTTCAGCTCTAGCATCTGCGCGACGACGATATAGGTCGGCACGAGTCCGCCCCCGAACAACATGGTGAAAAAAGCGTAGAAGGAAAAAAACTTTCTGAACTTGAAGTTCCGTCGCGAAATCGCGTACGCATACAGCGTCGTCATCGCAACCGTGATCAGCATCCCGACGATCGTAACGAACAACGTGACGCCGTAAGAACGAAAGAGCTGATCGCCTGTCCGAAACACGTATTCGTATGCGTCGGCGCTCCACTTGGCCGGCCAGATTTTGTAGCCTTTCTCCAGCAGCGAATTCTCGTCCGTGAACGAAATGACGACAACGAACAGGAACGGGAATACGCAAGCGAAGGCGAAACCTCCGGAAATCAAGTGAAGCAGGCCATTCCAGGCTATCGGAAGTCGGTGAACGTCCCGCGACTTCGCCGGACCGGCGAGTTTCATGTGTGTTCGCCTCCTTTCGTGGTGTGAATCTGAAAGTGCCTCTCTGTCGTCAGAACAAGGCTTCGTCTTCGTTGATTTTTTTGACGGCCCAGTTCGCGGTCAAGACGAGCACGAGCCCGACGACCGATTGGTAGAACCCTGCCGCCGCTGCCATTCCGAAATCTCCGAGCACTTTCATGGAGCGGTATACATACGTGTCGATAACGTTGGTGACCGGGAACAGAGCGCCCGATTCGCGAGGAATCTGGAAAAACAATCCGAAGTCCGCGCGGAAAATACCGCCTATCGCGAGTATGGTCAGGATAATCATCATCGGTTTGATGAGCGGGATCGTGATTCGGACCGTCTGCTGCCATTTGCCCGCGCCATCGATCATCGCGGCTTCGTAATAGGTTTTGTCGATACCCGATATCGCTGCCAAGTAGACGACGCTCGAATAGCCGATCCCTTTCCAGGCGTTCATCACGATTAGTATGAGCGGCCAGTAGGCCGTCTCCGAATACCAGTTGCGCGATTCCGCTCCGAAAGACTCGAGCACTTGATTTACGAGCCCGCGATCGACGCTCAGGAAGCTGAACACGAAGTAGCTGACGATGATCCAACTGAGAAAATAAGGCATGAACATCGCCGTCTGGTATAGCTTGGCCAGCTTCTTCTGCGTCAGATGGAACAAGACGATCGCCATCGATACGGACAAGACGAGCCCTAGTACGATGAAAGCGAGATTGTACAATACCGTATTGCGGGTAATGATGTACGCGTCGTGGGCGTTAAACAGAAACTCGAAGTTTTTTAAGCCCACCCACTCCGATTTGATCAATCCGGTGAAAAAACCGCCCAGATCGAGCCGGTATTGCTTAAACGCGATAAGCGCCCCCGGCATCGGAATATAAGCGAAGATCAGAAACCAGAGCGCGCCGGGAAACGCCATGAACAGAAACGCCTTGTTTTTGCCGATATCACGAACGAAAGTCAGTATCCCTTGCATGTTTTTCACCTCCGTCTTGCTCCGTCTAGCTGCGTGTTTGCCGTTCTCGATCTCAAGGTAAC
The DNA here is from genome assembly GCF_042655525.1 of Cohnella soli. Taxonomy (NCBI): domain Bacteria; kingdom Bacillati; phylum Bacillota; class Bacilli; order Caryophanales; family Paenibacillaceae; genus Cohnella; species Cohnella soli. The sequence goes on from NZ_JBHSMI010000025.1 coordinate 408,156, forward strand.
ACGACCAGAAAGCGGCTCGATAGTGAACAGATTTAAGCTTTCATGTACGGATTAAAGGTTCGCTTCGGCGTCGCCCGCAATCGCTTACATTTTCGTTGCCGCCCCGTTTCTCCCGTGTTATCTTATATCTACTTCACCCGCACGGGAGGTGAACGTCATGGCCAAACTTGCCGACGTCTATCATGCTTTTTTTCGTACGAAGCTGTTCAACAAAATCGTTCTCGTCTTCTCCGCGCTTACAATCGTGACGTTCTGCACGCTTGCCGTACTCGTCTACAAGTACTCGACAAGTTCGCTGCGGCAGAAGGAACTCGCTGCGCAGCAGCAAGCTGTAAACAGAATCGGCGCCTTCCTCGACGAGCAGATGGACCAATCGCAGGACGCAGTACTCCAGTTTTATCAGAATCAGCTGCTACTGAACGACATGCTCTATTTTCTGCGCAACGACATGCCGCTCTATATTCAGTACCGGTTCAACAAATACATCGCGAGCAACAGCTCGGAAAATCGCAACCTGGAAACGTTCCTGCGAAGCCACATGGAAAGTCATCCGGAAATATTGCAGATCGCCGTATACAGCAGATCGCAATCGTTCGTATTTATGATCAATAGCAACAAGACGCAGAAACTCATTATGCTGCAAGGGGAAAAGCGGCCTGCCGAGCAGGCGCTCGACAGTATGCGCGCGATCCGTACGGCTACCTCGCGCACACCTGAATTGGATGAAATTCTTGGGATCGACCGCTTAGGCGCCTATACGTTCACGTTCGACATGAATGATCCTGACACGCTTCGGAACGAAGGCAGCATTTTGTTTACCTTCGATCCAGACGCGATCGGCAAATTGTTAAAGTCAAGCGAAGCCGAGCGACGTATCGGCTCCAACCTTGTTCTGTTCCCAACGGACAAAGTCGTTTACGATTCGAAGGGACTATACAGCGGGCTCGACTATCCGTACGCCCGTCAATTGTACGGAGATCCGGGATACGCCAAGCTCGAGACGAAAGCTTACCGAACGACGACCAGGACGGCGAAATCGGGTCTTTATGTCAGCGGTATCGTACCGGCGAGCGAACTTGAAGGGAAATTCGCCGGGTTCAAAAGCAAGGTGATTGCCATTACCGGCATCGGCATCGTGCTCATGATCGTTTTCGCGTATATGACCGTCTACCGGTATTCGCGTAGAACGAGGGCGATCATCAAAGCGATGAAACACGCGCAGCAAGGGAACTTGTCCGTTCGCGTTCCGACCGGGCAGAACGACGAGCTCGACGAAATTTCCGATCGATTCAACCGGATGTGCGAAGAGTTGATGAGCTATATCAACCAGGTGTACGTATCCGAGATTAAGCAGAAACATGCCGAGCTCGTCGCGTTCCAAGCGCAGATCAACCCTCATTTTCTGTACAACACTCTGGAAGCGATCCGGATGCGCGCGCTTACGCAAGGGGCGACGGACGTCGGGGAAATGGCCTATGTGCTCGGTTCGTTGTTCCGGTATGCAGTCAAGCCGGAGACTACCGTTACGCTCGGTGACGAGATCGAGTATTGCCGACAATTTCTCGAGCTGTACCGTCTTCGATTCCGGGATAAAATGAGCTATTCGATCTCGCTTGAGGAAGGCATGGAGTCCGCCCTCTTATTCAAGTTGTCCCTTCAGCCGCTGATCGAGAATGCGATCGTTCACGGGGTTCGGGCCGCGAAGATGGGCAACGTCATTGCGATTCGCGCATACGCCGATGCGGAGACGTCCACGCTTATCGTCGAAGTCGAGGATAATGGCAAAGGCATGGATGAAGAACGTCTGCAGGCCGTTAAGCTGAACTTGGCAGGCAACGGGCATATGCCCGGGGAGCGTGCGGCAAGCGTTACGAACGGGGCACATTCGGAGTCCAAGGAAAACAAAAAGCCTGGCGGCACTTCTCTCGGTTTGCGCAATGTGAACGAAAGAATCCGGCTGCTGTACGGGGACGGTTACGGACTCGACATCCGCAGCAAACGAATGGAGGGCACTGTCGTTCGCGTCCGTTTCCCGCATCGGAAGGAGGAAGTTTGATATGTACAACGTATGGATCGTCGACGACGAACCGTTTATTTTGGAAGGTTTGGCTTCCGTAATCGATTGGGCTTCCTTGGGCGCCGTGATCGCCGGGCAAGCCGAGAACGGATTGGACGCACTTGAACAAATCGAAGGCGAAGCGAGCCGGATCGACATTCTCATTACCGATATTGCAATGCCGGAGATGAACGGACTTGAGTTGATCTGTGAGCTGAAGAAAATCAACCCGGAGCTCAAAAGCATTATTCTTAGCGGATTCAATGAGTTCGATTACGTCCGCGAAGGCATGCGTATCGGTATCGAAAACTATTTGCTGAAGCCGATTAACCTCGAAGAATTGACTCAGACGGTCATTAGCACGACTGAGAAGCTGAATCGGGGAAAAATCGCCTCGCTAAGCACGGAGCAGACCGACCTGCTCAAAGACAACATTCTCTACCGCTGGGTATCTGGCCGAATCGCGAAAGAGCAATGGAAGCAGCGTTCTGATTTCTTGCAATTGCGGCTGAACGAAACGTATTCGGTAGTCGCCGTCGTTGTCGGCGGATATGACGATGACGCCGAAGGCGAATTCGGCGCTCCTTGCCTGAGCTTCCGGGATATCGATGACAATAGGGTATTGATCATTGGTGCCTCGAACGGGTCATCTACGGCTCTGAACGCCGTTCGCTCTTGCCTGATCAAGCTTCAATCCCGAATTGCGGCAAGCTCAGGCACGATGCCGCTTATCGTGCTCGGTTCTCTTGAGGAAGGCTTCGAGCAAGCACCGGCAAGTTACAGGAACGCAATCGTGACGCTTGATTACGCTCTATTGCATCCCGAGGAACGGATGTTATCGTACGATCTTGTCGCGCGTTCTGCCGTTATGGGTCGCACGCCACCGTACGATCCGGAAGTGTACAACCAACTGCTGCTGGCGATGGATGAAGAGGCGTTGCATGCGCGTATTGTGGATGATTTGGCTACCTTCTCACGAACGGAGGGTGTGACGCCGGCCGAAATTCGAAGCGCGGCTGCCGAGCTCGCGCTTCAGTTGAGGAAGCGTCTTCGCGACGCGAGGCCGAACAATACGACGCCACATGCTCGCGTCGATCCGCTTGCCCGGCTGTTCGGGTCGACGACGCTGGAGCAATTAATCGACCACGTCCGTGATATCGCCTCTGAAGCGGTTCGCGACCTTGCCAGCCGCCAGGACCAAAGCCCGGTTATTCGGCAGATTGTCTCCTTCGTGCAGCGATCCTATATGGAAGAGTTCTCTCTCAAGACGCTCGCCCAGACATACAACGTACATCCCGTCTACTTGGGTCAACTGTTTAACAAGGAGATGAACCAGACGTTCTCCGATTACGTGAACCGGACGAGAATCGAGAAAGCGATGGATATGATGATGGCAGGCTCCTTAAAGACGCAAGACATCGCCAAGGCGGTCGGCTACTGGGACACCGCTCACTTCTACAAGCATTTCAAGAAAGTCGTCGGCGTCTCTCCGGCACAGTATAGGAAGCTTGTGTGAAGATTTCTTTTGGAAATAATCTGCTGATCTTCCGACGAAAGGGTTGACGAGACGCGCAACTGCATGGTTAGATTCTCGTATATTATAAATCATGCAAAGTTTGGAAACGGAGGGATTACTTTGTTCCCAGAACCACCGGGGGGCGGGGGTTTTAATGCCATGTTTACGATCGTCCCTATTTTCATCGTCATCGTATTTGTCGTTATGATTGGATTGATGATTTTTAGCGGAGCCCGTTACGTTAAGAACGCCAGATCTCCGAAAGAATCCGTATATGCAAAAGTCGTCGCTAAACGTATGAATGTTAGAAGTAGCTCGGGCCATCATCATAATGACGATAATGGTATATCGCACACGAGGGGTTCGTCACACACGGATTACTATGTAACGTTGGAATTCGAAGATGGCTCCCGGCGGGAATATCTCGACGTGAAGAAGCTTTACGGCCTGCTCGTTGAAGGGGACGAAGGTTATGCGGCCGTTCAAGGAGACTGGATTGTCGCTTTCGAACGGCAGTAACGTGAGTTCCTTGCAGTACGCAAGTCACGCAAAAAGGTCGCTGCCTGCGATGGGCGCGACCTTTGACCTTATAATAGACGAGGAAATGCCGGAGCAACTATTTAGTGCGCCCCCTTATATTCCTTAAATATCGGATTATGACCACACACCATAAGCCCTTGTCCCCAGTTGACGTGCACGTCGGCGGACGGCATGTCCTCGGGATCGCGGTACTGCACGAGCACATTTCTGCGAGGTCTCGTGCTACGGTTCACATCGGAGCCGTGGATCGTCAAGTAGTTAAAGAACAGCACGTCTCCCGCTTTGGCCGGGCAGGGCGTGCCCATCGAGATCGGAAATTCCTTATGGTTCAAATAGTGCGACCCGACATGCGGAATTGGACCATCCTTATGTGAGCCCGGAATCACTTGAAGGCACCCATTCTCCAAGTCGGCATCATCCATGTGGATACTCGCGGCCATCATTGTGTGTCGTTCGTGAGGAAAATACGGATGATCCTGATGCATTGGGAACGCCGCACCGTTCTCGGGAGGCTTAACCAGCATTTTGGAATGATGAACTTGCACATTCGGGCCAATGAGCATTTTCAGAATCGATGCCATGCGAGGATGGCAAAGCGCCCGCGTGAATGCCGCGTCATGGTAGTGAACATCATGGAAGCCTTTCAGCACCAGCTTCTTTAATTGCTCGGGAGGCAAATACTCTCCTTGCCACGCAGCGTTGTGGTCGAATTTCGATAATGCGGCTCGCTCGATAATCGCTTCGGTCGCCGCGCGCATTTCTTCGACTTCTTCCCTGTTAAAAACGCCCTCAACCAACAAATAACCGTTCTCTCGATAAAATTCCGCCTGTTCTCTCGTAATCATGATCCGTAGTCCTCCCCTTTATTGATGATGCGTAATCATAATGTTATTGTAGGGAAGAGTACGAGAAATGTATTTGCTTTTATCTGTCATGTAATTGCACTTTTCGGACATGAAAGGCGGACGATGCCAATGGAACTTGAAGAAGCCGCAAGATGCTGGGCTTACTTAAACACTGTCGCTTTGAAGCTCGAGAACGAGTCTGCGTGCTTCAAAGTCCATTACTGGGGCATCGACACTTGCCATTTGGACAATCTGGTCCACCGCCATTCCTTTTTCGAAATATGTTACGTGCTCGACGGTGAAGGTACTTATTGGGAGCCCGATTCTCATTTTGCTCTCGCAAAAGGAACGATGTTCATGACCCGCCCCGGCGTAACTCACCAAATTCGCAGCGAATCGGGCATGTATTTGCTCTTCATCGCCTTCGAACTGGACGAACACCGGTCGGAAGAGTCGATCGTCCAAAGCTTCGCCAGACTTTCCAGGTCGGAGCGCTTTATCATCGACCGTGCGGACAACTCTCCGGCTGCTTTAACGTGGCTAGCCCTGTTCGCTTACCTAGCAGCGCCCGATTCGATGGCCGAGCCTTATGTCCGAAGCGTCGCACTCTCGTTGCTGCTGTCTTTTTACCCGACGTTCAAATCAGACCAGACCGAGACGGATTATCTGCCGATCAAGTATAAAGCGTCCGTACATACGTTAAACAGAGCCATTCGATTTCTAAGGGATAACTTGTCGCAGCCACTCACGTTAACGGAAATCGCGGATTATCTGCATATTTCCAGTCGCCATCTGTCCCGCTTGTTTCGTCAGGAGCTCGGCATGAGCTTTATCGATTATGTCTTGCAAGAGAAGCTGCAACGCTCTGCTTATCACTTAAAAAACTCTTCCTTATCGATACAGGAAATCGCCGAGTTGTCCGGGTTCAATAGCGTCCATTACTTCACCCGTCTGTTCACTCGCAAGATGGGCATTTCGCCAGGACGTTACCGATTGGAGCGATTGAAGTAGGTGAATTATAGTTCGACTATAGCTTTAATCACTTTTGTCTCCGACTTCAACCAATGCTCGAACTGTCCTATCATCTCTTCGAACGAACAACGATGCGTTACGTATGTACCGACGTCGATTTTTCCGGCCGCGATCGCCTCGAGAAGAAGCCGCGATAGAAGTTGCATTCGCCGATCTGAAAAATCGTCGCCGGAGATCGGTACGCCAAGTCGATTGTCAATCAACCCACTCGCTTAGTTTATTCCGTTAATATCGTCATATCCGATTAAACTCCTTTGCTTGCCGCCTGAACGGAAATAGAGCCGTCGAACCGATATTTCCTCAAATACGGCAAAATCGGCAGGCACATAACTCCGGAGTAATCCCCCGTTATCATCTGATCGATTACCAGAAGTACTGTTGTGTATATTATCGTTAAGATTATCATCATCTTTGTAAATGAAAATGTCCCACGGAGCACTAATATATTCCTTATTTTGATGGGGAATAGAGAAGTGAGATTGCTTTCATACACAGTTTCATTGATGTACAAAGAACAGGCTCTCCAGATAAATGTCTGGAGAGCCTGTTCTTTGTGTAATGATTATGGCGTTGGGGGTTTTACTTTGTAGTAGGTGTAGCCTGGTTTGTCAAGAGCTTCTTCTGCAGTTTTATATTGCGTTATGCTGCCAACAACTATATTGTTGTCTGCTACCACACCGCCATCCACTTCGTTAATTGTCCAGATTGCTATTTCTGTCTTATCGTCGTGAACGTTCGTTCCAGTAACGTTAAGTTCAGAATACCCGACTCCTGCACCATTCGATACTTCGATCCCACCATTTTCATTCCTCAAGGTCTTGATAGCGTTCACCGTTACCTGCGACCCATTAATCAGTATCCCGCCTTTACCGGAATCTTGCGCGGTAATGCGGTTCAACTTTACGCCTGTAGCATCGTAAACTTGAATACCGTATTCATTTATATTAGTAAAGATTACATCGTTAATCGTGACATTGTCACCGGATACAATGAAACGGTTCCCTATACCCGATATTGCAACTTCATGTCCGAATCCATCGATCGTCACGTTGGTGCCAGTAACGTCAATCGATTCATTAACTCCCAAAAAGTCAGCATTAAGAACGATCCGTACATCGTTTTTAGCGACAGCTGTTTTCAACTCAGCCAAATCGTCAACAACTTCAACGGTAGATTTCAATAAATAGTTCTTGTAATTGCTTTTATTGCTTCGCTTATCTTGAATCTCAATGTACTGACTGTTGTTATCAAATGATACTGTCGATGCACCGATCGTCCAGATTGGGACAGATTCTGTATGGCTGTTTGTTCCCGAAATCGTCAGCTCAGATTCTGCAGCAACGCCATCGCCTTTGGCAACTTCAATACCGCCCCATGCATTGCCGGAAGTCGTGATGCCTTTTACGGTGACAGTCGAACCATTGACGAGTACTCCGCCTTTACCGGAATATTCAGCAGTTACACCTTTTAAGGTTACGTTCGTTGATTTGTACACTTGAATTCCAAATTCTTTTTCATTTGTAAAAATAACATCGTTGATCACAACATTATTTGTCTCTTGGACAACGAATAGATACTTGTTCGATACCACAGCTGGATCAACGATTCCGATTTTATGTCCAAAACCGTCAAGAATAACATCGTGGCCTGTGATCGCTATAGTCTCTTTGATGTTTGGAATATCAGCGTTAAGTACGATCCGTACATTACTTTTAGCGACAGCTGTTTTCAACTCAGCCAAATCGTCAACAACTTCTACGGTAGATTTCAATAAATAGTTCTTGTAGTTGCTTTTATTGCTTCGCTTATCTTGAATCTCAATGTACTGACTGTTGTTATCAAATGATACTGTCGATGCACCAATCGTCCAGATTGGGACAGATTCTGTATGGCTGTTTGTTCCCGAAATCGTCAGATCAGATTCTGCAGCAACGCCATCGCCTTTGGCAACTTCAATACCGCCCCAATCGTTACCGGAGGTGTGGATGTTCGAAGCCGTGACTGTAGAGGCGTTGATCAGTATTCCGCCTTTACCCGACAAATTCGATGTCACATTGTTTAAAGTAACTCCCGTTACATTGTAAATTTCGAGATTATAGTCCGATGAGTTCTTGAACGTTACATTGCTTATCTTCGCGTTATTACCACGAACAAGCATGTTGTTGGCACCCGTAAACGTAATTGTCTTACCATTGCCATCCAACGTTACGCCGGTAGCCGTTAAGTCAATCACGCCGTTCACCGTGATGTCCGTAGAAAGTCTGATCATTTTGTTCGATACGATTACTGCATCTTTAAGTTGCTCCCACGAACTTACATATGTGTACGGATCGTTATAGCCGCCACCAGGAGTACCTGTGCCCGGAGAACTCGTAGGTTGAGGACTAGTCGTCGGTTCAGGCTCTGGATTCGTTTTTTCCAATTTGTCGGAAGTATCAATGAAGTTCGATGACATTTGAGCAGCTTGCTCGCGCGTTGCTTGGCCTTTCGGGTTAAATGTTCCGTCCGTGTTACCTTTAATCAATCCGAGCTTAAACGCAAGAGCTACCGCGTCTTTCGCCCAACTCGAAATGGTGTCGCTGTCTTTAAAAGTCAGTTCGGCTTTCTCATCCTTCGAGATACTACCAGCGGAGATCAATGCGTTCACCATAATGACAGCAGCTTGTTCACGAGTCAACGCAAGATTTGGGCTGAACGTATGTACACCCGTCCCTTTGATCAATTGCGCCTTGAAAGCAGCGTCAACAAAAGCGGCAGCCCACGAAGGCACATCGTTGAATTGAGTAGACTGAGTCACAGACTCGTCCACTTTTAATCCCATCGACAGAACGATCATCTTAACGAACTGGGCTCGCGTCAACTGGCCTTTCGGATCAAACTTACCCGATCCATCGCCCTGAATAATGCCCTTGTCTAGCAGTTGCTGGATCGCCTCCTTCGCAAATGAGCCTTGAATGTCAGAGAAGCCGGATGGAGAAGAAGCAGCTGTGATAACGCTTCCCGTACTTACTGTGCCAAATACGATTGCGGTCGAAAGCGCCGCCGATATGACCTGCTTTTTCATTTCTAATATTCCTCCAAATCTTCAATAAGATGATAGAAACATGGTGCCTAAATCTTGTAGAGAACTTCTATACGACCTATATAAGTGCTAATTAGACTATCATGTAACGCTATTCCTTAGTTCTTTCCATCCTTAATTGTTACGGTCGCTCTCTACACCCTACATTATCCATTTTACTGTAACCTCTGTAAAGGTAAAATTTCACAAAAACGGAGGATAAAAGACACAATTTGTATCAATCAGACAAAAAAGCCATGCATTATTCTGATTATTTTTTGTGGAAAACTGATAATATCAGTCGCATCCTGTAAACACTACTCTACCAAAAAAAGAGACCGCCCAATAAGGTTAAAACCTCATTGGACAGTCCCCGCTTTTTCTTAAAAAGTACCCGCCAACATATCCTCGTTCCGTTCGATCCATTTGCCGTTCGTGAAGTCGGGAAAGCTGACCGCCGTACCTCCGAACCGTACCGATTGCTCCGACAAGACGGTGATCGCCATCCAGGAAGCCATGTCGTAGACGTCGATCGAAGGTGCGGAGTTCGTCTTCACGCCGGACAGGAAGTCTCTCAAGCATAAATAGTCCATCCCGCCATGACCACCCTGCACGCCCTCTTGCATAAATTTCTGCCATACCGGATGCTCATGCTCTTCTTTGTATCCGTCGAACGACTCCCATGCATGAGCCGGGCTCGCGCCTTCTAGATGAATCACGTTGCCGTCTTCCATCCAAAGGCCTTTCGTCCCTTGAATCCGCCCACCTCTTGAATACGCCCTCGGTAATGACGTATCGTGCGTCAACAAAATCGTCTCGCCGTTCGCACATTGGATCATCGTCGTTACGACGTCGCCAAGCGCAATATTGGAGCGTGCCGCCAAATGATCCGGTCCGAGATTCTCTTTCGCCCACGCGTTAATGCCTCGAGCTTTGGAAGCGAGCGAAGTCAAGCTGATAAACCGATTGCCACGGTTAATGTTTAAGCAAGCTGCAGGCAATCCCAGTCCGTGAGTCGGGTACACGTCGCCATTCCGGTGAAGGTAATTGTGAATCCGGTAATGCCTGTTCTCGATGCCAAGCGCTACCTCATCCCGCAAGTCGTGCTGGTAAGCGCCTTGGCAGTGGACGAGTTCTCCGAATAAGCCTTTTCTGACCATGTTCAGAATCGCCATCTCTTCGCGGCCGAAGCAGCAATTCTCAAGCAGCATGCAATGCGCGCCTGTCGCTTCCGCCGTCCTTACAAGCTCCCAGCACTCTTCAAGCGATGCAGCGCCTCCGACTTCGCAACCGACGTATTTACCTGCTTTCATCGCCGCAATAGCGATCTCAATGTGACTTGTCCAGGAGGACGCGACGACAACCGCTTCCACGTCGGCCTGTGCCAGCAACTCTTTATAGCTGCGGTACGTCGCAGGGATCGTTTTGCCCGCTTCCTTCGCATCCTGCGTAGCATCATGCATTCTATCTTCGTATAAGTCGCTTACCGCGATTACGTCTACGTCTTCCATCGTCAACAGCAATTGGAACAAACCTCTGCCTCGTGGTCCAACCCCGATGACGCCCAGTTTCGTTTTTACGCTGTCCGATTTCTTACCCACGCCAACACCTCATCGCAAATATTTGTGAATTTCAGTTGATGAATGTATGCTATCATGAGATTAATCCTTTTGTATTTGTCTATTCCCGAATAACGGTTGTGAATTTCCGACATCGCAAGGAGATGACCGTCCATGACATCCCCATTTGTGCAGCCACACACTCGCACTCTGGATATACGCGAATTCGCGCCAAGCATTCACTGGGCTTCCCATCAAACTATTGCTCCCATTCGCGGAAAAACCAGAAGGCTGTACGACGGCGAATTGATGTACGTCTACAACGGCAGCATGGCTGTGTACTACGAGGATCTTGCGGAACCTGTCATCTATTACGCCGGTGATTTACTCGTATTGCCCCCAGCCGTCAAACATCAGGTCGAAACATTTGCGACGCCTTATATCCGATTGCTCGGCGTTCACTTCGACCTTTACGACGAACTAGAAATGGCTGTCGTGGGAGACATGGTCGTTAAAGAAAGCGATGTGAGCGAGGAGCAATTTTGCTTCTGGCCGACAGCCGACAACGGCCGACTTGTTTTTGCCCGCTGCTACCGCTCTGTCCCGCCGAATATCGTCAGTTGGATGGAGGAAATCTCGACATCGTTTCATAGCGGAAAACCGGAATCGCTGCTCGTCTGCCGAGGTTACATGCAGCTTATTCTGGCTACTTTGCTGAACTTGCCTGAGGAACCGGAAAAGCTTGTCTCAATCGCTTACGGCGCGCAGTTGCTTGAATTAAAAGAGGAGCTTGAACGGAATTTGCATTTGCCTTTCACAAACCAAACAATGGCCCAGCGCTTGAACGTCAGCGAGGACCATTTTATACGTCTATTCAGGAATGCATTCGGCATGTCGCCGCAAAAGTATTTGCAAGATTTGCGCCATCAGGCGGCAAAGCGTTACTTGAGAGAGACGGATTACAAAATCGAATACATCGGCAGCCTGGTCGGGTACGATGATTTGCACAACTTTAGTCATGTTTTCAAGAAGTGGCAAGGCATCTCTCCATTGCAGTACAGGAAGCTGTTTGCGATCATCTAGGGCGTGTCTGAATACTCCTAACGTAAATCAAGGTTTCTCGACCATCATCGCAACGCCCTGGCCGCCACCGATGCAAAGACCGGCGACGCCGCGCTTACCGTCGCGCCTGCCAAGCTCGTGCAATAACGTGACCAGAATGCGTGCGCCGCTTGCGCCGATCGGGTGTCCCAACGCGATGGAACCGCCATTCACGTTCACAATGTCCCCTGGAACGCCAAGCTCCCGGGTAACCGCGACCGCCTGCGAGGCGAATGCCTCGTTCAGCTCGAATAAATCGACATCGCTTGTGGATGTTCCCGTGCTCGCCTGTAACTTGTCTACGGCAGCCCAAGCGCCCATCCCCATAATCGAAGGGTCTAGCGCGCTGCTTGCATAACCGCGAATACGCGCCAGCGGCTTCACGCCGAGTTGACTCGCTTTTTCCGCGGACATGACGACTAATGCTGCAGCTCCATCATTAATGCCGGAAGCGTTGCCTGCTGTAACGGTTCCGTCTTTGCGGAATGCCGGACGCAATTTGCTGAGCGCTTCGACAGTCGTCCCGGCGCGAGGAAACTCATCCTGATCGAAAGGGATAGGCTCGCCTTTTCTTTGCGGTACGGGAACCGGTACGATTTCCGCTTGAAAAACGCCATCCCGAATCGCAGCTTCCGCCTTCATCTGGCTTAGCGCCGCGAATTCATCCTGTTCTGCACGAGTTACCCCGTATCTCTCTGCTACGTTTTCGGCGGTGACCCCCATATGCGTATCGCCCGTCGCGCACCACAGCCCATCCCGAATCATCGAATCGATCATCTGTGTATCGCCCATGCGGAGACCGGAGCGCGCTCCCGGGAGCACATACGGCGCCAGACTCATATTTTCCATGCCGCCCGCCACGATAATGTCGGCATCTCCATGACTGATCGCTTGAGCCGCCAGCATCACCGCTTTTAATCCGGAACCGCACACTTTGTTGATCGTCATTGCCGGAACTGCCACAGTGAATCCCGCTTTTAGCCACGCTTGCCTGGCCGGATTTTGCCCGAGACCGGCTTGCAGGACGTTGCCCATAATGACTTCATCGACCTGTTCGTCTGATATTCCCGCTCGTAGCAACGCTTCCCGGATGACAATTCCTCCGAGATCTGGCGCAGAAATAGCGGACAATGCCCCTTGAAAACTGCCAATTGCCGTTCGCACGGCGCTGACAATGACGACATCTCTCATGTTAATCCCCCTCCCGCCCCGCAGTCGACGTCCTCAGCACATCTGGGCTGACCGTAAATGCAGCCTCAGTCTTTTCTTTGACCTCATCCAAAGTCGTGCCTGATTGCAGCTCGACTAAAACCATACCGCCATCCAGGAAATCAAACACAGCCAAATCGGTAATGAGCCGATGCACGACACCCTGTCCTGTTAGAGGCAAAGTACAGGCCCGCTTTACTTTCGACTCGCCATATTTATTCACATGCTCCATGATGACAACGATCTTTTTGGCGCCGTGAACAAGATCCATCGCGCCGCCCATTCCTTTAACCATTTTCCCGGGAATCACCCAGTTGGCCAAGTCCCCGTTCTCGGCGACTTCCATGCCGCCCAGTACCGCGAGATCGACATGACCGCCGCGGATCATTGCGAATGATTCCGCGCTGTTGAAGTAAGAAGCACCTTTGACGGCCGTTATCGTCTCTTTGCCGGCATTGATCAGGTCGGCATCTTCATCGCCCGTCTGCGGATACGGACCTATGCCTAGCAGCCCGTTCTCGGACTGAAGCATGACATGACGGTCTGCCGGAATTTCATTGGCGATCAACGTCGGCAAGCCGATGCCCAGATTGACGTACATGCCCGCCTTGATTTCTTGCAATGCGCGCTGCACGATTTTGTTGCGATCATCGCTCATCTGTATGCCCTCCTAGTCCTTCCGCACGGTGCGGCGTTCGATTCGTTTCTCATATCCGATTCCCTGAACGACGCGCTGCACATAGATGCCTGGCGTATGAATATCGTCCGGATTCAGCTCGCCCGGCTCTACGATCTCCTCAGCCTCGACGATCGTTACCCTTCCTGCAGCGGCGACCAACGGGTTAAAATTGCGTGACGTACGGCGAAATACAAGATTGCCATACGTGTCCGCTTTCCATGCTTTAACAAACGCGAAATCGGCGACAATGCCTTGTTCGAGCAAATAGGTGCGCCCGCCGAAAGATTTGTGCTCTTTGCCTTCTGCTACTAGCGTACCAACGCCCGCCGGTGTATAGAAACCCGGGATGCCCGCTCCTCCGGCGCGCAACCGCTCGGCCAGCGTACCTTGGGGCACGAGCTCCACTTCCAGTTCCCCGCTAAGAAATTGCTGCTCGAACGTTTTGTTTTCCCCGACATAGGAAGCGATCATTTTCTTAATCTGCTTGTTCGCCAGCAGCAAACCAAGCCCCCAATCATCTACGCCGCAGTTGTTGCTGTAAACCGTCAGTTCTTGTGTTCCCCGGTCTTTCAGCGCAGCGATCAAATGTTCCGGAATGCCGCAAAGCCCGAATCCGCCGACAGCCAGTGTTGCCCCGTCCGGAATATCATCGATGGCGTCAGCTATGGAATGTACTAGTTTATTCATGCTCCTATCGCCTCCTATTGTGCTGTATAACCCCCGTCAATTACGAGCGAAGCCCCGGTCACTCCTTTGAGCTTATCGCCCGCGATCAGCGCGGCGAATTGTGCCACTTCTTCAACGCCAAGCAAGCGCTTCTGCGGAACAAGCGGATAAATCACTTCTTCGAGCACACGCTCGAGCGGCACTTCCCTGGCCTTGGACAAGTCTTCCAACTGGCCTCTTACGAGCGGCGTATCGACATATCCTGGACATAACGCGTTAACCGTGATGCCGTATTCGGCACCTTCCAGCGCAGCGACTTTCGTCAAGCCAATGACCCCGTGTTTGGCGCTGTTGTAGGCCGCTTTGCCGGCAAAGCCGACCAATCCGTTAATCGAGGCTACATTAATAATCCGTCCCCAATGCTGCTGCTTCATGATCGGAAATGCATGTTTGATACCGATAAAAGCGCCTGTCAGCATGACCTTTAACATGTAATCGAACTTCTCCACCGGAAAATGCTCGATCGAAGACACATGCTGCAAACCGGCGTTATTGACCAATATATCTAATCGTCCCAGCTTCCGTTGCGTCTCGGCAATTGCTTGTGCAAACTGATCTTCTTGTGTGACATCGCATGCCATGCCTAGCGCCTCGAAGCCTTCTCCTTCCAGCTGTTTGGCTGCTTCTTCCGCTCGTTCGCCCTGCATGTCGGCAATGACGACGATCGCTCCATCTCTAGCGAACTCTCTGGCAATTTCCAATCCGATGCCGCTGGCGGCGCCCGTTATCAATGCGATTTTGCGATCCAACGATTTCACAGCTTAATCCTCCCTTGAACATATAAGCTTCGTTAATCGGTCACGCCACTGGCGGACAGTTTGCTCGCCATTACCGGCATCCCCATATTCATAGAAGCCGCTTCCGCTCTTTAAGCCGAGCCGCCCGCGCTGTACTTGCTCAGCAATCGCCTCCGGAACTTCCGTCTCTCTGCCTAAGTGGGGGAACAGATGACCTGTCACTTTCTCCCACACATCAAGCCCGCCAAAGTCGGCAATTTCGAAAGGCCCGTTCAGCGCCCAGCGTGGACCAAGCCCTTCTTTTACCGCGGTATCCACCTGCTCTGCCGTCGCCACCCCTATTTCTAGCAAATGGCAAGCTTCGCGCATCACCGCCGCCTGCAGCCGGTTCGCCAGAAATCCCGGGACATCTTTGTTGAGCATGACGGGTACTTTTCCGGCGGTCCGGAGCGTATCCGCGAGTCTTTCCGCCAATCCCGGCCGAGTCGTCTCTAGCTGTACGATTTCGACCAACGGAATAATATCGGCAGGGTTGAAAAAATGAGCAATCAGCATCCGATCCGCAAACGGCTGATGTTCGGCCAGAACGGCAAGCGGATACGTGGAAGTATTGGAGGCAATGATTGTGTCCTCACCAACTGTGGTTGCTATTTGTTCATATATCGCACGTTTGATTTCCAGGTTTTCGGGCGCCGCCTCCAAAATCAATTCCGCATGGCGTACCGCCTCCTGCAAATTTGTCGTCAGCTGGAGGCCAAGATTCTCTTCCGCCTCAACCCTACTAGCCTTCATCGCATGAAGGGCCTCGGGATTGGGGTCGTACAAAGTCACCCGGCTTCCGTGCCCGGCCAGAAGTCGTGCAATGCCGCGCCCCATCGTTCCTGCACCAATTACAGCTATCGACTGAAACATGCTGCGCACCTCTTTCGGTTAAGCGTTTTCTTCTTGATTGTACAAACGATGTTTCAATATGAGAAATATATATGTAGAATAGAATTTATGCGTATTTGGAATATATCATCGCGAAAGGAAGGGCACGGCTATGGAAATTCGCCATCTCGTTTATTTTCTGGAGATCGCCAAACATGCCAGCTTCACCAAAGCAAGCGAAAACCTCCATGTCTCGCAACCGAATCTAAGCAAGGCGGTCAAGTCGCTCGAACAAGAATTGGGTGCCTCGCTGATCGTCAGAACGACCCGCAAAGCGCAGCTTACCGAAGCCGGAGAACTTCTGCGTACCCATGCTCAAATTGTAACGGCGTCTCTCGCCAATCTTCATTCCGCGTTCGCCGACTTAAATGAAATGAGAAGCGGAAGCATCAAACTCGGCATCCCTCCGCTCATTGGCGCACGGTTGTTTCCCGATCTTATCGCGAAGTTTCAGGAGCGGTTCCCTCTCATTACCGTGTCGTTCGTCGAGCATGGCAGCAAAGTGCTCGAGCAATCCATATTGGAAGGAAATCTGGAGCTTGCCGTCGTCATGCTTCCCGTAGACGAGAACGAGTTTAATGTCGAGCCGATCGTGAACGGCAAAATCACGCTCGGCCTGCATCCGAATCATCCCCTCGCCCATCGCAGTGTTATCTCTTTGCGGGATTTACGCGAGGAGAAGTTTATTCTGTTCGGAAGTACGTTCAAAGTGAATAGCAGCGTGCGAGAAGTATGCATTCGCGAAGGTTTCGAACCGAACATCATCTATGAAAGCTCGCACTGGGATTTTATTTTCGAGATGGTTGCGGCCAACCTAGGCATCACTCTGCTACCGGAAATTATTTTCGATCGCATTGAACCTGAACGCATCACTGTCAAGCGCGAGCTGCTGCCTGCAATCCCTTGGAACATCGCGATTATTTGGCGTAAAGACGGTTACTTATCCCATGCCTCGCGAGGTTTTATCGAATTTGCGAAAAGAAGTTTCACGGAGGCGTAATTACCCGGGCAGGCACTTTAGAGTGGCGATAAGGGGAACGGTTCCGGCGATAGGAAACTTTGCGCTGAAACTTATTGCTGTGGCGGGAACATGGCGAGATGATTTGGGGAGAGACGGTCATTGTTAAAAAATCGGCAACGAAAAGCCGCCGAACGGCCCGTCAAGGCAGAACAGCGGCTTTAATCGTATTTAGCATCAAACGGATCATTTACTGTTCGAATGATCCAAAGATTCTATCTCCTTCTCGTCTAGCCCGGTCACTTCGCTAATGGTGGCAATCGGGAGCCCCTTTTGAAGCATTCTCAGTGCTGTCAGCTTTAAGGTTTCTGCCGTGCCTTCTACCCTGCCTTTTTCCCTTCCCTCTGCTTCCGCATCTTCCAACCAACTCGCGCGATCATGCAGCGCTTTCTCCCGAATCGCATACAATCTGCGCGTTTCCTCGTCGCTTGCCAGATAACTCAGACGCGCCTCCGCTTCCTTGATCGTCTCATCCATCCTCATCAACTCCTCCATTTGTTCGGTTGTCGTGTGTTGGTCCAAAAATCTGAGCCAATGATGCAACGGATCGTTAATATCAAACACAACGTGCTGGAATTTCGGGCATTCAATAAAGTGGATTTCCAGGATGTCCGTCGACTTCGCATAAAATATCGAGTACAACTTCCTTGTCATCCACCAATTCGCGTCCCAGATGCGTATTGTCTACGATGGTTACATCTGTAATCGACTGCTTCTTCCCACGCCTAAGCACTGCATTCAGCAAGCCAATCAGCAGCGGCTTTCCTTCATCCTCGCCAAACAATCGTTTGAACAAGAAGTCGTTCTTCGGATTCAGTCTTTCAATTTCCATTCCTTTTCCTCCTCATTATAACATAGCGTTAATGCCCCAACAGTCGCTTGAAACACCAAAAAACACGCGCCGCCCCATTCCCCTGTAATCAGGAAAATGAAGATGCGCGTGCTTCGCGACAAATACAAAATATGAACAATCTTCTACAGCCCGCTTCTATACTCGCTCGGCGTTTGACCTGTAACGGTCTTGAACACTCTGCTGAAATAATGATGATCCCCGAACCCTACAAGTTCCGCGATATCCTTAAGCATCATTCCCGGGTGATCCCGAATGAGTTCTTTCGCTTTATCCATGCGGAGCGTCGTGAAGTATTCCACGAAAGAAGCGTTGGCGTAATTGCGAAACAAATTGCTTAAGAACGTATTAGACACGTGAAACTGTTCGTTAAGCTGGGCGAGGCCAATCGGCTCGCTCAAATGAGAGACTAAGTAATGATGAATGCGTTCAAACAACGGTGCGGCGTGATGCAGATCTGTTTCCGTGGATTGAAACGGAAGCACTTTCGCGATCGCTTCCCAACAGAAACTCGCCGCCTCTTCGAAGGAAACCGCCGTATGCAAAACTTCTTCGATCGCCTTCTCCGATGATTTGCTGACGATGGCATCCGCTGCATGATGGCTCCGTTCCATTAGCCGAATCATTCGTTTCAAGTTACTTTCGATCACGACGCTCGGACATTGCTCACTCTTCCATACTTGGAACAACTGAAGAAATTCTTTCTTTAATGAAGACGCATCTTTCTTGGCGAATAGAGAGGAAAGCTTCGTTTCGAGGTGTGCCTTAAAGTGCGTAAACGCAGCAGCTTGGGCCAGGTTCTTCTCTTCCTCCACATGGATATCTTGGGTCTTACCGATGACAAGTCGGTGATATAAACAATCCAGCAGTTGCTGAATCGTAGATTTCATCTTCGCCAAACTGTCGATTTCTCCGCTGAAAGCAATTGTCACCGGCACTCCGTCATTGGAGAAATATTCGCGGGTTGTGACTGCGATTGTTTGGAGCTGCAGTCCCTCCGCATGATCGTATCCGATAACCACAACGTAAGAGCGGCTGTCATGTGAATTGAACATCCACGCCGCGTTTCGCGTGCCGATCATGCGCTGCAATTCCGTAATATAGGAGGCATGCCGATTCTCGGATTGTTGCAGCAAGAGACGATCCGTATAGCCGCCCTCCACATTCGGGAAGACAAGAATACGATAACAGGGAAATAAATCATCCTTGTGCAGCAGCTCATCTTCCCCAGCATCATCGCGAACATCGTTCTCCATGAATTGTTGGATAAGCCGTTTACCTAATTGATAGGATTTAAGGAGAATTTGCGGGTGCAGACGGAGCAACTGTTCCTTCACCAGACCGGCTTTGATCGGCTTCAGCAAGTAATCTACGACATTGGCACGCATGGCTTCACGCGCGTATTCGAAAGACGGGTATCCGCTAATGATGACGACGAAAATACCTGGCCAATCTTTTTGCAAAATCGCTGCCAGTTCGACGCCGCTCATGCTCGACATTTTAATATCCGTGAACACGATATCAGGCGGAAATGCCGTAATCCCTTTTAGCGCTTCCTGAGCGCTGTACGCTTCTCCGGTAATCGTCGTTGCAATACCGGTTTCGCGGCTGAATTGTTCAATAATCAACCTAAGCTTATCGATAAAGATCGGTTCGTCATCGACCAACAGGATGTTCATTGTCTCTCTCCTTTGACCGCAGCTTCTTGAAAAAAACCCGAAATCGTAATGTACGTGCCATATTGCTCATTATTGCCAATCTTGAAATCTATGAGAGTTTTGTAGTAAAGCCTAATGCGAGTATACGTGCTGATGATCCCCATACCGCCTAACGCTAGTCGTTCTCCCTGGGTAGTAGTCGAATCGAGACCGTCTGAATAGGCCTGCATTTCCTGATTTAGCACTTCGAGCCGTGCTGGGTCCATGCCTTTGCCGTTATCCCGGATCGTCAGGTACCAGCGGTTCGCTTCTATGTGTCCGGATATCGTGACAACGAGTCCCCTGTCGATATCCTGAAACCCGTGATGGATCGCATTTTCCACTAACGGCTGCAAGGTCAGCTTCGGAATAAGAATGGTGTTCATCTCTTCCGGAACCGTAAGCTCAAACTGCAAGCGGTGCTTGTATCTCGTCTTCATCAATTCCAAATAATCTTGAACAAACTTCAATTCCTGTTCCAGTGTCGTAATCGGATCGGCCTGGATAATCGTGTATCTTAAGAAATCCGCCAGTTTCTCGCTTACGCCGGCCGCCTTCGTCGCCCCCTCCTCTTCGGAAAAAATCGTAATAACGCCGAGCATATTAAATAAAAAGTGAGGATTGATCTGCGCTTGAAGCACTTCGAAATGAGATTGAATCTGCAAGGTGCGGAAGCGTACCGTTTCCTCAAGGGACTGCTGCAGCCGATCGTTCATCGACAGGAAGGAGCGATTTAACAGTTCAATTTCATCCATTCGGAATTCATTGCTTATTTTAATTTTTTTGTCGTCCAAATCGATCGTATCGATCACTTTTTTCAGCTTTTTGATCGGGTAAGTCAACGCTTTGGACAAGATATAAAACACGAGAATCGACAGCAAGATTAGAGCAAAAATGGATAGAAACGTAACGTTCCGAAATACTTGGAGAGGCGCAAATAATCGGGATTCCGGGACGGCGTACAATAGCGTGTACGACGTGTTTTTGGCATGCTGGTAAACGACGATTTCTTTCGCCCCGTTATTTTTCAACCGATAATGCCCGTTCGCCTTGCCCGTTGTCACTTGACGATACGCTTCGATTTGCTGACTAAACGCGTTCTTGCCGGCTTCGTTCGATTTGTAATACAAAACATCGTTATCACTGAAGATTGCAAAGGTGTTTCCGGGAAGGTTCTCAAGCTTGTCCGGCGAGATCAGATCGTCCGCTATGAATTGAACTTCCAGATAGCCGATTTCAGTGCCTGCCCATTTGATCATCCGCATAAATGAGAAGACGTGCGGCGACTCGCTATCCACCCACCGATCGCTGTTGAAATATCCAACCACCGTCGCACCCTGCGCCGATCTTGATTTTTGCAGCCAATGATCCGCGCTTATTCGATCTTTCGGGGAATCGGACGGCTTATTAGAGAAAAACAAGCCGGCGGCGTTAAAAATATTAATGCGATAAACGTTGCTATTAATGGCAGACAAGATTGCTATACTGTTCTCAATGCTGTTGTAGCTTTCTAATTTTTCTTTGTCATTCCGGGGGGACTTCAAATTTTGCAGAGATTGGATGACATTCGAGTAAGCGGGGTTATTTTTTAAGTAGATTTGCATCGTCATATTTTCATATTGCCTGGAATAGCTGTCCAAATTGTCGGATATGCCGGACACCGTATTTTGCGTGCCGACAATAATGTTTTTCTCTGTCGCATGCTTCAAGTAGAAGTACATCGGAACGCTAATAATAAGGGTGAAAATGAGAAGAAAGATCGAATACGTAATAAATAATTTCGCTTGGAATGTCCGGAATGAGAACATAGCTGCCCACCTCGATTGTAACCGCTTAATTTTTAATCATAACGTGAAAACACAGGTCGTTAAATAGATAATTTCACTTCTCCAGGTGGATTATCTTATATCATTTTCTCATTCCGACCTGTGTAAGATTATCCACTCCCGCGTGTAAGATTTTCTATTTAAGGCTCTTTGAAATTGGGCTAAAGTTCTTCGTGTAAGCAGTTACAAAAATAGTCTCTCAGGAGGAAAGTACATGAAGGGTTTAATGGCAAAGAGGATGCTGGTCTCGGCTCTGATCGTCACGACGACGATTTTCTTGGCCGCATGTTCAAGCAACAAAAACAACAACGCGGAGGCTAGCAAGCTTGCGGCGACCGCAACGGAAACGCAGCCGGCATCCAGCAGTCCGACTGCATCGGACAAACCGGTTGAGACGGTCAAGCTTAAAGTGCTCGGCCACACGACCTGGTTCAAATCGGGCTGGGACGCGATCAAGAAAGATGCGCTGGTGCATGGGTTCGAACTGGTTGAAGAGAAGGTTCCCGATTCCGACGCCGGCAACGATCTCATCAAAACAAGGTTTGCAACGCAGGATTTGCCGGACATTTTGCTCTACTTCCCCGGCAACCTTTTCAAAGATTTCGGCGCGCCTGCGGATATTTTCGTGAAACAAGAAGACCAGCCGTGGATGGAAAACTTCGACAAAGCGGCATGGGTAAGAGCATTGGATGATAAAGAGAACTTAAAAGGCGATCGCGGGTTTTACGCGGCTCCGTATTGGGGTTCCAACGTTTCCGTAGTGTTGTATAACAAAAAAGTATTCACCGAACTTAACCTGCAAATTCCGAAAACGTACGATGAATACTTGGCCGTATGCGAAGCGCTCAAAAAAGCGGGAAAAACACCTGTATTCTATGCAGGCAAAGAAGCTTGGTCTCTTCAGCTACTTGCGCTTGATGCCGCCAGCAAAAAGGGATATAACGATCTGGCCCAAAAAATCAATACAAATCAAGGGAAATTTGTCGAGTACGACAACTTGAAAAAAGGGATTGCAACGCTTGTCGATCTGAAAGACAAAGGCTACGTTCAAAAAGACTACTTGTCCGACGACTACAGCGCCGCCCAGAAAGCGCTGGCAACAGGCACGGCGGGCATGTACCATATGGCAACTTGGGTGATGGACGACATCCGCAAGAAATTCCCGGATCAAGTGAACGATATTGGCTCGTTCATTATGCCATTCGACGGCAACGACACGGACATTGTTCCTGTATTCGCGCCTTACGGCATGTTCGTGCCAAAAGGCAAAAATCAGGAAGCCGCACAAAGATTCGTGAACTTTTTCGAGTCGATCGAAACGCAAAACCTGTACTTCGGCAACGAAGGAGGCATTCCGGCGATTAAAGGCGTAACGGAAACGAAACTTTCACCGGCTGAATTGGACGGCAAATCCTTTGTTGACGCGGGCAGATTCAGTCCAAACTTCGCTTACGGGTTCGATTATAACTTCGGCGATTTCGGCGCCTTCCTGCAAGACGCGCTTGTCGGTTCGAAGACGCCGGAACAAGTGCTCGAAGCGATGGATAAAGAATATGCGAAAGACGCCAAAGCGAAAAACGATCCGCTATTCAAATAACCAAACAGATGAGCAAACTGATGAAAACGAACTACACATACGGCATGCTGCTACCTGGATTAATCATTTATTTGGCGATCTTCGTCGCGCCTTCGTTCGGCAGTTTTTATTATGCCTTCACGAACTGGAACGGTTTCCAAGCCTCGACCTTCATCGGCTGGGACAACTTCAAAGATTTGCTCGATGTCGACAATATTTCTCTCGTGTTAAAGAATACGTTTATATTCACCATCATGACAACGACGCTGAAAATCGCTTTAGGGCTAGGTTTGGCGCTGCTCGTTAATCAACAATTGCGATTCGCGACATTTTTGCGATCCGTATTTTTCTTTCCGGCCATCCTCAGTACGGTAGCCGTCGCGCTCGCTTTCTCGGCCATTTATCATCCTTCCGCCGGATTGTTGAACGAGTTTCTGCGGATGCTTCATTTGGATCGGCTGACCCAGTCCTGGATTACCGATCCTCATCTTGTCATGTATTCGATATCATTCGTAGAAATATGGCAGTTTACAGGCCTTCATATGGCGATCTTCCTGGCGGGTCTGCAATCGATTCCTAAAGATTCCTATGAATCGGTGACGATTGAAGGCGCCAGCGGTTGGGAGAAATTGCTTTATATTACGATCCCTCAGATGTTACCGAATATTAAAGCCAACCTATTTCTTTCGCTTATCGGCGGACTGAAAGTGTTTGCGATCGTATTCGCTCTGACGCAAGGAGGTCCGGGAGGCGCTTCGCAAGTCATCGGCACGATCGTTTACAAAAACTTCGGTCACGGGCAATACGGAGCGGCTACAGCGGCGAATCTGGTGCTATTTCTTCTGATTATCGTCATCGTAGGCATTCTGAACCTGGTAATCAGCAGAAAAGAAGTGGAGGTATGACGCATGAGCACCCGATCTCGTAAATGGCCGCTGGAAATCATCGGCCTCGTTCTGAGCGCCATCGTTATTGTCCCCCTTCTATTAATTGTATTCACTTCTTTTAAGGGGCCGGCTGAGGCGGCCGATTTCAAATTTTCATTGCCGACCGAATGGTACATCTACGAGAACTACACCGAAGTACTTAAGGTAGCCAAAGTGTCTACCGCTTTCTGGAATTCCTTGATCATTACGGGAAGCAGCGTTTTCCTCGTGCTTGTCGTCTGCTGTACTTCCGCCTTCGTCATTCAACGCAGAAAAAACTTTTTTACGAACACGGTACAATTTCTGCTGCTGGCCGGCATGGTGCTGCCGTTATCGATCATTACGACGTATATGATGCTGTTCAAATTAGGACTGACGCAATCGACTTATGTCGGTCTCATCTTGGTCTATGTGGCGACTTCATATCCGATCATCACTTTTTTGTACATCGGCTTCTTCAACAGCCTGTCCCGCGAAATCGACGAGGCAGCCGTCATTGACGGAGCTAAAGGGTACGGATTGTTTTTCCGGGTTATTTTCCCTTTACTGAAACCGATGAACGCTACCGCGATTATCCTAACTTTTATTTCGGTTTGGAACGACTTTGCAACCGCCATTTATTTTCTGAACTCGGCAAAGAAATACACGCTCGGAATTACCGTGTTTTTCTTTCAGGGGGAGCACTCCAGCGACTGGAACCTGGTATTCGCGGATTTAGTCATCGTTTCCATTCCGGTCATCATCGTGTACATCGTCTTGCAGAAACAAATTATTTCGGGTTTAACCGCCGGAGCCGTCAAGAGCTAATCTTGGCGGTTTCTCCGCAAACCATTTTAAGCGCTTCCACAATAAGGAGGGAAATTATGAAATTATTGATGAAACTCCATCTTTCGAAGTGTTTTTCGCTTTCTTTGGCGTTTGCCCTCGTCTCCGGTCTTTTTGTTTCTCTTGGCACCGTCCACGCAGCCGCACCGACAGTATGGATTCAGAATGCGGCAGATAGAGCCTTTCAAACGTCGACGATCTCGGTCGACTCTCCAACGGCAATTTCGCTCTATATGGCCAAAAACGAGTATGAAGCGGCGCAAATTCTAGTCCGATCGACTTCAAGCCAATCCGGCGTGTACGTGACGCCAAACGATCTTACCGGACCGGGCGGAGCGATAATTCCGGCATCTAACATTAAAGTGACTCGGGAATACACGCACAGCAACGTCGCGGTCAAAGGTACGTATGAGCAAACATCGGACGGGAGCAGCAGCTATACGGATGCCCTTGTGGACAATACGCCTGTAACGGTTCCGGCGAATCAGACGCAGCCCTACTGGTACAGCGTCTACGCGCCGGCTACGCAAGCGGAAGGTACGTATACAGGCACGGCCACCGTTCATTGCAGCCTAGGCAATGTTGCCGTTCCCGTAACGGTTGTCGTGTACAACGTGACTGTCCCTCCTTCCAACCAGTCGACCTTTAAGACGTTGAACTGGTTCACATCGATCGGATGGGGCTACGAACAAACCGAAGACAACATTCCTATGCAATATAACGTCGCCAAGTATGATAACAACTGGTGGAAGGTGATTGAAAATATCGCCAAAAACCATAAGAAACATCGGAACAACGTTATTTTCACCGATGTGCAAGCGTTGATCTTAAAAGATACAACGATAGATAATAACGGCAATTATACGTTCGGTTGGGCCACGTTCGATCGATTCGTTCAGACGTTTATCGATGCGGGCGCCATGCAATATCTTTACACCCCGACAATGCTGGAACGAATCGATTCGGAGAGCAAAATGAAATTGAATATGCTAAAGAAGATAAACGGCGTGACGACGAGAGTTCTGGTCGACGCCGGCACCGCGGAGGCAAACCAATATTTAGACATCTACTTTCCGGCACTTAAAGCTCATCTGGACGCAAAGGGTTGGACTGACATTTTTTATTTGTGCGCGAGTGACGAACCGTACTTTCAATACCAGATCGATGGTTCAAATTGGCTCTATGCCAAATTTCATCAGTATTTCCCGAACGGAAAAACATCCGAAGTCCAAGATCATAAAATGCCCGGAGTGCAAGCCAGCTTGTCTACAACCATTCCGACAACTTACACGTATGAAGCCAATACTGCTTATTATCAAAATTTGCGTATCGGTGGCAAGGAATTGTGGCTCTATACCGCAAACAAACCGTTGAGCTACTATATGAACCGGTTTATCACTCACTACTTGGATGAAACAAGACTGCTCCCTTGGTTTGTCTGGAAAGTCGGGGGCATCGGTTACTTGCACTGGGGATGGAACTATTGGTTCACTTCGAACAATACTGAAGCGGATACGTTTGACGGTTCATTGGGTGACGGTGGCGACTTCTGGCTCGTGCGTCCGAACAAGGCGGCTTACGACATTTACGATAGCGTAAGGAGCGAAGCGCAGCTTGACGGGATCGAGGATGTCGAGTTGCTGAATATTCTGAAGCAGACGAAACCACTTTCAGCCAAACTGATCGCAGACTCATTAATTACGAATGGCACAACGTTTACAAGATCGGGCAATATTGTCGTGATGGCGCATAAAGCGATTTTGGATGCGATCATTTCATCGGAACCCGATTCGTTGTTTACGTTCTCCGATCGATTCGGCGGCGACGTCGACGCGAACTGGGTGCATACCGCCGGTGCTTGGTCGATCAATAATGGAGAGTACACCCAGACAGACTTGTCGGGATACGAGAACGTATCCGCGATTAAAGGCCGAGCTTTCGGCAATTTCGAATATACCTTCGACGTCAAAATCGTAAACGACGGCGGAGTTCATTCCAACTGGGCTGGCACGATGATTCGCAGCATGAATGCGACGGATTTGGGTACCGGTTACCTGGTTGCCGTCTGCAACAACGGCGATCTGGTCGTCTACAGCTCCGACAGGCAGCTTGCTAAAGTTGCGATTCCGGGTTATGTCGCCGGTCAATCTACGAAAGTAAAGGTTGTCGCCCAAGGCAGCAATATTCAAGTGTTCATCGGATCCGCTTCTAACGCTTTGGTGAATATTACGGATACGGTTTATGCTATGGGCAACATCGCGCTCATCACGGGTGGAACCAGTGCCACCTTCGACAACGTGGTTGTAGACGTTGCAAAAGCGAGCGGTCCTGCAGCGCCGGCCGCGCCAGTCGAAGTCAGCAAATCCGCAACAAGTGTTACGCTCGCGGCCATTGCCGGTCAGGAATATAGCAAAGACGGATCGAACTGGCAAGACAGCGCCGTATTTAACGGATTGGCGCCGAATACGGAGTATAAGTTTGTAACCCGGGTGAAAGAGACGGTAGCGATTAAAGCGTCTGCGAGCAGCGCGGAAACGATGATTCGTACACTGGTCTCAACGGAACCGAGCTGGTTATACACGTTATCCGATTCTTTCGATAGCGACATCGTTACGAACTGGGCGCCTGCGAAGGATACGACATGGTTCGTAGCTAACGGAGAATATAACCAGCCAGAATACAGGGACCCGAATCCAACCAAACCGCTCAAATATTTTGTCAGCACCGCAATTAAAAACCGTTCTTTCGACAATTTTACGTTCACCTTCGATACGAAGATCGTGAACGACAACGGCGACCATTCCAACTGGGCAGGGGCCATGATTCGAAGCTCCGATCCTTCGAATTTGGATACCGGGTATCTGATCGCCGTATGCAACAATAGCAATCTGATCGTCGCTAATGCGAGCGGGGCATTGGCACAAGTCACGATTCCCGGTTATATCGCCGGTCAATATACGAATGTCAAAGTCGTTGCCCAAGGCGGCAACATTCAAGTGTTCGTCGGCTCCTCTCCGACTCTATTGGTGAACATCACCAATACGGCTTCAGCTTCGGGTACGATTGCCCTAGTCACAGGAGGCGCCAGCGCCAAGTTTGACAACGTTGTCGTTCAAGTCCCGAAAGCGGATGGCCCTGCAGCGCCGAGCGCGCCGAGCGAAGCCAGCAGATCCGCAACAAGCATTGCGCTCGCGGCCATTGTCGGTCAGGAATACAGCAAAGACGGTTCGCATTGGCAAGACAGTCCGACGTTTAGCGGTTTGTCGGCGGATACGCCGTACACGTTTGTCACCCGCGTGAAGGAGACGGCAACGCGCAAAGCGTCTGCTGCCAGTATGGGAACAACGATACGCACCCTCCTTTCGTCGGAAACCGGAACCTTATTTACGTTTTCCGATGACTTCAGTAGCGGAAACGATTCGAACTGGACGCACCCGACGGGAACGTGGTCCGTAGCTAGCGGGGAATACAGCCAAACGAGTACTTCGGGGTATTTTAACAATTCTGCGATTAAAAACCGCTCCTTCGGAGACTTTACTCTAACCTTCGATACGGAGATCGTGAACGATGGAGGCGACCATTCCAACTGGACCGGAGCGATGATTCGCAGCTCGGACCCTTCGAACTTGAATACCGGCTACCTGATTGCCGTGTGCAATAACAGCGATCTAATCGTCGCCAATTCGGGCGGGCAGCTGGCTAAAGTCTCGATTCCCGGTTATGTCGCCGGCCAGAATACGAAAGTCAAAGTCGTCGCACAAGGCGGCAACATTCAAGTGTTCATCGGCTCCTCCGTGACAGCATTGGTGAACATCACCAATACAGCTTCCGCTTCGGGCAACATTGCCCTGGTCACCGGCGGCGCCAGCGCCAAGTTCGACAATGTGCTCGTCAACTGGCGGACAGCTTGATACAAAAAAACAACCATCGACGACTTTGAAAGTCGTCGATGGTTGTTTTTTACGAATACCTATCTCCACCATGTATTGTCTTTGTCTTCATTCCTGACTCCGCTGTCGCCATACCAATCGTATTCGATAGTTTCAGCGCCGAACTGCCAGCGGGAAGGACAGTTATTATCCAGCCAATCCAATGGAACTGCCTGATGTTGCCCGACTGTTACTGCGATTTGAAAGGCTTCTTTGATCCTTCTCTTCTGCTCTTCGGTCGCCAGACTCGGGCTTACGGACATGAACAATGGCGTTCCGCTCCGAGCCACTAAATCCAGCCATTGCTTAGCATAATTCCATGGTGTAGATGCCGTTATTCCGACGCAATCGGCATCATGGCTATACAATGTCCCGTGCTGATGCATTCGGAAACCCAGCGTATTCACCCCCATACGTCTAGTGCGTTCCCAGCCGACGCCGCTCACATCGTCCCCGGTTCGCTGTATCGCGAACAAGCCTGCCGCAAGATGGCTAATCGTGTTACACCCCATGACAAGGCTCGTTCCCGCTGCTTCGGCTATCGTACGGTACAAGTCAACGATGATTTCCGCTGTCGTTCTGGACTGATCATGAAACAGCTGAGCTTGTCTTGACGGATTCGCTCCAAGGGAATTGCCCCACTCGTTAAGGATGTCAAAGGTTGAAAAATCATGTTTAATCAGTCGATAGCCCCAGTCATGCATTCGCCGGATGTCGCTTGCAACCAGTTCCAGCACTTCTGGAATGCTCGGGTCCAATACTTTGCCGATCGAGCTAGGCAACGCCCAATTTTCCGGCACGCGTTCAAATGTAAGCAATGGTCTGCACCAAATACCGGGAGCGACTCCCGCTGCAGTCATGTCCTCCGCTAGTCGCTTCATGTCGGGGAAAAATCGATTTCCCGTCCATGGTCCGCCATTCGCAGAGTATGAGCCGCCGTTCATTTGCCAGCCGTCGTCCAGAACCATATAGGGTCGTACAGCATTGTCCCCCGTAAGCTCCGCCATAAAAAGAGAATCGGCCATCGCGTCTTCGGGTCTGAACTGACCGAACGCATAGTACCAGTTATTTCCTCCATAGATCGGGTGATCCGGAAGTATTGGATTAGGGCACATGAGCCGGCATAACGCTTGAGCCGATTCGTGAGCGCTTTCCCCTTCCTGACTCTGATATTGAACGATTTGTGCAAATGTAAGCTCTCTTTGTCCGAGTTTCACGCCTTTAGGGCCGCACATGACGTTGGCCATCAGCGTTACGCCTCGATCATCCATTTCCCAATGGCAAAGCGAGCTCGTTCCGGTCTTTACTCCGATGCCGAACGTTCGCTGACCATCGTGAACGAGGAAATACCAGGGCATGATCCTGTCCGGTACGATGCCTCTCCATTCGAGGTCGCCGTACGCTCTTTCCCAGTGATCGCCGTATAACTTGACTCCGCCCCGGATCCCGTGATTCCATCTCATAAGAACTCGCTTGACCGACACCTCGGGCGCCGACAACACCCATGAATGTTTTCCCGGTGTGGAGCGCAACGTGAGTTCTACTCCGCCCCCTTGCCAGGTATCCGCGTTTTTTTCAAGTCGAATCCAACCATCATCCAACTCCACTTTAACTGCAATTGGAAATTCCATTACGTTTAGATCCATCTTGTCATCCCTTCCGATTCACAAGTGGTTTTGTCTTGATCATGACAACATACTATCAATAATCATCAATGGATAAAATGGCAGAAGGTCAGATTTATATGGTAAAATGTCTTCAACTTGAAAGAGAGGATTCGAGTAATGTCAAAGCTTAACGACCCGCTGATCAGGTTAAATAACGCAGGTAGCGAACTTTACTATCACTTCTCCGGCGAGGCTCATTGTTCGTCGGGATATTGTTGGGGACCGGGGATACGGAACGAATATATTTTTCATTACATTACGTCCGGAAGCGGCAAATATAAGGTCAATGGTGAGATCTATGATCTCCAAGCAGGGCACGGGTTCGTTATTTTCCCCCAGACACCTGTTTATTACGAAGCCTCCGAGGCATCGCCTTGGCATTATATATGGATCGGCTTCACTGGGAGATTGGCCTCAGACTTTTTGCACAGAGCAGGAATCACGGACACGCATCCGATCTTCCAGCCGTCAGAGCTCTCAGATGATGTACACCGCTTCATCAAAGAGCTTCTGACGGCTGATTCGGATAAGCCCAATCAGGAACTACTACTAATGTCGTATCTGTATCGGTTCATATGGGCGCTTTGCGAGTCCAAGATAACGGGGACGACAAGAGCTGAGGCGACAGGTTACAGAGCAATGGAGCAGCATATGACTCGAGCTTTCGATTATATTTACCGGAATTACTCCGAACCCTTCACTATTTCGGGAATGGCTAAGCATGTAGGCGTTGACCGTAAGCATCTCCATGCCATTTTCATAAAAGCCTGCCAGCTCTCCCCCAAAAACTATGTAACCTGGTACCGTATGAAGATCGCTAGCGAACTCCTTCAAAGAAATGACTTAAAAGTCGGTGAAGTGGCTCGATCTGTCGGCTACCATGATTCTTTGCAATTCTCTAAAGCTTTTCGCAAGCATTACGGGAAATCGCCGACGGAATGGAGAAGGGATCTTAAATAGTTATACCGAAATCCGATAAAACCGCGCTGCCGTGCCGCCAAAAATAGCTTCCTTCTCCACCGCATTGCAATCCGCAAGCGTTGCGTGAGTCGCTTCCCATACTTCCTCGTAAGTGCCGTTTAATGTCGCAACAGGCCAATCGCTCCCGAACATTAGCCGCTCCGCGCCGAATGCGTTCATAGCGATCTCGATGCAAGGACGAAGCGAATCCGCCGACCAGCCGGGACCGAAAGCTGTGTTTAAGCCTGACACTTTAGCGAATACGTTTGGATTTTCCGCAGCCTGCTTCAGTTGCCGCGCCCATTCCCCCCAATCGTCAGAGCCGAATGGCGGCTTCGCCAGATGATCGATCACGATCCGAAGTTCCGGAAACTTCTCCGACAGCAGCGGAACCAGCCCCAAATGGTTCGGGAACACGGCGATGACATCGAATGTCAGTCCGCTCCGCTCTAGCAGCCGAAAGCCCTCTTGCACTTCCGGACGCATGAGCCACCTCGGATCCTGCTCACCGTGAATGAGGTGGCGAATGCCTTTGAACACCTCGTGCTGGCGATAACGTTCCAGACTTTCCGCAGCTTCCACCGGACGATCAAGCGGAACCCAGCCGACAACGCCTCCCACCCAGGTGTGAGTGGCGGCCGTCGCCAGCATGTAGTCGGTGTCCTCATAAGAATCCATCGCCTGCACGAGAACGGTCTTATCTACGCCGATCTTGCGAATGACGGGCTCGAGCTCCACCGCTTCGAAAGTGCGATAGATCGAGCCGCTATCGGGAGTAAGCCACGGATAGCTGCACTTATCCAAATTCCAGACATGCTGGTGCGCATCGATAATCATGTCGTTGTCTCCTCAACTTGAGCCTTTAATCGAATAACGGCTGCTCTTGGAACAGCGCATATACTTTCTCCACTTCCTCCGAGGCCAAGCCGTTGCCATCGCAATAAGACATATTGGTCTGCAAAGCTGCCAGAGTGGACACTCCCGTCAACGTAACATGAACGTCCGGATTGCCTAGGCTGAACCTCATCGCAGGCTCAATTAATCCTTTCGGTCCAGGTTTACGCAGAAACGCCAGTTGCTCCATTCGGGCCAAACCGTCTGCTTGAATATCCTCTCTCAGGAAAGGAGCCGGCGCATCCGCCAATATCCCCATGCCAAGAACGCTGCCGTTAATAACGCCCATGTTCAACTCTTTAGCCAGCGGAATCGTCTCGTCTTTGGCCGTGTGATCGAGAAGCATATACCGCGTGTAAAATTGAATGGAGTCGAACATCTCCGTCGCCATATACTTCCTGAGCAACTCCAAATTACGCGTCGTTACGCCGAGAAAACGGATTTTGCCGTCTTGCCGGAGCTTTTCCAGTGCCGGTATCGTCTCGCTAACAACCAGTTCATAGGGCTGCGATTCCACATCATGAATTTGTAAAATATCGATCCAATCCGTCTGAAGCCGATGCAAGCTCATCTCTACAGAACGGATCGTCGTCTCGTAATCGTATCGCATATCGGACCTGGCCGCTTTCGTCGCCAGAACAACGCGATCTCTCCGGTCGACAATCGCCTGGCCGATACGTCGTTCCGACTCCCCATTGCCGTAGAGAGGAGCCGTATCAATGAAGTTGATGCCTCCATCGATCGCTGCGTGAATCATCCGCTGTACTTCTTGTTCGTCCGTGATGCCAAAATCCCCAGCCAGCGGCGCCCCGCCCAAACCAAGCTTGGACACCTTTAAACCGGTTTTACCGAAGGTCGTGTATTCCAACTCTGTCACCGCTTTCCGCTGCAATTACTCACGAACTCTATCTCTCAAGCCGATAGACCCCGACCGCATCCTGCCAGAAGCTTGCAAAACATTCACCCGTCAGCCGATGCCACTCTTCTTCCAACTGGAGATCCACGACTCGATCAGGAACGACCAAGGACGGATCGGATTCCACGATCATGAACAACGTCAGCCCTTCGCGGAAAATTCGCAGAGATGCGATACCTGCTTCCCGCATATGCTTCTCGTTATCTGCAGGTATATCGCGATGAAGCTGCTCGTATCGCTCGACTTGATCTGGATGGAGCCGCGCCACTTTCACTTGCATTGCCATCTGCCCCGCTCCTTTAATCTCGTTAGCTTCGTCCATGAATGATACTATCAGCGTCATCCGCTTGCCATGGCATTCCGTAAGATGGCGTGTTCACGTACCGCTGCATCGACAACCGCAAAGTGATACCCGTTCCCGCTGGCAGCGACACGTTAAGCCACTTGTCGTTGATATGAACTGTTTCAATGATTTCGCCGGAAGCTTCGAGAACGTCCCCGGTGACAAAACGATGTTCGCCGAATACGCCTGCCTGAATTACCAACTCGCGAAAGTCGAACAGACTCGTATTCACAAGATGCACCGTAGCCGAATCCGGCGTCAGCTTCTCGACCAGCGCGGATACGCCCTGCGGCAAACCCGGACGCTTCGCTTCCGCATCGAAGTAACGGACACGGCCGTGCTGCAAGCCGCCATGCGAGATATGCATCGGCCCGCCGAGCGTCAGTTGCACCAGCCCTTCGAAATAGAGCGGGCACATCTCTTGCCAGATGTGGATCGCGGAATAAATACCTTCATTATAGTGTTCCGTCCAACTATGCGGATCGCCTTCCAGCGAGCGCATCTTCGCGAGCTGGTTGCCGATCATTTCGAAGTTGGCGCTTAGGATCATTTCTGGATAATCCGGATGCTGCCCGCGAATATATTGATACCACGGCTGCGTATTCCCGATGTAGTGTTTCGTTCCGCGCCCGGTCTTCGGATCTTTGCCGGAAAATCCTGGCACGATGACCTCGTTCCAGTCATGGTCTTTCGGAATGCGTTCGATGCGTTCCAAATCTTCATCCGCCATAGACGTCGTCCACAAATAAATCGGATAACTAGGCGTCGCTTCACGGTAATCCGTCCACCCGCCGTCGAAGTGCTTATAAGGTACAACCCATTTGCCGTTTTGCTCCTTGCGCAGCTCCCAGTTGCGGTCAAGCTGCTCCCTTGCGAGCGCCAACCCGCTCATCTCGCCGGTCAGGAGCACCGCGTTCATGCAAGCATTCGTCAACGGCTCAATAATGGTCATGAAACCGTGCGGCCAGCGCCAACCGTAATAACCGCCCCACCATTTGCCGTCATTGTACTCTCCGATATTACCGGATAACCCGACATTGTCGGGAATGATGCCTCCGTTAAGCCGCGTACGCTCTTGCCATGCCGCTACGTATTCGACCACCCATTGCTTCAAATTGTCATCTCCGGAATGGAGATAAGCATGCGTAATCAAACCCGTAGCGTTCAGATTGAGCGGCACGTCGCCGTGATTCATCCGTTCGTTCATCATACGAAGCAAATGCCCGTACACCTCATCATTCGACCAAGCACACTTCCCGCTTGCAAAATCAACGCCGGGAATGTCTTCGTATGGCGCAAGATAATCGTCCAGAATGCCCCGATGCGTACTCCAATCCTCTTCGTTCACTTCGAACCTCGGCCCGCGACTGCCATTCAGCGGCGACCGAATGAGCTTCAGCTCCCGGTCGTAGTTCTGCGCCTCAGGATCGTCACCTGTGTACATAGCGGCGAAACTTCTGGCGCGCTGACGGTCCTTCAATGTGGACGGCCCTGCCAGCCCAAGGAAATATAAATACAAATACCCTTCCCCATGATGCATCCAGTCGTAATAAGCATCGAACTCCCGATGAATCTGACCGTATTCCGTCCACTGCCACGTGATGCCTTCCCAGATTTTGCGGGACACTTCGTGCAGCTCGCTGCTTCCGCCGAGCACGTACAGCAGTGCCAAGTTCATAAAACCTTCGTAAGGATCGTCCGATCCGTCCATCCCCGGCCAATGCTCGAACCAGATCAGAGTGCCATCGGGATGCGTATACCGGGCAACGAATTCCTTGGCCGCTTTGTTTAACGTGTCGAAAAGCAATTGCTCTTGCAACGCCCACTGCGGCGGAACAATGCGCTCCGTGGCGCGTACACGAGCAAATGAGTGTTGAGTTGAAGTCATGGCGCTGTTCTCCTTTTTTTACCCATGTAGTCGAATTGCCGTATTTTCGATCCTCTTAGCCCAGTTGATAGCCGCCATGTATAGGAATGATTGCTCCGTTCACCCACGAGGCTTTGCCGCTGCACAAGAACGCAACCGCGTCGGCAATCTGCTGCGGCGAGCCGACGTCCGCTCTCTGCTTCTCGGATTCCGCAACCCGCTCTGCCTCGACCGGATCTGCGATCAACTGCTTAAACCAATCATTAAGCAACGGCGTCGAGACCCCAGCCGGAAGTAATGCGTTGCAACGAATGCCCGTTCCCTTTAAGTCAAGCGCAAGTCCGGTTGTCAAATGATTCAGCGCCGCCTTAAGCGAGTCGTACACGAAATTGCCCGCGATGTTTTTCTGGCTGTTGAAGGAACTGACATTCACGATCGAGCCTTGCGACTCTCTCAAATACGGCAACGCCTTCTGAACGAGGAAAAATCCCGATTTGATATTCACGGCGAATAGCCGGTCCCAATCGTCATGCGTAACTTCTTCAATCGGCTTATTGCAGACAAGGGCCGCATTGTTGACGACGATATCGATTCTTCCCCATGTATGCAATGCCTGCTCCACCACTATTTCCGGCGCGGACGGATCGAGCTGGTCGACCTGGACGAACAAGGCGGTACCGCCATCCTTCTCGATTCCTTCTACAACATTCCGACCTCGCTCCATATCCCGGCCGCACACGACAACACGAGCGCCGCCCTGTGCCAACGTCTCGGCGACTGCCTTGCCGATACCGCTGGTGGACCCGGTCACAATTGCCACTTTATTCGTAAATTCAACCAACTGCCTCAACTCCTTCTCTTTCACTATACAAAGGTTGATAACTTGTGAAATCAATTAAAGTTAACGATGTCAACGAAAATCAGCCAATTCAAACTCTAAAAAATGTACATTTCTTAAAAATCTCGACTTATCGGCCGATTACACCATCTCCTCTGCACGATCACGCGCTCGATGCCCTCATACTAGCACCCCTTCGTTTGATTTCAATTTCTGTTTTCAGCTAACTGTTCTCGAACAAACACGAATCAGCAATGGCAGGACGTTATGTTGGTTCTCAATTTGAATCAAAGTTCTCTTTCTTCGAATTGCCTGCTTATAGCGCGGCCAAAAAGAAAAATCCGGAAGCGGCGTACAAGCCGCTTACCCGGATTTTTTGATCATCGTGCGATATTGGCTGGGCGTCAGCCCATGTTCTTTCTTGAATAGGGTGAAGAAGTGGCTGCGACTGGAAAAGCCCGATTGCAGCATAATGTCCGTTATCGTATCGTCCGTCGTCGCGATCCATTCGGTCGCATGCGTCAGGCGAATCTGGTTGATGTAGTCGTTCACGGAGACGAGGAAGTGCTTCCTGAACAGCTTCCCTACATACGGCGAGGAGAAGCCGACTTCGTCCGCCACCGTATCGAGCGACAACGCCGGATTGGCGAAGTCTCTTTGCACGATGCGCGCGACATCCTCGATGAGATTCAAATGTTTGTTGTCCTTTTTCGCTACCAGTTCCTGCGCCAAGTGCTCGAACAATGCATGAAAATCAGACTTGATCTCATCCAGCGTCTCGATCTTCTGCAGCTTCGTCAAATACGCCTGAAAGTTAAAATTCACCTTGATCGAGTGATTGGATTCCAGTAACTCAACCGCATGTCGAACGGATAACAGCAAGCGAATCAACACCGAGTTAAGCGCCGTGTAGCTGAACGAAGACGCATGGTCGATCATGACGCCCAGCAGTCGATTCGCTTCGGAGAACTTCCCCTGGATAAGCGCGTCGGCCAGTTCCTTCTCTTGCTCCTGCGGATACTTGAAATCCTCATTCCGATGGCTGATGCTGCCTTCTGTAATAATCGCTTGACGGCCCTTAATGATGCGGTAATCCGATAAATCGACCGTCTTCA
Organism: Cohnella soli; assembly: GCF_042655525.1. Classification (NCBI taxonomy): domain Bacteria; kingdom Bacillati; phylum Bacillota; class Bacilli; order Caryophanales; family Paenibacillaceae; genus Cohnella; species Cohnella soli. The sequence continues at coordinate 445,394 of NZ_JBHSMI010000025.1, forward strand.
GGTAATGAAAATTCAGATTAGACAGCGCCTCGAACAGCTCGCTGACCGCAACGGATAGCGACACCCGCAAATAAGTCGATGTGCTCGACTGAATGTCCTGCACGAGCAACAACGTCTTCTCCCGATGCTCCGAATCATCCCCTGCGCGTTCATTCATCAAAACAAGTATTTGATCTTCGGCCACTTCAACGCATTCGTGCTTATGATGACCGTTCAGATGCTCCGAGACGATATTCATAATGCCGAATTTCAGTAAATCCCGTTCTCTGGCGTTGTACTTGGAGCAGAAATCCGAATAATAATCGATTCTGAGGAGCAGGACTCGGAACGTGTCTGCCGGGTCAAGCGCAATTCTATATTGCTGAAAAGCATTGTGCAGCGAGCGCGCAGACTCGAAATCGTTCGTCTGCACCAGCTTCCGCAGAAACTGCTGCTTACGGTTATAGAACTCGCTCTTCTGCTCGGACTCCAGACGGTTGTAGTTCTGTATAACAAGCTTGACCGGCAAGTACAACCTACGCGAGAAATAAAGCATGATCAGCATGCTGATGGCTAGCAATAGGAGCACGAGCATCACGGTTTTTTTCTTCATGATCGAAATTTCTTGCAAAATCTTCGTATACGGCGTTATGCTGACCATTTTCCACCCGAATACCCCTGTATCCGTGTACGTGATAAAAGAATCGACCCCCGAGGCGTTCATCCGGAAGCTGCCTGACGGCTCCTTCAACGAGTTGATTTTCTTCATGTAATCGACATTGTTCATATCGCTCAGCAACTTGCGATCGGGATCCGCAGTCATGAGCCTGCCGCTGGCGTCGACGATCTGGATTCGATTGTTTTTCTCGTCGGCAGCGCTAATATTTTGCTTCACCCACTCCTCTGAGATGTTCAGAATAATAGCTTCGCTGACTTTGCCTTCCCGCAGCTGCGTGTCGAAGAACAAGTACGAGTACACATGAATTTTCGACGGCGCATCGGTCGAAATACCGGATAGCACGTTCGGGATCTCCCGCAGCACGATGCTGTGCGATCGGTTGTTGCGAATATCGTCCAGAATAGGAAAGATACCTTTGTCCGGAAAACCGGCCCGATCGAATACAAACCCTTCGCTCGGTACGGTGTACATGTTGCGGCCGTTATAAATATAAATCGATTGCAGGAAGGGATAGATATTTTTGTAAGACTCCATTTTCTTCTGATATTTAACGTACTCTTCCTCCGCGACGTCCGAGTACAACAAATCTTTAATCATATCGTCGAAGAAAGCGGTAATCGCTACCGATCTAACCGACTGGGCCATCGCCTGGACGTTGCGGCTCGTATTTTGCAGGTCGGTTTGCTGCTGGCTATAGATCATCTGCAGCGCAAAGTGTTCAAAGTTCCGATTTAACAAGGAGGATTGCACGAGCAACAGCACGAGGGCGCTGATCAGGAACGGCAATGAAATCGTCAGAAACAACTGAAACGGATTTTTCAGAACAAGCTGCTTAAACATGTCCCGACCTCCCCTGGGCAGATTCTCTCGCGTAAGAAGAAGACTAACATACTCCGCAAAAAACGGGCAAGCCCATTCGTTGTCAGCGCGAAAATATGCATTTTCAGAACTGAATGCCCAATTGAGAACTCCTATTTCTCCCGTACAGAACACATTATCGGGATCAGAAATTGAATTCCCCTAGTGCGGCGGCTAGCATGAAGCCATACACAAGCGACTGGCAAAAGGAACATCAAAGGAGAAGGTGAGCATGGCGAAAGCAATCATTGAAAAGTTCAAAAATGCGGAATCCAAAAAAATATTTCAGCTTACAGTGTTGGCGCTTCCGGCAATCGTAGCGATTTTTATTTTCTCGTACATTCCGATGGCGGGTATTTTCATTGCCTTCAAAAACGTCAATTACGAGCAAGGCATATTCCGAAGTCCATGGGTAGGATTCGACAACTTCGACTTCTTCTTTACTTCAAGCGACGCGTGGACGGTCATCAGAAATACGCTCGGCTACAACGCCGTCTTTATCGTTGTCGGCACGTTGCTTTCGATCGTGTTTGCGCTTTTGCTCAACGAAATCATCAGCCGCAAATTTCTGAAAACATATCAAACAATGTTTTTTTTCCCTTACTTCTTCTCGTGGATTATCGTCGCGTATATGGCTTACTCTTTCATTGGCCCTTACGGCATCGTGACAGGCTGGCTGGAGAAAATCGGGGTCAATTTCGACTTCTATACGGAAACTTGGATTTGGCCCCTCTTACTGACACTCATCAATATTTGGAAAGGACTAGGGTATACGAGCATTATTTTCTACGCTGGCATTCTGGGCATCCCGAACGATTACTTCGAAGCGGCCGCGATCGACGGCGCGAACAAATTCCAGATCATTCGCAAAATTACGATCCCGCTTCTTATGCCGCTCATTACGATTATGACTCTGCTGTCAGTCGGGAAAATATTCTACTCGGACTTCGGCTTGTTCTTCTTCGTACCACGAGAAATCGGACAGCTGTACCCGGTTACCCAAGTGATCGATACGTATGTATTCCGCATGCTGAGACAGTCCGGCGATATCGGGATGTCGTCCGCAGTCGGGTTGTTCCAGTCGCTGATGGGATTCGTAGTCGTTCTGTTTAGCAACTATTTGGTCAGAAAAGTAAACGACGAGAACAAGCTGTTCTAAATTTCTTGAAATGGAGGTGCACCGATGAAGCACCGTAACAGACTGCCTAAATTGCTGATTCATCTCGTGCTGATACTATTCGGCATTGCTTGCGTAGTTCCGCTCATATCCATTATTTCCGTATCGCTAAGCGACGAAACGAGCATTCTGAAAAACGGCTACAGCCTGCTGCCTCAGGATTTTAATATTCGTGCTTATGCTTACGTGCTCTACAGACCGGCTCAGCTTCTGAACGCTTTCAAAGTTTCTATGATCATCAGTATAATGGGCACCGTCCTTTCCTTGCTGATCTCTGCCGGGATTGCCTATGTGTTGTCAAGAGAAGACTACAAGTACAAAAACAAACTTAGCTTTTACGTGTTTTTCACGATGCTGTTTAACGGCGGACTTGTTCCGACTTATATGCTCATCAGTAACTACTTGCACTTGAAAAACACGATATGGGTGCTCATTCTGCCTTACTTGGCGATTCCCTGGTTCATCTTGATTTTGAGGACGTTCATGCAGAAAATTCCGCACGACATGATCGAGTCATGCATGATAGACGGCGCAAGCGAATTCAGGATTTTCTTCCAGATGATTTTGCCGCTTGCCAAACCGGGACTCGCTACCGTCGGATTGTTCATCCTGCTGCAATATTGGAACGACTGGTGGCTCAGCCTCCTCTATATCGAATCGGAAAAGCTCGTCCCACTGCAATTCATGCTCTATCGCATGATTAATAATATCGAGTTTCTGACCCGCTCCACCAATATGATGCCGCCGGGTATGAACAACATGGTCGTGCCGGCGGAAACCGCACGGATGGCGATGGCGATTCTCGCCGCCGGTCCGATGCTGGCCGTGTTCCCTTTCTTCCAGAAGTATTTTGTCAAAGGGTTGACGGTCGGCGCGGTTAAAGGATAGCTTAATCATGGGCCAAGCCCATTTTTAAGAATATAGCGATACACAACGATAAAGGGAGGATTCACAATGCTTAGAAACACACGTTTCTCCAAAACAGGCATGATGGCAACGTCTTTGGTCATGTCGCTCAGCCTGGTGCTGGGGGCATGCGGCAACAAAAACAATGAAAGCTCCGGTTCGCCAAACGCTTCCCCGTCATCATCTGCCAGCGCGAACGCAAGCTCCAGCCCTTCCGGAAGCGGCGACGCAGCCAAAGATTTGCCGGAAGCCAAGCTGACCTGGTACTTCCCGGGCAACTTCCCGCAGCCCGAGCAAAACAAAGTGTTCGACGAAGTGAACAAAATCGTCAAACAAAAAATTAACGCCACGATCGACTTCAAGCCGATTGCCTTCGGCGACTACGACCAAAAAATGAAAGTCGTTATCGCTTCCGGCGAAAATTACGACATCGCCTTTACGTCCAACTGGATCAACAACTACACCCAGAACGTTGCGAAGGGCGCCTTCATCCCGCTGGACGACTTGCTTGCGCAATACGCGCCGAAATCATATGCCGCTATTCCGGCAAACTTCTGGGATGCAACCCGCGTTAACGGCAAAATCTATGGCTACATCAACTATCAAATTTCGGCCAGAACGCCTGAAGTGTCCACATCGAAAGCGTTGGCAGACAAATACGGCTTCGACATTAGCAGCATTGGCGGCAAAATTAGCGCAGACACGATGAATTTGCTCGAGCCATATATTCAGGCCGTTAAGAAAGATCACCCGGAGAAAGCTTTCATTACGGCGTTGTCCAATATTCAAGAAATGTTCAACTTCGAAACCATTTCCGGTATCAACATTCCTGGCGCCGTATATTACAATGACGACTCGCTGAAAGTCGTTAACCAGTTCGAAACCGACGAATTCAAGAAGTTCGCCGCAGTGATGAGAGATTGGAATGCCAAAGGTTATATGAATTCCAAAGAACGGATTTCCAAGAAGCAAGACGACTGGGCCGACGCTAAAGCCGGGAAATGGATTCTCAATATCGGCGGCGCGTACAAGCCAGGCGGAGATGTGCTAGCCTCCTCGCTTGGCGGCGAGACGTATGTCAGCGCTCCCGCTTCCACTCCGCATTTAACAACTAACGGTATCATTGCTACGATGCAAGCGATTAGCCGCTCTTCCAAAAATCCGGAAAGAGCCATGATGTTGCTTGAACTGCTAAATACGGACGTAGAGCTGTACAACCTGCTTAACTTCGGCATCAAGGATGACCACTATGCGATGAACGCCGACGGTCTGATGGTTGCCGGACCAAACCAACAGGCTTACAATCCGCAAGTGCCATGGATGTTCGCCTCCAACTTCCTCGCCTACGTCCAGGAAGGCATGCCGAAGACGGTATGGGAAGACACCATTAAGTTAAACGAATCCGCAGCGCCTTCGAAATTGCTTGGTTTCTCTTTCGATGCGGAACCGGTCAAAGCGGAAATCGGCAAAACAAGCGCCGTATTCGACGAGTACTACCGCGGCATCGAGCTTGGCGTGACAAGCGCTGAGAAGTACGACGAGTTCGTGAAGAAAATGAAAACCGCCGGCGCCGACAAAATTATCGCGGAAATGCAAAAGCAGATCGACGCTTGGAAAGCATCGAAGTAAAAAGAAGATTTTGTCAAAGTCACAAGCAGGCCGTTCTGCATCTCCGCAGAACGGCCTGCTCTTTTTTTGATTCGAAGTTAAAATGTCAACCGCGGACACAAAAGTGCTAATTACAGCGATTGTTGAAATACCGCGTATGAATTAAGTTGGAATTATGAAAAAGAATCTTCTTCACGGAGGCGTCACTCATATGGAAGCGACAAAATCACCATTGATGCAGCTGCTCAGCGAAGAGCAAGTTGAATTTTTTAAAGAAAACGGGTACCTCCTGCTTAAGAATCGTTGCTCTGGAGATTTGATCGATGCCTTTAACGGACACATCTATGACATTCGTAACCAATCGCCCATGCCGGAATGGGCAGCCTGCGACGAGAGCAAGAAGTACGCCGTTCGGTTGTTTAATCCGCACAAGCATGACAGCTTCTCCCGCCAATTGATGAAGCTCCCGGTTATCCGTAATGTGCTGGCGCAATTGATGGGCAAAGAAGCCGTATGCGTGCAAAGCATGTACTTCTACAAAGAACCCGGTTCCCCGGGCCAAGCCTCTCATCAGGATTACTACTATATTAAAAATGATCCGATGACGATGATAGCCGCATGGACTGCAATGGAAGACTTGGTGGACGAGGAAAACGGTTGCCTTTGGGTGATGCCCGGAACGCACAAGCTTGGCTTGCTGCCGCATGGCGCAGTCAAAAACCTGGAAGAGCATGAGCATCATACGGAGGAAACAGAAGGCGTCGACACAAGCCGTCAGATTCCGGTCATCATGGAAAAAGGCGATATTCTTTTCTTCAGCGAGCTGCTGATCCACTCGTCAAACAAAAACCGCAGCAAAGACCGCTGGCGCCGCTCTTACGTTTGTCACTACATCCGCGAGGATTCCAATGTGCTCCATCGGGAAGACCTTCGTCAGAAATATCCTCTTTATTAGTAAAAATGACTCGGAATCGAAAATAAGCCACCAACACTGTACTGGTCGGTGGCTTATCTTTTATGACTTCGCGGCGAACAACGTCGGCCAAGCATCGCCTTCAAAGCGTTCGCCAACCCGGCCTGCCATCATTTTGGCGTTAAAATGCCCCTCGCCCCGCGGACGACCGGAGTAAACCGTGTCGCCCGTCATCAAGTGAATCGCCATTGATCGACGCGGCTCACCCGATGTATTCGCTCCGCTGCCATGAATGGTCAAGGCGTGATGGAAGCTCACCTGTCCCGCCTTCATGATGATGGGCACGGTCGTTAACTCTTCGCCATCGGGCACGTCCATTTGATCCTTCTGCGAATCCATATTTTGCTCGAAGAAATCGCTCACGTTCAACAAGCCCCATTTATGGCTCCGAGGGACCATCTGCATACAGCCATTCGACAGATCGACGTCGTGAAATGCGACCCACGCTGTGATGAGCGTCGGCTCCTGCGCACATTGCCAGTACGAGAAGTCCTGGTGCCAGCCGACGTTGGCCGATTCCTTGGCCGACTTGCGCGCCGGCTTGTACAGCAGTTGATCATGCCACAGCTTAATCGCGTCCGCATTCATCAGCTTGGCGGCGATGGCGCCGACGGTCGGGTCGAGCGCCAGTTGGCGCAGCGTACCGTCGGCCCAGTGGGAATTGTCCGTTTTGCGCAATGCTGCCGGATTGTCTTGGCCTTCCAGCCAATTGCACACCGGCTCGCGCCCCAGTTCATACTGACCGCGATATACCATGTCCTGGTGCTCTTTAATCCTCTCCAATTCTTCGTTCGAGAAAATAACGGGAGACACCCAGTATCCCTTTTCCTCGAAGAAGCTTACGTCCTGTCCGCTTGGCAAGCATGCGCTGCGGATTGCGGTTTGGCTCATATTCGACATTCCCTTCGTCTATTGAACTCATTTCATTTTAATTATATGATCAATAAATGAACGTGTATTTCCTTTAGAAAAGCAAAAATTTATATTCTATGATCATAGCGAATGGATTGAGGGGAATTGTCGACATGAGCGACCGCGCTTCAGACTTCCATGCCACTCCGAGCGTAGCCAACACGTTTCGTACCGAACAAGAGCTTAGAATCGAACTGCCATTCTCCCCGGCATCAAGCAGCATTTATTACGTAGGAATGAACTTGCACGAGAACTGGGCGACGTCTTCCCATATGCACTCGCACTATGAGCTTTGTTATTTGGATATGGGGAGCGGTCAGTATAAAATAGACAAAACGGTATACGAATTCGGTGCAGGACAGTTCCTGCTGACTCGTCCCGGTGAGGATCACTTTGGCTTAGCAGGTCAGAACGCTCCCTTCAAACTCTACTATGTCGGCTTCCATGTCGATTTGCTCTCGGCTTTACAGCTGGATCTTTACAACATCGGAGAGACAAGAATCGGCGAGGATTCGGACGGCGTCATTAGAAGCCTGTTTCTCTCATTGATCGATGAAGCGCAATCCGCGGTCCGTCTAACAGCACCTATGGCGGAGGCGCTGCTCCAGCAGATGCTCATCCGTGTACTGCGGCAATTTCACGATCGTGAAAGCGAGCGTCACTCTTCTAATCAGCCGTTAGATCGCGGATTGCTCATGACAATGAACCGGCTGCACAGCGAAATCCGCTACGACCGGGACATCGATGCGTTGGCTGCGGCCATTCCGATCAGTCGATCCCAGCTCGCTCGAAAATTCAAGAGCGCGATTGGCGTTACCATTGGAGAATACATGCGTGATCTGGTGTTGTCCAAAGCCAAGTCGGAGCTGCGGTCGACCGACAAATCCGTTACCCTAATCGCCGGTGAGCTCGGTTTTGATTCCATTCATGCATTCAGCATTTTCTTTAAGCGGTTTACGACTCACTCCCCGTCGGAATATCGCAATATGAAGCAGTAAAAACAAGCGGGATGCCTCTTCTCAGAGATGCATCCCGCTTGTTTTCAGTTCGCAAAAGTGATTTCTTTGGCCGCGTCGTATTCGGACGATCGTAAAGAACGATTTTGTTAGCCGTCTGGCTGCTGCTCCAATTGCGCTTCCTGCTTCAACCCCTTGATATATTCCGGCATCGATATCGTACGCCCTTCCACCCTTGATTTCTCTGCCGCGAAGGCAATCAAGTGGCTTTGTACGGATTCCCGCGCTCCGGTCCGCCCTTTCTCCTTCCCATCGCTACGAACCAGACGAACGAAATCGCGCATAATGTTCGTGTCGCCGCCGCCGTGTCCAGCCGCATCCGTCTCCAGATTGATCGTTTCCGTCTCGCGCGTGACGAAGCTCGTCACCTCTATTACGTTGCGATCCATGTCCGCACGAATCTGACCGCGCGTTCCCATCAGCTTCACCGAGCGGCCGCCTTCGAACGTAAATGCGCTCATCGTGAACGCGACGGTGACTCCGTTCTCGAATTCCAGATTCACGACCTGATGATCGACGACATCGTTGTCGCAATGGTAGACGCATCTGCCATAAGGCCCGTCTTTCAGCGCGTTCAGTACGCCTTCGTCGCTCGGATCGTTGCTGACGACCGATCGAAGTACGGCTCCGACCCAATCGTCCCGCTCAATGTACATGCGCGGCGCATAGTACGGGCATGTGATCTGCACCGGGCAGCCGTCCAGACAGCGCGGCGGCGCTCCTTCCGGCGCGCTCTCCTTGCGGAAATGCATGAGCGAGCCGAAAGAGGACACTTTCGTGCAATCTTCTTCGACCAGCCACTGCAGGATGTCCATGTCGTGGCAGCTTTTGGCCAGAATCATCGGGCTCGATACCTCGGATTTGTTCCAGTTGCCTCTGACGAAGCTATGCGCCTGATGCCGATGCTCGACGTTCTCCGTATGCGTGATCGATACAAGCTCGCCGATTCGGCCTTCGGACAATATCTTCTTGATCAATGCGAAGAAGTCCGTATACCGCAGCACATGACAGATCGATAAGACGCGGTTATGCTTCTCGGCGTATTCGCCCATGATGAAACATTCCAGAGGGTCCGGCGACATCGGCTTCTCCAGCAGTACGTGGTACCCCTGCTCCAATGCCCTCAGCGTCGGCTCGAAATGCATTTTGTCCTGCGTGCAGATGAGCACGGCATCCGCGATTTTCGGACCGTTCAGCAGATGTTCCCAACTGGAAAATGCATTCGATTCCGCGATGCCGTGCGTTTGGCCGAATCGCTCCCTTCTTTCCGGGTCGGCGTCCGCGACGGCGACGAACCGGATTTCCTCCGCATGATTCAGGGCGTAAGGAGCATAAGCTCCCGCTCCTCGTTGTCCGGCGCCGATCAATGCGGCTGTGATAGGTTTCATTTCGTTTCTCCTTTTGCTATGCAAAATTATTGGATGAACGGACGATCCACAAGAGTGACTTCAGGCGCATCCGCCCCATGCAGTTCGAACAGGACAATCTCATTGTCGCCCTGACGCAATAACGGTGCTGGGATGTAAAGCGTCTTCTGCGGGCCTGCTTCCCAGTAGCGGCCTAAGTTAAAGCCATTTACATAAGCGACCCCTTTGCCCCATCCTTCCATGGACAAATACGTATCCGCGATCTCTTCCGCATGGAATGTCCCCCGATAAAACGCTGGAACGCCAGGGTCCAATTTCTCCAGCCTTTCGAAGGAAAGCCCGGACAAATCAGAGAGAGGCAGAGGGTAGATCGTCCAGTCGTGGAGCATCGCGATGCCGATCTTCACCGCCTCTGTAATGCCTTTAAAATCCTTGTGGAACGGGCCGTAATTGATACGCCCCATGTTCTCGACAAGAATGCTTAGCTTGGCCCCGCCAGACGGTATGCTGCATGCTAATTTCTGTTTGCTCCAACGATCGATGACGCCTAGGTACCGGTCGTCGATAAAAACCAGCGCGCGGTCGTGAACGTCTTGCAGAGAAATTTCGCAATCGTCCTGAGGACCGCTAATCCGCGATTCGTACAAGATAAAGCCGTAATTTTGTCCGACCTTCTCCATCGGATCCGGGCAAGGACGACGGACAGGCGCAGACAACTCGCCCAAAGAGTCGAACAGACGAACACTTTCGGTTAATGCCACTTTTCCGTAGGCTTTTTTCGGCGTTGAAGGCGGCATTTCGGTATCGATCGGCCCGGCGTATTTTTCGATAACGGCCCTGAACGCTGTGTATTTCTCGGTATAATCTCCCGCTTCCGTCAGTGCCGCGTCGTAATCGTAACTGGTCGTCGTCGCTTCGTACTTCTCCAGGCAGTTCGCGCCGTTATAGAAACCGAAGTTCGTGCCGCCGTGGAACATATAGAGATTGACGGACGCCCCCATGGCGAGCATTTCATCCAGAACGGCCGCCGCGTCCTGTGAATCGCGCGTATGATGGGGCTTGTTCCAATGGTCGAACCATCCGTTCCAGTACTCCATGCACATCAACGGCTTATCGGGCTGATACTCCAGCAGTTTCGCGAATGCTTCCTCGGGTCTGGAACCGAAGTTAACGGTTTCGAATACGCCGGGCAGCATGCCGCCCTGTAAGTTCGCATCCGTATAACCGTCGGAAGTGAACAAGAGCACGTCTACGCCTCGGTTCGTAAGTCCATCTTTCAAATATTCCAAGTAATCTTTGTCATTGCCGTAACTGCCATATTCATTTTCAATTTGCATGGCGATGATCGGTCCGCCGCGCGTGCACTGGTAGGGCAGCAGACGGGGAATCAGTTCATCGTAATACGTATCCACCCGGTCGAGGAACGGACGATGGCTGCAGCGAAGCCGCATGCCTTCGTCTCGCAGCAACCAAGCAGGCAGGCCGCCGAACTCCCACTCCGCGCATATATAAGGACTCGGTCGAATGATCACGTACAGTCCCAGTTCGCCCGCACTCTCGACGAACCGGGTCACGTCAGTCATGCCGCTGAAATCGAATAAGCCAGGCTCCGGTTCATGGAGATTCCAAGGCACGTAGGTCTCCACGCAGTTCAGCCCGCAAGCTTTCAACTTCAATAGGCGATCCCGCCAATATTCAGGCACGACTCTGAAGTAATGGAGCGCCCCCGAGATGAGTTGAACCGACTTTCCGTCATGGACGAATTTATTTCCTTCAATGCCGAATACGCTCATTTGTTTATCCCCCTAGTAGAGCTGAATGTCATTTAAAGATTGGACCCGAAAGTCAGCCGGAACCTGAATTTCATATCCTCTTCGAACCACATTCTGAAATTCGTTCCCCAGACGTTGTTGTGCAGGTTAAAATGGAACCCGCCTTCAAGCGGCGCAAACGTATTGTCGAATTGCAAAAGCCTCGGTTCGCCCGGGCACACGATTGGGGCATCCAACGTTTCGATGATCAGCGTTCCGTCCGCTCCGTCATAGTAGAGTCCGTTGCCTACGGCATGCATGTTCCGGTTGCCGTTCTTTACGACAGACAGCGGTGAAACCAGCTCTCCCAGCTTATCCATCGTCCATCGATTCGGATTATCGACGGCAGGAACGAACGAGAACCAGCTCGCTTCGGGCAAACGGCACGCTTGTTTGTCTTGCCAATGAAGCTCCACGTCGATCGCCGGCTCGTCGGAATGGAACAAGTACACGATCATGAGTTGCCGGGGAGCCCCATAGAGCCTGCAAACATCTGGCGGCATTTCCAACCTCGCCAACACTTTGTCGCCGTCCGCTTGCCTTTCCAGCCGCAAGCTTCTTACCGTTGGGGAGTACCGCCGATGCTCCGGCACAGGCTTCGCATACTCGATTCCGGGTTTGCCAAGATCCGGTTCCGCCCACGTATAATGCCGTTCGAGGTGAACGGCATACTCCCGGAAGAACCGGTCGTAATCGGCTTGCCCGAAAGTCTCGTATCGGAATACGCCTAATCGCGCATTGTCTCCCGTCCACATTTTAACGTTGCCGTCCATCAGGCTGCCGATCGCTCCATCCGAATAGAAGCTTACGCGGAACTTGCCAAGCTCGTACTCCCGGTACGTCTCCAGCTCTTCTCCAGCAGCGTTACCGGACGTTAGATCGGGAAGCAGCCGGCCGAACGCTTGTCGCGCTTCTTCTTGCAACTCGGGCGTAAGCGCCGACAACGCTTGATCGATATACGACCGTTGCTCCTCCCAAGAGCTTTCCAGCTTGCGATAGCTGCCTTTGCGGTAGAACGAGTATAGCTCTTCGTATTTGTTTTTTACGGGATGGTCGGCGACTTCGTCCTCGGCTCTAGCCGTCGTGAATTCCGCCGCGCTGTAATTCGTGAAATCCGCCAGATGAACTTTCTCGTCTAGCCCCCACGTATGCTCGGGAATCAGCATCAGGCGGCTGCAAAATTGTGCGTAAGCTTCGCTATCTGCATCAAGTGCGCCCGCTTCCAACCACTTGTCTCTTAATCGCAGCAACTCCCGGTAACGAGCGACTTTCGCTGGGTCGGTGGCTACGCCATGAATCCACGAATCCCCGATTTCTTCGGACAGAACGGGCAGCGAAGACTTATGGACAAGCAGCTTCTCCGCGAAAGCATCGAGCGTGGAGGCGGCAACTTCCGCCTCCGGATATTCCTCGCGCAGCCGTTCATACATCCGCTCGATCTCTTCGAGGGAAGGTGGCCCCAGATTGTCTCCGGTATGGGCAAAATACAAAGCATCCTCTAGTCCTTCCACTCTGAGCGCCTGACCGTAATCCTCCGCGTAATTAACGACGATCTCCGAGCCGTCGCTCGCCCGCCATACGAACACTTTAGGTACGCTCGGAGGCGTACATGCAGGATTAACGCCCAAATGCAAATACCGAATCCCGTTCCTCGCCAAATAAGGAACCATGCCGATCGTATGTCCGGGAACGTCCGTCATTTTGGCGGCGATCGTCTGTTTGCCATATTTGTGATCGAGTCTCCGTGATAACGACAAGCCAAACTCGAACAGTTTCGCGTCCATCAGCTCGGTATGGGTCGTAAACGGAATGCCGTGCCAGGCAATGTCGCCGCGGGCTATCGCTTGCTCCATCCGTGCACGCTGCTCCTCGGTAGCCGATTGCAAATATTGGCTGATCAGCCACGAACCGACCGTCCATACGAATCGGGACTTGCCGCTTGTCTCGGCCATTCGTTCCGATAAGGACAAGGCTTGCGGAATAAAGTCGTTCATGTACGTTTCTTCAACTTGCCTTGCAAAGTCAGTGAATCCGATGTCCAGGTGTGTTTTGAAAATGACGTGAAGTCTTTTGATGTTCGTCAAGGAAAGGCCACTCCTCTCTTTCTCTTTCCCTACCGTAGCAGTCGCCCGGATGCTTTTGAACATTGAAATCGCGACAAACCTTCAAAACGGAATAACAAGCAACATCGTTTTTTAAACATTTCTAGAAAAAACGAATAAACGGTGTTGCCTATCCAATCTGATACTCCAAATAAGAACCAAACTCCAACGCACGCAAAGAAGGATGGCACGAATGCCATCCGGTGTCCTCTCTGAGCTATTTGGATACGCCCATCGCGATGATGGTCGAATCCACCTTCACGTTGACGTCCGCCTCCGACATCGCTTTTCCCCAATGATCCTGCACGGTCCGCCAATGCCGGTATTCGTAAGCTCGCGCATACAGGCCGAATCCGACCGGATCGATCTGCCTCGATTGGAAATCGTGGATCAACCGTTCGAAACGCTGCTCCAGCTGACGGTTGATGTCCCGTTCCAGCTTGTCGGCATGCTTGCGTATGTCGAGCGGGAACATCCGCTCTATCAGCGTAACCCTCAGCTTCACCTTGACGTCGAACTTGAATTTCCCGTCGCGGTAACCCGTTTTCGTCTTGACTGATATCTTATTCGCGCTGAAGCTGTATGCGTCGGTCGGAAACACGCCGCCGTCCGGCTGATCGAGCGCGTGAAAGGTGAAGGACGACTCGCCTTTTGACCTTCGTTGAAGCATAAGCAACAGTTTGGTTTCATTATCGTCGATCGACATTTGGTATTTTCCCGCTTCGTCAAGAAGCGCGGTTCCGGTCACGATCACCCTCTCTCCTTGCCGTTTCATTTCCGTCACGCTAACCGTTTTTCCTTTTTCGTAGTTGTCCCTCCTGAGATCCTCCAGCGTCGTTTTTACGGTGAGGTTGCGGCGATGCGCCGTATCGATCAGCTTCGTCAGGTATAGGGGCAGTCTTGGCTTGTCCTCCGGATGCATGTGAATCATATCGGATACAGGCCCGTCTACCATAATAATTCTGCCCCTGATCGAATTTTTCGGATCCCGCAGAAACGGCTCCATCAGCATGGACCAGTGTTCGTGTTGCATCACCTTTTTTCCGATGATCATCTCCTGGACTTTCCCGCCGGAAGTAATGGCCACGAACGTCTTGTCGTCCTTGTCCCGCGATTGCCGCAGCGTACTCGAGGGGGATGTATATTCCTCTTCTTTTTGTTTGGCTTCGCTGCTGAACACGGGACTGGAGGCGGAAAAAACGAGCTTGCCGTTTTGATCGAGATCGATGCCGACAATAAGCGCCAAGGACACGTCCTCCAATAGGACTCTGTCCGTGCCGCCCTTCACCATTAAGGCCAACGCCGTCAGAACGAACAGCAGTACTTTTAACCGGCCCGCCATTTTCGGATCCTTTCCAAGCCGATGACATAGAAGTAGAGCGCGACCGGAAGCACAATGAGGACGATTTTTTCGGCATTAACGATCGGTTTTTGCCAATTCTCGGCGTCATTCCACGTAGGCTGCAGAAGGTACATGGAGAAGATGACGAGGCCTAAATAGAGGGCGACTAGCGTCCGATTCGGGTTTATCCCGATCAAGCTGGAGACCGAGCGGAGCGAGCAGTAAACGAATGGCAGCCATGCCTTAGATACTACGAACAAGTAAAGCGCCAGAAAAATCATGTCGAACCGCTCCAGGAAACGGAATTCGATATTTTTCATCAGGGTAAGCAGCGGTTGGTTCAACGTCGTGATGCCATCCGGAGGGAAAAACATGAAGCATACGATCGTCACGAACAGATAGAACAGCACCGTGAGCGTGTTCGCCACAAGCATTCCGTGCACCGCATACTGTTTTTTTTGCAAATACGGATAAAAGAACGGCAAAATTTCGAACCCGGAAAACGAATACAGCGTATTTCCGAGCCCGTCCATGACAGGCTTCCACCCTTCCTTCAGCACAGGCAGCAGGTGGATCCATCGTGCGTCATTCATAGGTACGAGTAAAATAAGCGGCATCCACATCGTCAAGTAAAACACCAACTCGGCATAACGGGATAGTATGCGCGGACCGTGAACGAGAATCATGTAGCTGGGTATGGCAAACAGAAACACGGTCACGTATTCCGGCGTTTGGATAAGAAACCACGATCGGATGTACAACATCGCATTAATCATGGTAATCCAGCTGAAGTACGCAAAATAGGCGATTATCGGCAGGAGAAGCAGCTTTCCCAGCCATTTGCCGAACAGATGTTTCAACAAATCGGGCAACTCGAGATCGGGGTATTTCCTGAACGATAGAATCATAAGCCAGCCTACTAAGCCATTGATGGCCCAAGCGATTAGAAGGCAGATCCAGCCGTCCGTTCCGCTCGTTTCGGCCAGCTGCCTCGGCATCGAAAACACCCCGGTTCCCACTTGGGCGGCGTGTAGCAACAATACGTATTGCATCAAAGTGATTCCGTTGCGCGTAACTGGTTGTTTCATGTCGGTTCCTTCTTGGGCCGAAACGGCTCCATTCGGTTCTCTTGAGTCGTCTGCGTGCTTTTCGGCCGCTTGACCATCGCCCATAACGGAAGACGGATGAACGTATCCTTCATATCCGCCCAGCGAAAAGGAGCCAGCGGACTTCCGTAAGGCGTTTTGAGCGATTCCAGCGCGACCAGATGGGCGACAAGGATCATGCAGCCGATGATGAGGCCAACAATGCCGTACAACGACGCCATGAGCATCATCGGAAAGCGCAGTAGCCTGACCGCCGTGCCCATGTCGTAACTGGGCAGGATAAACGAAGCGATGGCCGTAGAAGCGACGACGATGACCATGATGTTGCTTACGATTCCGGCCTGGACGGCCGCTTGTCCGATGACGATGCCGCCGACGATGCCGATCGTTTGGCCAATCGGCGCGGGGAGGCGGATGCCGGCCTCGCGCATCATCTCGAGCGTAATTTCCATCAGCATCGCTTCCAGCAGCGGAGGAAAAGGAACCCGCTCGCGCGTCTCCGCGATCGACATGAACAGCTCGAGAGGGATGACTTCGAAATTAAAGGTAAGGAAAGCGATGTAGATGGCCGGTAGGAACAGGGCGATCAGAAACGCGATAAACCTGAGCAGCCGAATGAAGGAAGCGATCAACCACCGGGTGCTGTAGTCGTCGACGCTCTGGAAAAACGAAGTAAACGTAGCCGGCGCGATGATGACGCTCGGGGAACGGTCCAATATGACGACGAAACGGCCTTGCAGCAGCTGCGAAATGGCCGAGTCCGGACGCTCGGTCATGATGAATTGGGGGAACGGCGAATAAGGATTGTCCTCGATCAGTTCCGCCATTTCGCCGGTATTGATGATCGCGTCGATGTCGATTTTATCAATTCGGTATTCCAATTCATGGAGCACCTCAGGATCCGCGACGTCATGCAAATACAGGATCCACACTTTCGACATGCCTCTTCTTCCTACCGTGTGCTCCGCGATACGGAGCTCCTTGTTGGGCAAATAACGACGCAACATCGCGATGTTTTGCATGCCGGTTTCCACAAAACCTTGGTGCGCGCCCTTGAGCGAGCTTTCCAACTGCGGGTCTTCTATCGCGCGTTGGGGCCACCCCCTCGTATCAAACAGAAAGACCGCCTGATGACCCTCCAGGAACAACGCGCTTTCGCCCGACAGGATCGCATTCTCCACATCGTTCCAATCCGCCACCTTGCGCATGCTGCCGATCGTCGAAGGCGGAAATCCGGACTTCCCTTCCGCATTCCCGTAAATCAACGGATGCAAAACATGGTTGTTCAACGCGTTCTTATCCGTTAAGCCGGCCAAATAGAGCAACGCGCCCGGCGTCTCGTGCGGCCCGACCGAGAAACGGCGAAAGACCAAATCGGGTGCCTCAGGGAACATTTGCTTGGCGATCTCGAGATTGCGGGACAAATCGCTTCGGATCGGCTCCTGATTGCCGTTCGTCTGCGTCCGCGGCTGTTCTGTCGTTGCCGGATTTACCTTCCGGTAACGGCGCCGCTTTCTATTCCATAACCACGAAAGGAAGAACATGGGCAATCCTCCGACAAACGAAATGAATACGTTCCTATTGTGGATCAAATTGGTATTTCTATGCAGCATGCAACAGGAAAAGAGGCTTGCAACCGTCAGGTTTGCAAACCTCTTTCTCATCTCAGGATTCTTACTATTTAATCATCAACAAATTATAAATCGCTTGCGCAGCTTCGGCGCGAGAGGAAATGCCTTTCGGGGCGAATTTGCCGCCCGAGCGCCCGTTGATCAAGTTAAGCTCAGCCGCTGCGCTGACCAGATTAGCCGCCCATGACGATACGTCCTTCATGTCGACAAACTTGGAAGTCGAGTAGTCGCCTAGCTCTTTGCCGTACATGATGGCATACGCACGCATGAGCATAACGACCATTTCCTCACGTGTAATTTGTCCCTTCGGATCAAATTGACCGTTGTCCTTGCCTTGTACAAGACCGGCTTCAAGTGCCTTGGCAACTGCATCGGCGAACCAATCCGTCGTCTTGACGTCGGAAAATTGAACGTCCGATTTGGCTGTAAGCTGCAGCGCGTTCACCAGCATCGTCGCAAATTCTGCGCGAGTGACGATACGACTCGGTTCGAACGAAGTTGCGCTGGTGCCGGATAATATTTTCCGCTCAACCAGTTCATTAATCACCTGACTCGCCCAGTGCGTTGGTGGAACATCCGCAAACTTGCCGTTGTTGTTGCCGCCATTGTTATTGCCGCCATTGTTATTGCCGCCGTTATTATTGCCGCCATTGTTATTGCCACCGTTATTATTGCCGCCGTTGTTGTTGCCGCCGTTGTTGTTGCCACCGTTGTTGTTGCCGCCGTTGTGTTCGTTTACGACTTTGACCTTCTGCAAAACAACGCCCGGATATTGGTCAACGCTGGCAACCGCAATAAATGTGCCTGCTTGTGCGTACAGCGCAGGAGCAAGCTCGGCATACGTTAAAGCCAAATCTCCCGCCCCATCGCTGAACTGAGCGCCGATCGTTGCCGGCAACTCCGGAGCCGTCCCCGCAACTGTGGATACGTCCTCTAGCTGTCCCAAAGACAGGAGCCCTGAGACGCTGACCGTCGTACTGACCGTACCGGTTAATCCAGCTAGTTGGCCGTGAACAGTGAACGTCCCCGTCTTCTTATACTGAGATGGCTTCACGTGATCCCACTGGATATTAGCCGTTTGACTCGTCTGATCGCCGAACGTCACGCTCGTCGTCGCAGGCAATGCCGGCGCGGTACCGACCTGAGTAACGACCGGTGCAATCACGCCTACCGAAACGATTGTGTAAGGCTTCTCGATGTTAATCGTGAACGCTTTCGTCCCTGCCGAAGTGACTTCGGACAAAACAAGCTTGTTTCTGCCGTTATGCAGCCCCGGAAGCTCTATCGCTGTGCTGTAATCGGAAAATTGATCAGTGATGTCTAAACCGTTAAGCATCACCGTTGTTGTCGCTCCGGCTAAGACCGGCCGCGGACGGATCAAAGTAACCGGTTGGGCAAGATCGCTAACCGTTGCATCATAAATTGGCCAGGTCGGATTGTAATCCCCGTTTAACGTTACATTACCGAGATTAAATTTCGTTCCGTAGTCGACATACGTCGGATTGGAAATGATTTTGATGTCGTCCATCAGCACGGTGGAGTTAATGCCGCCGAAAGCGACGCCCCCGGAGGTGTAAGTACCGTCATTTACCGAAAATAACGTTGTTCCATCAACGACAAATCCGACTTTGCCGCCGTATGTCTGGATTTGGAGATTATGCCATGCAGACTCATTAAACCCGGTTGGGACGGCAGCTTTGCCAAGCGAAACATCGGCAGCCTTCGTATGCTTTGAAACTTCAAAATAAGAGGTGCCTGCCGGGTAACCGGTCGTTCCATTTTTGTTTCTTCTATAAACAACTTGATAGCTTGCAGGGTTGGTTGCAGTTGTATTATTGATCGTTGAAGTCATCAAATAAATTGTAAAATTATCGTAAGCTTGGCCCAATACGTTATTAGACCCCCAACCAACAAACTTCCACTTCAAATTTACAATATAGTTGTTCCATGAAGCGCCAGTCTGATAGAAATTTTGCCCGTCGGAAACGACGTTTTGCAACACTTTATTGATCGCATCATCCGGATCCGCAATAACACTCATGACCGAAGTCCCATTTGGGGTGAAGGTCGGCGTAACGCCATCTTCGAAATTCAGATCCAACTGTACCTTATTATCGTTGGAAGAATCATAAGCCGGCGCAGGCGGCGCAGTTACCGGACCCGGCGCAGGCGCTTCTTCTCCGCCATAAATGAATAGCTGATCGTAAAAGCTGACTCCTTTGCCATCATCCGAGCCCAATTCAACTTTACTGAACGCTGTGAGTGCGCTCGAAGTCTGAACGAGCACGCCATCCACGTACAGCTTGACGTCCGTTCCGTTCGTATAATCCCACTTCAACTCATGCCAGCCGTATGTGCGCGGCACCGAGGTTGGCGTTACCGTTGAGCCATTCAACAGGACATAGTAACCGCCGCTCACTGCTGTGTCGAGACCCAGACCCATTGCAGTTGTGCCGTCATCCACTCGCGCCAGCGATTTGATCGTCGTAGGAATGGACGTCCCTGAATCATAAGGAGCTTGATTATTGCTTTGCCGATCGAACAATTTCACCGTAACGATCTTATTAAGCGGTCCGCCGAAATCGCGATACAATACCGGCTTCGAACCGTTCGCCGAGCCGTCGCTGTTGAGTTTCAAAGATTGCTTCCCGTTGAGAACGCCTTCGGACATCCATTCGGTTGTCGTGTCCGGGATCGTTCCTCTGTAAGACCACTTCGACAAATCGATGCTGTTTTCAAAGTTTTCCTTGAAATATACATCGTCAGGTTCCTGCTCGGAAGCTGTCGCAGGTAAATAGACGCTCGGATAATCCGTCGTTACGCCAATCTTGTCATATTCCATCAAGGAATCGTTAAAGGACGCAAGCTGGTTCGTATGCGAACCAAAATCTACATTTGTATTTGTAAACTTGATCTTGTCTCCATATTGCGTAATCGTATTTACTTCCATATTAAAGTGCTGCGGATTTACGATTTTCACATTGCTGAGCTCGAATCCCGATGCGCCCATATCCAGGTTCATTCCGTTAGGAGCAATATCCCGCATGCTCGGGTTGGCGGCAACGTTATCGATCAACATTTGGTTGATATAGTTAGGCTTATAGTTCGTTGAACCTTTGTACAGATAGCAGGCAAAAAATGCTCCGTCATCTCCTCCATCCTGCTGAGCGTCGTGCAAATAAATGTATTCGAACGTATTATGGTGAGAATACATGTCCGTCATGATATTGAAATTCTGATCGCCGTTCGGAGCGGCAGCGCCAGGATTGCGACTATACCCTGCCGTAATGAATATGCCCCTCCTCGGCGTATTGTAGATTTCAAGATGCGAGAAGGTGTTGTAACCAGAGTTATTGACCTGAATACCCGATGTTTGACCGACCAATTGGCCGATATCATGAATCATCGTATTCGTAACCGTATTATCTCTGCTGTAACCGTCCCCGTTGGCATCTCCGCCGACGCCGGGGTAACCGCCATCGATATTGATGCCGCCATGGCCGGTCTGTTCAATCAAACTATCTTTGATCGTTGTATGGTCGTTGGCCAAATAAAGCTCGATCCCGAACATGCCTGCATTTTTAACGTGCATCTTAGAAATTGTAATATGATTCGTGTTCGTCAGCGTCATGACGCCGACTTGGAACTCGACTCTTTCGGTCTGCTCGCTATAAGATGGCTGCGTGCTGCCTGCCGCTTCTGGAGGATAGAATCCGAGCCCCGCTCCTGCATCTCCCCAGTTCCAACCATAGCTATAATAGTCAGGGAAATTCGTATCTTTTAATTCCAGACCGTTGAACGTTATATGGGACACCATACTCGTACGGGACGCGCCTTTAATATCAATAATCTTCTCGACAGTCGGGATGACGATATTCTGTTCGCCGATGCTGCCCGAACCGGCTAACGGGTAATAATAGAGATAGCCGGTCTTCTTGTTGAAGTAATATTCGCCCGG
The DNA here is from genome assembly GCF_042655525.1 of Cohnella soli. NCBI lineage: Bacteria > Bacillati > Bacillota > Bacilli > Caryophanales > Paenibacillaceae > Cohnella > Cohnella soli. Next base: position 466,819 of record NZ_JBHSMI010000025.1, read on the forward strand.
CTGGTCCAGGAAACCGAGATTGCCTTGCAAGAAATATCTTGCACTGCTGCCGGTCGCGTATTTCGGGCGATAGGCTTCGGGCTTACTTGCAACTGTTTTGTAGGTCAACGTGCGCGTAGATGTATTGATGCCGGCCAGCGGAATCGTATCTGTCATCCAGTCCCAATAGCCGCCATCCCACATATACACTTGCGCATCCAGATCGCCACGCGCCTGCGCATTAACCATACCGTCCAATGAAGTCGCATCGATATCCCCGTTGTTGTAGATTAGAGTGCTGATTCCACCGCCGGCGGACCTCAAATAATCGGTTTGAGAAGCAGGAAATCTCGGATCGACGTTCAAGTTTTTCGTTCTTGCCATCGTCGCTCTAACATCATTGACATACAAAGTGTTGAAGTCAAATCCAGTTCCTACATAAGTTTTGTATACGCTTCCACTTGCGGCAGCAGGCAAATCCGCGTCTGCGCCCGTACGCGCCACTAGATTCCACTCCGAAGCGACTTTATTGCCGCCAATGAATTTCGCTGTGCTCAATCCGTCCAAATCCCGATAAACAACATCGAATCCGTTCGTTCCCGAATCTCTTTCGTCGAAAACAATCGGTTCGTTCACATAATAATTCCCCGATGCGATGAAGACATAGATATCACCCGTCATATTGCCGTTAATGAGCCGGACCGCATCACGTGCCCTTTGCAACGTAGCAAATGGCTTGTCATACGAACCACTGTTAGCGTCATTACCGGATGGCGATACAAAAAATTCAGCTTGAATCTTTCCTTGCATGACATTGGAAACTACCGGGGATGCCTTTGCAACGGATGCCGAATCTAACCATGAAGTTAGCAGCATACACATTGCGGTGAGAGTGCCTAACGTCTTTCTTAGCATTTCTTGTCCTCCTGTCTCATCTGTCTATCATGTTGTCGCCGTGACTCAGCGCACTTCTCACTATACTTAAGCTGCTCGTCGGTGAAATCCAGAAGAAATGAACATTCTATTGAAAAACGATCAAGAAAAAGCGATAAAAAATGTACTTTTCATTAAAATTAAGCCACTCATGATGAAGAAGAGGCCGCTCCACAGAAGAAATCTGCAGGACAGCCTCGTTCCTGGAATTTGACCCACGTTATCGTCTTCCTAGTAAAGAGAATGCCCCCTCTACAGCTGCAATCTCGCTAGTAAAGGGGGCATCGATTCTCTATTTTGTTTTACAAGCCTTATTTGCCGTTAGCTGCTTTCCATGCGTCGATTTGCTTTTGCTTCTCGGCGATGATTGCGTCGGCTCCGGCATCCTTCAGCTTCTTCAGGAAAGAATCCAAATATTTGTCCGGATCGATTGCTCCGACCTCAAGCCCTTTCAGCAGTTCCGCGGTAACGGAGTTCACGTTTGCGATTTGGGTTTTGACAGGCTCCGCGTTGAATACGAATCCCATAACAGGGGATACCATTGCCGTTTTGTCGGCAGCGTAAATCGTTTCAAGCCGCTTGTCGTTTACAGTCAAATCGGTGCTCTTATCCCAAAGCATTCTTCCGTAAGATTGACCGATTTCCCATTCGGAATAGTTGAAGTTGTATTTATCCGGGATCATCTCGAACTGTCTGTCGCCGATCGGCTTGTAATCCACATCCGGTTGACCGAAAGCGATCAGATGGAACAACTCATCGTTCGTATTGATCAATTCGATCAATTGCATCGCTCTCTCGGGGTTCTTCGAGTTTGCTCCGATGGCCAGCACAGCCGCGGAAGGCGCGTTCGAAGAAATAAACGGCTCGGTAAACCGCTTGTTATACGCGTAAGTATTCGCTGCCGGATCCGACATGGACATTTTGTCCATACCAATCAGTTCAGGCATGTCTACGGCGTCCGGAAGCGGCTGAGAATAGATGCCCGCGACTTTGCTCGCTTTGCGATCCGGAGAGGTGTCCTTCAGCGTTGCCGCGTCTTTCCGGACATAACCTTTCGTATACCACTCCCGCATCGTTTTCAGGTAAGCCTTGAATTCCGGAGTTTCATACTGGTTAATGACATGAATCGACTGATCGCCGTACTTCACCCAACCAGGCAATGTGTTATCGCTAACCGCATCCATGCCGGAAAAGACCGGCTGAAGAGTGAACAATTGGCCTGCTTCGAACGGAATGACGCCTTTCTCGCCTTTTTTAACGGAATCGAGGAACGGCGTCAAGTCGTCCCATTTCGTCACCGATTTCCAATCGAAATTATACTTGTCAACGAGATCTTTTCTGAGCTGTACGCCCCTTGCTCCCGCCATCCCCCATACTTGATAGTTGACGGAGCCATAGATTTTGCCATTCACTTTGACGCCATTCCAGACGGATTCCGGCACTCTGGATTTAGTCGTCGGCGCATACTTGTCGAGAAGTCCCGTAATATCCACGAATGCGCCCTTGGAAGCATTCTGGAAGTAGTTCAGATCTCCCCAGCTTCCGGTAAAGGCAATGTCGAACGGTTCGCCCGAGGAAATCATCAAGTTCAGCTTTTGCGGGTACGTGCTCCAGTCGGTAACGACAAGCTTGAGCGTTGCGTTAATCTTTTCTTTAATGATTTTGTTCGCAGCTTCCATAACACGATCCATGTCTTTCACCGGCGAGTTCGCGATATACATCGTGAGCTCTACCGCTTCTTGGTTAGCCGCTTGCGAAGACGGCTGATCCGATGCCGAAGCGGATGGGCTTTCGGTTGATGCCGAAGCGGAAGGGCTGGCCGATCCGTTAGACGAGTTGTTGTCTTTGCTGCAGCCGGACAGGACAAGCGCCCCAGTGAGCATCAATGCCATTGCGGGTGTTACGATCTTCTTTGTGACCATCTTTCTTTTTCGCCTCCCATTTCATGTGTAGAAAATTTGGATGTCCCGACCTCTCGTCGAGCACAACTTCAACATAGGCGACGGCGAAATTTTTGAATACCGAAAAAAGCGCATCATCCTTCGAATTCGTGCTTTCAAGGTTCTTGAAAAAACGTATTTTTCATTGAAATCATGATTTTTCGTCATCGAATTTCTTCGTTAACCGGTATTGGGAAAGCGGAATTCCGAAATGTTTCTTGAACAAAATATAGAAGTAATTCGAATCTTCCCAGCCGCATTGCTCGACGATTTCTTTAGTAGACAAGCTGGTTTCTTCCAACAATCGTTTCACATGTCCCATCCGCACTTCCGTAATATGCTCAACGACGGATCTGCCCGTCGCTTCCTTGAACATCCTGCCCAAATAAACATGGGACATCTGAAATTCTTCGGCAAGCAAGCTTAAATTCAAATTCGGATCGCGATACTGTTCTTCAATCAGCTCTTTGATCCGGGATACGATCATATGTCGTTTGTTCTGCTTATTCGTATCCGCAGTCGCGACGATCTCCTCGAAGATTGCTTCGAACATCCGACGGATCTCCTCCATCGATTCAATGCTGTCAATACCGACGAAGAACGCTTGAAACAGCTCGCCAACGCGCGTGTTGCCATTGGCGGCAATGCTCGGGAAAGCGCCGCGAATTTTGAACATTAGATGCATGATCGACGAAAGAGCGGTTTCGTATGAGGAACCGATCAAACCGTCCATCATCTCGTCATAATATCCTTTGGCCTTCTCGAGGTGTCCAAGCTTTAACGAATCCAGCAGCAATTTCGTCTTGCTTTCGGGAATCGGCAGCGGATTCGAATCGATTGTCAATAAGAATGACGGCGTTAGAACGCTGCCCTTTCCCGCGAACAGCCGATACATGGACAGAGCCAGCATATCGGAATAGACTTCTCCTAATCCAAGCCGGGAATCCGTCAGCTTGCCGATTGCGGCGGATACGGACAAGCGCAAATACTCGTTGACCGCACGTTGGATATCATGAACAAGCGCCTTTAGAGTCGTCTCATTTTCATCCGAGTCGTCCACATCCAATAACAAAATGAGCCTGTCCGCATCCATATCAATGACGTCACCCTTAAACCGCACGGAAACGAGATCTTCAATAATGTTCGCAATGGCGAATTTCAACAACCTTCGGTCACCTTGCTTATAGCTCTCCGTGAAGGACTTGTAGTTGTCGATTCGAAATAAAATCATTTGAATCGATCCGGTCAATTCCGCGCGAATACCGAGCTCCGTCTTCTGGGCCAGAAACTCCTTCTGCCCGATTTCTTTGCTCCCGAGAATCATTTCTCTCAGCCAATTGCCTTTAAGCGCTTGACGATGCTCGCGTTGCTTCTTGTCCAATTCATCCCCTTTCAGCCGAACGGAATCGACCAATCTTCTCACGGGCGAATATAACGATTTCGACATCATAAACGAGAAGATCAATCCTAAGAGAAGCACCGCGACACTTATAAGCATCGTAGATGATTTGACAGCATTAACGGGAGACATGAACGTGCCGTACGAAGTCAAACTGACGAATTTCCACTTCAATTTATTAGAGGAAACGTAAGTTACATTAAATGATTGACTATCGATATTCGTCTTGAAATTACCGGCTGCTTGATCTGAGGAGAGAATTTTGCGGACATACGCCTCTGTCTCCAGGTTTTGCCCGATCATGCCCTCTGTTGGATGATTGACGACGACTCCTTTCTCGTCCATGACGAAAATATCGCTGCCGAAATCAGACGCTTGCGTATTCAAGGATGCAATAAGTGCGCGTAGCACCTCGGCTTTGATGTTGACGACAAGAGCTGTTTGCAATTGTTCCCCTGATCGGGGTTGGTAAGGCACAACGTAAGTGTAGACGTCAGCGAGTCCGGACGTGGCGCTTACGCTAGGAATCGTACGGGCTACCGGCATGGAAACCGGATTCGATTCGTCCCAATTACGGACAAAGTCGACAGCTTGCGAATCGTAAAAATCGCCGACGGAATAAAACGCGCCGTTCTCCGTCGAGACGATCCGGTCTAAAGGAAAGCTGATCGTATATGCGGAAAAAATATAATCATTGGTGGTAACAAGAAGATTAAGATACTTAAATGCGTTATCAAGCAAGATCATATCTTTATCCGGGTAAAAGAAAAGGTTAGTGACTCTCGGTTCGGCGATTACCGTAGAAATGAATTTCTGCGCCGTATTGTCCATATAGTTCGCGCTGTAGCTAATTTGATGAAGCAGAGCTGTATTCGTCCTCGTTACATTATCAATAGAAGACTGGCTGTAGTTTCGGTACAGCAGCGTCGATAATCCGATAATCAATAGCGTTACCGTGATTGTGAAAGTCAGTAGCAATTTGGTGTACAGACTACTGAGCCGCCATTTGTTCGGAATACCCATCGCGAATTCCCGCCCCTTCTCTCTTGTCTATTTTCGCTCGTTTTTCATTCGACGTTCGGAGCGGCTTTCCTGTAAAGCTTGCCTCGATTTTTATCGGAAACGGATGGAAACTCACAATCTTAATGAAAAGTATAATTTTTAATGGGCCTTGATCTCGGGTTGTTAAAGGAAAATTCGCTTTTCCCTGTTTGTTCGCTTAATCGCTGCTGATACATTGGAATCAAGCAAACAGAAACAATTCGCACGAAGGAGTGGTCAAATGTTTTCCCTATCATTTTTTAAGGAAATAACGAAGCACTGGGCGTTTTACCTCATGGTTTTGCCCGGTCTGCTTTTCCTGATCATCTTTAACTACACGCCTATGTTCGGAGTGGTGATCGCGTTCAAAGATTACAATCCGGTTAAAGGCGTATGGGCCAGCGATTGGGTCGGACTCAAAAACTTCGAGTTCTTCTTCAAATCGGATGCGATGTGGAGAGTTACGTTTAATACGATCTTTTATAACGTTCTTCAGATCGTACTCGTGACCTCTCTTTCGATCCTGTTCTCGATCTTGCTGCAGGAAACCGGCAGCAAATTTCGTTCGGGCCTTTATAAAAGTCTGATGCTGCTGCCGTTTTTCTTATCCTGGGTCGTCGGAGATTATATCGTATATGCTTTGCTGAACACGGATCAAGGCTTATTGAATCAAGTTCGGGAATGGTTCGGGCTAGCTGCGATCGATTGGTACGGCGAACCTTCCTATTGGCGAATTATTATGCCCGTGGCCTATATTATCAAAAATGTAGGTTACACTTCGGTTATTTATGTCGCTGCGATCACCGGCATTTCTTCCGATTATTACGAAGCTTCCGACATCGACGGGGCAAGCAAATGGCAAAAGGTAAGATTCATTACGATTCCGCTGTTGATGCCGGTCGTCATCATTTTGTCGCTTCTCAATCTCGGGAAAATATTTAACGGCGGGCTTGGCGACTGGAACGCATTTTATACGTTGCCACGGGAATCAGGGATTCTTTTCTCCTCTACGGACGTCATCGATACTTATGTGTTCAGGGCGCTGCGCGGCGTCAGCGATATCGGGATGTCCTCCGCCGTCGGCCTCTATCAAGCGGTCGTAGGGCTAGTCCTCGTACTGGTAACCAACTATCTCGTGAAAAAATACGATTCCGAAAGCTCGTTATTCTAGGCATCGAACAGGAGCGTGATCGAAGTGAAAAACAGCTTGGCAGGACGTATGTTTCCGAAGCTTGTCGTGAATGGCGTGTTCATCGTTTATAGTCTTATGTGCATCATTCCTATTTTGTTGGTGTTGTCCGCCTCCTTGACGGATGAAAATTCGCTCATGGAAGACGGTTATCAGCTGATTCCGAAAGTGTTCAGCGACGCCGGCTTCAGCTACGTCTTATCCGGGACGGACACGATCTTGAACGCGTACAAGGTCACGATATTCGTTACGCTCGTTGGCGCGTTCGCTCATTTGCTCGTCACTTCCTTAATGGCCTACGCCCTCTCCAGAAGCGAAATGAGATATCGCAGCCAAATTTCGTTTATCGTATTTTTCACCATCTTATTTAGCGGAGGACTGGCTCCGTACTATATTCTGGTTACTCGTTATCTTCACTTGAAGGATACGTTGCTTATCTTAATTCTCGCGTTGCTCATCTCGCCGATGAATATTCTGATTATGCGCAATTTCTTCAAAGACGTGCCCAACTCCATTATCGAATCGGCTCGTATCGACGGCTCTGGAGAATTCCGGACCTTTTTCCGAATCGTACTTCCGGTGTCCACGCCCGTGCTTGCGACGATTGGTTTATTAACTTCCGTCGCCTATTGGAACGACTGGTTCACCAATGCTTTGTTTATAGAGAACAACAAGCTGTACAACCTTCAATATTTATTGCAAGCTCTCATGTCAAACCTTGATTACCTGCAAAGTAACGAAACGGCTTCCAAGTCGCTTGAGCAAGCGATGGGCGTGCTGCCCGGCGAAAGCGCCAGAATGGCGACATGTATTCTGTCCATTGGACCGATTATCTTGTTGTACCCGTTCCTGCAGAAGTATTTCGTTAAAGGCCTTACTCTCGGCGCGGTTAAATCTTAGAAAGCGTGAAGAAAATAGGTATGAAACGAAGAGGCCCCTTTATGGGGTCTTTTCGTTTCATTCCCGGGCCTATTACGCTTAAGCTCAGCCAAAGTAACGTATCCGAAGTGCCGATCTGTCCTGTCGACAGTGATCCCCCATCTCTCTAATGAGCCTCGTTTCGCTTCATCGCAATTCTGGTCGATTTTTCGTATAAAGACGATTCAATATGTGCTAAATGGCCAATTCTGTACGATTATTCGTACAAAACCGATGGAGACGGTACTGAATGGGGAGTTCTGTGCGTTTTTTCGTACAAAGTCAATGAGGTTCGGTTGTATGAAAAAATCTGTACGATTTTTCGTACAGATCCGACAGGGCTTGTACTGAATGGAATTTCCGACAACTACCTGAAACTCAGCCAAAATAAATAAGAACAGAGGGCTCGCCCCTGTTCTCTCGTTAATCTATATCTTAACGGTTCTTCAACCGTTCAACCTCTAACTCTACATCGGCGATCCGATGATTAAGTAATCGAATGTCCCCGCGCAGTCTCGTTGATTCTTTTTCCCGATTATTCTGAAGTCGAATAAAATGGCCTTCCAGTCGCCGAACATCCAACGTAAGCACATCAAGCTTGGTGTGCGTCATCTCTTGACCATACTTTAACGCGGTTATCAACTGAAGTAATTCAGCTTGTCCTACCTGCAGATTACCGACGTCTGTCTTCAAATCAGCAACGTCCGTCTTCAAGACTGCTACATCCGACTTCAAGTCTGCAACGTCCGCCTTCAACTGCCCCATGTCCATCTTCAAGCTGGAGACGTCACCTTCGACCGTTCCGAATCGTGCGTTTAATCCCTTGATCTCGTTCAAAATCTGGTGCAAAATCTGCTCGCTCATTGCTTAATCCCTCCGACCTTATGATGGAATGTACTTCCGTCGGATTGTTCCAGCGGCCGATAAAGGGACGGATCGGCTTGAAACTTCTGTTCCTGATAAGATTATACAGAAGGTTTGCTGAAGGCGGCAATCTTTTCAATTCGAAATAATAAAAAGGATGCTCGTTATAAGCATCCTGTCGAATCGGTGACCGAGCGTTAACCTTTAATCGAACCGCTGGCAATGCCTTTAATGATATGCTTCTGCATGACCAAATAAAAGAGCAGCATTGGCAAAATGCCCAGAACCATCATAGGGAACATCTTGGTCCAGTCCGTCGAGAATTGACCGACATTGCGGTAAACTTCGAGCAGAATAGTCCCTTTGTCTCGGGATTGGAGGAACAACAGCGGGAAAATAAAATCATTCCAAATATTCAACGATGTCAATATCACGATGGTCGCGGTCGCCGGACGAAGCAGCGGGAACGTGATTTGCCAATACGTCCGCCAGGTTCCGCATCCGTCGATTTTCGCCGCTTCTTCGAGTTCGACCGGAATGGTGCGGATAAACCCGTTGAAAATGAATGTGGCGAGCGGCATGAATACGAATGTGTAGATGAGAATGACGCCGATTTGATTGTCGATGAGATGGAGCGATTTAATCAACTTGAACAAAGGAATGATTGCCATTTGGTAAGGCACCATAATGCCCGACAAGATCAGGACGAAAATAAACCGGTTGACGGCATGCCGCCTTCTGGCCAGCGGATATGCTGCCATCGCGCTGACGAGAACGACCAGCAGAACGGATACGACCGTGATCACCAAGTTATTTTTCAACACGTTCAAATAGTTCATCGCATTCCATGCTTCGGCATACTGGTCGAAGTTTAATCCGGTTGGAAAACGCAGCGGATGCACGGACGCTTCCGCCGGGCTTTTGAACGTCGTCGCGAACAAATAATAGAACGGAACGGCGACAAGCGCTGCGAGAACGAGCATGCAGGCTTCGAACAACATGCCCGGCAATCTGGAGGAGCTGCGTTTGGGGGTTGCGGATACGTTCGTCATGCCAGCTTCTCCTCTCTGTTCTGCATGTATTTCAGCAGAAACACGGACAGTACGGCCGTGATTGCAAGGAACATGACCGCAATCGCCGAACCATATCCATACCGATACTCCGTGAATGCGCGTTTGATCAACATCGTCGTAATCGTTTCCGATGATGTACCGGGTCCGCCTTGCGTCATTGACATGACGATGTCGAATACTTTCAAGCTTCCGACCAAAGAGTTGATGACGTTGATCGTCAGTGCCGGCGCCAACATCGGGAACGTGACGTGCCAGAACTGTTTCCAGCGGTTCGCGCCGTCGATCGTCGCCGCTTCATAATAATCCTGAGAGATGCCTTGGAGATTGGCCAGGTAGATAACGGCTGCCCATCCGGTAAATTGCCATACCGATACGAAGACGAGCGAGTACATGACCGTATCGGGATCGCCGAGGAAGTTCGCTTTCCAGCCTAAGCTCCAAAGCATGCCGCCGCCCGGCGACATGATGTAGGACCATAGAAATCCGACGATCAACGGGCTTAATACGGCAGGAGCGAAAAAAACGAGCCTTTGCAAATTTTTGGTCCGCATTTTCGAATCGAGCGCAACCGCGAGCGGAACGGCGAGCGCATTTTGGATAATCGTCATCAAAACGGCATATAGGAGCGTATGTTTAACGGCGGATACGATGACTGTATCTTTAGCTAAACGGACGTAGTTTTTCAAGCCAACGAAATCGAAAGTCGGATTCAAACCGTTCCAGTTGGTCAGGCTATAATAAATGCTGGATACGACCGGATAAACAAAAAACATCGCCAAGCCGATCAGCGCCGGCACGAGGAACAACATGTACGGCAATTCCAATTTAAAGCCTTGCCAGGTTTCTCTTTTCACTCATTCTCACCCCAGTAATTACAGAGGCAACGGAGATTCTCCATTGCCTCGTTTCTCTGCCTTGCGACTATTCGTCTATCATTCAGGCTTTGTTTCGCTCATTTCTTCGCGTTTTTGATCCGTGCGCTTCAGAACTTCGAGCAACATCTTGTCATCCTTGGAAGCCAAATAGTCTTGCATCGCTTTGCCGTATTCGATAATGATCGCAGAAGCGCCGTACCATTCATTCCAAGGCGCGAAGATGCGTCCTTCGGCCAAAGCTTCTTTCGCGCCGTCCATGGCTGGGTCAAGCGGGGTGTCCAGCCCTTTGAGGAATACGCCGCCGCCGTAGCCTTTTTGTGCCGCAAGCTGCGCTTCATCCGTCGCCCAGAAATCCAGGAACGTTTTTGCCGCGTCCGTAACGCTGGAGTTTTTGTTAACCGCCCAAGCCGCGCCGGGACCGCCCATCAGCCAAGGCTTGCCTTCGATTGCCGGGATCGGGAAGAAGCCGAGCTTCAGATCCGGGTTTTTCGATTTCAAACCTTCCACGGCCCAGTTGCCGGATTCCCACATAGCCGCTTTGCCGGTGGCGAACTCATCCATCGCTTGGTCATAATCCAAGCCCAGCATATCGGAGGTCAAGTAGCCTTTTTTCACGATTTCGGACCACTTTTGCAAGTACGTGTCGAACGTTCCGCTCATGTTAACTTCTTTGTTGCTGTACTTATCACCCCAGCCTTTGTTTTCCGGCTTAGCGAAGAAGCCTGCGTTTACCAGATCCAAGGTCTGCTTCATCATCGGCTCCCACGATTTCGCGCCCATCGTTTGCGGCTTTACGCCGCTCGCTTTCAGCTTCTCGTGAACGGTCATGAACTCGTCCCATGTCGTCGGAACGGCCGTGATGCCGGCTTTTTCAAACAGATCTTTGTTGTAGAAAATGCCTTCTACCCAGGACATCCACGGAACGCCGTAGTTTTTCCCTTGGTAGGAAAAACTGGACAGGCCCGTACCTTGAAACTTTTGAGTGAACGCTTCGTTCGTCAAGTCCATGAGATAACCGGCTGCCGCCAGGCTTCTTACTTGCGCGCCCACTTCGATCAGGTCAGGACCTTCGCCGGAAGCCAGTTTAGCGTTCAAGATGTTGTCATATTGCTTGCTGTCCGTAAAGCTGATTTCCAGCTTGATCTCCGGGTGCTTCTGCGCGAACAAGTCAAACGCGCCTTTAAGCATTTCTTCCTTGTCCCAGATCATAACCTTCAGCGTTTGTTGCTTAGGCTTGTTGCCGGATGCATTGCTTGAACTTGCGTTCGAGTCTCCGTCGCTTTTGCCGCAACCGGCAAGCGCTACCGAAGAACCGATTAGCAGAGCGAGTGAAGCCGTCATTCCCTTTTTCATGGCCATCCCCCAGTTAAAGTCGAATATGTGAGAACGGTTTCATTGTAAGTGTTTTCAACCTGAGCTTGAAGCAATGAAGTTACGAAAATCTATTCCGATATTACGATGTTCGGATTTTGATCGTTATAATTTCCCTTGGAGCGAACGAAAGCGTAATGGCATCGTCGAGAATCGCCAGCGAATCCTGTTCATTTTCCAGCAAATCGCATTTCGCTGCCGATTCAAGGCGCAATTGGAAGGCCACCGTTTGCTCCGCGACCGCATCGAGCGCGTTTTGCAATCGAAGCACATAGCCGTCGCCGGTTGCGGCGGTTTTCCACGCAAGCACCTGAATGCCATTCAAATCGTTGCGGAATAGGCTGCGCGACGCTTCAATCCCGTCAAACGAAGAGGTTGCGATCAGCGGAGAACGCCATTGCTCGGCGAGTTTCCATACTTCTCCCTCTTGCCAATTTCCTTGATGAGGCGCTATTCGATAGCGGAAAGTCATATTGCCTTCGATCCATTGCGGATAATTCGTCCCCCACTGGTTATTGAACAAGTTCATATAAACCGCGCTTTGTTCCGGCGTATACAGCGGACTGCATGCAAACACGCCTTTTTCCCCTAACGATAACAAGGGATTGTCTTTAGCCAATATCGCCAACCCCTCGTTGCCGTCCCGAATATCGATCCAGCTGTCAAAACAATGAAGTCGCTGGTTGGCGTTTCTTGCAATATCCTTAAGCGGATCGATAATGGCGCCCAGCTTCTGATAACGATATTCGGGGTGAGCGGTTTTCGGATAGAACTGAACGAATCCGGCGTCGGCGAAGGCCGTCGCTTTTTTATTCAACACGTTTACCGTCATATCGAAATAAGGGTCGTCGTCGCCTAACGATATCGACATCGTCACCTGCTCCGCGTTGCCGAACCGCTGCCGGCTCTCATCTGGCGTCGATAGCGTCAATCTCAGTTCGGCAGACGATCCGGAATGAACGATGTCCAGCTTTTCCAATTTCGTTCTATATAAATGATGATCGATGCGAGGATATCCCGGTTTGCTGAAATCGTTTACGTACCAATCCATTAAATCGAAAGCATAATCTTTGACGAACTGATTGATTTCGTTTTTGCCGTACACATCATATTCGTATACGCCGAACGGCTGGTCCGCCGACGCCCATTCTCTCCCGGTCCGCTTATCCGTTAATTGAACGATGGAGCCGGTTGTCCGGTCGACCCGGATCAGCAGATATCGATTTTCCAGTATCGCAAAATCGTCATTCATCGATGCGACGGATTTAACGCTAGGCTCGGCCGCCTCTTCGCCCGCTTTTAGCTCCTCGAGCCGGTAAGTTCGGTAGCCCAACGGTCCTGCTTCAGGAATGCGGACTGTCCCGTCCGACCCGATCGGCAGCCGTTCTTCCGTCGTTTCGTCCACCAGACAGCCTTGAACGTTCGAGCCGACATGTACGATTTCATCCGTTCTTGTCCATGGAAGCGAGTTGAAAATACTGATTTTGTTCGGTCGGCCTTCTCCCGCATCCGTGCTTTGAAGCGGAACGATGCGCTTGGCAGCTTCGGCGGCGCGGTATGCGTACGCCCGCTTCTCTTCCCAGGACCGTTCCAGCTTGTCATAGGTTTCGGGAAAACGTTCGCGATCTTTCCGGACGTCTTCATCCTCGAACGCGCGCATGCTGTTTCGGCCCGGAAGCAGAAGAATTTTGACATCGTGCCCCCACGTATGTTCGCCGAATAAAAGCGCTTCCTTATACGCTTCCTCAATATCCGCGGCAAAAGGGGATTCTCCGGTTTCCAGCTTCTGAAACGCCGCCATCATTTCCTTGCTCACCGTTTCGCTCCGCACTTCGCGAATCAGCGAAACTTCGTTCGGATACGAGCCCACGCCATGTATCCAAGTATCCGCGAGGTCTTTGCGCACAACCGGAATATCCGTAAACCCGCGGCTCAAAAAATCGGCCGCGAAATCATCCATCGTGCCGACGACCACTTTGGCATTCGGATGCGCGGCGCGCGTCTTCGCCAAGATTTCCGTAATCACCGTTTCATCCTGGGGCCCTGCATTATCATGCGTTTGCTGAAGCGCGAGCCATACCGGGTAATGCCAATCATCCGGCGGAAGCAGGCTGGTTCCGTACTCGCCTTTGGAATAAAAGGTCAACACTTGCTTGCCGTCCGGCCCTTCCCAGAAAAACAGGCGCGGCACGTCTACCGGCAGCGAACATGCATTTACGCCAAGGTGCAGAAAATCGATGCCTGCCCCCTTCAGCAACGAAGGCAGCATCCATGCATGTCCCGGAACGTCGGTCATTTTGGCGGATCTCGTTTTTTTGCCGAATCGTTCGGATAAGCGCGCGGCAACATACAAGCCGCGAATCCATTCCTCCAGCCCGCAAAATTCCGTTTGCGTCGTGAACGGCAGTCCGTGCCAGCTCAACTGCCCCGCTTCCACCAGCTTTTCCAGCTTGCCGCGAAGCTCTTCGTCCGCTTGCTGCAACGATTCGTCGAGCACCCAAGAAGGTACGGTCCATACGAAACGGTGCCCCACCGGGAAATGCGCGGTTTTGTCGCAAATGGAAATAACGTCATGGGCCATGTCTTGCGTATATTGTTTGGTCACCTGGCTCGGCAAATCCGTAAAGCCCAGGTCCACGTGAGTCTTAAACACGACATAAATCGTTTCCAACTGATTCATAAACAGCCTCCATTCGCAATCGCCGATTGTCCGCTACTCCCATTTTTTTTGCGGAAAACGTTTTTTCCGGTACTCGGAAGGCGTGATGCCGTGCGCTTTCTTGAACACTTTACTTAAATAGCTGGCATTCTCGTATCCGACCGTATAGGCGATTTCATACGTTTTCATATCGGTCTGTAAAAGCTCTTTCGCTTTTTCGATCCTGATTTGCGTCAAATAATCCCAGAATGTAAGCCCCGTCTCGGCTTTGAATACATTGCAGAAATAGTTTTTGCTGAGATGAATCCCTTCGGCGACATCGTCAAGCGAAATCGGCTCGTGTAAGTGTTGCTTGGCGTAGGCCTTCGCTCTCTCGACGATCGTTTCCGATAATTCCGGCGGATTCGCCATGCTTTCATCGTTTGGCGGACTCAATTTGCGGGCAAGCTCGCCGAGCATCGTTTCGAGTTCTTCTTCATCCAACGGTTTGAGCAAGTATCCATACCCGCCGTATCGAATCAGGGATTGCGCGTAGGAAAAATCGGAATAGGCGCTGAGCACGATGACATGAACGGAAAGATTCAATTGTTTTAACCTTCGCGCAAGCTCGATGCCGTCCATCTTCGGCATGCGAATATCGGTAATCACAACGTCCGGCTCATGTTCCACGATATATTCGAGCGCTTCCTCGCCGTCATCGAAAATCCGGGCAACTTCAAACCCGAAGCGATGCCATCCAATGCTGCAGACCAGCGCCTCGGTAATGATAGGGTTATCGTCCACCAATACGACGGAGTACAAAGCGAAAACCTCCTCTCGTTCGTCACCGTTAACCGACAGGCAGCTTGATCTGCACAGAAAAGCCTTCATCCTCGATGCTATCGATGGATAATCCAAATGCCGGTCCGAATTTCAATACCAAGCGGCGATGCACATTTAGCAACGCGATATGATGGCCTTCGTCACGGGTATCCAGTTCAGCAAGACGACGGCGCAGTTCTGCCAGGTCGGCTTGCGTCATGCCGTTTCCGTTATCGTATATGGAAATGGCGACTGCCTGATCGTCCAAAGCGACTCGAATGCCGATGCGGCACGGCTTATCCATCCGTTTGAATGCGTGAATAAAGCAGTTTTCCACGATTGGCTGCAAGCTTAATCGCGGAATTTTCACCTCATGCAAACGTTCGTCCACATCAAAGGAAACTTCGACGTCGTGTCTCAGCCACAAAATTTGAATATCCAAATAGTGTTGCAAATGCTTCAATTCGTCCCGCAGCGCAACCATATAGTGATCGTTTCCGATCGTGTACCGAAACAATCTTCCGAGCGAAGTAACCAATTTACCGACTTCTTCGTTTTTTCCCAATGCCGATAACGACTTGATCGTCTGCAGCGTATTGTACAGGAAATGCGGATTGATTCTCGCTTGCAACGCTTTCAGCTCCGAGTCTTTATGCACCAGTTCCAGCTTATAAGCCTCGTTGATCAGCTCATTGATCTGCCCGGTCATATGGCGAAATCGCGAAGATAATACATCGATCTCGTGATACCCGGAAGCCGGGAGAGACGGACCCGCATGATCTTGTCCGATCCATTTTTCGAACCCCGACATTTGTCTCATCAACTGTTTGACCGGCGATGTAATCCGGTTCGAGATCAAGTAGGCGATCATCCAAACGATCGGGATAAAAGCGAAAAACAGGATTACCGCGATGATCCGGAATTGATTTAATTTGCTTGCCACATCGGATAGCGGCACGTTCCAAACGAGCGTCCATCCGTTGACCTCCGATCGGCTGAAAGCAAGCAGTTGACGAGCGGAGCCCGACCCTTGAATCAAATAGCCGTTATCGGTGCTTTTGCGCAGCAAATCGGTAAATTCGGTTCCGAACGACGGTTGTTCCGGACCAACATTCTTATAGACGAGCTTTTGCTTGTCATCAAGCAAATATACGCCGTGGTTCGGAGAGATGCTGAGCCGGTTCAAGATGCTCGCGATTTTACTCATGTTCAGATTGACGACGATCGAGCCGATAATGCTGTCTTTTCGGTAAATGTCCCGAATCGGCGCGACAGCGGATACCGTTTCCGTTGCGGCCGCATTCGAGTCGTAATAATATTGCTGCTCATGCGGCCCTACGAACACCGCTTGGCCTTTCGTCCGGTGCACATCGGGAAACCATTCCGCCGAATCAAAACGATAGTCCAGCCTTACGGACTTGCGTGCGGAATCCAGGCTAGTGCCGTCCGCTTTCACGATGATGATCTCATCGATGTCCGGCTTGAAAATCGTTAAATTGTTAAAGTAGTTTTGAATTTCGCGAATATAGCTCAAATAATATTTCATGCTGATTTTGGCTTTGTCTTTTACCCCGATTTGCACGTTCGGGTTAGACGAAGCATCCATAATCGTTTCCTCGACCTCGTTAAAATAAAAGTCGACGTTCGCCATGACTTCCTTCGTCATCATGGAGGCGTTGTTCCGCGACTGCTCAACCAGGAAATTGGAAAAAATGGCGTACGACGCATAGGTAACGATCGTCAGAAGTACGGTGACGACAACGAAAATGTTGATCATGATCGCAGTTTGTATGGAAGTCTTTCGCTTGAACCGTTTGCCGATACTCCGCTTCATCGGACGGAAGACGCTCTTACGATGAGTTCGGGCTGCAACACGATTCGCTGCCGAACGACGTCGGGTTCCTTAAGCTCTTCGATGATCATTTCGACGACCCTTCTGCCCATATGCTCCATCGGCTGCGCGACCGACGTCAGCGGAGGATCGGTCACTCTCGATAGTATCGTATTGTCGAAGCTGACGAGCGCGAGTTGTTCCGGAATACGGATTCCCGATTCCTTAGCCGCCTGAAGCGCGCCGACCGCCAATATATCATTACAGCAAAACAACGCGCTTGGCGGCGAATCGCTTTGGAGAAGCATGACTGCTTTTTGCTTGGCGTCTTCCAATGTATAGTCGCAGATCATAATCGCGGAATCGGCTAACTCAAACTTCGATTCGACCAACGCTTGTTTGAATCCGCGAATGCGCTCCCGGCTGCTGCTGACTTTGTAGCTTTCGGCAAGCACGGCGAATGTTTGATGTCCCTGCTTAAGCAAATGGCGGGCGGCCATCTCTCCGCCGGCAAAATCGTCAACGACGACCGTATTGACGGCGGCAGACGGAAGTTCCCGGGCGATCATGGCGATCGGCACTTTCTTTTTCAGAAGCCGTTCTATCGAATCCGTATCCTCAATGCCCGTGCCGATGATGATGCCGTCGACGCTTTTTTGTTCGAGCAGCAGCACATAACGCTCAATCCGTTCGATCTGGTTGTCGGTGCTGCAAATAATGACGCTATAGCCCATTTCGTGGCCGTAATCTTCGACCGCTCGGGCAATCTCGGCAAAGAACGGATTCGAAATGTCCGGAATCAGCAATCCGATCGTATAGGTTCGCTTGCCGGTCAATGCGGAGGCGATTACGCTTGGATGGTAGTCCAGACGCTCCATGATATGCAATATTTCTTGACGCCTCTTATGGCTGATCTTGCCTTTGCCGTTGATCGCGTTCGACACGGTCGCGATGGACACGCCCGCTTCGCGCGCTACGTCGTATATGGTCGCTTTCATAACAGACTCCCTCGTAAAGTCGAATAGAAAAAGATGCAGTCACCTCATCTGTCATCTATTATGTGCGCAACGACGCGGCTTCGCAAACCTCAATCCATCCGCCGAGGCTTTGGCATCAGCCATTCATGCTGCGTTTCCACATGGAATTTCCATGTGCGCCGCGGCCCCGCCATTACATTTAAATAGTACGCGTCATAACCTGGCGGCGCGGACACGGGATGATAGCCCCGCGGCACGAGAACGGCTTGGTCATGCTTGACGACAAGCGTTTCGTTCAGCGATTCGTCGTCCGTATACACCCGTTGGACGGCAAATCCGTGTGGCGGATTGATTTGATAATAATACGTTTCTTCCAATAGCGATTCGTCCGGCAGCGCGTCGCGGTCATGCTTATGAGGCGGGTAGCTCGACCAATGTCCGCCCGGCGTGAATACTTCGACGACGAGCAGCGATTCCGCCTCCGCTTGCTCCGGCAAGATGTTGTGGATGAACCGTTCCATGCTGCCCGTTCCGCGCGTTTCCACGCCGACATGCTCCGGAGCGATCACGCGCGCAGGAAAACTGCCTTTGCCGGGAGCCGAGCAAATGGCCAACTGCAGCTCGGTTAACGCCGTCACGCCGAACTCGTCTTGCGGCGGAACATATACCGAATAAGGCGGAGTTTGCTCGAAAACATTCATCCGGCTGCCGATATTCGGCCAAGTCGCATGCTCGGTCGCGACATCCGCTTTCCCTGCCAGTAGGACAAGGCAAATCTCGTTGTCCCCCGTTGGGCGATCCAGCCGTTCTCCGGGCTTCAGCAAGACGCGTTCGAAGCCGACATATTCCCAGCCCGCCGACTCCGGGGTAATGACCAGGCGACCAGCGTCCGTATCCGTCGTCCGCTGCGGCGAAACGATCAAAGATTCGGCCATGTCTGCACCTCCTTCAGCTTGACCGGTTTGCCCAGTTTAACGGAATATTTGCACGCGAGCGCCGTCAATTCCGCCTGGAAGCCGTCATATCCGCTGACCGGCACCGGCTTTCCATGTTGTACGCAGTCGATGAACTGCTTCAGCTCATCGATATAAGCGCCGTCGTAGCGCTCCAGGAAGAAGTGCAGCGGTTTGTCGCGGAAGATGCCTTCGGCCGTGCTTATTTCCGCCGTATTCGGATAATCGTTCGTTACGGCGACGCTGCCCTTCGATCCGAACACCTCCACGCGCTGATCATAGCCGTAGACGGCTTGACGGCTGCAATCGATGACGCCGATCGCGCCGTTCTCGAAGCGCAGCGTGGCGATCGCCGTATCGAGGTCGCCGTGTTCGGCGAACACCGGATCGATCAGCACGCCGCCGTGCGCGTACACTTCTTCGATGTCGCTTCCCGCTACGTAGCGGGCCATGTCGAAGTCATGAATCATCATGTCCTGGAAAATGCCGCCCGATACTTTGATATAATCCGCATGCGGCGGGTTCGGGTCGCGCGATGTAATCTTGATCATGTGAGGCTGCCCGATACCGCCTCCCTGAACGACTTCCCGAACCCGCTTGAAATTGTGGTCGAAGCGGCGATTGAAGCCGATTTGCAGCTGCACGCCGGCAGAATTGACGACGTCCAGTGCTTTTTGGGTTTGGAAAACGTCCATGCTGACCGGTTTTTCGCAAAAAATGTGTTTGCCTGCCTTCGCCGCACGTTCAATGAAGTCGATATGGCTGTCCGTCGACGAGCAAATGAGGACGGCGTCGATATCAGGATTTTGAAACAGAGCGTCGGCGTCGCTTAAGACCGTTCCGATCCCGCGCCCGGCAGCCCATTGCCGCAAGTGATCATCGGCGAACAAATCGCTGATAGCCGTCACCTCTGCTTGCGTCATTGCCAGCAGATGCTCCGCATGAATTTTGCCGATACGCCCGGCGCCAATGATTCCGATTTTTACTTTGTTCATCTTGTCGCAGCTCCTTCCGCCTTGCCGGCGCTTCCGAATTGGCGCATCTTCGCTTGCACAGCCGCCTGAACGGCGTCTCTTCCCGCGCCAAGGGATTTTCTCGGATCGTATTCGTCCGGGTGTGCCTGCAAATATTCGCGTACCGCTTCGGTAAACGCCATCTGGTTGTCCGTGTTGACGTTGATTTTCGCCGTTCCTAATGAAATGGCGGTTTGAATCTCTTCGTCCGGCAAACCGCTCCCGCCGTGAAGCACAAGCGGAACGCCGGTACGCATCCGGATTTCCTCCATGCGGGCGAAACCCAGCTTGGGCTGTCCGCGATAAGGCCCGTGCACCGATCCTAAAGCCGGGGCGAGGCAATCTACGCTCGTCTCTCTAACGAGACGGACGCATTCCTCCGTATTGGCGTACATCGCTTCCGAATCGTCCACGACCAGATCGTCTTCCCTGCCGACGATCCGGCCGAGTTCGGCTTCCACCGAGACGCCAAGCGTATGCGCGATTTCGGTCACGCGGCGCGTGACGGCAATATTTTGTTCCAAAGGATGGTGCGAGGCGTCAATCATGACGGACGTAAACCCCGCGTGAATCGCCTTGACGCACACCTCGAACGACGAACCGTGATCGAGGTGTAGGGCGACCGGCACGTCGATGCCGAGTTCGTCCATCAGGTGCCGGACCATGTCGGCGATGTTCGGCAGACCGCCCATATAGGGAATATAGGCTTCGCTTAGCCCGAGAATGACTGGCGAGCGCTCCGCTTTCGCAGCCAACAAAATCGCTTGCGTAAACTCCAGGTTGTTCAGGTTGAACTGTCCGACCGCATATCCGCCCTTGACGGCGGTAATCAGCATATCCTTCATCGAAACGAGAGGCATATTCGGTTCTCCTCTCCGTTACCAGCGCGCCGTAACCATCTTTTTGCGCGTATAAAATTCGACGCCATCGTTGCCGTTGGCATGCAGGTCGCCGTAGAACGATTTTTTCCAGCCGGAGAACGGAAAAAATGCCATCGGAGCCGGTACGCCCAAGTTGATGCCCAGCATGCCGGCATCGATGTTCTCGCGGAAATAGCGCACGTTGCTTCCGTCCTGCGTGAACAGGCAAGCGCCATTGGCGAATTCCGACCGGTTCGCCAGCTCGACGGCTTCAGCCAGCGTTTCGGCGCGGACGATGGAGAGTACGGGCGCGAAAATTTCGTCCTTCCAAATTTTCATCTCGCTCGTGACTTGATCGAAAATCGTCGGTCCGACGAAATAGCCTTCCTGTCCGGCCGCTTCATCGGTCCGTCCGTCGCGGAGCATGACGGCCCCTTCTTCCACGCCGCTTGCGATATAGCCGAGCGTTCTCGTTTTGTGCGGCTCCCGGATGACCGGACCAAGGAATACGCCCGGCTTCGAACCGTCGCCGATCGTAATTTTGTTCGCGGCCTCGAGCAATTTGTCCACGAGCGCATCGCCGGTATCGCCGACGGCAACGACGACCGAGCAAGCCATGCAGCGTTCCCCGGCGGAACCGAAGGCTGCGCCGGTAATTTGTTGCACCGCCGCGTCCATATCGGCGTCGGGCATGACGATCGAATGGTTTTTGGCTCCGGCGAGCGCCTGAACACGTTTCCCGTTGGCCGAAGCGGTCGTATACACATATTCGGCTACCGGCTGGGAGCCGACGAACGACACCGCATTAATGTCCGGATGCGTCAGAATGCCGTTGACGACGTCGTGGGCGCCATGGACGACATTCAGAACGCCGGCTGGCAGCCCCGCTTCCAGGAACAGTTCCGCCAATCGGTTGGCGAGGAGCGGCGTTCGCTCGGAAGGCTTCAACACGAACGTATTGCCGCAAGCGATGGCAAGCGGGAACATCCAGCAAGGAACCATCATCGGGAAATTGAACGGCGTAATGCCGCCGACGATGCCGACCGGATAGCGGTACATGCCGGATTCGAGATTCGTCGCGATGTCCGGCAGCTGCTTGCCCATCATGAGCGTCGGCGCGCCCGCGGCGAACTCGACGCATTCGATGCCGCGCAGCACTTCGCCATGCGCTTCCGTATAGCTCTTGCCGTTCTCGGCCGTAATCAGCTTCGCCAGCTCGTCCCAGTGGTCGACCAGCAACTGCTGGAACTTGAACAACACTCTGGCGCGCTTCGGTACGGGTGTCTGGCTCCACAACGGAAAAGCTTGCTTGGCCGCGGCGACGGCACGGTCCACATCTTCGCGATTGGAAATCGGGACATGCGCCAACGTCTCTTCCGTGGCCGGGTTCATGACCGGTTCATCTATTTGCGAAACCGCTTCAACCCATTGCCCTCCGATCAAATTTTTCAATACGCCATACGGCTGTTGTTTAGCTGCCATTGATGCCATCCCTTTCTGCTTGTGCATTCATGTCTTCTGTATTACGAGGCCGTGATTTCGCCACGGTTGGAGCGAGCGATATAATCTTCGACTTGCGCTACGGTCGGCATCGCGTCCGAGCAGCTGTGGCTCGAAATG
The DNA here is from genome assembly GCF_042655525.1 of Cohnella soli. Taxonomy (NCBI): domain Bacteria; kingdom Bacillati; phylum Bacillota; class Bacilli; order Caryophanales; family Paenibacillaceae; genus Cohnella; species Cohnella soli. The sequence continues at coordinate 489,115 of NZ_JBHSMI010000025.1, forward strand.
ACGATACAGGCGGCCGCGCTGCCGAACTCCATGCTTTTCTCGATCGTCCAGCCCTTCATGAGGCCGTACAGAAATCCCGCCGCATAAGAATCGCCGGCTCCGAACGTTTTGATGACCTTAGCCGGGAAGCTTCTGGCTCTGTGGCTGGAACCGTCCTTCGTATACGCGATGGAGCCTTCCTTGCCGTGCTTAATGATGACGATTTTCGCGTCGTAATCGAACCACTTGGCCGCCGTAATCCGGTCGTCCTTCTCCGGATTGGCTTCGAACCGCTCCATCATGTCGAACTCCTCGCGCGTACCGATGATGATGTCGCATTTTTCCGCCGCCAGGTTGTAGTAAACCGCCGTTTCTTCCGCCGATTTCCACGTATAAGGGCGGTAATCCACGTCGAACGCCACGACGACGCCGTGTTTTTTCGCGTAGTTCAGTGCCTGCATCACCGCTTCGCGCGAAGGGCTCTGAGCGAGCGCCGTTCCGGAGATGAGCAGCAGCTTGGCGCCGGCGATTGCCGATTCGCTTACTTCGTCAGGCTGAAGCTTCAAATCGGCGACGTTGTCTCTGTACATCAGAATGCTGCAATCCGTCGGGCTTTTGATTTCGGTGAAGGCCAGCCCGGTCACCGCCCCGGTCTTGTCAACCGCGAGATGGCTCGTCTCGATGCCGTTGCGCTGCAAGTACCCTGTAATGAAACGCCCCATCTGGTCGTCGGCTACTTTGCCGATAAAATCGCATTTCATGCCAAACCGCGACATGCCGATACAGATGTTCGCCGGAGATCCGCCGACGTATTTCGTAAAGCTGACCGTTTCTTCCATCGGCCGGTTGATTTCGTTCGCGTTCAAATCGATGCACAGGCGACCGATCGCCACGAAGTCCGCCGGCTTGTCGGCCGGAAATGTCACGTATGCCATCGTCTGCTCATTTCCCTTCTTGAACGTCATTCAAAATGCTTTTCAAATGCTGTAATGCGTTGAACGCATACTCGTAAGCCGGATGCGTCGCGGGGTCTTGCTCCCCTTCCAGCATCGCCCATTCCGCATACCCTCTGGCCACCAATTCTTTGATGACCGGAACAAAATCCAGGTCACCGTCGCCCGGTACCGTAAACACGCCTTTACGGATGCAAGTGACGAAGTCCGCATGCTCGAGGCGCGCTTCTTCCAGCACGCTTAAGCGAACATCCTTCAGGTGAATATAACCGATACGGTCGTAATGCTTGCGCAGCACTTCCAGCGGATCGGCGCCGCCGTAATAGGCGTGACCGGTGTCGAAGAGCAAGTAGACGAGCGAAGGATCCGTCAACTCCATCAGACGGTCGATTTCGGCCGGAGATTCGACGACCGTGCGGCCATGATGGTGATACGTCAGCTTGAGGCCATATTCTTGCGCAATGCGGCCTGCTGCATTAAGGCCTTCGGCCAAACTCTCCCAACCTTTGTCATCCAGACGAATAACCTCTTTTTCAAAAGGCGATCTTCTCGGATCGAAATGCAGCGAGCCGCCGACTTCCGCCGTGCTGATGACGGTTGCTCCCATTTGCTTCAGAAACTGCGCGTGCTTGCGGTAATCTTCCAGTTCCTGCTCTCGATAAGCCGGATCGGAGAACAGCACCGATTTCCATTGCGAGACGAGTTGGATGCCGCGCTGCGAAAGCTGCTGCTTCAGAATGTCCGGATCGGTCGGATACTTGCGGCCCATCTCCGTGCCCGTCAAGCCCAAGGATTGAATGTCGTCAACGATCGTTTCGAATGTCGTATCCGCGCCATGCTCCTTGACATCCTCGCCCACCCAGTTGATCGGATGAACGCCTAATTTAAACGGGAATTCCATCATACGTTCGCCTCCTTTAATCGAAATGCTGCGTTTGCCGCAATTTGCCGTTCATCGCTTCGTGCGCCGCCGTTACTTTGCCGCTGACGGAAACCGCGGGAACGCCGACATGCCACCAAGACTCGTAGCCGTCCGTATTCGTTCCCGGTAATACGGCAATCTCGATCAGCGTCGTGACGGATTCGTTGCGAGCCGATTCGATGGCCGCTTTCAGCTCCTCCGCGTTTGTCGCTTTATACGCTTTCGCGCCCAAGCTGCGCGCATGCGCCGCAAAGTCGATCGGCATGTAGGCGCCGCTCAATTGCCCGGTTTGGGCGTCGCGATAGCGGAATTCGTTGCCGAAGCCGTCGCTCCCTTGACCGCGTTGCAAATTGTGAATGCATTGGAAGCCGTGATTGTTGAACAATAAAACGGTGAATTTGCGGTTTTCCTGCAAGCTCGTCACCAGCTCGGAATGAAGCATCAAATAGCTGCCGTCTCCGACGACGGCGTAGACGTCCCGCTCCGGATTGGCCAGCGCGGCGCCGAACGCTCCGCTAACCTCGTACCCCATGCAAGAAAAACCGTATTCCATGTGGTATGTCTTCGGCTCGGTTACGCGCCACAGCCGGTGCAAATCGCCCGGCAGGCTGCCCGCCGCGCAGACGATCACGTCGCTTGGCCGCAGGTTTTCCTGCACGACGCCGAGCGCCCGTGTCTGGGAGAAGCCATCCGTCAATTCCATCTGATAGAGCCGATCGACTTCCGCGTCCCATTCCCGTTTCTGCGCTTCAATATAGCCTGGCTCATTCTGGCTGGCATACCCGGCGGATTCCAAAGCGGCCAGTAGCGCTTGCAGTCCCGCCTTTGCGTCAGCCGCGACAGAAACGCCGGACATTTTGCCCGCGTCCATCTTGTTGATGTTGAGGTTGACGAATTGCACGTCCCCATGCTGGAAAGCCGATTTGGATGCGGTCGTGAAATCCGAATACCGCGTACCGACTCCGATGATCAGGTCCGCCTGCTTCGCGATGCGATTCGCGGCTAGCGAGCCGGTAACGCCGATTGCGCCGACGTTCAGCGGGTGGTCCCAAGCGATCGAACCTTTTCCCGCCTGCGTTTCGGCGATCGGAATTTGGAATCGTTCCGCGAAGGCGCGCAGCTCATCCATCGCATCCGCGTACAATACGCCTCCGCCCGCGATGAGCAGCGGACGCTTTTTGGACGTAATCAGCTTCGCTGCGCGATCATTGGACGAAGCGGTCGGCAACTGGCGATCGATGTAGTGAACGCGCTTTTCGAAAAAGGATGCCGGATAGTCGTACGCTTCCGCCTGTACATCCTGCGGCAATGCCAGCGTCACTGCTCCGGTTTCCGCCGGGTCAATCAGCACGCGTATTGCCTGGTTCAGCGCGGTCATCAACTGCTCCGGCCGAACGATGCGATCCCAGTACTTGCTGACCGGCTTAAACGCGTCCGTCGCCGACATCGTATAATCGCCGGCTACTTCCATCTGTTGCAGCACCGGGTCCGGTTGTCGGCTGGCAAAGTTGTCGCCGGGAAGCAGCAGCACCGGCAGACGGTTGACGGTCGCGGTCGCCGCGGCCGTCACCATATTGAGCGCCCCCGGACCGATCGAAGTCGTGCATGCGTAAATTTGTTTGCGATTTTTCTGTTTCGCGTAAGCAACGGCGGCGTGCACCATGCCTTGTTCGTTTTTACCCTGAATAAAGGCGAGATTACCGGGAGAGCGCTCCAGCGCTTCGCCGATGCCGGTTACGTTGCCATGCCCGAAAATGCCCATTACGCCCGCGATGAACGGCGTTTCCTCGCCATCTACGCTGATGTATTGCTGATTCAAAAATCGGATCAGCGCCTGAGCCATCGTTAATCTCACGGTCGACACATGATCACCCTTTCATTTTGGATTAAGCGCTTAATCTTTTGACCAAAAATAATCGCTATACCATAAAATGAACAAAACATTCTTAATAGGTATAGCGCTTAACCTAATCATATCGAATACACGAAGAAATGACAATAACAAATTTGCGCCCTATGCAATAGGGAATACATTACCAGGTAACTCCGTAACGAAGCTCATCGTTTGCAAAATGTGACTATGAACAGGCAATTTGGGCGAGCAGGAGAGTGTATTTCCAAGGAATCAAAAAATGTAAATAGCGGCGCCCTCGCACCGCTATTTTTCAACCATCTTAAATCTCAAAAATTTACAGCTCGTATGGAGTTGTTCGTAAGCTGAAAATTTTACTCTCTTGGCCACCTATCGCTCCCGCGCTGCCATTGCGAATCGCTTCTTCCAGCCCAAGCGTAGGGTAGCTGGAGAACGGCTCAAGGCCGATATTGTAATGTCGGCCATACCAAGGGTAACCTTCGGTTGCCCCGTACTCCTGCCAGTACCACAAATACGGCATTGCCTCCCCGTCCCACTCCACGTTCATCCCCATGCCGAGAGAGCCGTTCTCGACTTTGTACCATGCCTGCTCGCCAAAGCCAGTCAAGTACATCATCTCCGACAGCGTTCCTTTTTCCGGGAGCAAGGAGAGATCGATCTGTTCCCCCGTTGCCGAGACGCCGAGCGGCCAGTCGTATGTGACGCCGCGTTTCGTTCTACCCGGCGGTGAAACTGGCGAATCGGACGCCTCCGTCAACACTTTCACGTGATCCGGCACGATGATTCGGCATCCCGGTGCAAGGAACGGCTTGCCGAACGCCAAGTGCTGCCCCCACATGTACCGCAGCGGAATGTCGCTCAAGTTGTCCAGTTGCTCCTCGATCAGGAGAGAAGAGGACCCCTTTTCCAGCGTCAGCATTTTGGTCAGCCGGAAAGGCATCTTTTTCGTCCTGACGCTGAACCGTACGGAAATGAGCTGTTCCGTATCCCGCACAATCTCGTAATCCCAGGGCATGTGGGCGACTTCGCCATGCTGTCCATACTGGGCTCCGAGATAAGCGCTTGTCGGCCCGCCGTTAGGGAACACCTCCTGCCAGCCGCCGGAATAGTAATCGACGAACGTTGCTACCGGATCGGGAGAAGTCGGCAAATATTCGTTCGGATTCTGCACGCCGTTCTCGGTCAACCACATGAAGTCGAGGTCTTTCGGCTTGTACAAGTACTCGAAAATTTCCGTGCCTTTGTCCGCTAATACGGATATTCGTACTACATCATTTTCAAGGACAATCGTCCGCATCCCCATATAGCTGATCTGGTCATGAATTCTGCATCCGTAATTGCGCTGAGGCCGATATTGAAACATTGTTGATATCCCCCTGTTAACCGCTTACCCTTTAAGATACACAGGATACAACGTCATTCCGCCATCTACGAACAGGGTTACGCCCGTCACATAGCCTGCTTCTTCCGAAGCGAGCCATGCCGCGGCGGAAGCAATGTGCTTGGGCTCGCCGATCTGATTCATCGGAATAAGCGACAGCACGTCTTGGTTCTGCCTTGGATCGGACAAAATATGTTCGTTCATCGCCGTTACGATCGCTCCCGGAGCGATCGTATTCACGCGGATGCCGTGCGGCGCGTATTCCAATGCCAGTGTCTCGGTCAGCAGCCTCAATCCGCCTTTGCTGGACGCGTAATGCACGTGATACGGCTTTGGAATTTTCTGATGAACGCTCGAAATATTCAGGATGCTGCCTTTGATGTCGTGCGCCAGCATATATTTGATCGCTTCGCGGCAGCCGACGAATGCGCCCGTCAGATTGACGTCCATGACTTTATGCCAGTCGTCCAGCGTCAGCTCATGGGAGGGCGTCGTCGTCTGGATGCCGGCGTTATTGACCAGCACATCCAATCGGCCGAAGGCTTCAATCGTCGCCTTCATGAGTGTAATAACATCCTCTTCCTGGCCGACGTTGCCCTTGACGGCGATCGCTTCTCCCCCGGCTGCCTGCACTTCTTGCACAGTCTCCAAGGCCATCTCTTCGCTACTGTTGTAATTGACGACGACTTTCATCCGCTCTTGCCCGAACCGTACCGCGATGCCGCGTCCGATTCCTTGCGAAGCGCCGGTAATGACCGCTACTTTACCTGCCATGTCCGAAAACATGCAAGCCGCTCCCCCTTATTCCTGATTCACGATCGCAAGCGCTGCTTTCATGTATCCGAGCGCGAAGGCCATCCCCGCATGCCAAGGCGCTTTACACGTCATTTGCGGCGTGTGGTCTGGAATGAATACACCGTCGAACCCGTTTTTCTTGAATACCCGCAGCGCCCGGATCATGTCAATGTCGCCTTCGTCCACGAACACCTCTTGATAATGAGGCACTTTTCCTTTGACGTTGCGGAAATGCACATACCCGACTGCGTTCTGTTTGCTATATTGATCGATCGTGTCGTAGATATCGCCGTCCGTCATTTCCTGCAACGTACCCAGGCAAAATTCCAGTGCGTTGCTTGCGCTTGGAACGATATCGAGCAGCTTCTGGTACAGTTGCGGTTGATTTACAAGCCGGCCATATCCGCGAATCGCCGGCATCGGCGGATCGTCGGGATGGGCCGCCAGCTTGACGCCCGCTTCCTCGGCGACGGGAACGATCTCCTTCAGAAAACGTTCCAGCCGTTCCCACAGTTCTTCGGACGAGATCGGAGGAATGAACCCCGCCGGAGGATTAAAATCATAGGTCATGTTCCAGATCTGGCCATACGGGATCGGTGTTTCTTCCGGCCCTTCCTGAAGATTAAATGTTGCCGTTACGGCGCCTCCACGGGCAACCGGACGATTCACATGCCCCCATACGCCGGCAATGCTGAAATTGTAGCCGATGATGGGAATGCCCGCTTTGCCCACGTTGCGGATGATTCGCTTGAGATTCTCCATCTGCTCCGGTCTCTTCGGACCGTCCATCAACACGTCGTACCAATCCGCCGGACTGAAATTTTCGATCGCTTCGAATACTAACCCTTCGTCATTCATCGCTTGCTTCAGCGCGCGCAAGCTCTCGTAAGACCAAATTTCGTCATTAGGCTTCGCAACGCCCATATTCCGGTTTTTGTCGGTCGACGGCAAGCCCTCGATACCGTTATAGTAATCGACCAGATGGGCGACGATATGCGTACAGCCGGCTTGTCTGGCAAATTGGAAATTATCCTTCGTTAATCGATCGCGATATAGTCCGAGTCCGAGCTTCAAATGACCGTCCCCCTTTGTGGCCTTCTCAACTTACAAAATACCGTACGTTTTGAAAGCTTCCGTGCACAACATCCCGTTCTGAAGCGCTTCTCTGACGACGTTCTCCCCGCTGACCTTTTCCATCGCTTTGCGGATCGTCTCCTCTTCGACTTCTTGAGGAATAACCGCAATGCCGTCGATATCCGCGAACACATAATCGCCGGGACGAATACGGACGCCGTCGATCTCGATCGGTTGCTGGTACGCGATTAAGTTGATGCGCCCTTTGGAATCCGTCGGAACTTGCCCTCTCGTCGCCAGCGGGAATTTCATTTCCATGATTTTCGCCGTATCGCGGCTTAAGCCGTCCACGATCGCACCGCGTCCACCGCGTGCCCGGCATGCTGTAGCAATCAGTTCTCCCCAGAACGCCGCTTCGTCCGGAGCGCCCGTAGAGACGACGAATACTTCGCCGGGCGACACCGAGTCGATCGCTTTCATCTGCAGCTTGTAAGGTTCCGCCGGAATCTCGAACACTTTGGCTGCTTGAGCCGTAAATGCGCGTCCGCTAATTTTCAAGCTCGGATCGATCAGCCGGATGCCTGTTCCGAACGTTTGATTGCGGTAGCCAAGATCGTCAAGAATGTCGGCAATGACCGCCGAGTACAAATTTTGCTCCAGAAAATCGAAATCGAATCCTGCGATTTGGTGAGTTTGTGTCATATGAATAATCTCCTTTGTTCTAAAATCTATAATGTGAAATTTCAGTTGTCCCAAAAATAAAGATGCTAGTTAAAGCATCCCGCCGTTACTTTGCAAATACTCGATCATAATCGATTCGCTCTTCAAAATATGTTCTTCCAGTTTCCGTGATGCCTCCTGTAGATCATAACGCTTGATCGAGGCGACGAAGTCTTGATGCTCTTGATGTCCGGAGACGGAACGCTCGGAATTTTGGAAGAAAAACACTCTTGCCGCGTGAAAAAAGTTGTTCAAAGACTTGTACTGCTCCAGCATGCGGGGATTGCCGCCGCTTCTGACGATTTCGATGTGAAAGCGAACGTCAAGCTCAAGGAAGCTTTGAAAGTCGAACGCATCCGCGGCTAACGACGCTTGCGCTTGTTCGAGAATGCTGCCAAGCGTGACCGCAAGCTGTTCCGCCTGTGGTGGCGTTAGATGAATGACGCACCACGTCTCGATCATCCGCCTGATCTCTGTCGCTTCCTTGATGGCGGTTGCATCTAACGTGGAGACGAATGTGCCGGATCTCGGCTTAACCTCCATCAATCCTTCAAGAACGAGCCTTTTCACCGCTTCGTTCAGCGGAGTGCGGCTGATGTTCATTTTCAGCGCCAAATCTCGCAAATCCAGCCTTTGTCCGCCGACAAACTCCCGATTCAAAATCATCTTCTTAAGCAATTGATAGACTTTCTCCGAAAGCTCCGTGTGCGCAAGATCGAACATCCAGTTCCCCCTTTCGCGCGTAGTGAAATCCATCTAAAATCTGAAATTTCAGATGGATTTCATTTTACGCCATTTTCGGTCCGAGTGCAAGATTGGGTTAAAGTCCTAACACTTTATTATATCTTCGACTGGAACGGACCGTTATCAACCGCTTGCGCAATCTGGACGCTCAACTGGCTGCTCGCATTCAGCTCAAGACCGATTTGGCCTGCCGTTTTTCCAAGAAACATGGAGCACTTGATTTCTAACAATCCATTCGAAAATAAATTGCGAAATCCAAGCACTCCATGCTTACCAAAGTCATTTTCGCAACATCGAAAAATATCGAATACTATTCTGAAATAACAACACGAACAGTCTGCGAAGTCTTCCGTTACATAATAACTTTACGGTGCATACACTTGCATTTCCGATAAACCGACATTTGACCCGCTTCCGCCGGACACCTGGAATCTCACCCAAGTGACCGTCTTGTTCGGAAAAGTCACGGAATAAGCGCTGCCATCGTTCGGAATGCCTGTAACGGTCAACGAGCTTCCGTCGCTGAACGTGAGCGTTCCGCCCGGTGCCCAGTCGGTAGTATTCGGCCTGTCGAAGAAAGTGATTTTATTCATCGTTTGACTGCTGCTCCAGTCCAGCTGCAGCCACGGATTCAGCTGTCCAAGCGAAGCCCATTCGCCGCTGCCGTGAACGCCGGTGACTCCATCGATGGCTTTGGAGGCCGCATAATTGCTATTAAACACTGAAGATGCTGTCGCCGTTGCGGTTCCAACGAGATTGTGAATGACCGTAATACTGCTCGTTGCCGTATAGCTCCCATCCGCCGTCGTCACTGTAATCAACGCACTGCCTGCGGCAAAGGTCCGGACGACGCCGTTCACGACCGTTGCGACGCTCGGTTTGTTGGAACTCCACGTTGCCTTTTGGTTGGTCGCGTTGCTCGGTGCAATCGTAGGCGTTAAGTCCATGACCGTATTGATATCCAGCGTAGCCGAACTCGGGCTTAGGCTAACGCCCGTTACCGGAACCGGCGAAGGTGGGGGGGCAACGGTAATGGCGCTCGTATCCGTTTTATTGCCATCCGCCGTCGTGACGGTAATGGTTGCCGAACCGTTAGCAACAGCCGTCACGACGCCGCTGGAATTGACGGTCGCAACCGACGGATTGCTTGAACTCCAACTTACTGCTTGATTTATAGCGCTTAATGGGAGAATGATAGGCTTCAACGAATAGATTTGGCCTGCGCTGAGCGTTAAGGCATTCGCGCTTAGCGTGATTCCCGTCACCGGTTGGCTCAAGATGCCGTCGCTGAATACTTTGAGTTCGGATAAACCGACATTGGAACCGCTTCCGTTCGCTACCTGGAATTTGACCCAAGACACATACTTATTAGGGAATGTTACGGAATAAGCGCTTCCGTCATTCGGGATGCCGGTAACCTCAAGCGTGCTTCCGTCGCTGAAGGTCAGCGTTCCGCCAGGTGTCCAGTCAGTCGTATTCGGCCTATCATAGAACGTAATCTTATTTATCAATTGAGACGTATTCCAATCCAGTTTGATCCAAGGGTTCAATTCATGCAGGGAGGCCCACTCGCCCGTACCATGCTGACTAATAATGCCGTCTATCGCCTTATCGGGCGTATATCTGCTATCAAAGGATGACGAGGCTGTCGTTATCGAAGTGCTGGCGACATTCGTTGACCGGTAAGCTTGGAATTCGGCTAGTCCAACATTCGAGCCGCTTCCGCCCGATACTTGGAACTTCACCCAAGTGACCGTTTTATCGGGAAAAGTTACAGAATACGCGCTGCCGTCATTCGGGATTCCTGTAACGGTCACACTGCTTCCGTCACTGAACGTAAGCGTTCCACCAGGCGCCCAATCCGTACCATTCGGCCGATCGTTAAACGTGATTTTATTGATCGTTTGGCTTGAGCTCCAATCCATTCGGATCCAAGGATTTAACTCGCCCAAGGAAGCCCAATCAGACGCAATCGAATTGTCGATGGCTTTTGAAGGTACATAATTGCTGTTAAATTGGCTTGATGCCGTTGCCGTGGCCGTCAAGGACAAATTATAGGGCTTGCGATGTACGGATGACAACGCCGCCTTAATCGCCTGCAATTGGGACAACGAATCAGAACCGATGGAACCGTCTCTGAAGAGAGCTACATCCAAAGAGACGACCGCACCAATCGATGATGCATTTTGAAGATAATCGATGATTTGGGAGTTCGAGAACTGCAGATCCGTATTCGCCCACGTTTTTCCTAAATGCGTTAACGTGTGCCACTGTTCGCCGTTTACAAAGCGCGAAGTCGGCAATACAGGTAAGCTATCATGTTCGCCAGCCGTATAATCTTCGAACGAAGAACCGTATGCTCGGACAGGATCGGTGATCCCCGGATTCAGGGCGACAATGGCATTCGGGTTGCCCGCTTTCAATGCATCGGATAAAGTTTGCAAGCGCGCAGTATTATAGTCGCTACCTGAACCGGTATCTGAATAACATCCATCCACCCACCAACCGGCGATTTTATTCCCGTACCGCAAGCTATATTCTTTTGCAACATTGCTCCAACGCTTAACGAACGTATCGTTGATGCCGCTGTAACCCAAGCCTGCGCTTGCTTTTTCATCCCAACGAGGTCCGTCGCCCGTCCAATACAGCATGAGTTTAATGTCTTTCGGATTTAAAGCATCGTATAAATCGCTGATCAGATCGCGATGCGACGTTGCTTCGCCTGGTTGATAACCCGTGTATTGGTCATAAGTCGCGTTCGGTGCGATCATGTATTGACTAACCTGCTGCACGGTAAAAATCACGTACTTTGCCCCTGCTTGCTCCATTTGATCCGCAAACGTATTGACGTTAAAATCATTTACGACCTCGTCCCAAGAAGTGCCCGCCTTGCCTTGGGTCAACAAAGTATTCTTGACCGTCCCAAACTGATCTACGCCATTCTGAATATGATTCAAATAATGCACGAACACCCCGTACTTCGCATTCATGAACCAGTACGTATTCGGGTTATAGGGAGTTGCAAAAGCGAATTGCGCCATCGAAAAATAAGTGGACATCATCACAAGGACAGCAAGCAAGGTTTTGGTTGTTTTCTTGAACATGAAATTGCCTCCTTTAATTAGAAAAGCAATTGGAATGCCAGACGAATTGCGATTTCTCCTTTCCATTAGCCTTCATCTGCTCCATTTTGCAATATCCAACCTTTACATGCTGGTCATCTTGTCATGAACACCCCCCCCTTTCAAATAGAAAAGGGAACTCCTATGTTTTCGCTATGTGAAAGATGCATAGCTGCTTAGAAGTTCCCGGTGTCAGTCAGCATAATCCCGCGCCACGGGAAAGGAAACGATAAAATTCGAATAAACTGGTGATTTTTAAATATTAATTACCAATAAATTTTCAAATATCGTTTCGTTGAACTTCCACCAGCCAATGTCCGGCATTGCCGGGAGATAGGTTGGATATTTCTCTTCATAAGCCGCAGATCACTTACTCTCCTCACGAAACTCCCGCGGCGATCTGCCGCTTAGCTGGCGAAATAGCTTTGAGAAGTAGTGCACGGAAGAGAACCCGTGCTTTTCTGCGATTTCGGTGACACTGATGCTCGTAAAGCGCAAATCATCCTTCGCCCGGTTAATCCGATATTGATTGATATATTGAACGGGAGGTATCCCGGTCGCTTGTTTGAACAGATCAAAAAAATACCCTCGGCTGATGTGCAATTCATTATAGTAGGCGGCCAAGGGCTGCAGATCGCCTCGCACCAGGTCCTGATCCAATCGTTCAAGCAGCTTGTACATGCGAGGATCGGGGATCTGCTCCTCTTTCAGAGCAGAGGCGAGGAAAAACTCGATAAACTGCTGAAAACGACTTTGAACTTTTAAACTGCGGACGAACGTCCGCTCGTTTGTATACTCGTTATCGGTGTAAAACGTCTCGAACTGATCGATCCATATTCGCGGCTTTTCCACTTTGACATGCTCAGGGATGAAGTGAGGAAATGCAGGCCCGATCAATGACGGCTGCAACTGAGCCTTGTCATAGCAGATTGTACTAGGGTGGGGGAAAACCGCATGGCGATCCACGTATGACCAATCGAAATAACAGCAGATGTGGACGATCGGGTCAACGCTGTCGGCAATCCAATCGTGCGGCTGTCCAGCCTGCATGTAGACCAGGGAACCGGGCTGCACTTCGTACGTGCGGCCGACTGTATGAACAACGCCTTTACCTTCGCTAATCAAGTAGAGCGAGGAAGCATAGCAATGCCGATTGCGGCTCTCTTGAGCTTTGGAAAAAGGATACCGGGTTGCATAGTACACATACGGATGAAAGCCTGCGAAATCCATTTTTGGACCACTTCCTCTGCCTGGAATTCGAATAATTAATATGACGATTGTATAAATGGTTGACGCTTCTGTAAATACATCAGAATGGCCGGTTGATACAATGTTATTGAATGAAACACGCCATTTAAGGAGAGTTCAACTATGCTGGATAGCAAATATTTGTTGACGGATGAACAAATGATGCAGTTCATTACGAAAGGCTACTTCGTACTACGCAACGACTTGCCGCTTCAGCTCCATCAGAGCGTTATGAAAGAGATTTATCATGTTTTTCATGAAGAAGGCAACCCGGGGAACAACATTTTGCCGCGCGTACCGGACATTCAGCAGTTTTTCGACACGCCGGTCGTCAAAGGCGCATTAACGAGTGTGCTCGGTCCCGACTATTACATGCATCCGCATCGGCACTGCCATTACAACCAGCCGAAAAACCAGACGCCGGGCGGCGGGCAATGGCACAAGGACGGCTATTGGTCGTCCATGCGCAGTCACCGGCCGTGGTGGGCAATGATTTTCTATTACACGCACGATATTACGGAGGAGTTGGGACCTACCGCCATCATGCCGGGCACGCAATATTATGAGAAGTTTATCGGCGATCGGGGCGAGACGCTGTTGCCGACGGGCAAGGCGGGAACGATGGTTTTGGTCCATTTCGACTTGTGGCATAAAGCAACGCTGAATGTGACCGATATGGATCGCTATATGCTGAAGTTCCAGTTCGTCAGACTTCACGAGCCGAAATATCCGAGCTGGAATCATCAAAACAAGGAAATGATTGTTCCGGAGGGGGCGCCTGCTTTCCACTTGAACCTGTGGCAGGATGTATGGGACTGGCTTCGTGGGGAACGGACGTCGAGGCAAGCCGGCACGCCATCGGACGACGCGGCTCGATTAGCGCAACTTCAGCAACAACTTACAGCCGCGGATGCAGACGTTCGCGGCCGGGCCGCGGACGAACTGGGACTGCTCGGAGAGGCCGCCGCTTCCAGCGCTTCCGCATTAGGCCTCCTTCTGAGCGATCCGGTAGAAACGACGGCCTTGAACGCCTCCTATGCGCTTGGTCATATGGGACCCGCAGGAGTCGAACAATTAATCTGTCATATCGCGAGCGGGACAACTTTGGTCGCGGAACGTGCTGCATACGGATTGCAGGGAGCCGGCGTGGAGACAATACCCGCGTTGCTCCAACTGCTAGAGCATAAAGATGAGAAGCGAAGGGCGCTAGCGGCGTTCGTGCTGGGAATGATCGGCTCTGCAGCAGATGAAGCGGTTCCTTCGTTAATCGCAAGCTTGCAGGATACTAGCGAATGGGTTCGCCGAAATGCGATCGAAGCGTTGGGGATGATCGGAAATGCATCAGATCTTGTCGTTCCTGCCTTGACGAAAATACTGGAGGAATCTCTTCACAGCGAATCTGAAGCTCAAAGTTCGAACGACATGTACATTAGCAATCAAAGCTATATCAGCAACAAGATCGGCTATACGGCAGCACTGTCGTTGCTTCGTACAGGTAAGGATGGCGATGCCAAACAAGTTGTCCGTTCCTTGGAACAAGCGCTGCATAGCAAAGACCGCTACGTCAGAGCCTATGCAGCGGAGGCGCTCACCTATCTTCGGACGGATGAGGCTGTCGATGTCCTGATCCGATATTATCGAACTGCCCGATGGTGTTCGGATACGAGTAAAGCGAGTCCTTTTTAAATTCGTGAAAGAGCCCTTTTGTTTGATGAAGAGGGCTCTTAAGATTTATCTCAATTCAATTGACCGTTCCCTGCGTCTCCGCTTTGAATATTCCAGACTCAATCTTGTAGCTAGATAGCTTGAATAATAGCACCCATAACGCCTAGATCAGCCTAAGCTGCATCCTTGGCTGTTCCTCCTTCGAATCGGCACATCGCTTTACGCGTTGACGAACGAACTGCCGGCGATGTCCTTACCTCTGGCCAGCCATATTTTGAAGCCCTCGTTCTTCTCCGGAATCACCTTCGCGTCGGTCGCGAAGTATCGCATCGTATAACCGCAGCGCCGATACTGGCTCTGGTTCGCCTGTGCACCGTGGATAATGCGCGAATCGTGCAGCGAGCATTCCCCTCGCTCCAATTCAAAGTACACTGCTTTGGAATCATCTACCTTCTTAATTTCCGTTTCGAAAATATTGTCTTTTAATCCGACCTCTTCATATTCGGAGAACCCGTCGCGGTGCGTGCCGGGGATAACCCGCATGCAACCGTTCTCCTTCCAGCTGCGGTCGATGGCCAGCCAGATCGTTACGATCTTGTCGAAGCGGGTCAACCGTCCGTCCCAGTAAGCGGAATCTTCGTGCCACGGCGTCTGCTTGCCGATGACCGGCTCCTTACAGATGAAGTGGCTTGACCATAAGCCGATATTCGGCCCAATCAACGGCTCAACCAGGTCCAGCACTTCGTCGGAGAGCAGGAACTTCAGCAAGCGCTCGTCCCGGAAATGCGGCGTATCCAGCTCTCTGTTCAGCTTCCGCCCGACCATTTCCCACTGTTCCTCGAAAATATCGCTCAGTTCCCGCAGCTTCTCCGGACCGAACACTTGCTTATGGTGAAGCAAGTACCCGTTCTCGCGATAAAATTCCACTTCTTCTTGCGTTAATCGGTTATTGGATGGGTTAGACATATACCGACGCCTCCTGTCGATGATAGATGTGATTCAAGCCACACCCCCATTATCTCGAAGACTAGTCGGCATTACTTGTACGCTCCAATGGAAAAGTATGCATATCTTCAGGTCATCATTCTGTCGACGTTAATCCGCCCCTATGTCGAGCCTGCCTTGGCGTCCGACCATACTTACTCTTGAACGCGCGCTCAAAATGCGACAAGTTGCCGAATCCGGAGGCGTAGCAGATTTCCGTAATCGGAAGCTGCGTCACGCCGAGCATGGAATGGGCGAATTGCAATCTCGAATCTTGCAAAAACCGTTGAAAGGACACTCCCGTTTCCTTGCGAAAGCATTCGCTAAAATAGTTGGCGGACAAGCCGACATGGCGGGCAGTCGATGCCAGAGTGAGCGGCTCGTGGAATTGGAAGGATATGTACGTCACCGCCTTGACGATCGCGGGATGGATAGCAGCGTTCCCACCATGTCCGACACTCAGGCGACCCGCCCGTTGACTACGCATGACCTCCACCAACACCCGTTCCAATGCACCGGCAATGACCCATTCCCCACCTTGAACTGGCTGCTCCGATTCGTCCCACATCCGCTCGAATTCCCGCTCGATCGGCAGCAGCCTATCTTCCTCCAGCTCAACCTGGATGCCTTCGCCTGCTTGATAGATCCACTGCAGCAGTTCTGAACGGATGTAGCGCTGCACAAAGATGGCGTTAAACAAGTGCAAAGTCTGACCCGCGTCCGGGACAATCTCGTGGAAGTCGGCCGGCGTCAACAGGAACAGGCTTCCACGCTTCAAAGGCTTGGCTTTTCCGTTGAAAATATGGGTCCCCGCCCCCGACGTCACCAACGCGATTTCAAAAAATTCGTGCCAATGTACGGACACGACCCATTCGACCTGATGGCGAAAAAGACGAAACGGCGTATCCAGCAGCATGTACTGCTCATGCAGCAGACGTTCGGGCGTCTTGCGTTCCCGTTCCATATGACATCCCTCCTCTTCACACAAAGATACTAACAGGTTACACGTAATAATATCAAAACATTATCTCTTTTCACGAGATTGACTACTTTTGGTTGAGACCGGCTTTCCCATTTTGCCTGCCAATGCAGTGAAATCCATGACCCTTGAAGCGTAAGCCCACTCATTGTCATACCAAGCTAACAATTTGACCTGATTCCCACGTGTCAGAATACTTAATCCATCGATAACGGCGGACTTATCATTGCCGATATAGTCGGCAGATACTAACGGGAGTTCACTGTACCCCACGTACTCCTTCATCTTCCCGGCAACCGCCTGACGGAAAACTTCCCGTACCTCATCGGCAATTGCGGATCGTTCGAGATCAACCTGCAAATCAAGCAGCGATACATCCTGAGTCGGTACGCGAACAGACCATCCCTGAATGTGCTTCGCCAAATGCGGGAGCACATCAGCAAGCGCCTTGCTGACGCCAGTCGAAGTCGGAATAATCGAACTCGTACAAGAACGGGCACGCCGAAGATCTTTATGCGAGTTGTCGAGATGGTTCTGATCGTTCGTAAATGCATGAATGGTTGTCATCCAGCCTTGGCGGACGCCGAAAGCGTCATCGAGCACTTTGAGTACGGGCGATAAGCAATTCGTCGTGCACGAAGCGGTGGATAGAAGCCGATGCGCGTCAGGATCATATCGATCATCGTTCACGCCCATTACGACAGTCAAATCCATCTGCTTGCCTGGCGCAGTGACCAGCACTTTTTGTACGCCCGCATGTAGATGTCTTTGTGCTCCCTGCCGATCATTGAATTTACCCGTCGCATCAATCACCAATTCGACGCCGAACTGCTGCCAAGGAATCGACTCTGGCGATCTTTCCGCTACTATGGCTACCCGCTTTCCGTTGATCAGAAGATCATTGCCTTCTGCCGCGACTTCGGCATCCCATGTTCCATGAACGGAATCATATTTCAACAAGTGCGCCAACACTGCAGGCGGACTGGTTGAGTTGATCGCTGTTAATTGATAATCCGTCGAATGATCCGAAAACGCTTTACGAACACAAAGCCTTCCAATTCTCCCCATTCCGCTTATGCCAATCCGCAATTTCATCCCCGCCTTAATTAGTATGTCATTAATATAACGAATCACATATATAGCACACAATATTTAATGTAAAAATTCGAATAAATGACACACTATTTCATCGATTATCGTGAAACTGATTCATCTCACACTAACGCATAATCTTCTCCAAGACGGATTCGCTGCGCGTCGTTGCCCGATATAGAAAAGGATGCCTCCCAAGATGCGAGCTTGAGACTCGCAGTTTCGAGAGAGACATCCGAAATTAACACCAGTCTATGAATATTAATCGACATGGAACAATTCTTCGATCGACGCCCATCATTCGCCGGGCTGGCGGGTTTCAAGCGGCTCTTGGCAAGGATCGGTTAAAACCCTTTTGATCCGACGTATTCAAAATAGCCGTCTTCAATCCCCCCTCAGCAACGAATCCCGTAGAAGCTTCTCGCCGTTTCGCCCAAGATCGCGTCTCGGTCCTGCTCGGAATAGTCCGCGATGGCGATATTCGTTTGTTCCCATACTTTCGCGTAATCCCCTGCGAGATTAGCGACCGGCCAGTCGCTGCCGAACATCAGCCTTCCGGCGCCGTAGTGCTTCATCGCGTAGTCGATGTACGGTTTTAAGTCGTCCGCTGTCCAGGAATCAGGATCGGCTGCAGTGTTTAAGCCGGACACCTTGGCATACACATTCGGATATCTGGCCGCTTCGGCAAACTGCTCCGCCCACGCCCCCATTCCCTTCTCCTTGATCGGCGGTTTGGCGAAGTGATCGATGACCATCCTCAATTCCGGCACCTTCGCGGCCACGTAGGGAACATGCTTCAGGTGGTTCGGGAATACGCCGACCAGATCAAAAGTTAAACCATAGGAGGCCAGCACCTTGAGCCCTTCGATGACGGAGTCCCGAATGATCCAGTCCGGGTCTTTCTCTTCGTGAATAAGATGCCTTACCCCTTTGAAATAAGGGTTCCTTGCATAATCGCTTAATTTCTTATCGGCGATTTCCGGAATGTTCAGCGGCACCCAGCCGACGACCGCGCCGATCCATGTTTTCTCGGCCGCGATCTGCAGCATAGAAGCCGTGTCTTCATAGGAATTCGCCGCTTGGACAAGCACTGTTTTGTCGATGCCTGCTTTCTGCACGAACGGTTCCATTTCTTCCGCTTCGAAGTTCCGGCAGATCGGCCCGAAGGCCGGATCCATCCACGGATAGGCGACCTTCTCCAAGTTCCAGAAATGATGATGAGCATCGATCTTCATCGCCATTACCTCACCCGGTATTCTTCGAAAAATTTCGGCAATATCGTCGTCGATGCTCCCGGCATTTCAGGCAGCACGTAGTGTCCGTCCTTCACGGTTGCCGGTTCCTCGAAAATATGGCGAATCCACGGAATATACTCGAGCATGATTGCATTCTGCGTCGATGCGACGAGATGCTGATGGATCTGTCCCATATCCCCGACATGCGGGCAGATCGGCACGTCATACGATGCGGCAAGACCCGCGACTTGCACCCATTCCGTAATACCGGCAACACGGGTGACGTCGACCTGGCAATATTCGACTGCGCCATGGTGAATGTAATCGCGGAAAGCGTATTTGTTGTACACGTGCTCGCCGAGCGCGATCGGCACGTTCAGTTCGTCCGCAAGTTTCTTATGTCCCATAATATCGTCCGGATTCAGCGGCTCTTCCAGCCAGAACAAGTCGAATTCCTCGAGCTTTTTGCCCCACGTCATCGCGGTATTGATATTCCACTGCTGGTTGACGTCGATCATGAAAATCACGTCGTCGCCGATCGCCTTTCGCACCGCTTTGCACCGGTCGTAGTCTTCGCGCGGGTCCGGCTTGCCGACTTTGATTTTAACGCCAGTGAACCCCGACTCGACGATGTCCGTCACATCTTTCAACAGCCGCTCCTTCGTCCAGTTCAACCATCCGCCGTTCGTGTTGTAAGCTTTGATCCGCTTGGATTTCGCACCTCCAAGATATTGCCATAACGGCTTGTTCGAAGCTTTCGCCATAATGTCCCACAGCGCGATATCGACAGCCGCCAGCGCCATATGCGTCACGCCGGACCGACCGATCCAATGCATTTTGCCAAAACGCATCTCGTCCCACAGTTCCCTGACCATAAAAGGATCTTTGCCGACGAGCAGAGGCGCATAGTACTTGTCGATTGTATCCACGATCATATCGTCGCCATGCGCGCATGTCCCCGTATAGCCATAACCGATGAAGCCTTCATCCGTGTAGATTCGAACGCCGGCCAATCCCCAGTGCGTCGCGACGTTAATCGCGTCCGTAATCGGCGGCGTAATCGGCACGTGCAAAACAAAACTTTCTACTTTCGTAATTTTCATCTGTTCCCTCTCCCAATCGTATATTAGTAGCCGAGCGATGCTCCCCCGTCTACGGGGAGCGCAACGCCCGTAATAAAACCGGATTGATGACTCGCCAGGAACAGCGCCGCTTGCGCGATCTCTTCCGATGATGCCGGACGGCCAAGCGCGTGCATGTCATTGAGCACCTGAACGGTTGCAGTCGGATTGTCCTGCCGCTGAATCCATTGCTGTAGAAGAGGCGTAGACACTCCCGCTGGGCAAATACAATTGACGCGCACACCGTCGGACGCATAATCCAGCGCGAGCGATTTCGTCATCGCGATCACGCCGCCTTTGGCCGCGGCATATACGGGATTCATCTTCTGACCGACCAATCCGTTCAGAGAAGCCATGTTCACGATCGAACCGCGTGTTTTCCGCAGCTGCCCGATCCCATGTTTGATCGTCAGATACACGCTTTTCAGATTAACGCGAACGAGGCGATCGAACTCTTCCTCTTCGATTTCTTCCAGGAACTTGGGCAAAATGACAGCGGCGTTATTGACGAGTACATCCAATTGTCCGAACTGTTGGATCGTGGCTGCGATCAGAGCTTGAACATCCTGCCCGTTCGAGACATCGGTCTTCACCGCTATTACCTCTTTACCAGCTAATCTTAGTTCTTCGGCAAGCCGAGTCGCCTCCTGCTCGCTCCAATCGGCGATGACCACTTTCGCCTCCTGCTCCGCAAACAAACGTACGATCGCTTCGCCGATCCCCGAACCGCCGCCGGTGACGATGGCTACTTTTCCGACTAGGTTCATTGAGCATCCTCCATTCGAAATCATTAATCATGTATGATTTAGTTCAAAATTTTTAGATGAAGAAGTTACGCGTACGACGATGCGAATTCTGGATATGCTGAAGCAAATTCCGCTCCGCAGCCGCGAAATCTTTGGCCTGGAGCGCATCAATAACGAGCATATGCTCCGCCCATTCTTCTTCGATCACATTCTGCTCCATGTCTTTGCGAATGAAAGACAAGTATCTCTGAATTCTTTCGATATAGACAAGAATGAGATTTTTTAAGGTCGTATTGTCGCAGTAATCCAGAATCAAGCCATGAAGGCTCTCGTTCATTTCGGCAATCAGCACGATCTTCTCGTTACTGTCCGCCGGCTTTCTGACCGACCATTTCTTCATTTCCTCGGCCACATTCGCAAGCAACGTTTCCGGAATACGAGGAGCAGCTTTGCGGATCGCCAATCCTTCCAGGTCCAGCCTGATCTCAAAAATTTCGTCCAATTCTTGCAACGACATCTCGGTCGCGTACATCCCTTTAAAAGGGACCATGTTCACTAGCCCTTCGGAAGTTAACCGGGACAAAGCCTCCCGAATCGGAATATTGCTCACTTCGAGTTCGCGGCCCAACTGGTCGATATTGATCTTTTCCCCGGGAGCAATGTCATGGTTAATGATCTGCTCCTTGATCAAGGCATAGATTTCATCTGTCAGTACATAACGATTCAAACCTTTTTTCAAATCAATCACCGATCCGTCGCATAAAAAATCGTACATGATTTATTATAGGAAAAAATCAACGTGCGAGCAAGTGAGTTTTTACTGAAGAACGGATAATAAGAATCGTTTCACAGCAAACTCTAGAATGCGCTGGAAACGATTCTCATTCTATCACGCCATATTTCCTCGTCCTTGCCCTCATCCGTCCACAAATGCCCAAGCTGCCGATCCGCCGCTGTAGTGCGTATTCCGGACGGCGCCGCGGTACGTCTTATGCAGCTTCAGCGTCGTTGAAAATATCATTGTCTCACAACGTAGTCGTAGATTCCTTTAAACGTGCTGCCAAGCGTGTCCTTGCTCACCCTCACATCCACAGCAATGTCCGCAATCGCCAACCCCTCTTTGAATGCCGGAACGAACAAACTTCCGCTCTTGGAGATTTGACCGCCGATGACGATGCGATCAGGCGCAAATTCCATAATCGAAGGGACAAGGATTGCGGCCATCCTACTGCCGAACTTGCCGAACAGTTCCAAAGCCGACCGATCTCCGGACAGGGCGGCCATCGCATAATCTCGAACGTCGGGTCGCTTCGGTTCCAGATTCAAGTCCATCGCCAATTGCAATATACCGCGTCTGGAAAGCCAATCGTCCGCTATTTTGCCTTGATACGGAACATTGTACAGCCAGCCGTTTTCCGGAACATCAGAGCGATGTTGGATCAGTCTGCTATTTTCCAGGAAGCAGGATCCAAGCCCGGTTCCGATCGTCAAACAAACGACTCTTTTGGCTCCGCGAGCTTCACCATAACCGGCTTCACCGAGTCCGAATAAAGCGGCGTCGTTCTCGAAACGGATTCCGAAGGATGGAGCAAGTCGGGTCGCCAGTTTCTCGTGATCGCGAACGGCATCCTCCATCCGTTGTCCGAAGGGGAGACCGTACAGCGCTTCGAATTTGCTCAGTCCCCGAATGTAGCTAACGCCTTGCGCATAGTCGAAAGGACCGGGAAATGCCATCCCGATCCCTCCGATGAACAGACTCTCATTTCGCGCTTTCGCGTAGAGATCAGCGGTGATGTCGACGAAATGCGCGACGATTTCTTCGGCGCTTCGGTCGGCATGCGAGTCGTAATGGGTTATTGTCTCTTCGGCTATTTCCCCATTAACGACCGCTGCCGCTTTAATTTGCGTTCCTCCGACATCGAAAGCGAGAATTAGATTACGTTCCATCGTCTATTCCGCTCCCTTATGTTCTTACGTAGGCTTTAATGACGCCGACTCTCTTGCCTTCGGACGGGCCGCTCGGACGGAGCCTATACGATTGTACAGAAGCCGGGATGATAAACGTCTCCGCATAACGGATGACGTAAGGCTCGAACTCGCCGGTCGGGCTTTCGACGACGACTTCCTCGCCTTCAATCAGATTGAGCATATGCACGCTGCCGTTCGCTTCGTGCAGCACCGGCTCCGAGAACCAGTAGCGGCGAGTTTCGATGAACTCAAGCTCATGTAATCCCGTACGTTCTTCCTTCCAGCCTTCGCCTTCGGCCAAATCTTCGATCCGGTTGACGCACTGCTTAGTCGTCCAATCCGTTGTCCGGTCCCACTGAATCACTTTGCTTCCATGCTTGACGTGAACCGGACGCGGTTTGCCGTCCAAGCCAAGCCGATCCCAGTCCCACAGTTTAAAGGTGAAAATGTACGGCGTAGCACTGATTTCCAGTACCATGCAGCCCGTTGCGGAACAATGTACAGTGCCCGACGGGATAAGGAAATGGTCGTGCTTCTGTGCGGGATAGACGTTCACGTACTTCTCCGCCGGGAATGTGAAACCGCCTTTCTCAGCCTTACGCAAATCGGCCAGCATGGCTTCCGGTTCGATGCCGTCCTTCAATCCCAAATACACTTCAGCGCCCGGCTCGACATCGAGAATGTAATAACTTTCGTCCTGCGTATAAGTCATGCCGAATTGCTCGCGAATATATTCGACGGTCGGATGGACTTGCAAGCTGAGATTCTGTCCGCCGATCGTATCCAAGAAGTCGAATCGAATCGGGAACTCCGCGCCAAAGCGCGCATATACTTTAGCTCCAAGCAGCTTGACCGATTCGAAGAAGACAAGATTGATCGCGGGAAGCTCGACTCGGACATCACCGTATTGGAAATATAGACTGTTCTCTTCCGGAACTCCATCGAATCCCCACGCATAGGGATGCTCCCGTTCGGGCAGCTCGATGTTCGCTTCCAACCACTTGCCGCCCCATACGCCGGGATCGAAATACGGAACGAGTCGGAACGGCTGGGTGGCGACTTGGGCAAATCCGGCAAACAGCGCTTCCCGAGTAACCATCTTCGGCGCATTCTTGACGTTCGTATCCAAATAAAAGTCTATGCCGCCAAGCAGCGATTTTTTTAACCGATCCGCCATCCGCCACTCGAAGAAAAACCCGCGCTTATATAGCCGCAAAATATCGGTTTCCACCCGGTTCGTCCGCCAGTTGCCGAATTCTCTCGACCGATACCGCTGTTGAATTTCCCAACGCGCCAAATCCGCATAGATGACAATGTCACCCTGCGCAACCAGCGAAGCACCGAACCCGATGACTACCGCAATGCCGTCTCTCGCTTCTTCCAATTGATGACGCAACGCTTCTATTCGGGCCGCATCGTACAGTTCATCTATTCTGAACGGTGCCATATAACCGAAAACCCGATCGTCCGTCATGTAGCGTTCAACCAGACGATCGACTTCGGCAGGCTCCAGCGCCGCAACCTCCGAACGTATGACAATTGCAGGAGCAAGCGTATCGGCCAGCCCTGCAACGATTTCTTCTTGCCTGACGCCGGGATAACATTCAATGACTACGATTGCGTTCATATTGCCTGTTGTGGCAACCGCCTCTTGAATGCGCGCGCCGATTGCCTTATAACCGGTCCAAGCCTCAGTATCCCTGTTTTTAATCCGCGTACATGGGTATTTATTGTACAACTTGTTCACCAGTGATCAACTCCCATCTCCTTTTCACACAATATAACATATATTCTCACATATGAACACTTTTAAATGATCAAATTCACACAATATGCAATTTCACGCCGCTGTCCTCGATGAAGGAACGATCCTCACCCCTGATTCCGGCATCCGTGATCAGCACGTCGATGTCGGATAAATTCGCTACAGTCGTCAAATATCGGTTGCCTATTTTGGATGAATCGAGGATCATGACGACTTGGTTGGCCGCCTGAATCATCGCTTTCTTCACTTGCGTGTCCAACAAGTTCGGATCGGTAAATCCTTCTCCGGCCGTGAAACCCAGCGCCGATATAAACAGCGTATCTGCGTGATAACTTACGAAAAATTGCTCGGCCACCGGTCCGACAAATGTGCCCGACACTTCGCGCAGGTTGCCCCCGCAACAAATTGCCGCCCTCCTGTCGGTAACAAACGACCGGAAAACATTCATCGTATCCAGTCCGTTCGTCAGCAAGGTCAATTCAGAATACTGGCCTAGCATTCCGGCCATCCGCGACACCGTTGTTCCATTTTCCAATATAATAACGTCGCCTGCGCTTACGAACTTCTCAGCCGCATACGCGGCCAGCCGGCCTTTCACATCAGGGTTGCTCGCTAGCTTCGCCGCCGCATTCGGCTCTTCGACCGCTGACGAGTCGCCGGAATAAACCGCGCCCCCGTGCGAGCGCTGCACGCGGTTTTCTAGCTCCAGCGTACGCAAATCGCGTCTGACCGTCATCTCCGACACGCCGAAATGGTCGCTCAATTCTTTCATAGTCGCCGCACCACGTTGCGATAAATAGTTCAGGAGCGCCTGTTTTCTTTGCAAAGGAAGCATGTCCGCACCTCGTCTTTTTTCACCAATTCTAACACAAATGATCAATTTCAACAAAAAAAAGCCCCGATCGATAATCGAGGCTGATGTATAATAGCGGTTTGGATGATCGGATCAGAGCGTCAAGTTACTTACGCACAAGCCCGTGAGGATCGATGACAAACTTGCGAGAGACGCCGCGGTCGAACTGCTGATACGCGTTCGGCGCTTCGTCCAGCGAGATCAGCGTCGCGTTAACCGCTTTCGCGATTTGCGCGCGACCGCTTAAGATGGCCATCATCAGATCGCGGTTATATTGCATGACCGGCGTCTGACCTGTCACGAACGTATGCGATTTCGCCCAGCCGAGTCCGATGCGGATTTTGAGCGTGCCGACTTTGGATTCTTCATCGACGGCACCCGGATCTCCGGTCACGTACAATCCTGGAATACCGAGACGTCCGCCTGCACGCGTCACTTCCATAATCGAGTTCAACACCGTCGCCGGCGCTTCTCCGTGATCTTTCCCGTGCCCGCTCGCTTCGAAACCGACGCAGTCGATCGCGCAGTCCACTTCCGGAACGCCGAGAATTTGGTCGATCTGCTCAGCCAAGTTCGGGTGTTCGCGCAAATTGACCGTCTCGCAGCCGAAGCTTCTCGCCTGGGCAAGCCGTTCCGCATTCAAGTCGCCTACGATGACGACCGCTGCTCCGAGCAATTGGGCGGAGTGCGCCGCAGCGAGTCCGACCGGACCTGCACCCGCAACATAGACGGTCGATCCCGGCTTTACGCCTGCGCTAACCGCACCGTGGTAACCCGTCGGGAAAATATCGGACAACATCGTGAGGTCGAGAATTTTCTCCATCGCTTTCTCTTTGTCCGGGAATTTGAGCAACTGGAAGTCTGCGTACGGCACCATGACGTATTCCGACTGACCTCCGACCCAACCGCCCATATCGACATAACCATAAGCGGAGCCCGGACGGTCCGGATTGACGTTCAGGCAGACGTTCGTGTTGCGCTCGCGGCAATTGCGGCATCGGCCGCAGGCGATGTTGAACGGTACGGACACGAGATCGCCTTTGCGAATGAACTCGACGTCGCTGCCGACTTCAATGACCTCGCCGGTAATTTCATGGCCGAGGACAAGACCGGAAGGCGCGGTAGTCCGTCCTCTGACCATATGCTGATCGCTTCCGCAAATGTTCGTCGTCACTACTTTCAGAATGACGCCGTGATTACATTTGCGCCCGACATTCAGCGGGTTCACTCCGGGGCCGTCTCGCAGCACGAGATCGGGATAAGGCGTATTGCTTACTTCCACGAGTCCTGGCTTGCTGTACACTACCGCTCTGTTTCCTGCCATGTCTTGTTTCCTCCTTTTTATTCGCCAGCTCCGGCTTCGACCCATACTCGTCCAATCCGGATTGCTTTCGCAATACCTGCACTATAACCGATCCTGCTGCACGCAACAAGACCTATTGGATATTGAACATCACCTCCTCCATTCGCAACTTGACGAAAATATTTCTATCGATAATAGTAATAGAACATTCGCTATTCCAGGCAAGAAGGGGAGTACGCACGCATGAATCATTACTTTCGTTTATCCAATGTACTCTCAGCGGAAGGCGGGTCCGTGAACTACCCTCCCGGGGGACGCTTCGGTCCGCGCGTTCAGCAGGATTATCAGCTTGTATTGCTCCACACCGGCCAAATGACGGTATATATCGATGACGTGCCTCATCATGTACAGCCAGGTCATGCGGTTTTGCTCAAGCCAGGTCATGTGGAGCAATTCTATTTTGCGAAGCAGCAAGAAACTTGGCATCGCTGGATTGCCGTCCACTTCAAAGTCGACCCTGATGCGCTGTCCGAATCTACGAATGATTCGCCTCTTACACTCCCCATTTCCGAAGACTTGAACAGAATGACAGATCTTATGATATCGCTTCGTTCCAGGCATAAGAACGATTCCGAAGTCGTTCGAAGCCTCGGAATAGCGGCCATTCAATATTTCCGATCAGAAACGATGCAAATTCAGCCGAATAGGAAACACCCGTCCGTCGATCTCGCCAAATCATTCATCGCCGATCGTTTCCACGACGATCTTACACTTGATCTCATCGCGGAAAGCGCCAGCCTGTCGCCTGAACATTTGGTTCGGTTGTTTCGCAATTACGAGAAAATAACGCCGATCAAATATTTATGGCAGTATCGTATTCTTAAAGCTAACGAACTCCTCATTCAGACGGGGCTCCCGATGGGCGAAGTGGCTATTCGCTGCGGGTTCAAAACTTCCTATCATTTTGCCCGTATGTTTAAGCAGTTGACCGGCGTTACGCCTTCAGCATTCAGGCAAAACAACTGGCGCGGACAATAGCTTCCGCGCCAGTATTTACTCCTGTTATAACACCGCATTCGTCGGCAGCGGCTCAGGAATTTCGCAACTGCTGCGCATCTCATAATGTTTGCCTTCGAGCGATGCGTCATGGAACCCATGCATCGCTTCGAGCACGTGATAAGCAAGTTTCCCGCTCGCGCGGTGTGGACGACCGGTGCGAATCGCTTCGGCCATGTCAGCTACGCCTATCCCGCGACTTTGATCGAAATACCCGTGCGTCAATGGAACTTCGGTCCAGTCGGCGCCGGGCTTGCGGATATACACCGGACCACCGAAGCCGTTAGGATCCGGAACTCGCAGCGAGCCTTGACTGCCGTACACCTCGATATTCGGCAAGTTCGAGCCGGCCATGACATCGAAGCTGGTCACGAGCGTAGCGATCGGACCGCTGTGGAAATCAAGTACGCCCGCGATATGGGTAGGCGTCTTGACTTCAATTTTTTGGCCGTGCTTCGGCGCACTCGTAATCGTCCGTTCAGGAAACGTAACACGTGCAGAGCCTGTCACCCTGCGAATCGGACCGAGCAAAGAAACGAGCGCCGTCAAGTAATAGGGCCCCATATCGAACATTGGGCCACCGCCGACGTCGTAATAGAACGCCGGATCGGGATGCCAGTTTTCATGACCGCCGCACAACATAAAGGCGATTGCCGCTACCGGCGTGCCGATCAAGCCGTCTTCGATCAGCTTGCGGCACGTCTGAATGCCGCCGCCAAGGAAAGTGTCCGGCGCGCTTCCGACGAGCAAACCCTTGCTCTCGGCCAGTGCGAGAATCTTCTGGCCGTCTTCCCGAGTCACGGCAAGCGGCTTCTCGACGTAGACATGTTTGCCTGCTTCAAGAGCCTGCAAACAGACATTGGCATGGGCAAGCGGAATCGTCAAATTAATAATGATTGCTATGTCTGGATCCGCCAGCAGTTGTTCAACGGAACAAGCGCGAGTGCCATATTCCTCTGCCCTTGCCTGCGCCCGGGCGAGATCAAGATCGGCGCATGCCGTAATTTCAAAGCTTTCGAACGCTTTTCCGCTATTTAAGTAAGTACTGCTAATATTGCCGCAACCGATAATGCCGGCTTTCACTTTGCTCATATTTATTGCTCCCCCTGTCGAATATGATCGATAACGAAGGAATGGAAGGTGGCAAAACCTTCGTCCTCCCCGTAAACGCCTTTGGCATAAATGCCGATTCGCGGCGCCGTGAAACATAAGAACCGGTTAGCCCGTTCCGGATAAAGGAATTCCGCCGACAATGTAATGCCCGTATCTTCGCAGACTTCCCCATCTATCGAATACAAAAGCGAAATAAGCTGGGTGCTCAGATCCAGACGAACAATTAGCCACACCTGTTCCCCTGGCTGAAGGTTCAATCTCCATGTTCCCAATGTCTTCTTAAAGACATTGACGTACTGGCTGACTTCCAGATAAAGACCTTCGTGCTCCTGATTCTCATGCAGTCGGCTGACATCGAATGATTGTCCGGAAGTCTGACCGAGCCCGTTCCGAATGTTAAAAAACAAAAAAGCATCCGCATCCCGATAAAGCGTCATGCCAGCTTCCTCGCCCCTGCTCGCGAAACTAGCAGACAATAATGTTCTCGCTTCAAAGCCGAAATCCGGCCATCGGCGCGTCAAGATCAAAGTAGATTGAAGGGAATAAGGAATAAACGGCTTGCAGTCGATTCGAAGCCCATTCGACGTCAATCTATAGCCCTCATCGACAGGATGACGTACCCATTCCCAATGCGGCGAAAGCTCCTCCTCTTTGAAATAGTCCGTATGAACGGACATCCCCTCGTTCTCTACCGCGATTGAAGGCAAATGAACAATTTCTACCGGCTTCCCATCGTCACCTACGATAAACCAGTCGTCATCGGTCCAGCGAACCGGTTGGAGGAAAGTTTCCCTGCCCAGCGGACAAAACCCTCCCGGCGGTAAAGGTCGGCCGCCAAGATGGAACATCCACCAGTCACCTTGTTCGTCCTGTACGAGTTTACCGTGACCTGTTCGTTGTATGCGCTGTTCGGGATTGCGCTGAATCAACACCGGATTGTACGGACAAGACTCATACGGTCCCCAGATCGATCGGCTGCGGGCAAGCGTTTCCATATGCTCGAAGAACGTTCCGCCTTCTGCAAGCATGAGGTAATACCATCCGTTCCGTTTTACGATGTGGGGCGCTTCCGGAGCGGCGCCTCCTGTACCAGGCCATACTTGCCTCGCCTCTCCGACAAGAGCGGAACCGTCCTGTTTCATTTCATGAACCCAGCCGCCGCCGAACACCAAATACCGTTTGCCATCGTCATCGTTAAAGATCGAAGGGTCGATGAAATGATGATTAAGCATGGTCGCTTCGCTGTATGGTCCTTCCGGCCGATCCGCCGTAAACAACAACGTCGTGCAACGGGGTTGGCCGTGATAATAAGGCACGACAACCCAGAACTTCCCGTCGTAATACGAAATATCCGGCGCGAATACGCCGAACGAATCGGGCATTCCCGTCAAGTCGAGCTGGCTCTTCCGCGTAATGACGTGGCCGATCGGCTTCCAGTTCGCCAAGTCTCGGGAATGAAGGACGAGGACGCCCGGAAAAAACTGAAACGTAGAAGTAACCATATAATAATCCGAGCCTACGCGAACGATCGAAGGATCGGGATGGTCACCCGGCAGCACCGGATTCATGAACTCATTTTCTATGCCGATCATCGATAATCCCCTTATCTTCAAGCCTAATGTACGCGCGATCATTCCTGCCCTCAGAATAACATGCCACAACTTTGTTTGTCTATTAAATAAACTAAGATTTGCCGTGTATTGCCGGATACGGATCTCATTGGGGTCACCTTGCTGCCCGAACATCAAAAAGCCGCCGGTGTGAAGTGCAAACCGGCGGCTTTTTGAGTGGCGGTCTCTTTGAAGACCAACTCTTTTACAGAACGGGCCAATCGAGTTCAAGGTACGATCCCGATAAGCGCCAGGCGAAAATTCGTCCCCGTGCATTCGGCTCGATCGCCATGAACGACTTCAAGCTCGAAACGATGCTCGCCCGGCACTAGATCGTCCGTTACGGAATAGATCCGATACCAACCGTCGTTGCCGCACCAGGCGGGGCGATCCCGCTGAGAAACGGTCCATTCCCCGTCATCGATCCGGTAGCGGAATTCCGCCGATGTGCGTCCGAAGTCGAAACCGAGCGACAAGCCGCGGCCTTGAAAATCAAAACTCAGTTTCGCCCCGACGGCAGCGCTTTCCAACATGCGGTCGATCCAGGTCAAATGCGCACCGCGGCGAATCGTCCACGGCCCTTCGAGCCGCACCGCTGCAAATGGGAGGTCGTAGGCGCCCGCCCAATGGGCCGCATTCAATGGCTCCGGCAGCTCGATCGACGAGAGTTCGCTCGGCGCTATGCTCGCCCGAAGCTCGCGCTCGAGGAAGGCGATCACGCTTTGCGCATAGCTCAGACTGCCGCGTTCGGTCGGATGAAGGCCGTCGGGCAGCCATTCTTCCCAGCGCATCCGGCCTTTCTTCACTTCTTCCAGCGCATACAGACTCATCCATACCGAGCCAAGCCCGTAATGATCCGCTAACTGTTCGAACTCCCTGATCGTCGCCGGCGCCTCGCCTCCCATCATTTCTTTGTAGAACGCCTGGCTGAACGTATAGACGAGCACGACATCGCGTCGATCGCCATCCAGCAGCTTACGCAGCAGTCCTTCCCGGGTGCGCATCCGCTTCTCCGCAGGCTCTTCTCCGTCATTGACCGCATAATCGACAAAGACGAGATCGCAGCCGCGATCGATTAAATCCCGCTTGGCGCGGAATACAGCCAGTTCGCTTCCCGTTGCGCCGATGGCGGCATTTTCCACGAACACGCGCAGTCCCGGATACCGCTCGACGAACCAGGCGATGACCGCCTCAGGCCAATTGTGGCGAGACCGCGGATCGGTAATCGAGCCTCCGATAAAACCAAGCGTAATCGCACCCGCAGCCACAGCTCTGCTCGTATGCTTCATTGGTTTTCTATGCTGCCATATCGTACTTGCATTAGATTCCATAGGACACCCCCAGCCAGATTAAATGTTTGCCCGCTTCGCTCCGTTCCAGGCGAATCGCCCGTATTCGCCGCCCCGGCTCCGGATTGCGCCAGGCCTGGACATACAAGCGAACGCCATCGCGAACGGCCTGCCACCCCGCCATCGACCACAGCTTCCAGTCGTCCGCGTCAAGACGGGAGACGACAGGGACAATCGCGTCTTCGCCGGATTCGTACTCCACGATGTATGCCGCAAGAACGACTCCGATACGCGCATACAACCCCGCGACGGTATGCAGGAAGAAGATCGTCTCCGCATTCACACCCGCACCGATATCGAACCTGTCATGCAGGATGCCCGCCTCGAAGGGAATGCCGGCAACCGGTTCGGACGGCAGGATAGAGGGACATTCAAACCGGATGCCGCCAACCTCAAGCTCACGCTGTGCGAGTCCAGGCTGCAACGTCCGAATGTCATCGGGATACAGCCTGTCCGCATGCCGAATATGGCCCTTATGATCGACAACGACATTTCTGACGAACGGATTCGCGTAAAGCTGAGGCTTGCGCTCCGGATCGCCGCTATGCTTCAAATTCCGAATAACGATTCCCTCGACCTGATGTTCTTCGTCGTAACCGTAAAGGTGGATATCGAACGGCGCCTCTTCGCCACAGACGATATTGTCGAATACGATATCCGCGCAATGACCGCGTTCCGGCGACTTGGCGAAAATGCCGCCGTTCACCCGCACCCCGATCAAGCGGCGCGCCCTCTCGACGCGTATGTCGCGATACGTAATTCGTCGAACAGCCGCTTGATCGCAGTTGGCGATGTCGATCGCATGATATCCCGTAATCTCCATATCCTGATGAAGGATATCCAGATTTTCGAAAATGACGTCTTGAATCGCGGCTGCCGTCGTTTCGTGTCCGATTTCGATCGCGCTCGCTCGATCCGCCCAGAAGACGGAATCGCTCACCGTAATTCGTTCGACGACCGTATTCGCCCGGCCCGCATTCGCCTTGACGGCGACACAGTCGTCGCCCGTGCGGATGAATACGTCCCGGATGGTTACGTCGCGCGAATCCACGGGATTAATGCCGTCGCTGTTCGGCACGTACCCGATCAGCTTGATATCCTCGATAAGCACCTGTTCGCAACCCGACAGATAGACGGTCCAGGACGGTGAATCGATCAGTTTGATCCCTCTGATGGTTACGTTCACGCAATTGCGAAGCTCGACAAACGCTGGCCGTTCAGTACCCCGCTCCTCCCCGAAATGCGATTGCAGATAGTCGGGCCAGCGGCCCTTCAGACAAGTGCCTTCGAGAATGCCGGCTCCCCGAATCACAATGTCGTGCGCGTCTTCCGCGAAAATCCTTCCTCTTAATACGGCGCCTGCGGCAAGATAGAGCGTCTGTCGGCTCTTCAGTTCCAAAATACCGTACTCGCCGGCGATCGTATGCACCCCGGGTCCGAAATAGATAAGGTTTTCCGCCCCGGATGCGGCGGGAGCCGATATCGGCTCCCGCTCCGGCTGTTCCGCGAATATCATCAAATTGCGATGAATAAGCCGACCGATCTCGACGGACAGCTTTACGGGCGAATCGAGCACGAACCGGATCGTGCGCTCCCGGATATCCCATCGAATAGCACGGCTTAGAGGTCGTATACTCACGTCGTCCGGGGCGCCGAACAACACTTCGACTTCCACAACGGCCTGATCTTCGGTCATGGGAAAATAGCAGAAGGAAGCCATCTCCGGCTCGCAGCGTTCTTTCTCCAAGCGGTCGTCCTCGAAATGGACGGACGTCCGATACACATGCACCGGATGGCCGTTAACCCGGACTTGGTAATCGGTACTTGCCGTACCGGTGTCCTTTATCGTATTGTTACTCATCGTTCGCCTACCTTTTCACGTTTCAGAGTTTTAGCCCTATCATTTGAAGCTCGTCCATCGGTTCAGCGGCGCTTAGCGCCCGGCCTGATCGCGGAACTCCCTGGGTGTCAGCCCGGAATGCTTCTTAAACACTTTGATGAAATAGGGCGGATTGGCATACCCCAACTGTTCGGCGATTTCATGGATCTTTTGGCTACCGTCCAAAAGCATTTTTTCCGCCTTTTCCATCTTCAAGCGTAAAATATAACCGCTGAGACCTTCTCCGGTCTCGGATTTGTAGACGCGAGAGAGATAGACCGGATGAACGCGTACATGATCGGCGACGGTCTGCAGCGAAGTATCTCCCGACAAATGATCCTCGACGTACTGCTGAGCCCGGCGGACGAGATAGGCCACCGTCTCGTTCTGCTCGCTTTGCATATCGGCCTGCATCTTTCCCAGCACCCGCCATACCCATTGCTGCAATTGATCGACATTGCGAAACGGATTCGGTTGGAAAAGAAAGACCCAGTCTTCGCCGATGACGGATTCCAGAGGCTTTCCGTTTTTGTGCGAAATATAGATCAGCGCGCCGCTGACCGTCATGCACACTTCCATGAGGTGCTCCTGATGGGTTTGCCGATCCAGCTTGGTCATCTCCTCGAACACGGTCCGAAGCTTGACGTCGATTGCCTCCCAGCGTCCTGCTTCCAGAAGCTGGATCAGTGTCGGCGAATCGTAAAGGCCGGCGGAAGCGTCAACCTGCGGATTGTCGTCGAAAGAATCCGTGGAGATCAAGAACTCGTCCTGCTTGCCGAAACGTTGGCGGACGACGCGGAGCGAAGACTGATACAGTTGCGGAACTGCGTCCGGAAACGTTCCCTTAGCGCTGAGCAGAATAGAAACCTTACCGTGCAGAAAGGTCTGAACGCTGTTCTGAAGCTCGCTCGCTTCGCGCTCTAACCGGTGTGGCCTATCGGTAGCGCTCGTTTCGCTCCGCTTCCTCTTAATCAGAAAGAGGAGATAGTCGTGGGGGTCCTTGCACGTCCACAACACGAATTCGTCCCGGAATATCTCTTCCGCCATATTGACGATTGCGTATTCTCGCAGATGAAAGTCCCGATCATTGTAAGAATAGAACGAATCATCCATGCGGACGAGCATCAGAGTGACCTCGTCCCCTGCGGCGAAAGGGATTTCGAAAGCGCCGAGCTGCTGGGACAAAGCTTGCTCGGAGAAGGACCGGCCTTGCAGCAATTCGTTCAGCAAGCCGTCCCTCAACTTCGGGAAATTTTCTCTCAGCGTATAGAGTGTCCGTTGATTCGAACTGATTTCCTCCCATTCCATACGGATCGCTTCCGTCAATCTCCTCAAACACGCGACGATCTCTTCGTCGTCCGCCGGCTTGAGAATGTAGTCGTCGGTATGGTATTGAATCGCTTGCTGGGCATATTCGAAATCGGCGTATCCGCTGAACAGGACGCATTTGATTCTTTTCCACTTTTGCCGAATCCGCTGAAGCAGCTCAATCCCCGACATCCCCGGCATACGGATATCCGTAATAACGATATCGATAGGGTACGTGTTAAGAAAATCCAAGGCTTCCGCGCCGGAATAAGCCTGATGGACCTGATCGAATTCAAGCTCGTCCCAAGGAATCGACTTTACCAAGCTCGCCACCAGATGTTCGTGATCGTCCACGATCAGAATTCGAAACATGAATCTGCCCCCCTTCCCGCTTATTTCCAATGAAGAATAACTTTTAGTCCCGAGGGTTGAGTCGCTTCGAACTGAAGTCCGGATTCCGGATCGAACTGATATTTCAACCGTTGATGAACGTTCCACAGACCGCACCCAATCTCGTCCGTGAGCGGGAGATTGAGCTTTTTCGAGAGCGCTAGTCTCTCATCGTCGCTCATTCCCGGCCCATCGTCTTCTACCGTAATGCGATTTTCGCCATTATCCTGCTCGCCGCGGATAACGATACGTCCGGCATCGGGATGCGGCTCGATACCATGGATGATCGCGTTCTCCACGACCGGCTGGATCAACAATCGCGGTATCGGAAGATCGAGCATGGATTCAGGGATTTCGATTCGGCAAGACAATCGCTTCATTTGAAGGTTCTGGATAGCCAAATAATGGCGGACAAGCTCCATCTCTTCCCGCACGGTTACGAGCTGCCGTTCGTTTCTCGTCGTGTAGCGATAATATTTACTTAAGTTAACGGCCATCGCGACGATAGACTCTTTCTCTTCCAGAACGGCCATGCTTTTCACGAAGGCCAGGCAGTTGTATAGGAAGTGGGGGTTGATTTGGGATTGCAGCTGTTTTAAGGTCGCTTCGCGGGAACGGATTTCTTCCGCATACACCTTGCCGATCAGATTCTCGATTTCGCCCGCCATTTCGTTAAACTTTAGGATCAGGAATGTAAACTCATTGTCCGACTTTACCCGGATTCGGGTCGAATAGTTGCCTTTTTTGAGCTGCTGCACGCTGCGAATCAAATCTTTGATCGGGATCCGGATGTTCTGATATAAGATATAGGAAATCATCAGGCTGACAAACAGCATCACGCCCAAAAATAAATAGAAAAACTTGCGGTTGGCGGTGATCGGGGACAGGATATCCTGCAGCGGCACATAGTCGACCAAATACCAGCCCAGCTCATTGGATTTCAGGTAATTGATCAAATAAGAGGAGCCCTCTATATCGACCGTTGCGTTTCCTTGCTCCCCTAACTTCCACTGCCCGATTTTATCGGCGATTTGATCGATGAAGGCGGGATTATCGCTGGATTTGACGATTGTCCGAGCTCCCGGGCGAAACAAGAACGTTTCCCCGGTTCCTTCGGAATGATAGTTGTCCAACATTTTCACGATATTGTCCGACTTGAAACTCACTTTCGCGATTAATCTGGCATTCGCGGCAAGATTGTTTTCGTTGATGGGATCGAACGCATATAAGATGAATTGGCCGGTTTCCATATCGTACCGCCATTTCGGATCGGCATGTCCGTAAAGATCTTTCGGGTCGTAATAAACGAGCGAATATTGTCCGATCGCCTTTTGGATACGGGGGGCGTAGATGACGATGGAATTGGAAAAAGTATTGGCGACGCTTTGAAGGTTTAACTTCTGGCTGATGATTTGCACGGTCTTGAGAAAGTTGATTTCGTCCCCATACAAATCCAGGTCGCGAAACTCCTTTACGTTCGGGTCTTTGAGCAGCACGTTGGCCATCATGGACAATTGATTGACGTTATCGTTAAGCTGGTTGAAAAGAAACGACAACCGGCTCATCTGGGAGTCCTGAATATTTTGCTGAAGCACCCGGATGCTTGTTCGGTAAGAATACGCATACATAATGAGAACGGGAGTGAGCAGCATGAGAATCAATATGTTCACCTTGGTGAAGTTGTTCATCTTGATCACAATCGATCGCCTCATCTGTTTTTTATGTCCATTATGACGGAGCCCTTTCGGGACGTACAAGAGAGGCGGATGGAAATTCCGCCTCTTCCGTACAGATTAGCCTGTTATTTCTTCAGAACGTTCTTCGTGTACCAATCGTTGACTTCCTGAGTCAATTTATCGCCGCCGCTCGATTTCCACTTCTCGACGAAAGCGTCGAAACCGTCAATCGGCGTAGAGCCGTAGATGATTTTGATCATCGTCTCGTATTCCATTTTGTAGAGGTAATCGCCTTGCGTTTTTTGAGTTTCCGTCGTAGGCCCGGCGAAAGCGCTGATGACGTCGGCGTCTTTCTGCGCCCTCCACGTGCTCATCGATTCGATCTGTCCGTTAATGCACAACGGATTTTTTTGGCACGTATCGAACCCTTCCTGTTCGCTTGGAGAGCGGCCCGGCTTGCCTTCTTTCATATAATCCAGATACCCGTCGATTTGGTACCACGGATCGACGAAGTAATTCGGAAGGAAACCGTATTTCGATACTTGGAAATAGCTTCCTTGCGCTTGGTATCCGTTGTTCATGAGGAAATCCCGAGTAAGCCCCCAGACCTGGCCGTCTCTGGCCAACTCGTACATGGCTTGGGCATATTTGAATACGGCATCGGGATGAGCGTAGTCCTTGTTAATAAGAAGCGCTCCGCCGAAGATGGACATAGCTCTGCGTCCGGCTTTGCCGTCCGGACCGGCTGGAATCGGATAAACCTTGTACTTGGCTCCCGGAACGTTCTTCTCCAGATCCGGCAGCGGAAAGTACGGGAACCAGTTCGGACCGAACACGATACCGGCTTTCCCCGAAGTGAACAATTGCGTCGCCGTCCCTCCGTCCTGCTGGGCGGCATCCTTGGAGATATACCCTTTGGATAGCCAATCACGGAATTTGCCAAGCGCCGTTTTCATTCCCGGCTGAACCGAATCGTAGGAAAGCGATTGGCCGTCTTCCGATTTTCTCCATATTCCTGGAATCGCTCCATAAGCACCGAACAAGGCGGTCGCGTCGGCGAATATATCTCCGCCCGGATTTTTCAACTGCACGGCCGCTCCGTACGTGTCTTTCTTGTTGTTGCCGTCCGGATCCTTATTGACGAAGGCGTCCATTACCTGTTCAAGTTCGTCCATGTTGGTCGGCGCTTTCAGACTCAGCTTATCCAGCCAGTCCTGACGGACGTACATCAGAGGAGGGCTGTTCGGTCCGAAGATCGGAATAGGCAGAGCCATCGCTTTTCCGTCGCGTGTAACAGGCAGGAACAGATCCGGGTTTTCATTGTAAACCCGTTTGATGTCTTCGCTTGCGTATTTGTCGATGGAATCGTTAAGAGCCATAAACTTGCCGGAGTCTATCAATTGATTCATAAGCTCGGAGTCTCCGCCCGTAAAGACCACGTCGGGGAGCTTTTCGCCGGAAGCCAGGGAAAGCAGCAGCTTCGTTTTGAACCCGTCGTTTTTGCCGGGGGCGGTCCACAGCACATGGATGTCCAGGCCCAGGTTGGCTTTGGTCTGGTCGAACAATATATTCTTCTCAGCCGTTTCTCCGTTGAAATACTGGATATCGTCCCCGACATCGACCGCTATGTTGATCGGAATCGGCGGATCGTATTTGCCGTTCTTGAATGGAGCCGTTTCCCCGTTCGCTTCCGCGGAACCGCTATCATTTGACGATGCGCTCGAAGAGCTTGCTGCGGGGTTCGTCTCCCGAACGGCTTCGTTGCCGGATTTGCCGGAACAAGCAGCTAAAGACGAGAGGGCGAGAACCGTGACCATCCCTAGTAAAAATTGCTTTTTTATAGCTTTCATTTCTGCTGACCTCCACCTCATGATTTGGATTTGCTCCCCAAGCATAACGAATAATGAAAGGGTCGGATAGAAAACAAATTTAACAAAAATGACAATTCATTAACCATTCCCCATCGAAGTTAAGAGAATGCTTTTTTTGTTGAAACTTTCGCATATCTGAATCCAAATCGCCCTTTTACAATGAATGTACGGAAACATAACCGCAGATCTTGGGAGGAATTCGAATTGAACTTGGATACAAAAACGCACGCTTCCGCAGGAAGAAGGTCTCGATCATTCGGGCAGTCTTGGCAGCTTCATGCCATGCTCGTTCCCGGAATCGTTCTGGCTCTCGTTTTTCTCTATTATCCTATGGGCGGGCTAGTAATCGCCTTTCAGGATTTTAAGCCCTGGCTGGGCTTTTTTCACTCTCCTTGGGCAGGGCTGGACAATTTCCGCCTGATGTTCGCCCGGGATGACAGCCTAGAGGTCATTCGCAACACCTTCGTTATCGCCGGATTGAAAATCGCGTTCGGCTTGCTCGTTCCGTTCGTCTTCTCCCTATTGCTTAACGAATTGCGCCATATGTTCGTCAAACGGCTCGTGCAGACGCTCGTTTACTTGCCGCACTTCATGTCCTGGGTCATACTAGGCGGCATTCTGATCAACCTGCTAGGAAACAATGGCCCCGTCAATCAATTGCTCGGCTCCTGGTTCGGCATCGAATCGATTCCTTTCCTTATGCAGGGGGATTGGTTCCGCTTCACGGTTGTCGCTAGCGATATTTGGAAGGAATTCGGCTTCGGCACCATCCTGTTCCTTGCGGCGTTAACCGCCGTCAATCCGGCTCTTTACGAAGCCGCGGAGATGGACGGAGCGGGTCGCTGGAAACAAACGCTGAACGTGACGATTCCCGCGATCACTCCGATCGTCATCGTTCTCGGTACTTTGTCTCTTGGAAACATTCTGAATGCGGGCTTCGATCAAATCTTTAATCTCTACAATGCGCTTGTCTATGACAAAGGGGATATTATCGATACTTTCGCCTATCGGGCCGGTCTGCTCAAAACACAGTTCAGCTTCGCCACGGCGGTCGGCATGTTTAAATCGGTGGTCAGTTTCTTCCTCATCGTAACCGCCTACCGAATGGCTTTCAAATTCGCCAATTATCGCATCTTCTAATGCGTGTTCAAAAAGTCCGATTTTCAAAATTGGACTTTTTGAACAACCTCTATTAAGAAAAGGAGCATGAATATGTATTATAAAGCCCCCGCCTACAGGGTCTTCTACATCATCAACATTACTTTATTGCTTTTCTCAGCCGTTGCCTGCATACTGCCCTTGATTCATATACTTGCAGTCTCGTTCAGCGCCAAGGAACCGGCAAACGCCAATATGGTAGGCTTGTGGCCCGTCGGCTTTAATACCGACGCGTACGAGCAGACGTTTTCCAATTCGAACTTTTTGCGTTCCATCCTGGTCTCCGTCGAGCGAGTCGTCCTGGGGACGGGAATCGGCATGATCGTCACGATCCTGACGGCCTATCCGTTGTCCAAAATCCATTCCCGCTTCAAAGGAAGAACGATGTATACGTGGTTTTTCGTCTTTACGATGCTGTTTAACGGAGGCCTGATCCCCACCTACATCGTCGTCCAGAAGATGCATCTTATGAATTCGATTTGGGCTCTGGTGTTGCCGGGAGCTGTATCCGCCTGGAACATGATTCTCCTGCTCAATTTCTTTAAGACCGTACCGAAAGAAATGGAAGAAGCGTCTCTTATAGACGGAGCCTCGCATTTCAGAACGCTGCTTCATATCTACTTGCCTATTTCCTTGCCGGCCTTGGCTACGCTCTCGCTTTTCACGATGGTGGGGCATTGGAATTCATGGTTCGACGGAATGATCTATATTACGGAAGCCCGAAAATGGCCGCTCAGTACCCTGCTCCAAACGATTGTCGTGACGGAAGATTTTAGCAAGATCAACCTCCGTCCCGAAGACGTCAAACTGATCTCCAACAACACGGTCAAAGCTTCCCAAATCTTCATCGGGGCGATTCCGATTTTGCTCGTTTATCCGTTTCTTCAAAAGTATTTCGTTAAAGGCATGGTCCTGGGTGCCGTGAAGGAGTGAGACGTTCGCTTGCTCCGGCCCGGGGCGGATGGAATTCAAATGCAGCCTGCCTCCCTAGGGAGGCAGGCTGCATTTTGCTTGTCATACCGCGATATTCCGTCGAGGAACCGATTCGGCTCGGAGTCTACTTCTTGTCCGTTGTCGCGCCCATCTTCGCCGTTAGCTCCACCCTGCTTAACTGCGGATTCCAGAAAGCGCCGGCGACGGCCGGGAACTCGATCTTCAAATAATTCGTTCCCGAAGGCAAATCATTCAGCGCGTATTTACGATCGGTCCAGTTGACGCTCGTAATCGGCTTGTCTTCTACGGCCGCCTGTTTCGATAACTTCGTCCAATCGGTGCCGTTCGGCGATACGTAGAATATAAAGTCCGATATCGGTTCCGTGCTTGAAGCGAACAAGCCGTTTACGAAGGCGCCGGTCATCCCGTTCATCCGGTAGACGACAGATTCGGCGGGCTCAGTCCGTGTCTCCTTCCTCATGACTCTGCTCGGATCTCCAAGGACGTCGGCATTCAGGGTATCGAATTGCAGCCCGGAGCTATGCGAGCTTGCGATCGACCAGTCGTTCAGTTCGTCCGTCAGCGTCACGACGTCGAAGAGTGAGGTCGTCGCGCTGGCCGCAGCCGAAGGAGCGGATTCTCCCACATTGTTGAGCGAGGTTACCTTGTAAAAGTAGGTACCTCCTGCGCTCAAGCCGGAATCCTCGTACGCTGTCGTCGAAACTGCATGATCGTTGACTTTCTTATAAACGCCGTTCGCGCTGTCGGCACGATAGACGTTATATCCGCCGGCGCCGGAAGAAGCCGTCCAGCTTAAACGGATTTTCGTCATACCGGCCGTCGCTGCCTTCAGCTCCGTCGGTGGCTTCGGTTTCACCCGAATTTCGACGCGTCCGAGCTGCGGGTTCCAGCTGTTTTTCCCGCCTTTCGGAAATTCGATCTTCAAATAGGCGGTGTCCGAAGGCAGATCGGCAAGCGTATACAGCCTTTGGGTCCAGCTCTTCCCGGAGATCGGAGCATCGTGGATCGCTGTTTTCTTCTTCGCGTGTTCCGTCCACTTGGAACCGTCCGCCGAAACGAAAAACTTGAAATCGGCGATCGGTTCCGAGCCGGAAGCGAACAGGGCGGACACGGAAGCCGCGGACATTCCATCGAACCGGTAGGTGATGGATTCCGATGAATTCCTGACGTTGTCCGTTCTCATGACCCTGCTAGGGTCTCCGAGCGCTTCCCCGTTCAACGTATCGAATCCAAGCCCCACCGTATGCGAGTGCGCGACCGACCAATCATTCAAATCGTCGGCATAAACCGAATTGTCGGCGCACGCGCAAGTATTGGCATAGACGATCTGAACCTGGGCGAGCTGAGGACTATAGAAGTATGCCGCCTCCGCCGGGAACTCGATTTTTACATATTGCGTCCCTCCGGGGAGCGAGCCCAGCGTGTACTTTCGTTTCGTCCACAAGCCGTCGTTGATCGGCGTATCCTGGCTCTTCCATCCGAATTGTTCCGTCCATTTTTCCCCATCCGCGGACGCATAAAATTTATAATCGCTGATGGCCTCGCTCGAAGAAGCAAACAGGGCCGTCGCGGATAAGCTGGCCATATTCGCATACTTATAAGTGACGGATTCCGCGCCCGGACCGGGAAACGGACCTTTCCGCATGACGCGGCTGGGATCTCCGAGAAGAGCGGCATTGCCCGTGTCGAAAATCAGGCCGTCGCTATGCGCGTAGCTGCGGGTCCAATCGTTAAGATCGTCGGTTACGATTTGAGCGGTTCCCGTACTTTTGGCGTTGGTAATCTCGAAGAAGACGACGCCATGATGCCCCATGTCGGGGTACAGCGTCAAAGAGCCGCCTTTTACGGCAACACTGCGTGTAGTGGACGCTAACTCGGCCCGTTTTTTGTAGCCTTCTTCTTTGGAATACCAATACTCCCTATCCGCTTCGTTCTTCAGAGAGGACGGCACTTCAACGGAATACTTGGACCACACGTTGTACGAGCCGTCTTGCAGACCGCGCGAAGCTTGATCCGACCACCAGGCGGGCCAGAAGTTGCCGTGCGTATCGTCAACCGTCCATTGCTTGACCGTAACGGTATTCCCGGATGCCGGAGCGATATTCTTGATCGTGATCGCAGGCGTCTCGCCGGCTTCGGCGTTCATATCGGCGTTATAGTTGTATACCATGAGGTGAAGCTTGTCCTCCTCGGCTTTGAATCCGCCGACTCCCCCGACTTCATTGCCGGTACCGGCCGGAGAGCCGGACAAGACGGGATTCAACTGCTTGCCGCCGACCATCTTGTAGGACAAATTCGCGATATGGGCGCTTACCGAATCCGCTCCGCCCCATACTCCTTCGGTATTCATCCCCCACATGGAGAACCAATCTACGTTCCAATCCTGCAATTGCTTGAACAGCCTGGCATCGGCCGCGGCCTGAAAGCTATGTCCGACGACCCTCGACAGCAGATCTTTCCCGTCGGGTCCCTGAAGAATGCGACCCTCGTCGATGCCGAATTTCAAGCCTGTCAGCCCGTTTTGCAGAGCGCGGCTCCGCAGCAGATTGATCGTATGCTCGAGAGATTTGGAGGCCGGAGCGCCGACTCCCGGTTTCTGATCGTAATACGAGCCGGTCAGAAAGTCGATTTGCGTTCCGATCTTTCCCGTTTTATAGTTTTTCCCTTTCGCGACATGATCGATGAACTCAAGTTGACTCCACAGTCCGGGGGAGACCGCCATCGCGTGCGCACCGACCGTGAGATTAGCCGAGCCTATTGAATCCTGCAGGGCGGCTACCGTATAA
Source organism: Cohnella soli (assembly GCF_042655525.1). NCBI lineage: Bacteria > Bacillati > Bacillota > Bacilli > Caryophanales > Paenibacillaceae > Cohnella > Cohnella soli. The sequence goes on from NZ_JBHSMI010000025.1 coordinate 532,787, forward strand.
TCGTAAAGCTTGAAATACGCGATTCGGGTACTCTCGGAAGATTCGTCGTCGGCTAGGAACATATCACGGTTTTCGTATTCCTGCACGACGCCCCATTGCCAGCTTTTTAGTTCTTCCTCCCCGAATTTGGCAACCAGCGCATCGCCCATTGCCTTGATATAGTTGTAGTATTGTTCGTAATCAGCCGGCGGCCGGACGTTAACCTGGAAAGGGCCCAGTACCGGCTTCGAGCTGAGCTTGATCGGAACGTTGCCAGTTACGATATAAGGTTTCAATCCTTGCTTAACAATGTTGCCCGTCGCTTGAATCAGGGAGTCGAACTTATAATCGTTCAATTTCGTCTTATCCGAAGGGTCGGCGAATAAGTCCCGGTTCGTGTTGCATCCCGGGTAGCCGATATAACAGCCGCCGGTCGCGATCATGAGCTGAACTCTTTTGATAAATGGATAGCGGGAAGAGAAATAATCGGCATCCTGGCCGTCCGCTTTTGTCGTCCATTGCTCATTCAGGTCCCAGGCACTCAGGTCGTAAAATTTGTTCGTCAGCGTCTGGCCCTGGGCGTTCAGGTCGAACGTCAGTTGAACGCCGGCCGCTGCGGTCGAAATGCCGGGAAATAGACCAAGAACCATGCTTAACAGAAGAAACGGACAGAGTATAGCGCTTACAGCTTTTCTTTTTATCATCTTATTGCTCCTGTCTGTGAAGGGATTAAACGTTGCGGTCAAGGGGTGTATTGGATCGTTACCTGACTCAACTGCGGATTCCAATTCTGCGAACCGCCCGTCGGAAACTCCACCTTAACGTAATTCGTGCCCGCGGGCAGGGAAGACCAGTTGTAAACGCGTTTCGTCCATAGGTTGCTATTGATTGGCGTATCGTTCGTTGTGTAACCGCTCTGGAGCCCCCAGGATCCGCTCGCTCCCGTGGAAGACGCGTAAAGCTTGAAGTTATTGATCGGTTCGGTAGTGGAATCGAACAAACCGGTCAAAGTAACGCTTTTTGAATTGTTGTATAGATAAGTCACGAATTCCGGCGTCGTACCCGTGGTCGTTCGCGCTGCTCTTCTCGTATCCCCGAGCGCGGCCACGTTCAGGCTGTCGAAGAACAGTCCGGAGCTGTGCGCGTTCATTTTCGAGAAATCGTTAATGTCGTCCGTGATGCTTACAAGATTGCCTATGCTCGTTACATTCGTGATCTCATACAACATGACACCATGATGGTTCAAGGTAGGCGACAATGTGATAGTGTTGCCGCTTACCGTCATGGGAGAAGTCGCCGACGAAGTGAGGGCGGCTAGCGATTGGTAGGTTCCCAGCCTACTGTTCCAGTAAGCAAGAGCGGACGAATTCGTCAGGGCGGCGGGGACTTCTACCGATTGCGGAGACCAGAAGCCGCCAAAGTCGGCCGACGTCAACGAAGATCCCTTGTCGCTCCACCATTGGGGCCAAAAATTCGCGTGGGTGTCGTCGACCGTCCATGATTTGACATTCACGCTGCCTCCCGTCACTGCGGCTATGTTGTTGATGGTAATCGTCGGAGACTCGCTGCTCGCGGCGCTCGGATTGGCGTTGTAGTTATATAGGAGGACGTGCAGTTTCTTCGTCGAGTCGCTGTAGCTGGCGAATCCGTCTACGACGTTGCCCGAACCGGAGGCGCTGCCGCCGATGGACAATCCCGCCCTGCGTTCCCCTGCCATTTTGCTCGCCAACGCGATGACATTGGTGGAGATCGTCGGAACGCTCGCTCCTCCCCATAAGCCATAAGCGTTGAGGTCCCAGACGGAAAACCAGTCGATGTTGTAGTCGACCATTTCCTTGATTTTTTTGGCCAAGTAAGCTCCCTGATAGCCCGTTCCCGATGATCGGGAGAACAAATCCTTGCCGCTCGTATCCGTTAGGAACCAGCCTTCGTCCACCCCGACCTGAAGGTTCGTTAACCCATCTACGATGGCACGGTCCCGCAGGCGGTTGATGACAAACGGCAAACTGTTGGCCGTATAGACGCCGGGTGCATTATCGTAGTACGAGGCTGTGATGAAATTGATTTGCGTGCCAATGCCACCCGTTTTGTAGTTGGTTCCGGTTGCAACATGGTCGATAAAGTCACGCGGATCCCACAAGCCCGTCGTAACGGCCATTGCGTGCGCGCCAACCGTCAAATTTCCGGAGCCGATTGAACTTTGCAGAGCCGCCACCGTGTAATCGTACAACTTGAAATAAGCCGTTTTGGATGCGTTCGCGTCCGGAGCAGCGCCGGGGCTGTCCCAAAACCAATCCGCATTCTCGAATTCCGACAGCACTCCCCATTTCCACGTCTTGATTTCTGTGACGCCGAATTGGGATACAAGCGCATCGGCCATTGCCTTAATATAATTGTAGTATGTCGAGTAGTCTGTCGGAGGTCGGGTATTGACATTAAATGCTCCGATATAAGGGGCTGCGGAATATTTAATGGGTACGTTGCCGGTCACGATATAAGGCTTCAAGCCTTTGTTGAGAACGTTCTGAATGGAAGCCTTCAGACTATCGAACTTATAATCCGTCATCGTTGCCGTGTTGGCGGGATTCACGAACAGATCGCGGTCATTCCCGCTGCTGCAGCCTGCATACCCCGTATAGCAGCCACCGGTTGCCGTAAACAGCCGGACGTATTGGATGAAAGGATAATTGCTTGTCACATAGTTGTCAGGCTGACTGCTCGCGAAAGAACCCCAGTCGCTATTGTAATACCAGCTGTTCAACGTATTAAATTTGTTCGTGATGACATCGCTTTGCAGAACGGCATTGACATTAAAAGAATTGGCCGCATAGACTCCCGACGAAGAAAAGATCGCACCGCACATTAACATAGAGACGATCAGGCAAGCGCAACACCTTCTGAAAGTGAATTTCATATTGGGAGGAGCTCCTTTTTAAAACCCATATTTTGATAACGCTTACAGTATTGTTCCGAGAAATATGAATGAACTGAAAACCGTCACCCCTTTGCCACTCAAATTGGCTACTTGAGATTCTCTGAATCCGTCACCGCCCTCCTTCCCCCCGAATTTCATCCCAAGCATAGCGAATAAAAACGAGAAAAAATAGAAAACAAAATCAACAAAAACAACAAATCATTAACTTGAAACGAGCAAAGAAAGAGAACTGTTCCCAAAGTAAGTCCTAGCTCAATAAGGGGGATTGCTAATGTAAGAAAAAGGGGGGGATGTGAGAAATGGCGGCATTAGGGATGCCCCTAACGCCGCCATTTCTCATTTGCTCAATCATGAAAAGTCATATCCCAAAAGACCATCAAGCTTCGCTTAATCCCCAACCGATCGCATATTTCATCGTCTTCTCGAGCCACTCGTCGCTCGAGAAATTCGGCATTTCTTCGATCACTTCCAACGTCGCCCGCCCTTCGAAACCAGGATGAGGCGCATGCATTACCGCCTTCTCCCAACATGCTGTACCCGGCCTTCTGAACTGTAACTCATAGACGTACTCGCCCGGTGCAAGCTCCCCGGGTACAAGTTGCACGGATTTCACGAAGGAGAAAGTTTCATCGTACCCTTCGAGCGACTCCATCTTTCCTTCCAACAGATCAACCTTCGGCTTCGACCCGCTCAGCGGAAGCAGAGTCAAACGATACTCCATTCCAGGTTCGCCATACAGAATAACGAGAATTGGCAATCCCTTAACCGCGACTTTCGGTCCTTCCAAGAAAACCGGTTGCCGAAGTGGAAGGAATCGCTCCGCGAGCTCCCACTTATCCGGGTCTTCGCTTGCCCTTCGATAATGCCGCGTTCCCTCCAAAACTATCGGCTCGCCGGTCAATAACGATTCCAAACACGTTTTCGCGCTATCGAACGGGTTCGTGCAATTATTATGGCCGAACCGATATCCGATTTCATGCCGTACCTGTACTCCGTTCCTGCGTGCTCGTCCCACCCATTCGTAAGCAAGCCAGCTTGATGTGAAAGCATCATGCGTTCCGTGAGTCAGCCAGACTTGCGTCCCTTTTGCTTTCAGGCTGCGGATAATTCGTTCCGAAGCGGCGCTAAGCTCGCTTGCGATCAAGGACGAATCGCTCGTTCCGAGCAGCGTGAGCAGGAACAGATCGACCGCCGAGCGGCCTTCCGGATCTGTCCAACCTGGCTGCCAAGCGTCCTTGTAGCCTGTATCCTCGCAAATTACGCGCCAAAATACCGGGCAGGTTGGATTCGCCATTTCTTTCAAAGGCTCGCCGAAAGACAACGGTACATTGTAGCAAATAGCGTAACGGACCAAGTAAACCGCGCTATTCGGATTACCCGCCGCAACCAAGCTCGTAATGCCTCCGCGCGAACCGCCTACCGTTACGATCGCCTCGCCGTCTACGGCATATCGCTCTATCGCCGTTCTAAACAAATCATCCAAATTATCGTAAACCGATCCTTGTATCGTTCTCGTGCCGAATGATCCTCCTCCGTTCCAAATAATTCCGACTACGCCTTTCCCCGTGTCGAGGAGCGTTTGCCCGAGCACATTCAACAGCGGTGGACCAACCGTAGAAAACACGTTCTCATTCTGGTCGTAAAATCCGCTGAACAAAGCCGGATAACGCTTCTCGGGCGCCGGTGTCCAGAAAGGAGGAACAATATAGCTAACCATACTGCGGTGTTCTCCCCGGCCAGCGATACATCCATGAATGAGTTGGAAAGCCGGCCTCCCTACCAGTTGTTCCGGTTCAACATCGGTAGGCCTTACGATAAGCGGATACCCGGTCAGCTTCAGCGTTTCATTCGACAGCTTCAAAGCCGCTTCGTCCGTCACGCGGACCAAGCTGTACGTCTCGCCGATATAGCGCTCGTATGCAGGCGTCGGAAAGAACTGCCCATCTTCCTCCCCCGCGAACAACGCATATGCTTCCGTTCGATAATAATAAGGATTACTCGGATCATTGTCCCTAAGCGTCGACAACTCGACTTCGCGATTCCCGGATTGTTCATTCAATCGTAGCATGCCGATTCCATCCGTCCCGCCCGACTGGTGACCGCCTCTACCTTCGTTTAATGCGGCGTTCCAGTTTGTGACGATCGGGAAAGCATTCCGTTGGCCCGTCGCGACGATCGCATAAATACCGGCTTTCCCCGACTCGATCCGGACAAGGCCCTTATTCGTATCAACGCGCAGCACTTCCGCATAGGCAATACATTCATTTGAACAGATAGCTACTTTTATTGGTTCATCCTTACCGATTAATGTTTCTAGAACGTCCCGACGAATGGGGAATTCGAAGAACGCCGAAGTACCGTCAAGCCTTATAAATTCGCTAATCGGCACATAGTTACCCGGCGCAAAGATCAGATTATTCGTATTCATGCGTTTCCTCGTTTTCCATGGAGTAGGGCAAAGTTTTAGCACTTCAATCCTCATCATAACGCTTTGCAAAACCTCACGACATCCGACAACCCTGCGAAAGCGTTTGTTTGTCTATGGAGTTTTGATACGGTCGTAAACATCCCGTTCGATAACCTCCGTTACCGCGCCCAGCCTCCGATCTACCAGCTTTTCATACCGCTTTTCCCCTTCTTCGACCGTAAGGCCCGAACTCTCTCTTTGCTTTTCCTTGACCTGAAAAACCATATTGCTGAACACGTAATCGTAATAGGTGTTTTCATCGTATTGCAGGGGGCCGTACAGGATCATCTTCTTGTCCGCGGCTTTCCGGCGACGCTCGTTTTCCTCGATCCAGCCGTTCCTAAAATCGGAATAATCGATCCGCTGAACGATGCCTTCGTCTCTTGCGATCATCTGCTGAACTTTGATCCTTCTGGCTTCGTCGAGCGCGGCCGATTTAAGCCACTCTATCGGAATTTCCTTGCCGAAACGGGTAGTCCAATAACGGGTACTGTCTTCCGCTTTGTATTTATCGTAGAAATACTGAACGGCCTTGCTTCGTTCACGCATCATCATCAGCGCAAATTCGCCGTACCGAATTGGTTCTCCGTCTACGGAAGCGACGATTTCCTGATCCTTCACCCTATCCGTCGATCTTTCCTGTGCCGAATGTTCGGCGCAGCCCGTATTTAAGACAATTCCCATTGCCAGTAATAGACCCTTGATCCGATTTCTTTTCATCGACGGTACTCCCTTCTATAAAACGAAGGGGCAACCTTTTGTCGCCCCTCCGTCTCGAATCTCGTTCTCTCGTCCTCCTCCTACTTCGAAATCACGATCTGTCCCAGTTGCGTTCCCCATGCCGAAGTCGTATCCGAGAACTCCGCCTTTAGGTAATTCGTTCCCGTTGGAAGCAATGCCGTTGGCGCGTACTGCGTAAACGCCCAGCCGGCGGCAGTCGCTGCCGGTGTCGTATTCGTGCTAGCGACTAGCGTCCAAGTCGTGCCGTTCTGCGAAGAATAGAACTTTACTTTCGTCAAGTTGATATTAAATTCGTAAATATCCGCGGAAAACTGTTTCATGTCGGCGAATTGATAAATGACGTACCCCGTCGCCGTAGAGCCACGTTTGAACCGGGAAGCATCCCCGTTAAAGGAAGATGGATTAGTGGAATCCAACATCATATTGGCGGAATGAGAACTCGAGACGCTCCAATCGTTCGCGTAATCCGTCAATTGAACGGGAGCGGCGAAGGAACCGGCTTCATGGAAGCCCCTGCTTGGAGCGGCCGAATTGGAGAGAATGTTCCCGAAATAATCCTTCCCGCCATTACCCGGGATGAACAGGCCGCTGCCGATTCCGGGCGATCCTGCGGCAAGCTTATAACCGTCGGCCGTGCTTAGTCCCGGCAAGCTGCTTCCGGGACTTACGAACAACGGATCCGAAGTCAGCTTGTGGGCATCGACCGGCTCGCTGACAGGATGGTTGCCGTAGAACAAATTGTAATCGAAAGCAGCTCCTACGCTCGGGTACCCATAAGTGCCCGTCCCCATGTTATAGATCACGTTGTTCTTGAAGCTCCACGTTCCCGGCGTATTGGCGTCGCAGCCATCGCAATAGATCGGATTTTTGAGACCGGAGCCGATGTAGATCGTATTATTGTAGATATTCGTCCCTTCCGGTACTCCCCAAGAGAACGTGAAAACCCCTTTTTGGCCGCCATAAGCGTCATTTACGCTTAAGTTATAGCGGATCGTGCTCGTGTTCGTATACGGTCCCATCAATAGAATAAATCCGCCCTCGTTATCATGGCTGTAATTGTACTGAACGATCGCTCCGTAGTGGACCAAGTCGACATCGAAGCCTTGTCCGTCCGTATCGGTCGTCCGAGTGCCGTAAGCTTCGTTATATTGTACGATCGAACCAATGGAACGGGTAGGCCATATACCGGCGCTTGCGTTCATGTTGAAACCCGCGATCATCTTCTGACCGGCTCCGTTCGACACGTTGTACTGGATGACCGAATCCTTGAAGCCGAATACGAGAATGCCGTCTCCGTCCGTATACGATACGCTGTTATTCTGAACCTTCAAGCCCGTGCTTAGCTGCGACGCAACGGCTACCGTCTGATCTCCCGTGTGATAGCTGGCATCCCAGATATTGATTCCGTTGCGTCCGACATGATCCACCGTATTGTTCTCGACAGTCACGTCATTAAAGCCGTCGACCGCCCCGCCGGCAAATAGGCTTATGCCTCCGTTCGTATGAGGAGCAACCGCGCCGCAGTTGAAACAACCGTTCACTTCGTGCACGTAGTTATTGGCGATTCGAAAACCGTTAAGCTTTCCGCCTCCGTTTGATTCGACGTAAATGCCATAGCGGGGTATGCCCCCTGCGGTTGCCGTTCCCGAGTTGTCCGTGCCGGAATTGTTCGTCACCTCCAAGTTCAGAATGACCCAATACTGTTGATTCACAAGGTACACGGCGGCTCCGGACGCCAAACTGCCGCCGTTAATGAGCGGACGGTTACCCGTTCCGTAGGAATCGATCGTGATCGGATTACCGGAGCTGCCGGAGCCGAGCGGATGCAGCTGTCCGTTCCAACTGCCTCCCTTTTTGAATAGAATTTTGTCCCCGGCTTGGAACGTTACCGAGTTCACTTTGGTCAATGATTTCCACGCCGTACCCATGCTTGTGCCGTTAGCGGTGTCGCTTCCAGATGCCGAGTCTACGTAATACGTCGTATTCGCCGCATAAGCCCTGCTGTCCGATTTCGGGAGCAGTAATCCGGACGCGAGCAATACGGCGATCAATGCCGTCGTCCAAACTTTTCTCATCGGAATGCCTATCGACATTTCCCTAACCTCCTAAAGGGTAGAATACAAATCAAAACCGGATATCCATGTCCCTCCTTTCGGATGTTGAAATGTCCATCTCATGCTGACAGGGTTTCGTTAGCACCTCCAATGTAATCGCTTGCAACGATTTTGTTTAGGGGGGAAAGCTGCGAAATGGTTGAACGTTGCGCTTTTTTCATCCAAATAATAACCCGGGAGACTATCGCTTCTACGTCAAGCGAGCGTATCCCGGGTTATTGTCGCCTACATGAGTTGATACACTTGAATATCCCCGGCTTCCAAACGGATACTCAACCGCTCAGGGCGCGTAGTATCCCGTTCGGCCGTTTCGGCTCCGTCCTCGAACCAAGGTGTGGCCATCTTGCAAGCGGATGGCAGCTTTACCTCGCCCACGGTCGTTTCTTGCCCCCAGTTATGGACGAACAACAAGCGCTGAAGTTTACCGTCTTGCTCCCATTCGGACAGATCCGCTCTTACGGAGCCGCTTTGAACTTCGACATACGGCCTTAGACCCAGTTCTTCCATGAGCAAGCTTCTCGTCATCCGCAACGTGCCCTCGTCTCCGGTATTCCAGTAAGCGGCGGCAAGAAGCGTGCCGATCCATACCGCTTTGCCTTTCCCGTAGCGCGCACAGGTGATGGACGGCGAACGATCCTCCGCGAAATCCGCGACGACTTTTGTGCCCTCTTGAAGCTCGATATCCGTTTTATAATAGGCCCCGTTGCCAGCAACAGGCATTTGATCTTCGTTAAAGCCAATCCGGCTAACAAGAGGAATCGTCTTCTTCGATTGGATCGTCACGTTATGGTAGCTATGATCGAGATGTTCCACGGAATGGATCCAAGTCTCGCGAACGCCGAACACTTCATCGAAGCCGTATCCCGGTACGCGGTAACTGTGGCTTCCGTTCTCGGCCATCAGCGCTCCGAAGGAGCATTCCGATAGGAGGATTCCTCCTTCATCGACCCATTCCCGAATGACGGCGCAAATTTGCGCGTTCAAATATAGCGGATACGGCATCCACAAGCACCGGTATTGGGAAAGCGATTGTTTCGTCACGTCGCCGTCGTGAATAAAATCGACTTTATAGTTCAGGTCATGAAGCAGCTTATGAGTCCCTTGCACTGAATCGTTGTACGTATCCAAATGCGCGTATACGGAGAAATTGGCGATCTGGTTCTCCGAACTGTAAAGCACCGCTATTCCGTCAGACGGTCGCGAGGCTTTCTCCAGTATCTCTTGATGCTCTTGAACGACTCGGTTTAAATCCGCCATGTCCTTAAGCCACGGAGTCACGCTGCCGTCCAAATACGTGCTCCCCCAAGCTGGCGCTTCATGCCCGAGCACCTCCGGCCTGTACTGCCAGAACAGGAACCCGGTGATTCCGCGCGCAAGCGGAATCAGAATATGCCGCTTCAATTCGCGAAAATCGAGCTTCTTGGGCTTCATCGCCGTATGGCCGGGCAGCGCGTGAATTTCGGTATTAATGATTTTTTTTCCTTTAGCCGCCGATATGAGCAAGTCGGCCGACCAGGCCGAAGAGCCGAGACTATTGCCGAACAGATCGCACGGCTCCGCCAGCTTGAAATCGTCTGACCCCGCCGTAATCAGATTGAATATCGGCGCGGGCACCGTATGTACCATGACGGGATGGACCGGATCATAAACTTTCACGACGGCGACCCGGCGCTTCAAATCGTCGGTCAGTGCATCGGACATGAACAGACGCCAATCGACCAGGTCGTTGAATACCGCTTGTCCTCTCGGCGGCTCTACTTCTGACCAATTCGAGTAGTTGCGCTGCCATTTTTCGTTGAACGCTTCCATCGTCTCATATTTGCTTTCCAACCATTGCCCGAAAGCCCGCTGAGAATGGTCGCAATAGCAAACCTGATTCTCGAAGGATAGCGTACGCTTAATACCTGTCGTCAGCTCCGGTTCGTTCCATAAATCCCAAACCCATAAGGAAGGATGATCCTTCAGCGCTTGGACCGCGGCCGCAAGAAATCGGTCCTTCTCGATTTGGGCAGCCTCATGATGATAACAAGGGCCCGGCGCGCCGCCGATTTGCCGATAACTGAGAGCCAGCGGCTCAAGCACGGTTCCATCGGCCGTTATCATCTTGGAGTCCGGATATTTCTTATAAAACCATGCAGGAGCTATGTCGAATATGACATTCAAGATGACCTTCAACCGGTATTTGTCGGCCAAATCCAACAGTTCCTTAATATCGTCGAACACGAACGTGTTCTCATCCTGCGCGCTTGCGCGCCACTGCACCCAGTATTTCACGCAATTGAAGCCCATGTCCGCTATGCGGCATAAATCCTGTTCCCACTGATCCCGATAAGGAGTCGGAGACCTGTAATATTGAAAGCCGAATGGAATAAAAGAAAGTTGGCTCAATTTGTCGCACCTCTCAGCTTGGTCATTATTTGTTGTCGTTTACATTCCCATTAATCGATAAATAATCGCCGCCGCTTCCGCGCGAGTCGTCATTCCTTTAGGCTTATAGGAGCCGTCAGCATACCCGTTGACTATACCCGCGTTCCTTAAAGCCTCAATCGCCTCCATTGCATAGGATCCAATTTGGCTTTGATCCTTAAACGGTTCCGCTACGCCGCCTGTAGCCGTTTTTTTCGATCCGATGCCCCACGCGCGAAATACGATTGTCGCCATTTCTTCACGGGTGATCGCTTCGGATCCGCCGAAAGATCCGCCCTCTCCGATGCCCGGAGCCAGATCAAGCGCTGTCGCAAGAAGCTGAACGAACTCTCCCCGGGTAATGGGACGGTTCGGTTCAAACTTGCCCTTGCCCGTTCCTTTTATTATTTCGCGTGCTGCTAATGCTTCGATTATCGTTGACGAATTGTTCTTTAAATCCGTAAATCGAACGTTCGCATAAGCCGCTCCATATCGGCTGAAATGTTTCGGTTGAAACGTAATTACGCCTGTCGAAGGTTCGTATTTCCCGTTTTTAACGACTTCGAAACGACCGTCTTCCCCGATAAAATAAACGACGATTTGGTGCGGGTTCTCGCCCGGCTTCAGATCGTATTTCATGGTGACGGTTACGGGGGCTCCGCCGCCGAACGAATGGATCGCGGCTCCATCGACCTTAACGGACAAATCGTAAACGGGATAACCATGAGATTTTTCTTTAAGCTGCGATGGAAGCAAAGACGAGTCGACTTGTACGATGGATATATCCATTCGTTTGGAATCGGCAGGAATGCTGCCCGCAAGCGTCTCTGCAGGAAAAGATACGACCGCGCCGTTTGCTTTCACGACGATCGATTTCGCTTTGTTTCCGATTTCCTTAAATCCGTCTGCTGGAAGATGAACGGCTGCCCCTAGTACATTCTTTTCGCCCGGGCCTACGCTAATAACCAATTGACCGTCCTGTACGCTTTCGAGCGCTTTCTTGATCTCTTCGCTTCCGATATCAACTTGCACAACTCCATTGTCGATGCTTAATCCCTTTGCATGAATGGTGCCCTTGTCGATGCTATTCGGACTGCTTTCACCGCTGCCGTTATTTCCAATGATTGGCGTCCCATTCTCGTCATCCGGACCCATCAGTTGCACGTTGCGGAAGAGGACGGGATCCTTGGCGGCTCCGATTCCGGAGCCCCACTCGATGTATCCTTTTCGACCTGAGCCATCGTTATCGTTAACGACCATAGAGAAGCTTAAAACGCTGTCCGCCGCGGGCCGAATCGGATAAAGCTCGCTCCAAGGAAGCGCTAGCCGATATGAAGTAATCTTCGAGACTTCATCGCGCGTTACGGCAAGCGCTCCGTTCGTTACCGCTCCGGCGGATTTTCCCTGCATCGTTAGCCATCTATAAATCTGCGGTCCGTTCGGAGTCTGTGAAATTCCGTACTCGTACCAAGATTGGCTTTCTCCCGGAACGCCGGGCGCCACGCTGAACTGAATACCGTCATTTTGCCAAATGGAAATCCCGGAAGCCTCATGGAAGAATACATCGTCCTTGATATCGGCCGTAAGATAGAAATTGTTCGAATCCCAGCGCAGCTTCACAGTACCGCTAAGATCATCATCTCCGTTGTACGTGGTTAAAACCTTGTTCCCGTCCGCCAAATCGATCGTATTCGGATGGATGCCGGATGATTCATGAAGAATGCGGTTGAAGTCGATCTTGCGGCTCAAATGGATCTTTTCGAAACCGGCGACTTCTACCGTCATCTCCAGCGGATATTGGATGCCTTCGGACAATCCCACGAGAGGAATCGCAAATGTCGATTGAGCGTTCGGTCCGATCGGAGATAAATTTGTCTTCGTTCCGCTCAAGGCGCTATTTCCCGTACCGACATTCCATGAAATGTTGCCGACGGACAGGTTATTCGTATCCGAACTGTTCGCAAACCGAACCTGCAACGACTTGCCGCCGTTTTTGTCCACGATCGGCGTCACCTGCAAACCTTGGAAATATTGCCTCAAGTCGTCTACCGGTGGTTCCGGCAATTCGGCAGGATCGAGCCCCGTACCATTGTATGCCCCGATATTCGGCGCTTCCGATGCGGATACCGTATTGCCATAATAATCGAATCCGCCGTTGCCCGGGATGACAGCTCCCTTTCCGATCGCGGGAGATCCCGCCCTCAATTTGTACCCGTCAACGGTATTCCAGCCCTTTCCGCCTCCTCCTTGGTAAACCAACAACGGATTGGCAGTGATTTTGTTCGAATCCGCAGGTTCTGTCAAAGGATGGTTTCCGTAAAACAGGTTACGGTCGAAAACGCCGTTCGAGCCCGGTATATTGTAGCCGCCGGAGCCTAAGTTATAAACGATATTGTTCTTGAACGAATATGCCGCGTTCAAATCCCCGGCATCGTTCCATTCATGGTCGATGATTTTCGTGTTTTGCCCTGTTCCGATATAGATCGTATTGTTGTAGATTTGCGTTCCGGGCGTAACGCCGCCCGCGAAATTGAACGTGTGGGTCAAGTCGTTCTGGCTGATGTTGTATCTCACGACGCTGTTCGAGGAACCGTTAAAAACGCCGGGAGACAATCGCGCATCCACGAAAAGCATGAAACCGCCCTTATTGTCATGGCTATAGTTGTATTGAACTACGCTGTCGGTAGAGTCGATATCCAGATTAAACCCTTGGCCGTCGCCTTCCGGTTTGTTCGTATTAAATGACTCGTTGAACTGCACGACGTTATTTTTGCCTCTCGTCGGCCAGATGGCTGCCGAACCGTTAAATTCCCCCGGTTCGGAATAATTGCCGCCCCCTTCCGCCACGTTGCGCTCGATCAATGCGCCGTCGGCGCCGAAAGTAAGTATGCCGTCGCTGTCGGCTTGCTTGACGTAATTTTGGCGAATCTTCACGTTAGTCGACGCATAACCGGTTCCATTCCAGCGTTGGTCCCATACTACGATGCCGGTTCGTCCGATCCGCTCGACCGTATTGCCTTGAATCAGAACGTTATCGAACTTGTCCGCTGCCGTTGTTCCTCCCACGTAGACGGAAATTCCACCGAATGCATGAGGGCCGCCTTCCGCTCCCGATCCTGTCGGATATCTAAAGCTGCTCGAAACGTCATGCACGTAATTGTCCAATATTTGAATGTTGCTTAACGTACCGCCATTCGCATTCTCGACCATGATGCCTTCCCGGTATATGTTTCCTCGCTCAGCCGTGAAATTGGTCACTTCCAAATTTTGTACAATCCAATTCGAAGGGTTACGAAGGTATACCGCTCCTCCAGCCATGCCGCCGCCGTTAATAATCGGTTTGCCGCCGCTGCCGTAAGAGCTGATCGTGATCGGAGCGTCGCTCGTTCCGCTGCCTTTCGGATACAATCGTTCGTTCCATACGCCGCCTTTTCTCAGCAAAATCCGGTCGCCGGCCGCGAACGTCGTATTGTTGACGTTGGCAAAGGTTTTCCAAGCGGTACTCTGGGATTTGCCGTCATTGTTATCGCTGCCGGCAGCGGAATCGACGAAGTAGTCCCCTTCGCCTCCGGAGCTCCCGCCTCCCGGCGCGACATTCGAAACAGAGACGGAACCCAATTGCACGGCCCACGGAACAGGGTCGCCGCTGACTTCGATTTTCAAATAATCGACTCCTGCCGGCAAATTTCCTGCAGGCGAGTAAGTCGTTCCCGTCCACGCCCCGTCCCCGGTGGATACGGGCGTATCGTGATTGGACGGAATTTCAGTCCATGCCGATCCATCCGATGATCCGTAAAACTTGATCGCGGCAGTCGACCCCGCGAAAGAATGAATCCGTGCCGAGAAATTTTTGATGCCATGCAAATGATAAACGATAAATTCGGCCGAGACGGTCGTTCTTACGATTCTTGAAGCATCTCCGCCGAAAAAGGCTGGATTGCTTCCGTCGATTGACCAATTCGCCGTTTGCGAATGGATTTTAGAAACATCGGTTAGCTCATCGTTTATCGTTTGAGGCGCCAGGGATACGTTGGATATCGATACCGATCCGATCTGCATAAGCCACGTATCGATGTCTCCGCTTATTTCGATTTTTAAGTAATCAATGCCGCTTTGCAGCGCAGCCGAAGGGCTATATACGGTTCCGTACCAGCCGGAACCGGTCCCGTAAGGATCGGCATAATCGGATGGGATTTCCGTCCAAGTTGTCGCATCCGATGATCCGTAAAACTTGATGACGCCTGTCGATCCCGAGAAATAAAAAGCTTGGACGGAAAAAGATTGAATTCCGCTCAGATGGTACACGACACTCTCGGTCGACTTGGATGTTCTCACGATTCTAGCTGCATCTCCGCCGAAAAATTGCGGATTGCTGCCGTCGATCGTCCAATTCGCGGTATACGAGAACACTTTTGAGACATCGGACAATTCATCTTCGATCGTCGTCGCTTGATGTGCCGCTACTCTCGCGGATGGAAGGGCCAACATGCAGAGCAACGCGAACGCAATCGCCGTACTTGTCAGTTTTCTTATCATTTTCATTTTCGTTTTCTCCCCCTTGGATAATAAAAAACACAAATTGACGATTATTTAATGAAATTCATTTCCATCCACTTTTTCCAGAGCTTCATTTCAATCCGGTTACTCCATTGGATTGTTGAATCTTCCATTTCCCCCTGGACGATGTCGTCGAATTTCTCCTTCGCCAATTGGCGGGCGATCGAATCTTTCACTTGATCGAACGGCAGGATTACCATGCCGCTTGCGGACACGCAACGGATGATATGGAACGCCTCGTTTTCTTCGAAAACTTCGCTCGTCTCCCCCTCCTTCAACCGTTCCGCCCTCCGAAGCAGCAACGGATTTTCCAATGCGGCCGTACGACGCGAAGTATCGGTTAAGTTAGCGTCGATAACGTCGACGCCAAGCCCGGAAGCCGTCTCTACGAGACTGGCTCCATTGGCAACGGCTTTATTCAACTGCTTCATCCTATCCAGCGCATCGTTTTTATCTTTGGTCGACGTTCCCGGGCCGTAAGCGAGTGTCGCCCATTCCAGCTTTATACGACCTTGCTTGGCGTACTTCGACTGCTTGTTCGTTTCGTAGTCCCGTTTCGCTTGCTCTTCCGATATGGATATCGTACCGTTTTTCAACATCGCATCGATCGTCGCATTTTCCAAGTTGCTCATATAGTAGCTATAATAAGCCAGGACTTCGAAAGAAGTAGGGCCATACACGATCTCATTGTTGGCTGCTGCTTTGCTTCGTCTGGCATTCTCCGCTTCCATTTTTTCTAGAAACGAACGGTAACCGATCTCCTTGATCACGCCGCTCTTCTGCGCCAACAGTTGTACGACCCTCGTTTTCATCAATTGCGCTTTGGCATAATCGATGAGCTTCCGTTGAGGAATTTCACCGGAGTATGGGGTAGTCCAGAATTGCTCGGAATAGTCGGCGTCATAGGTTTGCTTGAAATCATTCACAACTAGCGCCTTATTGAAATCGAGATACATGCCGAATTCGTCCTCCGACACTTCGCTTCCGTTCAAGGAAATCGGATAGGGGCTATGATTCTTGTCCGATGTCTTATGGATAGGTCCGATCAAGATAAAACCGACCGTTAGCGCCGCCAATAAACCAAGGATCGCATACGACTTTCCTTTTCCGAGAATCGTTTTCGCCATTTTCCGGTCATCCCTTTTCATAACCATCGGCTCCATTCAAATGACATGCGCGCGATCCTTCCGAATAATGGTGAAACCCCAAGGCGATTCGCCTCGGGGTTTCGTTGCTAGCGATTCATTTCGCGATTTCCCGCTGTTTATTGAACTTTGTCCAAATAATCTTTTTGGAAATCGGAAGCCGCTTTTTCGAGCAATTTGGCCGGATCGGCGTTTTTGTTCGTCAATACCGCCTGAATAACGACGTCCAGCGTTTTGTACAGCTCTTGAGCGTTGACCGGCACTTCCGGACGCAGTCCCTTCGAACCGTTCTTCATGTAATCGTCGAACATCGCCATGTTGACGTTGGTGTATTGATCAAGAATCTTCTGTTCCGCATTGATCCGATCTTCGTTCACCCACACCCGCAAACCGTGCGGTCCGACGATCAAGCCTTGCTCGTTGGCCGTCTTGGAAGACGTTTCAAGCCCGTCGAGCGCTTCTTTGGTCGTCTGCGACGAGAAGCCTTTGACTTCCAGCCATTTGAACGCGGCATCCAATTGCTCCGAAGTCGAATCCGGTGCGAACATGTACAATCCGCCTCCCAGAAGCGTGACGTTCCCTTTCGGTCCGGCAGGCAGCGCGGACATGGCCAGGTTGTCTTTGGACATTTTAAGATTTTGAACCATCGCGTTCGCCCAATCGGATATTCCGAAGCTCATGCCCACTTGGTCCGTTCCGAACATTTGGAACAAATCGGTTCCGACGTCTACCAAGTTGTTAGCCGGAAGAACGTTGTATTTCCATTTAAGATCTTTCACGTATTGAAGGGCGGCAGCGGCTTCCGGCGTATTAAATACGGCTTTCCACTTGCCGTCTTCCTGGGCTTCGAATTCTGCGCCGTATGCCCATGCGATATTCATGAACATCCATCCGCCCTGATTGTTTTTCGTCGGGAAGAAGAAGCCTGGCTTGCCTGTTTTTTCTTTGATGACTTGCGCGGTTTGCGCGAGCTCTTCGTACGTTTTCGGGAATTTCGGGATCCCCTTATCGTCGACAAGGCCTGCTTGCTTGAATAAATTGACGTTGTACATCATTCCCATCACATAGCCGTCCTTGGGAATGCCATAGTACTTGCCGTCTTTTTGAACCAGCTTCAACAACTCCGGATTAAGGGCTTTGTCGATCGCGGTTTTGGTCATGATATCCGTGATATCCGCGGCATAATTCGCTTTGATGATTTTATCCGCTTCGGTGAAAAACGTTTCGTACACGGTCGGAAGTTCGCCGCTCGCCGCTTTCGGCAGGAAAGAGCTCACATCGTAGCCCCACTCGTCCTTCACGATGTTGATGTACGGATATTTTTCTTTCATCGAGGCCGCGAGCGCGTCATACACTTTGACTTGCGCTTCATCGTTTGGCTTCGGCCAGTTGCTGATCTTGATCGTGACGGGTTTCGATTCCGGCGAAGCTTCGCCCGTCGGACTGCTTTCGCTGCCCTGGCTGTTCTGGCTGCTTGCGGACGGTTGCTTGCTGCTTTCGTTGTTCCCTTTGTTATTGCTGCATCCCGCGATGACCAATGCAAACACGCAAATAACGACCCATGTAAACTGCCAATTCTTTCTTTTGTTCGAAGCCATTCGTATTTTCCCCAGCCTTTTTTATGGAATGAGATTTGTTGTGAAGCGCTTTCTTACTGCCGGCCTCTAAATGCTAACATACAAATTGTCGAGTTCAGTAGGGTACAACTCTACGAAACGGTTTGTTATACTGCGCTCTTCCCTATCCTTTAACGCCCCCGGCGATCGAATAACCTTGCATGATATAGCGTTGGAAGATCAAGAACAGAAGGACGGGCGGAACGATCGCGTAGGTCAACCCAATGAACTGGATATCCGCGGGCAACGTCGATTTCAGGTTAAAAATAGCTACGATGACCGTCCACTTCGATTGATCTTTGAGAATCATGTAAGGCCAGAAAAAGTCGTTCCATACCCCGTTGATCGTTAGAATCGTAATCGTAATGAGAACAGGTATGCTTAAAGGAAGAACGATACGCACGAAAATACCTAGCTTGGACGAGCCGTCGATGCGCGCCGCCTCGACCAGCGAAGCCGGAATCGTATCGAAAAAGTTTTTGAAAATAAGGATCGCAACGGGGTTAACGGCCGCCAAAAACCATAAAGGCCAATAGGTGTTCGTAAAATTAATATGCAGCAGCGGAAAATCGACGATATTGCCGAACAGCGGCACGATGCCGACCGTATTAGGCAACAGTACCGTCCATAGAATGAGCAGAAAAAAGAACGCGCTCCCCTTGGGCTTCAGCTTGGAGAAAAAGTATCCGGCCAAGCCGTTAAAAAATACGGTAAAAAATACGGTACCGATCGTCACGTAGGACGTGTTCACATAATACCTTATAAACTTAAACTCGTTCCAGGTGTTCCACAGCTTCTCCGCGTGAAAGGTGCGCGGAATGACCGTCGCTGGGATTTCGTAAAATTCCTTGATGTCCTTAAAGCTTGACAAGATGACCCAGACCGGAGGAAGGATACAGATCAACGAAATGAAAACCATGATCGTAAAGAATAGCCAGTATACCATTTTGACTTTGGGTAATTTATACTCCAGATCCCCGATGATTCCTGAGGTTTTGACTGTTTTCATTGACTCGTTCCCTACTCCCTATCCCATTTTTTCTGCAGCCTGAAATAGTAAATCGTCATCACCATGAGGATCAAGAACGTAATGACGCCAAGCGCTGCCGAGTGGCCCGCTTCGAAATAACGGAATGCATAGAAGTAGCTTTGCAGTTGCAGCGTCATAGAGGCATTATTCGGTCCGCCTTCGGTCAGGACGAGCGGTTCGTTAAAAATTTGAAACACGCCGCTTACTTGCAAAATGAGGGTCAAACCGATCAAAGGCGCAACCTGCGGAAGCGTGATATTCCGGAATTTGCTCCATATGCCTGCTCCGTCCATAGATGCGGCTTCATATAAGTCGTTGTTGACTCCTTGCAGGCTGGCCAAATACAGAAGCGTAGTCGCCCCGAAGTTTCTCCAAGTAATCGTAAGAATAATGGTGACGATCGTAAGATTCGGGTCCTGCAGCCATCCTAGCGGCTGTATCCCGACACTGCCCAGAATCCGATTGATCATGCCGTTCTCGCTGGGCTCGAATAGAAACATCCATAACAAGGAGGCGGCGATTCCCGGAATCATGCTCGGAAAAAAGGCCGAAAACCGGAAAAACGATTTAAAGTGCCGCATTTCGTTGATCATCACGGCAACGACGATCGGGAAGACGAATCCGATGACGAGAGACCATAGCACGTACACGAACGTGTTGATCAGCGTTTGCTGGAAGACCGAATTCGTAACGACGTCGATATAGTTTTGCAGTCCGTTGAATCCTTCGGCTTTAAATCCCTTCGTTTTGAAAAAGGATAGCCATACACCGGACAATAGCGGCTGCCAGGAAAAGAAAAAGAAAAACAACAGCGTGGGGATGATCAACAGCCAGGAAGACCATTCCTTCATCCAATACATAATTAAGCTTGATTTTTTCCGCTTGGGAGTATAAGTTCCCGTACTTGCGTTTTCGCTCATGTTGGCTTCCTTTCCATGACGTTGTATTTAGGGAAACAGCGAAATACGATCTCCGGATCGGCTTCGGGAGCGGATCCTTCTATCGAATCGGCCGTCAGAAAACCTCCACCGTTCTTCTTGAAACACCTGACGGCGACTTTTCTCATCTCGCCGGGAAGCAACGTGAAATATTGATCGTCGCTTTCCATCCAATAACCGTTCGTCAATTCTTCCGCGTGAACGTGCAATGCCGCTTCGGTTCCGCTATTTGTTACGGTAAATAGGCTTTCGATCATCCCCGTTAGAGTTGATCGCTGCCCGATTTGCTCTTTCCGAACTTGAAGCTTCGCGCCTGCTATATTTAACGCGGATCGATAGACGGGTCCCGAATCGGCCGAGAAGAAATAAGGGTGGGTTTCCCCTTCGCCGAGATTCGACCGATATCGAAGTCTGACGATCAGCAGACCGACTAACGCGGAAGGAATACAGAAGTTCAATTGCCCGACGCATAGCGCTTTATCCTCAACCGTTAATGCCTCGAACTTAGCGCTATGAAGAAGATTTCCCAAGAAGTCGAGAACCTCGGCGGTAACTTGCACGTTGATTCCCGCATCATGGGCATGCACGTACACGTCGCGTTGAACCCGCTCGCCCGGCTCCACATTCAATTTCCGGTAATCCATCGAAACATGCAACGGCGCGAATGCCTGTTTGGTCCAATAATATGCCATCTTGGTTTCCCCGAAGTAGTCGACCAAATTCGTACACGAGACGTTCGGCCACGGCTCGTTCAATTGCCAGACGATGCTGCCGCTGTTGTGGAATTTGCGGCGGCGGTTCGCCTCCAAGATGAATCTGAGCCCTTCGGCTTGAACCCATTGGCTGCATTCGGAGAAGACGGCCAAGTCTTCCATCGGGCCGAATAACGAATCATCGCGGGCCAGCGTATCCCACCATTCCCCGTGATGACGCCAAACCATGCTCGCCTGCATGGAAACGGGATCACGATGCGGTTCGCTCAGAAATTTATGCAGGCTTTTCACCCGGCTTAGACCGTCCACCCCGAACTCGCTATGAAAGAGGTTGTCGTTCTCCCCGTAGAGACGGTAGTGTTCAGGGTTGTTCATGTATTTCCAATGCCCATGCACATCGTGCCCAATCTCTTTATCGTCCGTAATGTACTCCACGGGGCCGGATGCGGAGGTCGGCAGAAAGAGTCGCCCGGGATCGTATTCCGCCACAAGCGCCTTGAGCATCGCCAGATTCGCGTCTCCGTCGTTCGAAGGCTTGTTCGGCTCGCTCATCAATTCGTTGCCGCCGCTCCATACCGTTAAAGAAACATGATTGCGGCGATCGGCCAACGCCGCTCGGGCCGTTTGCTCCAGCAATTCCAGAAACTCGGGCCGCTTGGACGGAATATTATCCACACCGGAACTCGATTGAATGAACTCTTGCCAGATCATGATCCCGTTTGCGTCGCATAGCTCGTAAAATTTCGTTTTCTCGATGAGGCCCCCGCCCCATATCCTAACCATATTCATGTTGCCTTGCCGCATTAGCCGAACCATCCAGGAATACTGCTCATTCGTCACATTGCCGTACAAATGATCCAACGGAGTCATGTTGACGCCGCGAATGTAGATTCTTTTGTTATTGATGATCACGGTATAAGGCAACGCATCCTCGGGACTGTCATCGTTCCGTCTATATTCCAATTTTCGGATACCCGTTGCGAACGTTCTCTCGTCCAAAATGACCCCCTCAGACGATTGCAACCTAACGTTCACTTGGTAAAGCGGTTGAAACCCGTATCCGTTAGGGTACCATAGCTGCGGATTTGGAACCTTAAGCTCCGCTTCCGCCGTACCACCCTCCCGAACGACTACCGTATGGCTCGCGACATCGCGGCCTTCTGGATCGCGGCAGTCCACGAGAAGCATTAAAGGAATTCTATCTTCGTTACAGGGATCCTGTTTCCGAACGTCTGCCTTCATGCGAATAATGCCGGTAACCGAATTCGCCTCCGAAGATCCAAGCCCCCGGACATCCGAGCTCAAATAGACTTCTCCGATCGAATAAGCATTGTGCAAGCGCAAGACGACATCGTCCCATATTCCGATATTGACTAGACGCGTGGAGAAATCCCATTTGTAGTTAAACCGGCTTTTCTGCGTGAAAGTTTCCGAAGTTTTGCCGATTTGAGCCATCTCATCGGGAGCATGCTTGAGAAGCACCGATATTTCCAATCGCTCATGTTCGTTCATTAACGCCGTGACGTCGTATGCCGCTTCATGGAACATGCCTTTGTGTTCGCCCAGCAGCGTTTGGTTCGCATACACGGCCGCTTCGTAATCAAGTCCCTTGAATGCTAGCTCGATTCGGCAGCCAGTCCGTTCCGGACGTTCGACGACGGTTCGGTACAGCCACCAGCGGTTCTCGACCCACTCGCAGTTCAAGCTGTTCAGATTTTGATAAGGATTCGCGATGATACCCGCTTGATATAGGTCGTAATGTACGCCTCCAGGCACGGTTGCCGGCAGCCAGTCCGTCACTCCCAACAGCTCCTGCCCGAGCTCCATGCTTGTCCCTTTGATCGGCACCCATGGCCAGAATCCTTTTACGCGCCAATCCAATGAACTCAAATTGATCTCTTGCATACAAGAATTTCTCCTCTCGGAAGTCAAACTCGATCCGAACCGCTAATCGCAACATTCCATAGCTTCCTATAGTACGACCAATCCGCATGAATCTTCTGGCTATTCGTAACGAATGCGCCGACAAAGTCGAATCCCGGATCTATCGCCAGCATGCAGCCGCTGAATCCGGGATGTC
Organism: Cohnella soli; assembly: GCF_042655525.1. Classification (NCBI taxonomy): domain Bacteria; kingdom Bacillati; phylum Bacillota; class Bacilli; order Caryophanales; family Paenibacillaceae; genus Cohnella; species Cohnella soli. The sequence goes on from NZ_JBHSMI010000025.1 coordinate 555,508, forward strand.
CCATCGCCGATGGCGTCATGAAGTCCCCGAAGCACCCGTAGAGATCGCGTTCGCCTTTCACCCACATCGCCGGCGTTTTATTGAACCGGTGATTCGTTACCTCTCGTTTCAACAGCTTGGCGGCCGCCTCGGAGAACAACTGCTTTCCTTCATACCGTCCGTCCGCAAGCAACATCCGCCCGAATCGAAGCAAATCCGCCGCCGTAGAGTACAAACCGCTGTCTCCGGTAACCGCCAGTCCTTCCAACTCATTAACAGGCCCATTGTTGCCGTTATCATAAGGCAAAGTATAAGTGCCGGGCATCCAACCGCTTGTTTCGATCGTCGTATTGGACATCTCCATAGGCTCGAAGATATACCGGCTTCCAAGATCGCCCAGGCTCGACCCGCTTGCAATCTCCAAAATATCCATCAGAATCGTGTACCCTTGCGTATAATACACCGCGCTTCGATCCGCGACTTCGGATACCGGATGATCGTATATGCGTTGCTTATACGAATCCAACTGTTCGTTCGCAGGCCATTGAAGCGATTCCGGAGGCGCGAACCCAGCCGTATGCAGCATTAATTGCAGGATGGTATGCGGGTATCTATAGGCCGGGACGTATTTGGAAACGGGATCATCCAACGAGATTAACCCCTTCTCCGCTAACTTGACGGCAAGAGACGAGGTTATGATTTTGGTCACCGAGCCGACGTTAAAGGGGACATCGGGCCCCGCGACCACTTTGGTTCCGTCAGAGGTAAGGACCGTTCCTCCGTAAGCTTCGTAAGTTTTGCCCCGATAGGCAACAGCTAGGGAATAGCACGGAGTTACTTTTTCTTGCATCAATCGCTCAACATATTCAACAACCGCATATGGACAGCTCATCGCGGCGATACCAGCTCCTTCGTTACGACTTCGTTCACGAGCTCATCGTAGCACAGGAAAAAGAGCCGGAAGTAGGTTGCTATCCTGCGAAAGAGTGGATTATTCTGTCGGAACGCCAAATGGAACTGACGAGAATGGGGCGATAGATTATAATGAACATCGAAGTCATCAATTGGCTGAAGAGGAGTCGGACACCGTGTTGAAAGCGCTTATCGTCGATGACGAATATCTGGTACGGACGGGCATTCGCGAAACCATCGATTGGGCCGACTATGGAGTGGAAATTATCGGAGATGCCAGCAATGGCTTAGAAGGCTTGGATCTGGCGTTGCTTCATCGTCCGGATATCATCGTAACCGACGTACGTATGCCGTATATGAACGGCTTAGAGTTTTTAGAGAAGATCAAAGAACATAACTTGCATTGCGGCGTCATCGTGCTTAGCGGTTACGACGAGTTTCAATACGCGCAGGAAGCCTTGCGCCATGGAGCGTCCAATTATTTGCTTAAGCCGGTTAACATAGAAGAATTGGCCGACGCCGTAGTTAAAGTGGGCATGCTGACAATCGCGAAAGAAACCGATCGTATGCAGTTTCAAAAGCTCAAAGAGGAAGAAAACGCCATCTCCTCGCAATTTTGGCTTGATTTATTTTACGGACGAATTTCCGATCCCGAAACGATCCGGGAGAAGTACGACTGGTTGCAAATTTCAATCCCGCCTGAAGATAAGCTTGTCGTGTCCGTCATTTCCGTCTTTCCGGACGCGCTTACGGCAACGGATCTCGCTGATTCATCCAAATGGTCCGCTATCGAACAACGAATCCGTCAAGTCGCGAACGACCATCGTCTATTAGCCGTCGCGGTTTCGCGAAGCGCTGCCACGGAGTGGACTTTAATCTTGGATTTGAATTCAAAATCCCCCCCCTCCGATATCGTGTCGACCATGTATGCTTTCGGCCATGCGCTCGTCGAGGAGCTAAAAGGATGTTCCGGTCTCCAAGCGACTGCGGGCTTCTCCGTCGCATCCGACCCCTATGCCGGCATTTACGCGGCAGTCGTGAAATCGCGCGAAGCGGCGCGCAAATCGATTTCCGGCTTGGGAGGCGTCTTGTTCGATTCCGAAGAGGAAAAAACGGGGGCCCGTCGCGAAGTCCGGGACGCGCTCGCTTATATCAGGCTCCATTACGCCGACAATATTACCGCGGACAGGGTTGCCGAGCAGGTTCATGTCAGCGCCACTCATCTCATGCATTTGTTCCGGAAAGACTTAAACAAAACTTTCTATGAATGTTTGACAGAATACCGCATCGATGAGGCCAAAAGATTGCTTCGCCATTCTTCCTATCGCGTTTATGAGGTCGGATTAAAGGTTGGATTCGGCGATTCCAAATATTTCAGCCAAATTTTCCGGAAAATGACCGGAATGTCCCCGAGCGAATATGCTAAAAATCAAACCTAAACAAGATCCGAACAGTCGCTCGTCTATCCTGCGGAAATTAAACATAAGAGCCCGAATCACCTTTGTCATCGTGTTCGGCCTTACCCTGCACCTTATTCTCATGCTGGGCGTCTTCAACATTTACGCCCATACGTATCTGAAAAACAATCTCTACAATCATATCGGCAACATCCAGAAGGAGATCGGGCTGAGCCTAGAATTAATCGTGGACGATATTCAAATGCTTTCCCTCCGATTTCTCGTCAACTCCGATATTTACCGGATCATCGGCGATTCGTCTATCGGGGAAAAGGATAAAAAGTCGCGTATCCGTTCCTTGATGGACGGCATAATTGCCAAAAACGAACTAATCGGAGATATCGTGGTCATAACGAAAGAAGGAGCCCGCTATAGATACGTTGCGGACGACAATATTTTCGAAGACCCCGACGACCTCCTCATCTCGAAAGTGAACCAATCCGTACTGCCCGTCGTCGGAAAAGTGAAGCACGATTCCGCTGGGAACGCGTATATTGTTTTCGGTCAGAAATACCGGAATTTCAACACGGGGCAAAATATCGGAATAATTCTCGTGTACGTGAAGGAAAACTCTTTGTTTAATCTTTATAAATCGGCTTTCGAGGGGATCGGATATTCCTATCTCGCCTCGGTAAACAACGAAGTTATCTCCCACCCGGACAAGCGGATCGTAGGAAACACGCTGCTGGAATCCGATGCGTTTCATCCCGGCAAAAAGGCCGGATATCGGAACGTTTCTTTGAACCGTCAGGAATATGTACTAAGCACGTATTCCTTAAGCGACCGACTTAACCGATTCGGCGTCGATTGGAAGCTCGTCTCCGTCGTATCCCGTCCCCAATTATTCGGGGCTATCGATGAAGGAAATCGCTATGCGCTGTTTCTCGCCTTGTCGACGTTTATCGGCCTGCTCGTCCTGTCTTTTTACTTAGCCGCCAAAATGACGGAGCCTGTCTTCAATCTGACGAAAAAGCTGGGCGCGATCGGCAAATCCGGACTCAAGCTGATGATCGACCGCAAGCAATCCAGCGACGAAATCAGCGAGCTGGAAAACAGCTATTACGCGATGATCGACCGAATCAATAATCTTATCCACGAAAACGATGAAGAAAAAGAAAAACAGCGCGTCATGGAACTCACCGCGCTGCAATCGCAAATCAATCCGCATTTTCTGTACAATACGCTAGACGCCATTACGTGGACGGCCCGTTTGAAGAAACAGCCGGAGATCGAACGAATGATTTCCGCTCTGGCAACCTTTTTCAGAATCAGCTTGCATAAAGGGGACAAGCATATCCCCGTCGAGGATGAAATCCGGCTCGTTCAAAGTTTCGTGACGGTGGAGCTCATGCGTTTTCCCGATAAATTCGACGTCATCTACGACATACCGGAACCGCTGCGCAAAATTCGGATTTTGAAGCTGATCCTGCAGCCCTTAGTCGAAAACGCCATCAAGCACGGAATGAGCGAGAAACAAGGAAAAGGGCTTATTCGGATTAGAAACTGGCAGGAAGAAGATTACCTTATCTTTGAAATCACAGACGACGGAGTCGGTTTCAGGAGTAAAGACAATATCCAAAGCAACAGCAAAAACGTATTATTTCAAAGCGGATACGGCCTAAGGAACGTTGACGAACGCATTAAGCTCGAGTACGGAGCGGAATGCGGCCTGACCATTACAAGCGAACCCGGAGTCGGCACGACCGCCCTTGTTCGGATTCGGTTGGAATCCGGTCAAATTTCATGAGGCTTGCGCATCTTTTTGTATAATTCCTTTAGCGGATCCAGAATACTTCGCGATAGCCATTGGATCAGCACGAAGAACAAGATCAATATAAAAACGCCTACCGCGATTAACGTATTTCTCAACAGTCTGAGCTCGCTTTTAATCGCATCGCCCGAAATGAGAATCGCCATGCGATCTTCGGAGTGGTACAGACGGTAAAGAAGCGCGATGCCGTCTTCCGTCTGCCTGATCTCCATTTCTTCGCCGGGCGACGATTGCCGCAGCGTTTCCCATACGGGGCTAGACGGCTCTTGTTGCAAGCCGCTCGCGTTTACGATCGAATGATCATGCGTCAGAATAAACGTGGGATGCCGGCCATAGAGATCCGGATCGTCGGCATGATAGAAACTGTTCATTTTCTTAAGATCCACTGTCATCAGGAGCAGGCCCGCCGTTTGTTTCTTCTTATCGGCGATCTTCGCGATATAGAGAAGTTTTCTGCGCGGGTCCGTGTTCTTGTATACGAGCGATCCCGGAGCTTGAACCGTCCATTCGGAAGTCAGATCGGAGTCGAGAAATTCGGCGTATTCTGAAACCTCATCTAATTCGCTTAAAGAAAGATTCGCCGATACGTTGCTTGATGCGTATACATTGCCGCCGTTTCCGTATATAACCATATCCAATATATAAAGGTTAGATGAAATCATGCCGTCCAAAATCGGAGGGATCGTATTGTCGTATTCATTGCTCGAGAGCGAGTCCTGTACGGCTGAATTGCTGGTCACCAGATTCGCCATTTCCTCCATCCATTTCATGAAAAGCTGCGCGTTCTTATGTTGTTGACCCGTATATTGGAGCGAAAGCTGGCGTTGCATTTCCGAGCTTCGGTTCTCGATCGTTCGAAAGACGAGAACGCTGGATAAGATAACGTACACTAGAATAAATGATAGTAAAATGGCCTTCATTTTCTTATCAAGCGCTCTGAACAAAGTCCGTCCCTCATTCCCGAAACAAACTGCCAATGAATAACCTTTATTTTACGCCAACCGCAGGATAAGCGCTTTCTTTTATCGCGAATCGATATTACCATGAGGAGCAGCGATGTAAAAGGCTGTTAACCTGCGAAATGGTTTGAAATCAGGTTGGCTTGATGGCGGAAGCCAAATTCAATAGCTATCCGATCGATCGATTAGTTAATTGTGAAACAATTCCCTCGCGGATTTTCGAATTTTCATACCGTCATTTAATTTTACATCAAGAGTATAATAACTGGACCTTCAACGTATCCCGGTATGTATTGTGACGATTGTTCATTTTTTAGGATAAGATGCATGAAAAATATCCCGATGACCTTAAATCATCATCGGGATTTTCTTTACTACTGGTTCCAGACGGACGGACGACATTAAAATTCATCTACACTTTTACATTAGTTAGCTGCACTTGCTATAACCACAATTCCCGCAAGTTTTGCAACCTTCCACGTTCAGCAGCGATGCCGAGCCGCAGGAAGGGCACAAGTCTTTCGACGTGTACGGAACTTTCGTTTTCTCCGTTACGATCGGCGTTTCGGCCGCTGCAGCGTGTTCGTGTCCTTCATCGCCGAGGCCAGCGTGTGCTTCGAGCGCTTGGGCGACCGCGTCCGCGATCGACTCGACGCGGTTCGGACCGAAGCCGACGGCGCCGGAACCTCCGATGCCTTTCAGGTGCTTGACGAGCAGCTCCACTTTGTTGCCATGGTCGCCGTACCGGAGGAACAACGAGCAGACGCGACCCAGCGCTTCCGCCATCGCGAACACGTCGGAGCCGGCTTTGCCGACGTTCAGGAAAATTTCCCCCGGCGTGCCGTCAATATCGTTCACCGTAATATACGCCATGCCGAACGGCGTATTGTATTTGTACGTCGCGCCGCGAAGAATTTTCGGCCGGCTCTTGTATTGCTTATCGAACGTCGCTTTCTGCTCCGGAGTCACAGACACGTTAAGCGATGCGTTTAGCGTCTCTGCAGGCGTTGCGACTGCCGATGTTGCAGCTGGCGAAGAAACATCTGCCTCCGCTTTCGCTTCCGTCTTCTTCTCGTCTTTCGCCGTGCTCAGCACTTGAACGTCGCGGCTGCCGTCGCGGTAGATCGTGACGCCTTTGCAACCGAGTTCGAACGCGAGCTCGTACAATTCCGCAGTTTCTTCGACCGTAAAGTCGTTCGGGCAGTTCGCCGTCTTGGAGATCGAGCTGTCGACCCAGCGCTGGATCGCCGCTTGCACGCGAATGTGATCCTTCGCGGACAAATCCATCGAAGTCACGAACCATGCCGGCAAATCTTCGCCCGGGTGCGAGTCCTTCCACTCCTGCGCAATCGGTACGAACTGCTTGTCGAAGCCGAGACGGCTTTGACGGAAAAATTCGAACGCGAAATAGGGTTCGATGCCCGTCGACGTGCCAACCATCGTGCCCGTAGAACCTGTCGGTGCTTGGGTAATGACGGTAACGTTGCGCATACCGCGCTTTTTCACCGCTTCTCCGACTTCCGGATATGTCCCGACCATATTTTTCATAAAGCCGGATTGCAGGAACGGTTCCGCTTCGAACGCGGGGAACGAGCCTTTCTCCGCCGCGATCTCGGTCGAAGCGAGATACGCCTCGCGAGCCATGAAGCCGTACAGCTTGTCTAGGAATTCCAGGCTTTCCGGGCTGCCGTAACGAACTTCGAGACGGATCATCAGCTCGGCAAGTCCCATTGTTCCGAGGCCGACACGACGCTCGTTCTGTTGGTTTTTCTCATTCTCGGGGAAATGGTAAGGCGTCTTGTCGATGACATTGTCCAAAAAACGCGTCGAATAGCGAACGACTTTGGACAGTTCGTCCCACGCGACGTCGTGTTTCTCTTCATCATAGAACTTGGACAGATTAATGGCGGACAAGTTGCACACGCCCCACGCCGGCAATCCTTGTTCACCGCACGGATTCGTACAAATAATCGGGTTAAAATACCAGCTGTTCGACATCTGGTTGTAGTATTCCATAAAGACGACGCCCGGCTCGGCCGATTTCCACGCGCCTTCGATAATGCTATTCCACACGTCGCGTGCGCGTACGGTACGATAGTGAACGACAGCTTTGCCGCGTTGCTTCCATTTCTCCAGGTCGCCGTCCCACAACGCATCATAGTCGATATCTTTCGAATCCGGGAATACGAGATCCCAGTCCTTATCTTCTTTTACGGCTTTCATAAACGCGTTGCTGACGCAGACGGACAAATTCGCATTCGTCACTTGGCCCATCGTCTGCTTGACCGTAATAAAGTCCTGCACGTCCGGGTGCCAATCGTTGATCATCAACATGAGCGCGCCGCGACGGCTGCCGCCTTGCTCGATCAGGCCGGTCGTGTAACTGAATAAGCCGCCCCACGATACGGCGCCGCTAGACGAACCGTTCACGCCTTTGACGATCGAACGGCGAGGACGAAGCGAAGACAAGTTAATGCCGACGCCGCCTCCGCGAGCCATAATCTCTGTCATCTCGGACAGCGTCTGCATAATGCCTCCGCGGCTATCATGAGGGGACGGGATAACGTAGCAGTTAAACAGCGTCAATTCTTCGCTCGCGCCTGCCCCGGCAGCGATACGGCCGCCCGGCACAAGCTTCCAATCGTCTAATAGCCAGCGGAACTTCTCCGACCATGCTTTCTGTTTCTCCGGCGTATCTTCAACGGAAGCCATTGCGTTCGCAAGGCGTGCCCACAAGTCTTCCGGCGTTTTCTCAATCGTAAGGGTTAATTTCTCAACGTGAGACTCCACCAGCTCGCCGTTGCGAAGCTTGACCGTAACCGTATCGCCTTCACGCTTCACGACTTCTCCGACTTCTTTAGCCGGGAACTTCGGATCATCTTTCGTTAGAACGAGAACGACGTCGCCGACTTTCGTCTGGCTCGAGTCGGCGTTCTTCCACGCGTAGCGGTCCAGAAATATTTTCTCGCTGAGGCCTTCCAACCGTTTCGACTGCATCGTATTCAATGCGATACACCCTCCCAAGAAAGAAATAAAAGAAAATAGAAGACGATAAATCGCCCGATCCGCAATACGCTCTGAATATCAGACCGTACAAGATATGGTGTGCGTAATTCATTATACATGACCACATCTGGTGCTTCCATAGGTCATACAGCATGTTCACAATTCATAAGCGGATCTTGTTTTGAAAACGATGCGTTTGCTCATACTAACAGTAAGTGTTTCAAAAAAGTCTCGTTAGAATTACGAGGAGGAGCAACCGTTGCCAACCCCACACCCTCACTCTTCTTCCGCCGGTATGCCGACCGGTGCGGTTTCGCCTGCCGCTCTGCCGCAAGCCGAATTGCCGCCGATGGAAGCGGGGGCTCAGCCTTTGTCAGAGAAACAGGACATGAAACCATTCGGCAGCCCCGTCTCAGACGTCCCGCCGCGGAAGCTGCACCCGTTAGTCGATTTGCATATCGAGCGTTCCCCTTTCGATGAGCTGGAACGCCGACTTGAACGGAATGGCCCTTGGGACGACTGGGCGATGTACCAACTCGCGCTTGAATCCGAGGAGTCGGCTCTCGTGACCGATTTTCACGCGCTTCGGTGCTTGTCCGTGCTGCCGCATTTCGAACCTCTCCCCCATCAAGTCGAGACGGCACGCAAGGTGCTGCATGAGATGAGAGGCAGAGCGATTCTCGCTGACGAAGTCGGTCTCGGAAAAACGATCGAAGCCGGACTCATCCTGAAAGAATATTTGATTCGCGGCCTCGCCCGAAAAGTGCTAATCCTTGTGCCCGCTTCCCTTGTCCTGCAGTGGGTTCGCGAGTTAAACAGCAAGTTCGACATTCCGGCCGTCGCGCAGCGCAAAACGTACATGTGGGACAACGACATCGTCGTGGCGTCCATCGACACGGCGAAGCGGGAGCCCCATCGGGACACGCTGCTGAACGAAGAGTTCGATCTTGTTATTGTCGACGAAGCGCATAAGTTAAAAAATAAAAAAACCGGCAATTACCACTTCATTAACGAGCTTCGCAAAAAATATTGCCTGTTGTTGACCGCCACGCCCGTCCAGAACGACTTGTCCGAGCTGTATAACCTGATTACGCTGCTGAAGCCCGGACAACTCGGCGGAGAAGGCGACTTTGCCGCCAATTTCGTCGCTGACCGTCGGGTCCCGAAGAATGAAGCTCAGCTTCATGAGACGCTCGGCCAGGTCATGATCCGCAATCGCCGCAGTGACGGCGGCGTCGAGTTCACCAAACGTATCGTTACGAATGTCCCGCTCCGGTTGTCTGCCGAAGAAATGGCGCTGTACGAAGGCGTTACCGATTATGTTCGCAAACACGCGTCCTCGGAGAGCGGAGTTGACCTGGCAAGCATGCTCTCTCTCGTCACGTTACAGCGAGAAGTGTGCTCGAGTCGCGATGCGGTTTTCCTGACGCTGATCAACCTGTTCAAGAAGACAACTGAGGATTCCCCGCTCCGCGCCAGAATCTGGGAACTCGTCGAACTGATCAAGAGCATCAAATCGAACACCAAAGCGGAGAAAACGATTGAGCTCATTCGTGCGATGGACGACAAAGTGATCGTGTTCACGGAATATCGGGCAACGCAGGAATATTTACTGAAATTTTTCCAGGAACGCGACATAACGGCTGTACCATACAGAGGAGGCATGAACCGCGGCAAAAAAGACTGGATGATGGATCTATTCCGCAGACGAGCCCAAGTGATGATCGCGACCGAAGCCGGAGGCGAAGGCATCAATCTGCAATTCTGTCGACATGTCATTAATTTCGATTTGCCTTGGAACCCTATGCGGGTCGAACAGCGCATCGGGCGCGTTCACCGGTTAGGCCAGACGCGGGACGTCGAAATTTATAATCTATGTACGCTCGGAACGATCGAAGAACATATCGTACACCTGCTCCATGAGAAAATCAATATGTTTGAATTGGTTATTGGCGAGCTTGACGAAATTATCCAGCAGTTCGAGAAAGAAGAGTCTCTCGAACGCAGATTAGCCCAACTCGTATTGGAAGCGGCGGATGGCAACGAACTGCGGCAAAAAATCGACGGGCTCGGAGACACGCTGCTGCAGACGAGGGAACACATGAAGCGGGAGAGTCGGCCATGAACGCCAAACAAGTTCAGAAATACGTCATGGGTTACCTCGAGTCGACCGGCTGTCTCATTCTCGAGAAGAACCCCGCATATGTGACGGTCAAATTGTCCCCCGAGGCGGACCGGGCGCTCACGAACCGACCATATTATTGGAGTTTTGTCGATCGCACCGGCTCGGAACCGGAGACGATGACGTTCCGCTGGACGTTCGAACCGCCTTCGATGGCGGAAAGAGCAGCAGCCAATCCGATTTCCTACATCGTAACGGAGTCAGGGCGAATTGTTCAGGAAGATGCTTATTATGGCTCGCGCAGGCTACTGCAAATTTTCGAAGCGGCCCGCCAATGGGGCCGTTGTGTCACGATGTTCGAGGAACCGCCGCGCGGCAAGGGCGATCCGTTCGGTTCCCGTCCCTATACCGCCTGGCTCGGCGCCAACTTCAAAGTCGGTTACGAGTGCGATATGAAAAGGGAAGAGATGTACGGTTGGGGCATTTCTCTAGCAACAGGTGTCATTAACGAGAAATTCATGGAGACGCTGGCCGAGAAGAAGCTAACGCCTCGGCTGCCTTCCAACGTGCATCTGCTTCGAAACGGTCTGTCGCTTCGCAAGGCGATGAATCAGCTCGAACTGACATTAGAAAGGAAGCTGCGAGTAGGAGACTTCACATGGGCGGTTGATGCGGAGGAACGAAGACAAGACGAGCTTGACCGCATTCGTCACTACTACGAGCCGATGCTGGAAGCGATGACCCACCCCGATCAGCAGACGCAGAAAGAGGCGGTGTCCGCCAGGTACGAGCAGAGGCAGGCCGAGATCGATTGGCAATATCGCCCTCGCGTGACGCTCTCCGTCATCAACTGCGGCATTTTTCATCTGCCCGGCATCGAATGACAGCTGCAAGTAGTAAGCTTCGATGTTCCGCCGTTAATCGGCAAAAATAGAACCTGTCAGGCCCGATGCGTCCGACATGAAGCAACAGATTCGGCAAAGCTTGTCCTTTACAATAAAGCGACGCGGCGCCCCGCGCACAGAAAGCCGTCGGAGCCTATCGGTTTCGATGCCGCCAGCGCGGGCGAGAGCCGCTCCATCACTTGATTTGCAGGAGGTCCTATGTCCGTTCATCGACAGCGTACTTTCCGCATCCGCGTCTCGAAGCTAATGGCAACAGCCGCGATGCTTATTGCTTGCATACCATCTTTCGCTTCCGCTCATGCTTCCGTCCCCCCGCCTGCTGTAGCCGCTGTTCAGGCGACAGCACCGATTCCGTCCAAGCTTGAACGCCAAGTGGCTGAATGGGTCGCCGTCCTATCGAAGCAGACGCCTTTTAAGGCATGGCAAGGCACCGACCCGCAGATCGAAGCGCTCGGTCCGGGCACGCACAGCTGGCTCGTCCTTTTCTCCAAACAAGGCAAAGATATCGGTTATATGGTCGTACATGCAGTCACCGATGGCACCTTTCAATTAGGGGAATACGGCACCGGCCCGTACTCGTTATTCTCCAAAACCATTCTCAAGCGCTCGCTCATCGACGGAGGTCTTGCGACCGCAGAACAGCTTCCCGGGATCGTAGCGGTCAAACATTACATTCACCCTTTCGCTGCGGTCTGGGAAGTGACTGTAGGCGAGGATACGTATTGGCTCGACGCTAAGACGGCGGAACAACTGCCGCTGGATGCACGGTCATGGCATTCGTTGTTCCCGGATAATAAATCGTTATACCAACTAACATCGACCGGCGCGAAAATATCCTCTCTCAAGCTTAACGAGCCATTCGATCCCTATGAAAAGCTCCCTTGGTTAACGGGAGACACCCCGTTTAATGCCAAAGACGCCGCTGTGTTAAAGAAGCGGCTTGATAGCAACAAACATTTAAGATATGTAACCGAACCATTCGGCGAGGCCATGCTGTATGCCGTTCCGATCATCGGCTATCAGCGCTGGTCGAACGGTCGGATGGACTTGGCGATCGACATGGAAGGCGACCGTTTCATTCCGATCGGGGCCATGCTCGATCGAGGCTTCTTTTATCGATAAGACGAAGGCTCAACCGCGCGCGCCGCTTCCTGGCGCGTTTTATTTTTGCGATCGGCGCGCCCCGTCCACCATACCTGCACTCCGAGCGGCGCCACCCCGAACCATCTCGTCAGCCACGGTTCGCGGCTGATTTTGCTCGTATGCCCTTTCGCTTTTTCATCGTCAGCCGTTTGCGGTGACGCTGTCTTCTCCATATAACCGACAACTTTCTCCGTCACGTATCTTATATACTCGGAACTATCCATCGTTTGTTCCTCCTCCTTGCTTGTATTATGCCCGATCGGAAGCCCGTTCAATCTTTCCGGATCGCCCTTTCGACATGCTTGCATGAGGTTGTCCGATTTGTGCCACGATAACAGTACAACTGTGCGGACGGAGAAAGCCGTTCCGCCGAAGGAGGATTGCCGCTTGAAAATAACGCCGTTCTTCCCTCATACTCCGACGAGACTACCGAATGCCAAACGGCTTGCTCGTCTTATCCTGTTCAGCTTCGCATTGCTGCTGGCATCCGGATGGACCTGGCGGACAGAAACGCCGATCGATCCTGAACATCCAATCGAATATACGCTGCCGACGGCCGACGTGCTCATCGATGCCGGGCATGGCGGCATCGACGGCGGAACCCATTGGAACGATGTGCTGGAAAAAGACATTAATCTGGAAGTGTCACGGAAGCTGTATTTGCTGCTTCGAAGCAAAGGCATCAAAGTGATTTTGAACCGAACGGGCGATTACGCGCTCAGCGACGATAATCGCTGGCATATGACGCGCTCCCGCCATCGGAAAGACTTGTCCCAACGTCATGGCCTCTCCGACGAAGTCGGCGCAGATTTGTTCGTTAGCATTCACGTGAACTGGTCGCCCAAAGGCAACAAGCGCGGCCCCCTTGTCATCCATCAAGGCGAAGGACGCAGCGCGATGCTAGCCGGCTTCATTCAAGACAGCTTGAACCGTCAACAGAATGTGTTCAGACTGCCCCAGGCGGCTGATCAATTTTATTTGCTGAATCGGGTGAAAGTGCCGAGTGTCATCGTCGAAACAGCTTTCCTGAGCGATGCCGGCGATCGGAAAATGCTCACCTCCATTCCCGGGCAAAATCGGCTCGCCGCCGCCATCGCAAGCGGCATATTGGGCTATCGCCAATTTTGCCCTTAACGAGAGCCGGGTTGGCGAGTGGAATAGTGGTCTGCAGGAACATTATTCCAGCCTGAATCGAGTTAGCGAGCGAATTAGTGATCTGCGGGAACGTTAGTTCGGCGAAATCGGGTTGGAGAGCGGAATAGTGATCCGCGGGAACATTATTTCGGAGAAAACCGGGTTGGCGAGCGGAATAGTGGTCTGCAGGAACATTATTCCAGCCCGAATCGAGTTAGCGAGTGCAATAGTGATCTGCTGGAACGTTAATTCGGCGAAATCTGATCAAGCGGGTGCAGTAGCACAAAGTGGGCATGACTCCCGGCCAGTTTCGTGCCTTAAACGAAGTAGAGGGGGCAGTTGCCCCCTCTTCCTTATTGCTTATTTTGTTCGTCGGCAACAGGCATCGTCGATGGCAGTAAGCGGGATAGCGGCACGAACGTCGCTTTGCCGGTCAGCTCCGGAATCGCCTGTTTTAGCGCTCCCGAGGTGTACAAGCCTGGGGAGCCGACATGGCCGATGACGATGCATTTATCGTGGCTTTCGATAAATTTCTTAACGACTGAAATTTGATGCATGACATGGCTGTGCGTATAGACGTCGTCGAGGAATACGTCATTTCGCAATGTAGTCACGCCAAGCTCGCCTGCGACTTTCGGTACAACCGTCTTAAACGATGTGCGGCTATCGAGGAAAAAGAGTCCTTTCTCCTTGCATACTTGGAGTACAACCTTCATCACTCGCGCATCCGCCGTTGCCTTCGAGCCCATATGATTGTTCATGCCGATCGCATGCGGTACTTCGGCGATCGCCGCTTCGACGCGACGGCGAATTTCTTCGTCGCTCAAATCCGTCGTAATCGCTCCCGGACCGAGCCAGCTTTTGAGCCCTTTTACCGGCTCCATCGGCATATGGACGATAACATCGTGTCCCTTACGGAATGCCGCTTCCGCGTCGGCTTTGGTCGTCGGTAGAAACGGCATAACCGCGACCGTCAGCTTAATCGGCAAATCCAGCATTTGCGGCGTTCCTTTCATCCCGTTGCCGAAGTCGTCGATGACGACCGCGATTTGCCTGCTCGCAGGTTTCTCTTTCTCCTCCGCATGCACGCTTACGCTACCGAACAGCATGCCCGCTGCGAGCAGCAGCGCGATTTTGCGTCCTGACGGACGACCATTTACTTTCATTTCGCATCCTCCTGATAAACCGAGTCGTCGGTATGATATCCCCTTCGCTCAGTATCGGTCGGATTGGCAACAAATATGTGTGTTTATAAGCCACAAGCTATAAGGCCTTCGGACGATGCACGACTATGCGACATTCAATCTTTTAGAAAAGCGAACTCCGGCGTTTCCATCAGCTTTAAGTTCGCAGAGATAAGCGCGGAACGCTGCTCGACACTAGTCCGGGAACGGAAAAGATCTTCCGGCGTATTCACGCACGCATCGACCAGTTTCTCCACCGTCGTCTCCGCGACGTGAATGCGCGTGTCCGAAGATGCGTAATAGATGTATACTTCGCCGCTTTCTTTCGCGATGACGCCGTTACAGAACACGACGTTGGATACGTCGCCGACCCGTTCGATGCCTTCCGGCGCGATCAGATGACCGCCAGGGGCGTGAATGACGAGACTTGGGTCTTCGAGGGACGTCATAAACATATACAACACGTATCGAAGGCCGGCAGCTGTATTGCGAACGCCGTGGGCGATGTGGAGCCATCCTTTGTCCGTCTTGATCGGCGCTGCGCCCTGGCCGTTCTTTACTTCTTTGATCGTATGGTAGTACCGAGTATCCACGATCGTCTCTTGTTCGATGACGGCGGGGTTCATGCTCTCAGACAAACCCCAGCCGATACCGCCTCCGGAGCCCGCATCGATGAATCCGTCTTGCGGACGGGTATAGAACGCATATTTGCCGTCGACAAACTCCGGATGAAGGACGACGTTGCGTTGCTGCGCGGAAGGTGTCTTCAAGTCGGGGAGACGCTCCCATGCCTTCAAGTCTTTCGTGCGAACGATGCCGCCTTGCGCAACCGCGCTCGACAAGTCGCCGGCCGGGGCGTTCGGATCTTTGCGCTCGGTGCAGAACACGCCGTAGATCCAGCCGTCCTCGTGTTTTGTTAGTCGCATATCGTAAACGTTCGTGTCCGGGTTATCGGTTTCCGGAAGCAGCACCGGGTATTCCCAGAACTTAAAGTTGTCTACGGGACTGTCGCTCTCGGCGATGGCGAAAAACGATTTGCGGTCTACGCCTTCAACGCGAACGATCAAGTAGATTTTACCGTTCAGTTCGATCGCGCCGGGGTTAAACGTCGCGTTGACGCCGAGTCTTTCCAACAGCAGCGGATTCGTCTCCGGATTGAGATCGTAACGCCAGTAGATCGGCGCGTGCGCGCTCGTAAGCACCGGAAATTCGTATCTCGTGTACACGCCGTTGTTATTTACCGTCGGCACATTCGAACGATCGATAAGTCGAACGTAGTTTTCTTTCAGTACTTTTAATTTCCGCATAAATTCGCTCATATTAATGAACCTCCATATTCGGGATTTGTGCCAATCTTTCCATTGCTTCCAGACATGCTCGGCTATTATGATACGGGCACTTCCATGGGTCGACTTTAGCGTGAGCCACATTCGGCGTGCCGTCCCGCGCCACTTGCCAGTGCCATTCGCCGTTCTCGCGATCGATCATGAATGTCTTCGTAAATTGCCAGTTGGCATACGCCGCACGCAGCATCGCATCGTCCCCGCTTAAACAGTACGCGTTCAGAAAACCGACCATTGCTTCCGCCTGAGGCCACCATTCTTTGGCGTCATCGATATGCCCATGGCCGTCCGCTTCGTTAAATACAGCGCCATCAGCGTCCACGCCTTCCGCAAGCGTCGTCTCCGCCATCGCTAATGCTTCCGCCCTCACACGGGCGATCGTGTCCCCGTCTCCGAGCGCTTCAGCCGCTTCGCACAGCAGCCAGCTTCCTTCGATGTCATGACCGAATGAAATATGATCGGATTTCGATTGCCACTCGTCGTCGAAAAACAACCGGAAATGATGCGTGCTTCCGTCCGCGATCAGGTCGAGATGAATATCGATCAGCTCGGCCAGCCTCACACGCAAGTGCTCTGGCTTCCATATAAGATACAAGTTCGTATATGCCTCGAGCACGTGAAGATGAGTGTTCATCGACTTACGCTCGTTCATATCTTTCGTGCTTAGACTAAGATCGCTCGTCTCTGACCACTCACGCGCCAGTGCTTCCACATAACCTCTATGGACAGAGTCACAAGCATGCCTTTCAAGGAGGATATACAGCTCCTTCGCCCATTCGAGTGCTTCTTCCGTATCTGTTGCCCGATAATATTCCGACAATGCGTAAATCGCGAATGCTTGCCCGTACACCTGCTTCTTGTCCTGGACAGGTTTCCCGTCCTTGTCGATCATCCAGAACAGACCGCCATGCTCACGATCGCAAAATCGGTCGTGCAACTCTGAGTAAGCCCGCTTTGCCATACTTAGATAAGCTGGATCTCCGTAAATGCGGTAAGCTGCGGCGAAGCTCCATAGGATGCGGGCATTCAGCACCAGACCTTTGTTCGCGTCTGGCACTATCGTCATGTCGCCGCGAATTTCCCCCACGAACCCTCCATTCTGGCGATCTACCGTGTGTTCGATCCAGAAGCCAAGAATATTGCTTCTTAGGGTGTCCTCCAGTTCCGCACGCCATTGCCCGATCGTTAGCCCATCTTCCAAGTCTCCACGCCCTTTCAGATCGCCAGAGCAATAACAGTTATTTCGTTAGCTTTATATAGCTAATTTATTGATAACAATATTGAAAATTGTATCACCGTCAGTCCGTTTGTCAATCGTTTTCTGCCCTTTCCGGGAAAGAAAAAACCGCCCGCAGAGGGGCGGCGATAACCGAACGCCAAACGAACCAGACGTCTCAGCGCGACGCTGTCGACTCGCGCGGGACAAAATCCCCCGCAAGGAGAATTTTCTCCTTCGGGGCATCGGGATGAGAAATTCGCCATATTAGAGTCTCCACGGCGCGTTGCCCAAGCGCTTCTTTGTTGACGTGGACGGTGCTAAGCTTAGGCGAGAACAAACTTGCATCCTCGATATTATCGAAACCGCAAATCGACACCTCACCGGGAACTTCGACGCCCAGCTTCATCAGCGCAGTCATCATACAGATCGCGATCGAATCGTTCGCGCAGACGAACGCCGTCGGCAGCCGTCCCGCTCCCTTCAACTCTCGCAAGATCGGCTCAAGTTGTTCCGTCATTTCTGAACGATTTATACCCTCGAATTCAAGCAATTTGTTTTCTTGCAGCAACTCGAATCCTTGCTCCTCCAACAGGGAGCGAAAGCCGAGCCAGCGGTCGAAGAAGCTGCGGGAATGCCGGACATTACCGACAAATTGAAGCTGATTATGGCCATTACCCAGCAAGTAATTCGTTGCTTTACGAACGCACTCATAATTATTCATGAACAGGACGTCCGACGGAATCAAAGAGTCCTCATGATCAACGAGCACGAACGGGATGCCCAACTTGCGGATTTCAAGCAGCAACTGGTTCGAGATGAGGCCGACTCCGATCAAGCCGAGCACGGCGTCCGCATTAATGAGCTTGGCGAAATTATCCGTAATGTGTTCGGTTACGATCATCATACCCAAGCTGTTGATCTCGAGCCCTTCCGTAATCCCGTCGATGATTCTCCCCCAGAACGTTGACTGCCGATTTTGTTCCCGAACGTTAGGGAGGAGAACAACAATGGTATCCCGATCTGTTGAGGGGCGTCGGGTCGGCACCGTCGGCCGACTGGCGGCGAGCTTGTTACGTTTCTGAGAGAAATAACCGAGTTGGGTGGCTGCCTGGATGATTTTCTCTCTCGTATCGGGACTAACACCGGATTTGCCTGATAGCGCTTTGGATACCGCGAATTTGGACAGTCCTACGTGATCCGCGATTTGCTGCATTGTCATTTTTTTCGACATGGTACAGTTCACTCCACTCGCCTAAGCGAAGATGATAACAAAACTACTTTTGTTATCATAACATAATGTTTAAGCTAACAATGTGTTTTATTCGGACAGGCCACTCAAATGAATGACAAGAGTGATAAACTATAGGAAAGGGGGAAATCACATGGAACTGCTGAAGAAGAAAATCATCGATGAAGGAATCGTGTTGAGCGATCAGGTGCTAAAGGTGGATTCGTTCTTAAATCACCAGGTCGACCCCTTGCTCATGCTCGAGATTGGGAGAACTTTCGGTACTTTGTTCCGGGAAAGCAAGATCGGCAAAATCGTCACGATCGAGTCGTCGGGCATCGCTCCAGCGGTAATGACCGGTCTCGAGCTCGGCATCCCAGTCGTGTTCGCCCGCAAACGCAAATCAATGACGCTGCAATCGGACTTATATACGGAGAAAGTGTGCTCGTTCACGAAAATGGAAGAAAATGAAGTGTCCGTCGCAGCTAAGTTTTTATCCAAGGGCAGTAATACACAAAAATCCCCGTAGCCACTCTCCTGCAGGAAAGAGGGTTACGGGGATTTTGTCACTTCATGGTCATTTTCAGAACCGCTGTTTACCGAACTTCGTCACGGCTTTTGCTTCTCATGCCCGCCAGCCCGAATAAGCCGAGCAGACCAAGCCAGCCCCAGTTAAACGTACGTTTGGTTGTCGTTTCAAGTGTCCGCACTGGGTGGTTAATTTTTTCCGTCAAGTTAGTGCTGTACGGTCTGTACGCGTTCATCCGCGTCGAGTCGTAAGCGCCGTAACGGTTTACACCGTCATTGTTCGTTCCATAAGCGTTGTACGTTCCGACCATCCCTGTTCCCGTCCGCGAGCGGGCATTCGCATCGTTGAAATAATCGTTATAAATGCCGCCGTTATACGGGATTTGGTTCATGCGCGGGTTATACGTCGGACTCGTTGTGTTCGTCGTGCTGTTGATCGTTGTCGTCGTCGGCGGCGTCGTATGGGTTGCCGTATGCGATGCGAAGGCCGGAACCGCAATTGTCAAAGACAGCGCCGATGCCAACGCCAAACTTGCCGCTTGCTTTCTCAATGTAAAACCTCCCTCGGATAATTGGACTGCTTACTTATAGTGTCCTGATCGATCTCTAATCATCCGAGGAAAGGGCAACCTGTGCGTGCGCCTGTTTTTACATTGCATTAGGTATTTGTACTGACCATATACGTATCCCGACATAAGCTACATCGTGACTATTCGTCAAAATTACACGCACGGTGGTGATAGACTTGGGATATCCTGTTGCTGGTGAAGGCGTCGGCGGCGTTAACTGTGGTGGCGGTCTGGGAGCCGCTGCAATCGCTCTCGTGCTTTTCGTTCTTCTTGTAATCATCCTGCGCGCTGGATATTGCTAAAATATGCAAAAGAAAACGAACGCCCCACGGTGCCGAGGCCGCGGGGCGTTCGTTATGTTCATACGCTTCGGCATGAGCCATCGCGAAAAAGGGAACATTAATAGGACGTGCCCGGGTAGCCAAGGCCTGGATAAGCTTCCGCCGCATACTCGCGCGACACTCGCTGTTGTTGCACGCTCACAGGCGCCGCGGAAGAAGGCATGCCCGCCATGCCCGGCTGATGACCAGCCGCATAGGGCTGCCGTACGGGTTCCTGCCTCTCGGCATGCACATGGACTTTAGCCGGAACGCAGCCGACCGGCGGACCGATTACGACGGTATCTTTAATCGGCGCGAGCGCCGCCTTCAATGTCGCTTCGTCCAAGCAATACGTGTAAGAAAGCACGTTCGGAGGCGTCAGTCTAAGCACATCCGATCCAGGAATAAATTCCGGCGTCGGCGCGTCGAAAATGGCGATAAGATGCGTCTGATCGACCGTTGCGAGTTCATAATGCCACCAGCCTTGCGGCACGTTGGCCACTTGGCCGGGACCGATCTGGTAATTCAGCAGTTTCTTCGTGAACGGGTTGATCATGGAGACGATCGCGCCGCCAGTTGCACAGTAGACAAGCTCCGTTGCGTTCTGATGCGTGTGCGGCTCGACGACGTTTCCTTTGCTCAAAAAAATGTCCAGAAGGGAAACGTTGCCTAACGTATTGAGCTGCTGAACGCCGAGCGAGTTGATCCGGTTTCGCTCGTCCTTGACATAAAAGGGATTTTTGTTGATATCATAAGTAAATTGAACGTTCGGCGACGTAAAATCCATCGAGGATGTTGCCATCGGAACCAACCCTTCTGATTGCGTATTGGGCTATCGCCCTTCGCAAACAGGGTATGCCCGCCCAGAGGATGAGTGCGCCCATTTTCACCTTAATGTTCTTCGGCCAACCCTTTGCCCATCCCTTTCAAGAAGCGTAAACCGAAACCGATCGCGCGATTGATATCCGGGTCATTCATGACTTTCATCAAGTCGAGCAACCCGACTTTTTTCGGCGATTCCAAGTAGTTTTTGGCTTCTTCCATGCCGGAAGCGACGCTGCTCAGCAGCTGCTTCGTAAGCTCGGGGTCTATTTCCGACAACGCGCCGGCCGCCCCCATAACGTTGTTAATCATGTTCGTTACCGGTTTGCGATTCGCTTGTTCGACGACGATATTCGTAATGTCCGCTTTCGCTTTCAACATCGCATGAGCCGCTTCGAGTATGCCGCTGTCATGCAATTCGCGAACCAATTCCAACGTCTTGTGCAGCGCAGCTTCGTTATCCGCAAGGTCGGCTGAAAGCTGATTGAGCGCCTGCTTTTCTTTGTCCTGCGCCGAGACTTCCGTTTTTTTGATTGTCGCGATCGGTTTAGCCATTTGCCTCCTCCTTCACGTTAAATCAATTAGCGATACATATCCGGGACGGTTCCATTTGCGCTGTACTTCGACGCCGTTCTGCGGATGGCGTTTCTTAAGTCTTGGACTTGTTTTCGGCAGCGGATTGTCTCCTTCCGGTTCCAGCACTTGCATGCGCACTTTGATTTGCTTGTAGGCCGGTGTGTGCGTCTTGACATCGACCGCTCCGCCGGTCAGCAGATTAACGGCATTCTCATGGCTGGCGGAGTGCATCGGAACGTACACGGTTTTCCCTTGTGTGCGATCGGAGATGACGACACGAAGTTTGATCGCGCCGTAAGGCGACTCCAGACGCACCAATGATCCATCTTTGATTCCTCGTTCCCTGCCAAGCTCAGGCGACACTTCTACAAACACGCTCGGGAGTTTGAATTGAATGCCGTCGGATTTGTTCGTCAAATTGCCTTCATGGAACTGTTCCAGCAGACGTCCGTTGTTGAGCGAAAGATCGAACTCTTCAGGGAACTCTGCAGGCGGAATGTATTCGAATAGAGCGAGACGAGCTTTTTTATCCGGAAAATTGAATCCTTTGGTATGAAGCAACGGCGTATTGCTTCCGTCCTGCGATCCCCAGTGAAAACTGTTCCAGCCTTCAAGTAAATCGTAATTGCATTGCGAGAAAAATGGGGTCAACGAAGCCATTTCCTCAAAAATCTCGCTCGGATGGCTGTAATTCCATTCAAATCCCATACGCTTCGCAACTTGGCTGAAAATCCACCAATCAGGCTTGCTGTCGCCCTTCGGCTCAAACACTTGATACAGCCGCTGCACGCGGCGTTCGGTATTCGTAAACGTCCCTTCTTTTTCAAGCGACGGCGACGCAGGGAGGACAATGTCGGCGAATTGCGCCGTCTTGCTTAGGAATACGTCTTGCACGACAAGAAACTCGAGCTTGGAGAGCATTTCCTGGGTATGGTTGGAGTTCGCATCCACCCACGCCATCTCCTCTCCGGAAATGTACATCCCTTTCATCTCGTCGCGGTCAATGGCGTCGAGCATTTGAATGTTGTCGAGCCCCGGTTTGTCCGGTAGCGCAACTCCGTAAGCCGCTGCAAATTTGGCGCGAATCTCGTCGTTCGCAACCGGCTGATACCCGGGGAAAATATTCGGCATCGTTCCCATGTCGGACGCGCCTTGCACGTTGTTGTGGCCGCGCAGCGGAAAAGCGCCTGCCCCCGGACGCATGAAGTTTCCGGTAATGAGCAGCAGGTTGGCAATCGCAGCCGACGTATGGGAGCCGGCGACGTTTTGCGTGACGCCCATACCCCAGCATATCGCCGTTCCATCCGCATCGCGAATCATCGTAGCCACTTGAATTAACGTTTCTTTGGATATGCCTGTTTCTTTCTCGGCGAATTCCAAAGTGAATCGCTCGAGAAGCTGCAAATATTCCGGATAAAAATGCACATGTTGCTCGATGAATGCAGGCTTATGCCAGTTTTGATCGATCATGTATTTGGCGACAGCCGATAGCCACACATAGTCCGTTCCTTGCTTAGGGCGAATGAACAAGTCGGCGCGATCCGCCATCTCATGCCTTCGCAAGTCAACCGTGATCAGCTTCTGTCCGTGCAACTTGTGTGCGCGTTTGATGCGCGTTGCGAGTACCGGATGGCCTTCGGCAGGGGCGCATCCGACCAAAATAACGAGACCAGCGAATGCGAGGTCCTTGATCGTGCCGCTGTCGCCGCCAATTCCGCCTGTCTGCTGCAGCCCCCATGAGGCAGGAGATTGGCAATAACGCGAACAGTTGTCTACGTTATTCGTATGGAATACTTGACGGGCTAGCTTCTGCATCAAGTAGTTTTCTTCATTAGTGAATTTGGAAGAGGAAATAAATCCGAGCGCGTCTCCGCCGTATTTTTCTTTAATAGAACCCATTTTGCTGGCCATCAGGCTGAGCGCTTCTTCCCAAGTCGATTCTACGAATACGTCGTCTTGGCGGATAAGCGGTTTCGTCAGTCGTTCTTCACTGTTGATGAAATCCCATCCGAATTTACCTTTTACGCAAGTCGATATGCCGTTCACAGGGGCATCGGATACCGGTTGGACTTTCAAAATCTTGCGCCCTTTGGTCCACACTTCGAAAGAACAACCGACTCCGCAAAATGTGCAAACCGTTTTCGTTTTTTTCGTTCGTGTTTCACGCATAGCAGCCTCTGCCTCGGAAATCGCAAAAATACCGCTATAACCCGGCTCTACTTCCTTAATCAATTGAATCATCGGATTCAGTAGCTCTTTGCCCATTCCGCTTAAAAACCCGGCTTCGCCCAGCATCGACTTTTCCATTAGAGCATTGCACGGACAGACGGTCACGCATTGACCGCAGCTGACGCAAGAAGAGTCGTTGATCGCTACGCCATCATCCCAAATAACTCGAGGGCGGTCAGCTTCCCAGTCCATCGACAGCGTTTCGTTGACCTGAAGATTCTGGCATACTTCTACGCATTGGCCGCATGCGACGCACTGGTTCGGATCATAGCGATAAAAGGGATGGGACATGTCGACTTCGCTTGGGTCGACTTTCGGTTGATAGGGATACTTCTGATGCTCGATCTCTAGCAGTTCCGTTGTGTTATGAATCGTGCAATTGCCGTTGTTATTATCGCACACTGTGCAATAGAGCAAGTGGTTCTCCAACAGCCGGTCCATCGCTTCGACTTGCGCCGCCTTGGCCCGTTCGGAAGACAAACGAATGTCCATGCCGTCCACAGCTGCAGTAGCACAAGCACGGACCAACCTTCCATCCGCCTCTACAATACAAGTATCGCACGTCCGAATAGGGTCTACTTCCGGCACGTAACAGACTTGAGGATGCGGTATCTGGTGCCGATTAATCGTCTCAAGAATCGTTGAACCCTGCTTGAATTCGTAGGTTGTGCCATTCAATTGAATCGAGGCAGCAATTTCTGTCATGAGCGGGGCCCCCTTCATGTCGCGTTTACGTTTATTTTACTATAAAATAGCTTCTCGCGAGAAATAGACTGTACAATATAGAGCTTCCATTCCTATACTAATTGTCATACAGGAAAACCGACGGCGACTGGATTCGAATGCCGGTTAGGAGCGAGCGAACGATGTTAAGAGAGCTGAAAAATATCGAGAAAGCGCTGGATGCGCTGGAAATGTCTATGATTGTCTCGATCACGGACGGAGAAGGCAACTTTACTTATGTGAATGACCTGTTCTGCGAAGCGTCCAAGTACGAACGAAGCGAGCTCGTCGGAAGCCCTTCCAGCTTAATCAGCTCGGATACGTATACCGAAGAGCATTTCCAATCGATGCAGATGACGCTGGAGCAAGGACAAGTGTGGAAAGGCGAGATGAAGAATCGAGCCAAAGACGGCAGCGAGTACTGGGTGAACCTTACGATCGTCCCTTTCGAAAATGATGAGGGAAAGATAATGCAACACGTCGCGTTCGGAACCGATATTACAAGCCGTAAGGATAATGAGCTCGCCTTAAACCGAACGATCGAAAGCTTGCGCGACATCGAAAATGCTTTGGATGAATCCTCCATCGTCGCCATCACGGACGACAAAGGCGTGATTACCTATGTCAACGAGAAGTTCTGCGAGATTTCCAAGTACAATCGGGACGAACTGATCGGCAAAACACATAGAGTCATCAATTCCGGCTATCATCCAAAACTTTTCTTTCAAAATATGTGGGAGACGATTAAAAGCGGACGCGTCTGGAGGGGCGAGGTCAAAAACCGCGCCAAAAACGGTAGTGAATACTGGATGAATACGACGATTGTTCCGTTTCTAGGGAGTGAAGGCCAACCACAGCAATTCATCTCCATTCGTTCGGATATTACGGATCGGGTGAAGGCGGAAACCGACCTAGCCGAACGTACGGAGCAGCTCGCGAAAGCGCGTGACGAAGCGATCAAAGCGAGTATGATCAAGAGCCAGTTTCTGGCTAACATGAGCCATGAGCTGCGGACTCCTCTTAATGCGATCATCGGCTACAGCGAGATGCTGAAGGAGGAAGCGGAAGAGCTCGGCGAGCCGACTTTCGTGGAGGACCTTAGCAGAATCAGGAAAGCGGGCAATCATCTGCTCGCCTTGATCAATGATATTTTGGACATTTCCAAAATCGAAGCCGGCAAAATGGAGCTGATTTTGGAAAAATGCAGCCTTCAGGATTTAATTCATGACGTATTAACGACGATCCGGCCGCTTGTCGAGAACAAAGGCAACGACATGCGAACTCAGTGCGAGGAAACCGGGGAAATCAACGTCGATGTCACTAAAATGAGACAAGTTCTAATTAATTTGTTAAGCAACGCAAATAAGTTCACCGATGCGGGTTCGATCAAGTTCGATGTGTATAAACAATCGCGCGGGAATCTAAACGGTTACGTGTTTCGTGTGGAAGATACGGGGATCGGCATGACACCAGAACAACTCGAGAAGCTGTTTCAACCGTTCACCCAAGCGGATGCCTCCACGACTCGGAAATATGGCGGTACCGGCCTTGGACTTGCGATCAGCCAACGCTTTATTCAACTGATGGGCGGCGACATCGTGGTAGAAAGCGAATTTGGCCAAGGGACGACCTTCACATGCTGGCTGCCTCTTGCTGCAGAGGAACCTGCGGACCGAATGACTTCTTACTCGCCCGAACCCTTAGAAATGCAAAAGATAGAGGCGGGCGAAGTCAGCATTCTTCTCATTGATGATGAATCTTTTAATCGCGAGCTGATGGAGCGCTATTTGTCACGAACCGGATGGTCAATGGCATATGCTCAAAGCGGTCCCGAAGGGCTGAGATTGGCCAAAAAGCTGCGACCAAAGGTGATTTGTCTGGATATTCTCATGCCTAGTATGGATGGCTGGAGCGTGCTCACAGCCCTGAAGAACGATCCGGAACTCGCGGATATTCCGGTTATTATTTGGTCGATGACTAGCGATCGTCAGCTTGGTTACACGCTAGGCGTCTCCGAATATTTGACCAAACCGGTGGAACGCGAGAAGTTAATCAGAGTGATGGAAAAATATATTTCCGCACGCGATGACGAGCAAATTCTCATTATTGAGGATGACATTGCGACAACAGATTATATAACCAAGCTATTGCGTAAAGAAGGGTATGCTGTCGTGCAATCGCACAACGGCCGCCACGCGCTCGAACAGTTGGTTCAGAACCTTCCTTCGCTTATTTTGCTAGATTTAATGATGCCGGAAATGGACGGGTTTGAATTTATCGCCGAGCTTCGCAAACATGAAATTTGGCACAACATCCCGGTTGTCGTTATTACAGCCAAATCGATAACTGCGGAAGAAAGACAAATGCTCGGCGGTTATGTGAAGAACATTATGCCTAAAAACGCTCTCGATTACAGCGCAATAATCAAGGAGATACGGAAGTTTGTCGAGTTTAAGCGAGGAGATCGAAAGCGGTGACTTAAAGACTTGGGCAAGTTCGCCGTCTGTACGGTATGGATCTCATCAAAGCCGCATGGCACACCATGCGGCTTTGTCGTGACGGGTAATCCTAAGCCCTTGATAAACTAAATGTTTCTTGATGCTCCTGAAGAAAAGCCGCCAGCGTACGAGGCTCTCGATGAAGCAATTGCCTGATCGTGTCCGTAGGTCTTTCCGGAATAACGATAGCCATAGCTTGGATTTCAATGACATGGTTTGCGATCCAAGGTGGCAATTGCCCTTGTTCTATCAAATTCCGGTATAGCTCTTGAGAAGGTAAGTTGATGTATCGGATAGGCCGTTCAAGCAAGACAGTAAGCATGCCGGCAATATGAGGGTAGCTGAAAGTCTCCGAACCTGTAAGCGTGTAGATTTGGCCAGATGCTTTACGGTTTGTTAGTACTTCTGCGGCAACGTCCGCGATATCGCGACAGTCAATGAAATTGCAAGGGGAATCTCCCATCGAGCCGAAGAAAATATTTTGCTCAGCTATCAGTGGAGCGAGACGCAGAAGGTTTTGCATGAAAGCATAAGGACGCAGCACCGTGCAAATGAGACCCGATTCTGATAAATTGCGCTCAATTTCTTGGTGCCAACCGGCTACAGCTACAGGCGATTTTCTCTCAAATTCCGGGCTTGAGATTTTGACGATATGCTCAACGCCGCACTCGACGGCAGCTTGAATAATCGAAGTTTCCAACACGATTTGATCAGGACTGTTAGACATGGCCATAAAAAGCTGATTAACTCCATTCAAAGCATGTCGCAGCGATTCAGGTTCCCCAGCATCAGCGTACGCGACTTCAATCATTGTCCGATCCTTCTCCCCGAGTCGGGCTCGCAGCTTCTCCGGTTCTCTGCTCAGCGCACGGGCTGGCACATCAAGATCAACCAAACGTTTCAACAAGGCATCCCCTATCGTACCTGTAGCTCCAATGATTCCTATCATTTTCATCTTCTCCTTTGTTGATTGCTTAGTTTTGACGATTCGATTTGACAACGACGCGCCACCGCCACGTCATGATCGTACTTGCGATGACCCCTGATAATGGAAAGTCCATCCAGACTCGGTCAACCCAGGCCTTATTGCCGATCGAGGCGATACTGCTCAGGCACTCCGATAAAGTCCAGGCCGCACCCAGACCTAACATCCCCCCTCCCAATCCGAATAGAACGACAACGAGCAAGCGAGGCGCTCTGAGCATCCAGCTTTGATGCATTGGCCCACCTCGTCTTCTGAGCCATAGCCCGAGCATCAACGCGATTAAAGCCGAGGTGCCTCCTATTGTAGTTAACGCCCCTAGTTGAAGTGCCCTATCTCCAGTAATCACCCCGCCAATACCTGCCATTATGGCTGGAGAAATATAAGCCATAATCACTTCACGCCAAAGCACAAATTTACGAGTCCCCACATTTTTTTCAGCTTTCATTTTGTTCATAATCGTTTTTCCATCCTCTCATGTTCAAAGGGGTGCAAAATCTCGCATATAATTAGCCACCTAACTATATGGCGATGAAAATGGGCTAGTCCAACTAGCCCAAACCGGCATCACTCTCAAGTGACATGTCTTCTCTAGCATGCACGACTTATTCGTCTGTCAGGGCTGAAATGCCCTGTGTAATGCGCCCTAACAGATCGAGAAAAACGCCGCGTTCTTCCAACGTTAGCAAGCTCACCATCGCTTCTAACCGGGTAAAATGCTCGTGAGCCATCTCTTGAAGCTTCTTAGCCCCTTTCTCGGTCAGACTCACCGCTTTTTGTCGTCCATCCGCTGAACTGGCCCGCCGTGAAACGAGTCCATCCCTTTCCAGAATGTCGATTAGCCCTGTAACCGTAGCACGAGTAACGCTTAAGTGCTCCGCCAACTGCGAGGGAAGTAGCTCCCCTTCATGGTCCTCCAGATCGGCCAATAAGCGATATCTCCCAGTGGATAAACCGAATCTGGAGAAATGGATCTCCGCTGCGTGTCCTAGCCTCGCCCCTGCCGCCATTAGCCTGGATGCAACGAGTACGGCTTGTGCATCTACGTCTAAGTTATAGCGGTCGATCTGGCGCTTCGATTGAGCAAGAGACGGGCTAACATTCATGTCATATCTTTGTAAATAATCGTTGTTCATGCATTTAGTATGGCGCCTAATTATATGGGTGTCAACCTTTTTTACACCGGCACAACTTGTTTTCTCGTCAAATCCCAGACTTATTAGACTCGCTTTTGCTATCCGTTATCCTGCAATTTGCCGTAGCTGCTCAAGCGATACCCGGTCCACAAATTTGCTGAATTTTTCTTTTCCCTTCGCGTTTGCTTTATAGAAATGGATAAGCGCGATGACGGCCGGAATGAGCCGGTCTTCGGATAATCCGGAAACGACAAGTTTGGCGAAGGAGGTTTTAAGTCCTTTCGGCTCACCGCCAACGTAGATGTCAAATGTATTTCGCATTTTGATAACGCCGATATCCTTAAGCAACGGCTCGCTCGTACCTAAGGCACAACCTGCATACCCGATCTTCAGGGGGGTAGGCGTCTCAATGCCTGCTATCGCTGAATTTAAGGCACTAGCTGTATCTAACCCGGCCTCCTCAGCCCCTTTGCAGAAATTACAGGCAATTAGACTTTTAGTAACAAACCCTGCCGGGTACACTTCAAGTCCATAACGCTCAAGCTCATCTTTTATGACTTCGCGCCGTTCGAGAGGCACATCCGCATAAAGCTGCTTAAATGGGGTCATCTCAATGGTAGCATCCGTGCCCACGACAGAACCGATTTTGGCAAACTGCTCCGGAGTGAACAGGCTTCCTCCAACTTGAATCCCTGCGCTTATAGCGATTTTAGTCGTCTCTTCCATGACCAGCCACCTCTTTCTTATTAATTTACGATACCCTTGTACCCTATAATTTGTTCCAAAGAAAAAGCAGCATTCGCTGCCGTAATTATTTAATCAACTTGTTCATCGTTGTCATCAGCTCCGTGATAACCTCAGTGTCGCCTTCTTGAATTCTCTCGATGACACAGCTTTTGAGATGTTGCTCGAGAAGAAGCTTGCCTACTCCATTTAAAGCGGATTGAACCGAGGCGATTTGATTCAGAACGTCATCGCAATACGTATCTTTCTCGATTAACCCTTTTAAACCGCGTATTTGACCTTCAATCCGATTTAATCGGCTAATCAAGCTGCTTTTCATTTTATCCGAATGATGACTTTTTCGCTCTCCCTCTTCACCGCAATGATGAGAATCGTGCTCGCATGATTTCTCCGCCATTTTCGTAGTCAATTCCACGTGATTCGCCTCCTTTGCAAAACATTATACCATACCCCCACCCCCTATACAACTCGAAGAACGTTATTTATATCCTATTTTTCTTCGGGGCATGGTACAATATCCCATATTGGAGGTGATTTCACACGTGAAGAAGCTCCTGTTTTCAGCTTTCGTACTTATTCTTACGCTAACTGTCTTTGCCGGGGCTGCCTTTGCCGAGTCCAGCTCCAATGGATTGAAAACCAGACATGAAACAGCGAAAAATGCGATTGGAAATATCCGCTAGTCATCTGGCTATACAGAAAAGCTCTTGAACTGTCGAATGGACAATTCAAGAGCTTATTTTTATTCTCCTTATTCAGACTCGAACAATTTCTCTCCGCGATGCAGACGCCAGGCAATGCGTGCCGTATGCGGCATCTCTCGGGCAGTCGGCGCATGGGCGGCCAAATAACGGGCGCATGCGATCAACATCGTGTCTGCAGCGCGTTCCGATAATGATTCAGTTCCCATTAATGCGCGCCAATGATCGTACTCGGCGATAGCGGCTTCGTACATTTGGAAGGAGTGGAATTCAGCGTCCTCGCGTAGCAAGCTGTGGCCAAGCGTATTGAGCAAGGCTGTATGGTCACAGCCGGAATCCAAATAGGCGGTTACCCAGCCCGCCGCTTCTTCCACTTGCTGCCGACGATCCAGCAACGAAAGCAGATCCTCCGTTGGGGCTTCAGCTATCCCCTTCATATACGCATCCTTTTTCGGCTTTGGCGCGCGCGGCACGTTCAAGAATCGATCATGATAAATCGCAATTGCCCCGTAGAACAAAGCGCGATGCAGCAAAGGCTCCTTCGAGCGCAGCAATCGTTCATGCACCGCATGGGCATAAGTGAACGTATGCAGGACGGCTAGCCAATCTCCGAAATCATTTTGAGTATGGAATCGAACAATACGTTCCGCAGCCGCCAAAGCAATCAACCGCGCCAGGCGGGCAGGATCGATGCCGCCCTGCAACGCGTCGGCCATTTGCCGAATCGTAGCAAGAGGCTGATCGCCAAGCAATTGTTCAACGAATGCCTCTTCGTCAAAAGGAGCATTGAAAGACTCGGATTGATCTTGTGTGGACAATTCTCCGCGCTGTAACCGTTCGAACGTTTGCTTCAGGGGCGTGACCAGATCGACTGGCGATTGCCAATGATGCTGCTCCTCGCTGCGCGAAGGGTTACTGAGCAGAGGCGTAAGCGCGGCAAGAATGGATTCCGCTGAATCCGGTCCAATAGCTTCGAGCGTTTCAAATGCTTTATTATGGAAATCGAACGTATGCCCTCCGTCCAGATAGAAATGGTCTGTAACTGCAACAAGCATCATGTCGGCCAACTGATCGGGAGAAGCGTCAGCGGCGATCGCAGTCAGCAACACTTTTTCCGCGCCTTTCGCATCACGTACTTCTACGCAGTTGCGGTACCATTCCGCTAGCCGTTTGACTGACGCGTCCGCAGATGGCAACGAACCGAGCAGACGTCGGGGAGCGCGGCCGGCTCCGGCGCGAGCAACGTGTACCAGTCCGTGGTATAACGCCAGAATCCGTCCTGACTTATCCAGCTTAGGCAGCACATTGCGCATAGCCGCCAGAATGGTCAAGCCGCTGCCCCAGCCGCTGCTTTGCGATGTCCCGTACAAGATGCCGACGCGCACAATCTCGTCCTCGGATACGCCTGCTTCGATAAGGCCGACCACAGCTTTGGCGATGACAATACCAATGTTTTGCTCCAAGCCTTCCTGCAACCGCTTGTTTAATTTCTCGATCGTCATCGTTCTCCGAGGTGCTGCGTTGACCCATACTTCACCGTTTTCGATCTTGACATCATGAGACAACGCATCGTCCGCCCATGGATCGAGCGTGCCGCCGCTGCATACGTCAAAGCGCGCATGATGCCAGTGGCAGGTCAATATTCCGTCGCAAAGACTGCCCAGATGGAGTGGAAACCCAAGATGCGGACAGCGATTGTCCACTGCCGCCGCTCCGTCCTCATGGGCAAATACGGCGATTCCCCCTTTGATCACTTTAGCGCCATCCGATCTCAATTGTTCCAGCGCGCCGGCAGAAATCCATTCTTCTGTACGCATTCGTTTTTTCCCCTTCCCGGATTACGATGAGATATCGTTTAATTGATATACATACTTATGTAGAATATTGATATAATATCGATCACTTGTCTATCATGATGTGAATTCAGGAGGCATTCACCTATGTTCGAAACGGAGTTAACGCGCACGTTAAACATTCGACACCCTATTTTCCAAGCACCGATGGCAGGCGGTCCCACAACGCCTGATTTGGTAGCAGCCGTTTCGAATGCCGGCGGTATAGGCAATCTGGGAGCCGGATACTTAACGCCGGAACAGCTTCGCGGCGCGATCCAGAAGATCAGAGAATTAACAGACCAGCCTTTCGGTGTCAACTTGTTTGTGCCCGAGCAACCGGAAGTATCGGAACAAACGGAAGAAGCCGTCGCGCAAATGACAGAATATCTCAATAAATACCGCGACAAGCTTGGAATCGTCCAGAATCCGTCCATTAAGAAGTTTTCGGAATCGTTTGAGGAGCAAGTGCAAGTA
This sequence comes from Cohnella soli, assembly GCF_042655525.1. NCBI lineage: Bacteria > Bacillati > Bacillota > Bacilli > Caryophanales > Paenibacillaceae > Cohnella > Cohnella soli. Next base: position 588,007 of record NZ_JBHSMI010000025.1, read on the forward strand.
CTGCTTGAAGAGAAGATCCCGGTATTTAGTTTCACTTTCGGCATACCGTCACTTGACGTGATCCACGCCATGCAGCAGCAGGGTACAGTCGTAATAGGCACTGCAACAACAGTTGAAGAAGCTAACCATTTGGAAGCAGCCGGCGTAAACGCAATTGTAGCTCAGGGGTGCGAAGCAGGAGGACACCGAGGCACATTTTTGAAAAGTGTTTCCGAGTCGCTGATCGGCACGATGGCTCTTGTTCCACAGATTGTCGATCATGTGTCGGTTCCGGTCATCGCATCGGGAGGCATTATGGATGGAAGAGGACTTGTAGCGAGCCTTGCATTAGGGGCCGCTGCTGTACAGATGGGCACTGCATTTCTGGCCTGTCCGGAAAGCGGTGCCCATGAAACGTACAAACAGAAAATTCTCGCATCAAATGAGGACTCCACCGAAATAACGCTTGCATACTCCGGCAAAGCGGCAAGAGGGATTCGAACAGCTTTTATGAACGACATGCAGCAGTATCCCGGAGAAATCCCTGCCTACCCTATACAAAATGCATTGACCCGAGACATAAGACAAGCAGCTGCAAAAGCAAATGACTCTCAGTATATGTCGCTTTGGGCGGGGCAAGGTGTTAGGTTAGCCAACGATCAATCTGCAGCTGCAATCGTCAAACAAACGATCGATCAAGCCTATACTCTTGTACAAAATCGTTTCCGTTAGTTATTTATTCTCCAGCATCTCCGACTTCTAACCTTCACTTCTGCGCTCGCGATATTCCACGGGCGTCGAGCCGACGATTTTTTTGAACAGCTTCTGAAAATAAATTTTGTCTCCGTAACCGACCTGATACGCAATCTCATATACCTTCAAGTGGGGATGGTCAAGCAGAAATTGCTTGGCCTTTTCGATCCGGAGACGGTTAAGGCAATCGGTAATCGTCTCGCCGGTTTCCCGGCTGAACACGCTGCTAATATAACTCGCGTTAAATCCGATTTTCTTCGCAATATAGGGAAGGTCGATCGGCCGGTAATATTCCTTCTCAAGCAGCTTGCGGACTTGCTCGACTACGCCGTTCCCCTCGGAAGGAGGAGGCGTCTTCGTTTGCTCCCCTTCGGCAGCCCGCTTCTTCAGCGCAAATGAATCCAGCAGCCGGAACACTTCCACTTTGTCCATCGGTTTGAGCAAATAATCCGCCGCGCCGCTGCGCATCGATTGCCGTGCGTATTCGAAATCGTTGTAACCGCTCAGCATGACGACGGAGACGTCCGGCATTTTGCGTTTCGCCTGCTCGATAAACTTCAACCCGTCCATAACCGGCATCTCGATGTCCGTAATGATGACGTCTAACTCGCCAGGCTCCATCTGGGCAATGCGAACCATCGCATCGAGTCCGTTCGCATATGTCCCTTCGACGGCCAATTCGCCCGGATATTTGGACAGGATTTTGACGATGCCTTCGCGGATCGACTGTTCGTCATCGACAACCATTACGTTCAGCACGTTGTTCCCTCCCCGCCGGAATCTGACATTGGCAACCTGATCTTCACTTCCGTGCCTCGATCGATCCAGCTTTCCACGCTTAATCCGTATCCTTCCCCGTACTGCAGTCTCAGCCTCTCGTGCACGTTGCGCAAGCCGATTCCCCTGCCGGTAGCGTCGCTGCGCAAGCCGGCCATTTGCTCCTTCAGCGTTTTTAACGCAGTGTCGTCCATGCCGTCTCCATCGTCCGCAACCGCAAAAACAAGGTCGATGCCTTCCTCCCAAGCAGAGATGCGAATCGTGCCTGGTCCAGGCTTGTTTTTGAATGCGTGATGAAGCGCATTTTCAACGATCGGTTGAAATATGAGCTTGATGCAAGGATGATCGTACCACCGTTCCGCAATATCGAGCACGAGCTCATACTTGCCGGAAAATCGGACATTCTGGAGCGCAAAATAGTTTTTCAGATGCTCGATTTCCATTCGTACCGTAACGGACGAGCCACGGTGGTTGACGCTATAACGGAGTAGCTTGCCGAGGATGTAGGTCAGATCGGCGACTTCTTCGTCATCGTTGATTTCCGCGCGCATGCGGATCGTTTCTAACGTATTGTAGATAAAATGCGGGTTGATCTGGCTTTGGAGCGCGTCAAGCTCCGCTTCCTTGCGCTGCGTCTCCGTCACCCTGACGCGTTCCAGCAATTCCTGCAAGCGGACGATCATCGTATTGAAATTGCGTCCGAGCAGGCCGACTTCGTCCCGGTATTTCTGGTTGAACCGCACGTCCAGGTTGCCGAGCCGCACTTCCTGCATGAGCTGCTTGATTTTGCTGATCGGCCGTGTAAGCGCGTAGGAAATGGCGATGGCGATAAACAACGCAAAGGCGATAAAGATAGCGGTTGTCAGCAGCGTCAAATTCCGCGTCACCGATGCTTGCCGGGTCACTTCCTCCACCGGTACGTACACGAGCATTTTCCAGTTCGTCAACGCCGATTTCGCGTACGTGCAAATAAAGGTTTTACCATCCAACTGGATGGAAAAAGATCCGCGGTCGGCCGTCGCCTTGCGGATCGATTCATCGCTGGAAATGTTTTGCGTCGTCAGCGTCCCTTCGCTGTCGAATACGACCCGATTGCTCTCGTCCACGAGCACCGTTTTGCCCTTGGTCACCTGGTCCACGCTTTCAAGCTGACGCCGGATCGCATTGATGCTTGTGTCGAACACGATGTAACCTAGCGGTTCGAAATCGTTTTTCACGTCTTTCAGTTCCCGAATAACCGAGAATGCGTAGTAGGGAGATTCCCGGTCGTTGGACACTTCCTGCGTGCTGACGAGCATCGGCCGACCGTCTCCCTGCTTCGCGATGCGAGCCCACGTCATCTGGGCTTCGGAGAAATTACTTCGTTTACCTCCGGTTTTGATATTGTAATACGCGTTGCCGAAGTTATCGAAAATATAAACCGATACCGTGTCCGGCTTGATTTTGTTCAAATTCGTCACGTAAAAATACATGGAATTTTGACGCTGCAAATCCAATTCCGGCTCGTGAAGCCAGGACAGAAAGTCTTCATTATACAGCGGCATCGCCGACATGTTGAACAAATCCGTGACGTAGTCATCCAGCTTCGCCAGCGAATGCGCTGTCAGTTCTTCCGCGTAAGCGGTCGTGTTGACCTCGATAGACCGGGTATAGTTAATGGAAGAGACGTAACTGACCAACGTAACGGGCAAAGAAACGAGAAACACGAACACAATGAGCAGCTTCTGCTGCATGCTGAGGTTGGCGAATACCATCCACGTTTTCTCCGCCGCGTTCCGGATCGCCGTCCGCACTGCTGCCGCCAAATCAGCTCCTCCTCCGGGATAAAGTCCGTTTTAGTACCGATTATTTTACAGCACCATTCACGATCCCGGCAAACACATACTTCTGGAAGAACAAATAAAGCGCGACAATCGGGATCATAATGAGCAGAATAGCTGCCGACATCACTTCCCATTCGGTGCTTCTCTCCGATGAGAAATTCATCAAACTTGTCGACACGACGGCCAAATGCTGCGCCGGCATGTACAAGTATGGAATAAACATGTCGTTATAAATGCCGATTGTCTTAATAATGACGACAGTTGCCGTCGCCGGAGCAAGCAGCGGGAAGATGATGCTGTGATAAATTTTGAACAATGATGCGCCTTCCACCATCGCCGCTTCGTCCAAATCCTTCGGAATGCTATTAATGAACTGCAAATAAATAAAGAGCTGGAGCACGTCCGTCCCCAAATACAGCACGACCGGCGCGAACAACGTATTGTATAGGTGAAGATGCTGAATAACGGTGAATGTCGCAATCTGGGTCGTAATCGTCGGAATGAACTGAACCGCGATATAGACGCCCATTACCGTTTTCTTCAACGGAAAAGTGAACCGGCCTAGCACATAGGCGACCATCGTACCGAGCAGCACGTTGCCTGCTATGGAAAGAACGATAATGAAAAACGTATTGCCAAATGCTCGGTCGAGATGCGCACGGTGCATGACGCTGATGAAATTGTCGAAGTGCAGGAAACTTTCAGGCAGCTTGAACACGCTCGTCTGGGCAAACTCCGCGCTGCTCTTGAACGCATTCAACACCAGAATATAAGGCGGGAAAAAGATCGCCAGCACAGTCGTAAGCAAAATCGCATGCTTCAAAATGGACGCAGGCACATTACGTTTCAAGCTCAATCTGCCCACCTCCGGAAAACAAGTCTTTGAACGCCGATGACGATCATCACCATCACAATAAGTACGATACTCATTGCGGATGCGAGGCCGAAGTTGTTGAACTTAAAGGCATTGTTCATCGTGATCGTGAGGAACGTATCGCTCGCTCCGAGCGGTCCTCCCTTGGTCAGTACGAACGGCAAGTCGAAAATTTCCAGTGTCCCGATAATCGTCAGGAACAGATTCAGTTCAATAACCCGTATCATATTCGGCAAAATGACGCGCGTGATGGTCTGCCATCTGGTGGCTCCGTCGATATGCGCCGCTTCGAGCATTTCGGACGGAACGGACTGCAATGCAGCCAAATAGATAACCATGTTAAGCCCCATGAATTTCCACAGTGTAATGAAGGCGAGCACATGATTGACGGCTCCCGGGGAGCCGAACCAACTGATCGCGAGCGAATCGAGCCCCGCCGCCCTTAGCAGCGTATTCAGCGACCCGTATTCGGAGTTGAATACATAGTTGAACATATAAGCAACGGCTACCCCGTTCATAATAAATGGCATGAACAGAATGACCCGATAGACGTTACGGCCTCGCAATCTGGAATTCAGAAGCAAAGCAAAAAAGAGTCCTATTGCGTTTTGTAGAAAGCCCCAGCCCAAGTAAACGAGGTTATGCCGGAACGAGGAGAAAATATCCGGGCTTGCGAACACTTCCCTGAAATTGTCCAGCCCCGCCCACGTTTTCTCAGGGCTTAAGCCGTCCCAGTTCATGAAGCTTAAATAGACGAGATAACCCGCCGGATAGATGGCGAACACCGATAGCGAAACTAACGGTACGAGCAAAAACAGGATGATCAAAATGGTTTTCTGACGTTTGTAAGACATGTTGGGGGTCATGGAGCCACCTCGCTTGCTGCAAAAATGAATAACATATGCATACGGCAAAACGGATGGGCTTGTTGCGCGCACTGTCCGTTTTGCCGCCATGTTGAAGCTTTGATGTTACTTGCTTACGCTTGCCTTAGATGCTTTCCACTTTTTGTTGTAGCCATCGAAAACATCCTTCATGTTGCCGACGATCGTTTCCTGAATGAACTTGAACGGATCGAACTGCATTTTCTTCTCGACCGCGTCAACGTTCGGATCGATCGCTTGCGCTTCCAGCATCGTCGGTTTAAAGCTCATAAACTCGTTGATTTGCGGCAGGTCGTACTTGGCGTCCTTCAGCGGAGAAATAATCATATGATCCGCGTAGTCGCCCGATTCCTCGATCAGGAATTTGACGAATGCTTTGGCCAGCTCCGGATTTTTGCTGTTCGCGCTGACGGCATACGCCCAGTCATTGCGCATCATCCCTTTATACGTGCCGCTGTTGTCATATGGCAATGGCGCGAAACCGATGTCTTCGAGCGGCATGCCGCCTTTGAGCAAGTTCGAGAAAAACCAGTTGCCGATGTACATCATAGCGGTTTTGCCGGTAACGATATCTTTCTGCGCCTGATCCCAGTTCGCCGAATAGACGTCCTTCTCCAAATAGCCTTTGTCATACAGTTGCTTGACGATGCCAAGCCCTTTGCCATATGCGTTGTCCAGCGTGTAAGGCTCATCGGTTTTGATCTTGTCGTTGCGCAGATTCGTGCTGCCATAGATGAATTCGGCCGGATCCGTCCAGTATTGCAAAGTCCATGCATCCTTGAACGCCGTCGCGAACGGTGTAATGCCGGCTTGTTTCAGCTTATCCGCGTCTGCGAACAACTCGTCCAGTGTCTTCGGAGGCTCGGCGATCCCCGCTTTCTCGAACGCTTTCTTGTTGTATACAAGGCCGTTGATCGCAACCTGCTGGGTTATGCCGTACATTTTGCCGTCGTAAGTGTTGAAATCTTTGAAGTAGACGTTGTCGTCCAGACCAAGGTCGTCAAGCGGCGCGTAAAAATTCGGCAGGTCGGATCGTTTCGTTTCCACGAGCGACATGACGTCCGGCAGCTCTTTGGCAGCCATGCGCACGCGCATCGTTTGCTCGTAATCTTTCAGGCCTTCGATTTTGACATCCGTGCCCGGATATTTCGCTTTGAAAGCGTCTACGTATTTCTTCAGGTCAGTATCTACCAGTTCGGCGCGATGTGTTGCCCATGTGATCGTGCCCTTCAGCCCTTCGGCTGCATTTCCCGTTTCCGAGCCGCTCGGGCTTGCGCTGGCGCTAGCTTGCGGCGAAGAAGACGAGCTTGTGTCGGACGGCGATGCCGCACCTTCATTCGATTTGCCGCCGCATCCCGCGAGCAGCGAGAGAGCGACGATGGAGGCGGTTGCAGTGGAAAGCGTTTTTTTCATACGATTAACCCCTTTCGAATTGTCTCTTTGTAGCTTGAATTCATCTTATGTCAAACAAAATAACATTCAAATGGCGGCATTTTGTTTTTATTGTTCATTTTTTTGATTCGGAGAAATGTACAGCCATTTATGAAACCGCTTGCTAGCCGATGACACCGTTTCCAAAGATTGGTCTGAAATCGACGTGCTACCCTCACTCTTTTTCATGTCAAGAAATATATCACATTCATAACAAGAATTTCGTTGATGATGGCTCCACACCTAACTTTCCCCAAAAGAAAGAAGCTGTCTCATAATAAAGGTGCCCAAGCGGGTTAATCCCGCCTCTCTCGCTCGATTTGTGCGAAATTTCGTACAAAGCGGGGTACTAGGTAGTCTGTCAGCGGGCATTTGTGCGAAATTTCGTACAAAGCGGGGTACTAGGTAGTCTGTCAGCGGGCATTTGTGCGAAATTTCGTACAAAGCGGCGTGCGAGGTAGTCCGTCAGCGGGCGTTTGTGCGAAATTTCGTACAAAGCGGCGTGCGAGGTAGTCCGTCAGCGAGTGTTTGTGCGAAATTTCGTACAAAGCGGCGTGCGAGGTAGTCCGTCAGCGGGCGTTTGGCCCAGTCCGTCGCTGCAACCGGGTTTTTCCACCTATTTCAATGGTTCCCTTCTCGAGAAGCCTTGAATGAATCGCCTGTATGTTCACGGTCGTTCGGGGATCGCTGTTTGTTTGGCCATTTTCGACCGTAGTTGGCTGATGGAGTAGAGCATCAGAAATATAGCCATCACGCCTGCAGAGTACCGATACATAACATTATAATCGGACATCTCGGCTATCGCACCTAGAATGAAGGCGCCAACGGCAACGCCCAAGTCCGTCGAATTATAGAACATGCTATTGGCCATCCCGTGCTGCGAAGGCGCCGACACTCGCAGCATCCACGCTTGTATCGTCGGCTGAATCGCGCCGAAGCCGACCCCGTATAGCAAAGCGGAGACAATCAGGAGCGGCATCGTTTCCGCATACGACAGCACGATCATACTAGCGATCACGAATACTGCAGCAGGTATTAACACAGAAGCGTGACCGCGTCGGTCGAACACTTTTCCGGATATCGGTCGGATCAGCAGAATCGTAATGACATTGAACACGAAGAACAAACCAACCTGCTCCAGCTTGGCCGCCTGCCCGAACAAGGCCAGAAAGCTAAGCAAGCCGCTATAAGTAATCGCCAGAAGAAAGTTTAACAGCATCGGAAGCAGCAGCTTGGAATTGAACGGCGCTTTAACGGAAGGCTGGGGAGCTTGGTTGTGAGTTGAACGCGCAGCTTCCACCGGAATGGCTCGCGTAAGCAGCAAAAGCGGGAAGGTCAGCAGCATCGTCACCGTCCCGACCGTCGTAAGCGCGCCGAATCCCGCTTCCTTCATGACATTTAGCCCGATCATTGGCCCGACGGACATGGCCAGACTCGTGGACAATCCGAAGTATCCGATCCCTTCGCCCAGTCTGCGGCTCGGAATGATCTGCGACACAATGGTCGGAATTATCGTGCTGCCCATGCCGAAACCAACTCCGTAACAGACGCGCATCACAAGCAGTGAGCCGATCGAATCCGCCAACACGTAGAGGCCGGTCGAAAGCGCGGCAATACCCAGACCTATGAAGAGCAGTGAGCTCCGTCTGCACTTTTTCATCAATGCCGCTGTCATGAACCTCGCTCCGATCGCCGCGATAGCAAAGACACTTGTGACAAGGCTTAATTGCATATCATCGGATCGAAACTCTGCCTTCACATATGCCGGGAAGGAAGACAATAGCATTTGCAAGTTTAGAAACAAAAGAAAAGAACTAATCGTCAACGCGACAAAAGATTTGGTCCATAATCTGGAATGGTCTTGTTGCATCGTATTTAGGTCTCCTATTCCGGTTTAAGCGTTTGTTCAACGTGTGCGTCCAATCTCTTCAGCAACAGCATGAAGGTGTCAGCTTCCTCACTGGACATGCATTGCATGACCTCTCCGGCTACCTGTTGCTCGATCGGAGTCAGGTGGCGAACAAGCTTCCTGCCTTCTTCTGTAATGTACAATTGGAATGAGCGTTTGTCGCTTTCGCCAACTTGTTTGCGAACGAGTCCTTTCGCCTCCAGCAGATCCAGAATCCGCGTCGTTGTCGGCTTATCCTTGCCCACCATATCCGCAATTTCCTTCTGAATCCGCCCTTCATGCCTGTCGATCTGAAAGAGCACCGACCATTGCTCCGGGGTCACCCCGAATGCCTTGATTCGATTGAGAAAAAAAGCCGACATTTTGCGATAAACCATCCCCATCATAAATCCGACGGAGCGCTCCAACTCGTAATCGGCGCGTTCGTTCTCCTTATTAGCCATTGCTTACTAACCTCCTGTCGTACACCATTCCGTATTTAGTTGTCATGACAACCAATTAATTAAATTATATCTCTAAATTAATTTGATGTAAATCACGCGAGCTCAGAAATCGAAATAGAAATAAAGGGACTGTACCAAAAGCCGTTTTGCGTTCTTTTGTGCCCCGCGTATTTCTCGTTCACATACCCCGTTTGGTTGCCGTTCTGCCCGATTTTGTACGAATTTTCATACACATACCTCGTCCAATTGCGGATCCTCCCGATTATGTGTGAATTTTCGTACACACACGCCCGTCCGGTTGCCGACCTACCCGATTTTGTGTGAATTTTCATACACATACCCCGTCCGGTCGCCGATCCTCCCGATTTTGTACGAATTTTCATACACATACGCTCGTCCAGTTGTTAATCGTTCGACGCTCATTCGAAGCAATCGTCGATTGTACAGTAGTAGAAAGGACCTCAGCCCCCACATTGAAGTGGTGGAATTTGAGGTCCTTTCACGTGTGAATAGGGATGTTCGCCTGTCATGCGAACACTTTTGGGACAGCCCCTTTTCCATCGCTAAAACTCAACAAAATTTTAAATTTGCTAAACGCTCTTCTAAAATCATGCGCAGCTCATCAGGAATCCGCTCAAACTCGACCCCTTTCCCCAAAAACAAAAGCCAGTCCGCATAATAAGTCAGCGCCTCCACATCGGTCACATCCAACTGGACATTGAATACCCCGCTCGACTGAAACATCCCGGTAAGGGACAAAATAATTCCCGGAGGGTGCATACGCTTAAAGCGCTGAATCCCAATCGTATCAAGCTTCACAACAAGATTAGACTCACGTGCACTAAGCCGTTTTTTGCCTAAAATCTCTTGCTCGGACCACTTCATCTCCTGTTCGGAAATTGCCGAATCCCGCAGCATCTCAACAGGCAAATAACGAAACTCATCCGTGTCAAAATCATAAACCTCGACCAACCACTGAGCGTTCGAGTTAAAAATATGCAGCAAATAAACGTCCATTAATTGCGGCCAACCAGGGCTCAGCTCATAAGTCACGCGCAAATGCTTATCCCGCACAGCTAGCGAAATCAATTGGTTTAGCTCCGGAGGCGCCGCATCATCGAGCTCCAATAGATTCGGATTGGCAGGATTCGTATTCTCAAATAGCAAAATATGATTCAGTTCGATCAACTCGTCTTGCTGGGTTTGCGATGCGATGCCGATGAGTTTTTCAGAGATTGAGCGACGATTTTGCAAATACGGCAGCTGCGAATTTTTCGAGGCGATAAAACTGATAAATATCGCTTTCAGCTCTTCTGGCGTGAAGCGGGTCGCGGGTAGATACTGATTTTGCAGGACATTGTAACCGCCGCCGCGCCCAAGCTCGGTCGTCAGCGGAAACCCCATCGCCTGAATCTCGTTAATGTCTCGGATCGCCGTCGCGCGTGATATTTTGAACTCTCGCTGAATCTCGGCAATCGTAAAACGCGCGCGGTTATTGATATAGCGCATGATCAGATTTACTCGTTCTGTTTTCTTCATAAATAAAGAGTATCATTTTTTGATACATTAGGCCAATACAATCAATCTTGTAGAAAATAAATCCTCAAGGAGCGAAAAAAAATGTCTAACTACTCCATCAAAACAATCTCGGAAAACTACAAAATGACGGCTTTCGGAGTTGAACTTGAAGACTACAACGACTGGGCAGGCAATGCAGCAAAAACGGCAGCGAAAAAAGCTGAAATCACTGAAAACGGCAAACTTGCTGAACTTCTAGCGCTCGCTGACGGGCAAGAATATCAAATCAACTACGTCCTCGGAGGCAAGGCTTGGCGCGGCTTTGGCGTGATGGGTGAATTCGAAGCGGAAGGCGCGATCGTCCTCAATTTCCTCGCTGGCGACTACATCGTCGTGCCGGGAACAGGCGCTGACAAAGACCGCCTTGCCGACGAAATCACGGGCAAAGTTTTCAGCGGCTTGTTGGAAGAAATCAAAGACTACAAATACGTTGGTCCTGGCAACTCCACATTCGTCAAAGCTGCTGATAATGGTGAATTCTACGGCGAAATGTGGCTTCGTGCAAAAAAAATCGGAGGCTGATAAAGGAGCACTCACATGGCAGATTACAAACTTGAACATAAAAAATCATTTACTTTGACCGCTTATGGTTTTTCAATCCGGTCGAATTTCCAAGACATGCCCGCTTTGCAGAAGGAAAAAGCCGAGTTTTGGAGCGGACTCAAAGCTGATGGGCGATTCGATAAGCTCAAAGACGCCGCCAAAGACGATCGCGAATGGTCAGTCAACGAGGTTTATCAAGGCAAGCCGTGGAATTATTTCGCGGTAGAAGCTGGCAAATCAGTGGTCGACGCCACGCGCATCATCGAGTTTCCGGAGAGCGAGTACATCGTGGTCGCAGGAAATGGCGATAAGGAAACATTGTTTGATCAGCTGACTTACCGTGCTTTTGGCGAAGTCTTGGGCCAAGTCCCTGACTATGCCTACATCGGCGGTCCAAATGCGACTTATCGTAAAGATAATGGCGACGGCACTTTCTACGGCGAATTTTGGGTGCCTGTGGTCAAAAAATAAGGATGTCGACAAGGCCTCGATTTATCGGGGCTTTGTTTTTTTGCATTTTTCCCAAGCTTGCAAAAAAGCTCCTGAATCGTCGCAAGGACAAATTTCAAGAGCTAGTTCATTGTTATGGTGGCGGTCGAGAGTCAAGCCGCCCCCCATTCGCTGCGGTCATGGAAGTAACTCCGCGACAACGGCGGATTTGTCGTCGGACTTTTTGTGCCGGAGATATTTCACGCATGACGGATCGAGATTCTCTTGCTCGAGAAGCCGGTCCATATAAGGACCGATTCCGTATTCGTCCAATTCTTTCACGAACGTTTCCCATTTCCCGGAATCCTTGCTATGTTCGATAAAATGGAACATCCCGTCGGTCACGGCATAGACGACGGCCACTCGCGCCAGCGAGATGCGGCCCGATTCCATGAAGCTGATCAGCGCCGGATCTCCGTTCATGACAGAGTAGCCTTCACGAGTATTCGCTTTGTTGCGATTGCTTTCATGGGATATTTTCAGTCTCCGTTCGATTTCCTCGTCCGCCAGTGTCCCGTCCTCATTCCATTCCCGCTTCCGCTCTAGCGTTTGCAGGTCAAACTCGGCAACTTGATTGCGGGTGACGGCCCTCACGCTCCCGTCCCGGTAACGCGCAAACAGCATGCAGTCGCCCGCTTGAACGAATTCCAAATGGTCGGCATGGAGCCGAAAGACGGCGAAGACGGCTCCCCACCGCTTCCATGGGGTCGCGAAATCGATGCCGGCCTCTTCCATTCGCTGCCGCAATTTCGCGTTCGCGCTTCTCACGACCTCTCGCAAATCCAATTCCGCTGTGGCGGCCGCAAGTTCGTCTGCTAGCAGCCGGGCGGCAATGCAGCCGCCCGAGTTGCCCTGCTCGTCCTCATAGACGGCCATTCCCGACACCCCGTCGATCACGCCGAAAATCCGCGCTTCCGGGTTGATCGCCAACGCGTCTTCATTCCGTTTGAGCGGATTTCCAGGCCGTGTCAGTGCCGTGACGATCAGCTCCCGATCTTGTAAACGATACTCTTTCATCCGGTCATCCCTCTTCCATGAAACGCATGTTAAGCTGCAAACCTACCCGTCTCCATCTCTCCCGAACGGCTTCCTCTTTCGCATCGGGCTGAAAGCCCAGCTTGAAATACGTTTTGATCGCCGCCAGCCTGAAGTCGTCGGTTTCCAGAACAGCCTGCCGTTTGCCGTCCTCGCGCATGCGCCGCAGCGCCGCGAGACTGACGGCATACCCGAGGCCCCGGCCGGAATAGTCCGGGTTCACGCCTACCATGTGCAAGTAGCCGCAGCTTTCCTCCCAAGCCGGCTCCTCCCAAGCGCAAGCGGTCGCCGCCGGCACGTCGCCATTGCAAATGAACAGGACCCGCTCCGGCCGGAAATAGGCGCGGGAAGCGATACGCTCCTGAAAATCCCGTTTCCACCCGAACGCTTTCTCCACGAGCGCCTCCCATGCCGGCGCGTCGCCCGGCTCGTATTGCCGCAAGCGGAAACCAGCAGGCATTAGAAGCTCCGGCAAATCGGACAAGCTCGCGCGCCGCATGACCAACTGGGGCAATTGTCTATCTTCCGTCCTCATGACAGCCGCCTCCGTTTTCCGAAGTCGGGAACCTGAACCGGGTTGCCACCCAGCGCATGCGATTCCATGGACAACGGAAAGATGCTGCTCCACGCCGCCGCGTCGTACACGTCGATCAGCGGGCTTCGTTTGTCGCGAATGGCGGAAACGAATTCCTGCAGCACGAGAAAATCACCGCCGCCGTGCGAAGCGCCGAGCGCGTGCGCCTCCCATCGTCTCCAGTCGGGATGATCGAATTCCGGCAGATAACGGCTGAGCGGCTCCCACAACTCCTCCCGTTCGCCGTTCTCCCGCTGATTGTGCGGAGACCGGCCATGGATCCAGACGAGATCGTCTTCCCGGTCGTGACGCTTGGACACAAAAGCGCCTTCCGTCCCTTGCAGTGCATAGTGGCGCATGTTATGCGGGCGAACGGACGTCCAATCCACCCTTAGCGTAATCAGCACCCCGTCCCGAGTCAATAAATTCGTGACCGCGCAGTCGCCTTGCCTCCAATAACCTTCTTGCGAAGCCGGGTGGTCGTTGCCGAAATGCTCCTGAAAATAACGGCGCATCGACCGGGCATTCGATACGAACGTGGACAGGGTTTCCAGCCGGTCCCCCTTGCCCCGGTTTAACGCGATCCACTGTGTAATCGGTCCTATTGCATGCGTCGGGTAGTTCATCCCATTATAGTCATGATGTAGCTGGCCGCGCCACGTCAACGACCCATCGCGTTGATGAGCCAAGTGCCGCAGCTCGTGGATATAGCCGCCTTCCAAATACGTAATTTCCCCGAACAGCCCTTGCTCCGCCATATGGCGAACCGCTAAATTCGAACGCGAGAAGCAATAATTTTCCGCCATCATGTAGACAAGACCGGTCTTCTCTACCGTTTCCACGAGTTCCCAAGCACCATCCAGCGTATGCGCCGCAATGACCTCGCTGAGCACATGCTTTCCCGCCTTCAGGGCATCGATCGCTTGCCGGGCGTGCAGAAGCATGGGACTGGCTATCAAAACCGCATCGATTCGCGGATTTTGCAGCATGAAGCGGTAATCCCCGTACGTGGCGATGTCGGGGTAATCAGCTTTCCACCGGAGAAGCACTTCCTCCTGTACATCGCATATGGCGGCGAGCTCGATTTGGCCGGCCAATGCCGATATCGTTTTTTTGAAACGGCCGCCCCGGTTTCCTCCTACAATTGCCAGGCGCAGCGGTTGATGAGCCATAATCGTTCCCTCCGAATCTACGTTTGCGTTATTTGACCGAGCCGATGACAAGTCCTTTTTTGATATATTTCTGCAGTGCAATATAGATCAAGATCGGCGGGATGGATGTCATAAAGAGACCCGCGAGCAGCAGCGGATAATCGGTGTCGAACCGTTTCAAAATCGTGGCCACTGCCACGGTCATCGTCTTCATTTCGTCGGATTGCAGGAAAATAAGCGGCGTGAACAGGTCGTTCCACCACCCTGTCGTGTTGAAAATGGCAAGGGTCACGATGCCCGGAATCGATAGCGGAATGACGATCCGAAACAACGTTTGAGAATATCGGATGCCGTCCATCTTGGCAGCCTCGAGAATTTCGTCCGGAATCGAACGCATCAGCGCAACGAGCAGAAAAATGTTCGACGGGACGCTCATAATGGCCCACAACAGAATGACCGAAGAGAGATGATTCACGAGCCCCAGGCGGGACATCAGTAGAAAGTTCGGAATGACGAACGTGATGCCGGGAATCGCCATCGTTGCGATCACCGCCAAGTATAATCCGGAGCGGTACCGGAACTTCAGCTTCGCAAAAGCGAAGGAAGCGGGGATCGACAACGCCATCGCGAGCACGAATGCGGCTGCGGCGCTGAACAGCGTATTGCCGAACAGGCGAATGACGTCGAATCGGTAGTACAACGCCTTGAAATTATCGAAATACCAGGGCGCGGGAAGTCCGCCGGGATTTCGGAAAAAATCGACCGCGGTCCGAGAGCTGTTGATCCCCATGTATACGATCGGATAAATGTCGATAACGGCGAAAGCGATCAAGACGGCATAAATCGTAACATTCACCCATAGAGGCTTGCGGTTGGCCATATAGAACACCCTATTCCTGATACCGGTTTGACAGCTTGATTTGCACCCACGAAACGATCATGACGATCGCGAACAGCACCATCGACAACGCGCTGGCATAGCCGAGCTGATCCGCGGATTCGAAAGCTTTGGCATAAATCATATAATCGATCGGCGTCGTTTCCAGTCCGGGACCGCCCTTCGTGACGGCGTATATGAGCGAAAACAAACCGATAAAGCAGTAAATCGCGTTCGTTACAGTAAAATAGACGATCGTCGGAACCAAGGACGGCATCGTAATGCGGAACAGCCGCTGCCACCAATTGGCGCCGTCGATGCTGGCCGATTCGAAAATTTCGTGCGATACCGAGGACAGACCGGACAAAAAGATCAGCACGCCTTGTCCCAGCGTTTGCCAATAAAAGCAAAAAATCAATACCGCGAACGCCGTCGGCACGCGCATGAGCCATTCTGTATTTCCGTCGGAAATCCCTAACGCGTGTAGCCATTCGTTCACGACCCCGTTTCGGGCGAACATGAGCTTCATGAGCATGCCGACCACGACCGAAGACAAGATCGTCGGAAGGTAGTACACGGAGCGGAAAAACCGCTTCCCGCGCACTTCCTCGAACAACAGGACGGAGACGATGAGCGAGAGCAGCAGGATGCCCGGAATCGATAACAGGAAAATCAGGTTGTTGCGCAGCAGCGTCCACAATTCCCCGTTCGTGAAGATGAACTTGTAATTCGTCAAGCCGATCCAGGATGATGACGCCCCGTTCCATTTCGTAAAGCTGTGGTAGAACGTATTCCCCATCGGATAGAAAATGACGGCAGAGAGCGCAAGGTATGCCGGCAAAAGGGACAGGTAGCCGGTCCACGATTCTTTCGCGCGATAATGCATGGGACAGTCCCTCTCTTTGGAAGTAGGAAGGCCTACGCCTCAACCTGGCATGTAGGCCTTCGTTAACCGATTGCGACGCTATTTTTGCGCTAAGATTTCATTCCGTTTCTGGTCCAGCTTCGCCAAGAAATCGGCAGGGGCCAGCTGCTGTTTGATGACAAGAGCATTCATGTTGCTGATGTAACCGGACAGCTCCGAAGGATAAATGTTATCGGGCCAAAAAATCGTGCTCGGCTCGTCAGCCCATTGCTGCTGCTCCTTAACGAGCGGATCGTCCGTGAACATAGCCGGATCGACATTCCGGATGTTGATCAGCTTGCCGTAGCCGTCCTTGAAGCGTGCGATTTGTTCCTCCTGGCTCATCAGGAACTTGATGAAGTCCACCGCTTCCTTCGGATGCTTGGACGATTTGGCTACGACGAACGCCGCTCCCGTTCCCCCTATGCCGCCGCCGCGCACAAGAGCCGATTCGCTGAAATCGGGAATTTTCATCGTGCCCAGTTTGTCTCCGAGCGCGGACTGCGCATCTTTCAAATAACCGTAACCGCCGAAGATGAGCGCCACCTTGCCGTTGTAAAAATTCGTCTGGGCTTGATCGTTGATGACATACCCGTTTTTGTAAAGCTGGAGATAACCGTCCATAACCTGCGCGAACTGGGGATTGCTGAAATTCGTTTTCCCGTTCACGATATCGTTGATGCCGGACGTTCCGACCATCTGCGCGAACCAGTAATCCAGGAAGTAGACGAAGTCGCCGTCGTTTTCCGAGCCGATGGGGGTCACGCCGGAATCCTTGATTTTTTTGAGCATGGCCATGAAATCGGTAACGTTATGAGGCGGCTCTTTCACCGGGTCGACTCCGGCGGACGCGAACAACTGCTTGTTGTACAGGATGCCGATCGTCCCGTCGGTCCCGTCCGGAATTCCGTAAACGGTACCTTGATCGGCGAAGTTTTCGGTGACGGCATTCCATCCGGTCAGGTTGTCGATGTCTTTCTGATCGAGATAATCGTTCAGCGGCTCAATGAACGACTTCAAGTCGAGCGTGTAATTCCCCGACCACAGGTTCGTGACGTCGGGACCGCTGCCCGCGATTCCGGCCGTCTGGAACTTGGTCATCGCGTTCGTTCCGTCCGGTATGTCCTGGATATCGATCGTAATGCCGGGATGCGCGTCTTCGTAACGCTTGATCGCCTTGTAAATATAGAAGGCTTCTTTTTTCTTCGTTTTGTCGTTCTCGTCGATCGTCGGATAAGACGTATTCCAGAAGACGAGCTTGATCTTCTGCCCTGCGTCCGTGTTGCCGGAGTCGGGAGAAGCGGAAACGTCCGCTCCGCTTTCCCCCTTTCCGCCGCTGCATGCCGTAAGCAAAGCGAGGCATGCGAAGATCGTCAGAATAAACCCGATTTTTCGATTCCGTGTCATCCGAATGTTCTCCTCCCTAGTTCTGGTCTGCGGTAATCATGCCGTAATAACGAGCCATCCAATAGGGAGCGTTAAACGCGTTCCCGTAATCCCAAGCATTTTCGTTGCCGCCGTCGTCGATAGCGAACATACTGTCGCCGGGCCTCGTTAACGGACGTTCGTCGGGCGAAACGGCCACTTTCGTCGTCGGATCGTCCTTGATCGCGGTTTGCACGTGCCGGCCTTCCTGTCTTCTCGTTCTGGCGACGAACAAGTCTCCTTCTTGGACCTCTTTCTTGACATACTGCTTGGACACGGGATCGTAGACGATCCCGTTCGCCGCGGGCACCCCGGCAGCGGTCACGAGGCCTCCGCTCGATATTTTGCTGTTATAGCCGTCGTCGGCAGTCACGATCGCTTTGGCGACGAACCACGAGATATCCGTGCGGCCCGTGAGATTCACGTAATAATCGGTTCTGTCGATCGGCGTGCGCTTGAGCACCCATGCGGCCTTGTTCAGGTCGATGACAGGATTGTCGGGATAAGCCAGCTGGTAAATGTAATCCCACAGCGGCTCGTCCTCAAACTTCATGTTGGAGTTGTACCAATTGTCGAGCCCCGCGCGGATCATGGCGGCAATATCTTCGTCGCCCGCCTGGTCCGGTATGGCGATCAGGTTGTAGTAGGTGAACATGGCCTGCCGCTCGTCCGAATAGTTGTACCAGGTGAACGGATGCGGGTCCCCGTCCCTTCTGCTCGCATAGAAGTAGCTCGCCCAGCGTTGATTCAGCCGCTGCATGTAGCCCTTTGCCGTCCCGTTCTGCGGAGGCATGGTCACGCCGTGAAGCTCTTTCGCCCCGGCCAGAGGTCCGATACCTAGAATGCCGTTCACGACGTCTTGGTAAGCGTCCTGATTTTCGAAGACGGACGGGTAAATGTAATCTCGCGCCACCTTGCGATACTCGTTCAGGAACAACGGGTTGCCCGTCACGTAAGAGGCCGTCTTGAAAATCGCCATGAGCTCCGCCGCACGCAAAGCCGTATCTTCACCCGAGTCTTCGGTCCGACCGAACGTCTCGCCGGTATATTTGCCGTGTACCGTTGGTTGTCCAGTAATATCGACAATGGAGTAGCCGTTGTTGATGATATGCCTCGCGAACTCGCCTGCCGCGTTCGCGATCAGCTCGCCGAGCTCATGATCCGCGTTCGGTCCGGTACAGAGCGTATCGTAGGCGATTTTGTACATATACATATGACCCAGAATTTCGTCGGCGCTCGTATCGCCTTTGTAGTACAAGTCCTGCTCGCTGGCGCCGAGATCGGTGAACAGTTTGGACAGTCGGGCGGGAATCGCGTTCGCCGAGTTGACGACCGAGCCCGCGAATTCGCCCCAGCCTTTCTTCCTGACGTCCTGATTGCCCGTATTGGCCGGATCCGCGAACGAGTCCGTCGTGTTATAAGAGTAGCTGTTGCCGTCCACCGTCAGCCCTTTTTTGTAAAAGATGCCGTCCCAACTCGCGTGCTGGTCGAATCCGGCCTTGTCGATGCCCATCGTGCGGCTGATGAAGCCTTGGATCGTCCGCTTCTCGGTCGCCGCCGGCCCCGCGTATACATAATCGTCCGGATTGTTCTTGTCTCCTCCGGCTTTCAGATACGAGTAGCTCATCATGCCGGTATCCATCGTGCTGTAAGGCAACATCCGGATTTTGGACTCGATTTGGCCGGCTCTTCCCGTCACGTACATGAGCAGCAGATCGGCTTCCACGGATTTGGTCGCTCTGGCGCGCGCTTCTTTGGCTTGGGCGCTGTTCGGATTGATGGCTTCCTCGACTCCGGTGCGGAACAATTCGCCGGCGATCGCGTCGGCCGTCCACAATCCGTCGTTATCCGTTTCGGATCCGCGGCGGTTCCCCGGGGTTCCATAGCCTTCGCTCAGGAATGGCAATGCGGGCTCGCCGTTAGGACCGCGGCGAATGTTGCTGGCCTGCAGATTGTCGCTCATGATCTGGGCTTTCCGTTCATAGCCCATTCCGATCATCTCGATATGCGAGACGCCGGTATCCGTTACGGTCCAGATGCCGTTGCTTCCATCGACGGCGATGAACAGGACGTTGTCGTCAGGCAAATACCGGTGCGTCGCGAACAATTGCACGACGTCTCTCGAGTAAGCTTCATCCGGTTGGATGCGAACGACGCCTTTCGTCGTGGCTAGCCATGTCGTGTTGACGGCATCCGTGACGCTGAATTTCACATCCGCGACGTCCACAGGCAGGATCTGTCCGGGAAGATAGCCGTTCAGAACCGGAATGTTTTTGTCGGCAGGGGCCGGAGTAACGCCGTTGATATAATCTTTCACGCTTTGCGGCAGCGACGAGTCGTTTTTGGCATACTTCGTTGCTTTCTTTTGCAGCACGGTCCCCACGGCCGCAGGCGTAATATGGCTCAATTGGACTTTCTGCGCCGATAAGGGTCTGTTGGAAATATCGATCGGATTCAGCGGTTCGAATCGATTCGGATCCGGGTCGACGATGACCCTCGTTCGGACCGTCTTCCCGTCGACCGTCGCGGACACGACCGTATTGCCGACCCGCTTCGCGGTTACCCTGCCATTCGCGTCCACCATCGCTACATCCGGCGACAGCGATGTCCATTCCGTTGCCGTCTTGCCCGGCGCCATAATGGCCGCTAGGTCCGCCGAGTTATGAATACCGGGGTTCAGCGTCAGCTTGACGTTGTAGTTGGCTACGATGACGTTGGCCGTATCTTTCTTGTCCCCGACGGTTACGCTGATCGTTTCGACGCCAGGTCCTTTGGCCTTGATGGCGCGCTTGTTGCCGTGGTCGTCGTCTTCCGCGATGACGCCGTTTTCCGGAATGTCCCACACGGCCTCGGCGCCGATCCCGATGAATTTCGGAGTCGCGACGTCTACCCAGGCGATTTCGTCCTTGAACAGGACGATGTCGTGTCCGCCTACGATGTTGACGCTGCCGTTGAATTGGTTGAAGTGATCGGTAATCTCCGAGTCGCTAAGCGCTCTGGAGTAAATCTTCACGTGGTCGATCGCGCCTTCGAACGGATGGATCACATCGCCGTAAGCTTCCACGTCTCCGCCGATAATCAGGTCGTTCGTTTCGTTGATCGGCAGCGCTTCGGAAGCCGTGTTGCTGCCCGCCAACACTCCGTTCACGTACAGCTTGATCGTGCCGTTGGCGTAACCGTGCGCCGCGTCGCCTTCGTATACGGCGGTGAGGTAGAAAATCTTACCTTTTACGTCGGCAATTTCAGCCGATTCCGCCGGGTCGTCCGAATTTTGGATGTCGAACACGAACTTCTTGTCTTCGGCGGAATAGTACAGATAATAACCGCCATTCTCATAGTTGCCTACGATGTGATATTCGTCCTTGGACAAGTCGGAGTCGGGAGAAATGTACACGGCGGTTTCAATGGTCAGCGCATCCTGCTTGAACAAGCTGCTGTTATATTTGACCCTGGCGATAGAGCTCGGCATTCCGCGCGCCCCCGCGCCGTCAAGCTCCAGCGCCGATTTGCCGAATATCGGATCTTTCGCGACTTTCGCGTGATGTTCAAGATCGGCGTCATTTCCGTTTAACGTGCCGTCCTTTACAATATTTCCGTCAACTTTGGTGAAATCCATATCGAGAATATCCGGTTTCGAAGGATCGTAACCGGCGGGCGCCTCCGACGTTTTGAAGGTTGCCTTGATTGGGGACGAAGTTTTCCCGAACGCGTCGATCGCCTGGATCGATACCGAGTAATCCGTATTCGGCGTCAAGCCTTTCGCTGCGAAGGTATGGACGGACGCTTCCGCATAGGGCGAGAGCACCGACGGCGCTCCGATGAGTTTGCCGTTCGCCTTAATCACGTAAGAGTCCACTTTCGTATCATCCGAAGCTTTCGGCCATGTCAACGTCGCCGATGTCGCGGTTACGGCCGATACGGTCACCGACGCACTCGAACCGAAAGCAGGATTGCGGTTGTCGGTCGAATACTTTTTCGCCGAAGCCACGGGATCTTTCAGATCGATCACGTACGGATCTCCGATCAAGGCGCCGTTCTGATCCAGTTCCCTTCTTTCAATGACAAGCTTCTTGTCGTATACCTTGACCAACAAGCCTTGCGACGTTTTCTTATCCAAATAAAGATCGTTCCGGTTGCTGTAACCGCCCGTCTGCACGAACGAGGTAGACGCGTCATTGACGCGGATGAATCCGTCGTTCGCGTTGATCGTATTCGGATGTTCCAGCGTGTAATGCGTATGTCCCGTGAACATGACCGCATTCGGATGCTTCTCCATCACGGCTTTGAATTTGGCGTATTCGGCCGGATTTTTCCAACCGGCGCTTTCGCTGCCGTAGGTCGTGTCCCGATACGGATAATGTACGAGGACGAACACCGGTTTGGCGGGATCCGCGGGTTTTCCATGCTCATTGGTCTTGATTTCCTTCTCCAGCCAGGCATACTTGGCATCCGACATCGCGCTTCGATCGTGATCCATCACGATGAAGTGGTATCCTTTGACCCAAGTGTCGAAAAAGACACCCGCGTTCTCGGTGTTTCTGTCGACTGGCTCAACGGTGAAGCCGTCTCCGTTCATGCCCGTTTTCTCGTAGAACCGCTCGGCCGCTTTGTATTTGTCGCCGCCGAACTCGTCGCCTGCAGCGTAATACTCGTGGTTACCGGGAACGAGAATGGACTTGGCATCCTTGATTTTATTCTGCTCCAGAATGCGCATGGCGGTGTCATACTCGGCGACCGCACCGTTGTCCACGAGATCGCCGTTGACCACGACGGCATCGTAGCGGGCGAGGTTGCGATATACCTTCAACGCTGCCTCGAATTTGGCTGCGGCGTCGACGGAAACATCCGCAATGCCGACATGCGTGTCGCTCATCACCGGAAAAGCAAGGATCGGCGCTTCTTCCGGCGACGTCCCCGGGTTGTTTCCGTTATTGCCGTTGTTTCCGTTATTTCCGTTCACCGTCGTAATCGGCTGTTTCTCGAAAGTCGAACCTTTCGCCTGATCGCTTACGATCGCTTTCTCAATGGTGCCTTGACCCCGCACCTTGATGACAGCGTTCAGGTCGAGCGTCACGATTTTCGCGCCCGCTTCCACCGTCAAGGTCAATCCCGAGGCCGACTTGTCCACCGTGAACCGGATGACCGAGCCTTGCGGAACGATCACGGCTGTTTCGGTAGAAAACACGTCAACGCTGTCAAATTTCCCTTTTAAAGTCACGGTAGATTTGGCCGGAAGCATACTTGCAAGCTCGACGGCCGTAAATCCCGTTCCCGTCAGGTTCGAAGCTTCTTCCAATATGGCCGAAGACAACAAGGATACCGAAGCGAACCGAGTCGAGCCTTCCGCTACAATGCGGATAACGCCCGTCTTCTTGTCGACGATCAGCTTCGCGATATCGGAATCGGCAATGTGAACGCTGTTGGGGCCGCCGCCCTGAACGAGCGTGTTTCCCCTCACCGTAACCCGGTTCAGGAAGACATCGCCTTCTCCGATGCCGGCCGTGAGCGTCAGCTTGCCTTCGATGACCATATTTCGCAGCGTAACGCCGGCGGCGCTCACCGATACGTCGCCTTTTACCGTCATTTGCCCATCGGCCGGACCGTAGGTTCCAGGCTTGTCATATGTGGTGACGGTGGTTGGCGCGGCTGCCCGCTTCGCGTTTTCCAGCAGGACGATCGCTTCCGCGCGAGTGAGGAAGCCTTTCGGCTTAAACGAACCGTCCGGATAACCGGAGAGAAGCTGTTTCGAGGCGAGAGCGCCGACGGCGGCTTTGCTCCATTCGGCGATAGAAGACGCGTCCAGGAAACGATCGGCCGTCGCCGCGCCTGAGGACGTATCCAGCGCAAGCATCTTCGCGAGCATCACGGCTGCTTCCTGCCTGCTCACTTGAGCGCCGGCGCGGACCGTACCGTCGGCATAGCCGCCTAGATATCCGGCCTTTACCGCTGTTCGGATTTCGTCGTAAGCCCAGTTGGACACGGGCAAATCCGGGAAAGAGATGTCGCTCCTGCCGCTGAAACCGAATGCCCGGTTGGCGAGCGCCGCCCATTCCGCTCGCGTCAGGACGCGGTTCGGCTCGACTTTCCCATTCGGATAACCCTGGATCAGGCCGTCCTGCAGCCAACGGTTTAATGATTCTTCCGCCCAATGACCTTGCACGTCAGAGGGGGATGGCGACGCGAACGCGCTCCAACCGGAGCTCATCATGGCCAATATAAGGATGGCCGCGAACATTACCCTGCAGTTCCGTCTGGCTCTGCTGCCGACTTTCATTGTCATTCCTCCCGGATGTTTGAGAATCACGCGATTCTGCCTTTCATAATACAGACACGCCATTCGGACGAGTACTACAGGATTTGACCAATCCGTTATCTCCTTCGCAAGCGGCCATAACCGTTTAAAACAAACCGAAAACGATTGTAAGCCGGCGGTTAAATCCGCGCCGGCTTTTATCACTTTATGCTTTTCGATTTATCACCCGATGGTCGAATCCTGGGATTGCAAATAACGGGAAGGAGAACTGCCGCGGACCTTTTTGAACATCCGGGTAAAGGAACTGAGGTTCAAATAGCCCAGCTTATCGGAAATTTCGGTTAGGCTTTTGCCGTTCTTCATCATGAGGATAGCAAGCTCCGTCTTCTCGAAGAGGACGAATTCGGTGAAGCTCATGCGGCTTACCTCTTTGAAGAGCCGGCTCAAATACGTGCTGTTAATATAAAAAGAGTCCGCGATATCCTGAAGGGAAATTTCCTCATGCAAATGCGTCTTGATATATTGCTTGATCAGCAAGATGACCTTGGCCTTGTCTTCCCCGGTATTCGTCAACGACAAATCGGCTTCGGCCCGTTCCATCTCTTGCATGGCCAGGGAGAAGGTTTGTTCGAGCGTTCGGGAAGCGTAAATTCGGTCGACAAGCAAATGGTTGGCAGCCTGCTTTCCGGAAGCGATTTCCTCGCAGGCCGACCACATGCGGAACAGAAACTCCGTGATCATGTTTTTCACAATGTTGGGGTGCAGGAAGGGCGGCTGATGCTGCCTCAATTCCGCTTTCAGCTCCGTCATTCGCTGTTTGGCGACGGCAATCCGGAGCGATTCGATGCATTCGTAGATAATCTTCTTCCTCTTCTGCACGGTCTCGGACATGACGTCGTGAAACGGGCTATGATTGCGATCGAAGCCGTGCTCCTCCTCGTAATAGTCGAAAGGCAGAAGCCCTGAAGCCATACGGTCGGTGGTAGGCTCGGACGATTTTGCCTGTTCCGCATCGATCCGCTCTTTCACGATTTCGAGCGAGAGATTTTGCAAAATCCCGCACAATTCGGACATGTCCAATGTCGATTTCAGAATAAAGTCGCTGACCTGCAGTTGAATCGCTTCGCGCGTGTATTTCATATCCTGCTGGCACGTCAGAACAATGAACCGGGCTCCCGCATGGTGGGATTTGGCGTAGCGGATAAATTTCAAGCCGTCCATTTTCGGCAGCTCGATATCGACCAGCACGATATCGGGCCGATGCTGCTTGAATAGATCGAAAGCTTCCTCGCCGTCCTTTGCCTCGCAAGCCAATTCCATTCCGAGCGCCGGCCAAGGAATCGCTTTTCGAAGGCCTAACCGCACCAAAATTTCGTCTTCCACGATCATCGCTTTCATCCTGAAATCCCTTCTTTCTGGCGGTCCGCCGTTACATAGGGAAGATTAACCGTCACGTCGGTATATTCCCGAACCCGGCTCTCGATTCGAATGCCGTATGGCTTGCCGTACTCCAGCCGGAAACGCTGCTGCATATTGATCAAGCTGATTCCGGAGGATCGCGGGGACCGCGGTCGTTCACGGTGAAACAGGGCATGCAGCTTGGCAGGTTCGATTCCGTTTCCGTTGTCCGTCGTTTCGAGAATCAAGCTGCCGTCCCGTACCGCGGCGGAAATCGTAATGCGCGGTTCGCCTACGAACGGAGATGCGAACCCATGCATAATTGCGTTTTCCACGATCGGCTGCAGCGTAAACTTCGGCACTTGCGCTTGGAGCGACGGCTCGTCCAATTCCAACCGGACTTGAATTGGCTGCATCGAACGGATTTCCTGAAACCGTACGTAGCTCATCGCATATTCTTTCTCTTCCTCCAACGTGCTGTAGAGAACTTCGGTATTTTTCAAGGTGTAATCGAGCATTTTGGTCAATGAGAGCAACGCGTCCGCCATCGTGCGATCGCCGTGCAGAACGGCCAGAAAGCGCAGCGAGTTCAACGAATTGTGCCAAAAGTGGGGCCGCATCTGCTCTTGAAGCCTTCGCAGCTCCAGCTTCCTCTTTTCCCCTTCCCCCCGCTTGATCGTTTCGAACTGCTGCTGGATTTCCGCGATAAATTGAAAGATGCCGCGGCTTAACGTTTCGATTTCCTTGAAGCCTTTATAGTGATAAGCGTCGGGCGTCCGCCCGTTCCCCGCATTGCGGATAACGCGGGACAGCTGATGAAGCGGCAGCGTCACTTTCGTATACAGAACGGCAAAAAAAACGATGATGAATATGACCGATAGGACTGTCATGATCGATGAAATCCGCCATATGCTTACGCTGTCCGCATGAAGCAGCCCGGGAGGAATCAAAGAAACCATCGTCCAAGGAGTGGCCGCGATTTGCTTATGGATGAGATGATATTGCATTCCCGATAATGAAACGTCGGCGGAGCCTCGATCCTGATTCCCGGATTTCGCCGACTGATAGAAGCCGCGGAGCGATTCCGCGTCCAGCCGAAGCGAAGCGGGAGCTTTTTCATTATGGAACAGCACTTGCATATCAGGCGATATAATCAAAATGGGATTGTCGGGATGAATTTGCACGCGGTTCAGCAACCTTTCGATCAAAGCTCCGTTCAATTCGATGACGAGCAGACCGATCGATTGGCTATTCCGGATAATATTCTTGCTCACATAGAGGGCGTTCGACGCTTGTTCGTTATGGAAATCCGTCGTCACGTTCCAGTGAAGATAGTTGTTGTCCAGCACGACGCGCTGAATGAACCACGGAAACTTCGAGACGATTTGCTTTAATCGTTGTTCTTCCCACAGGTTGAGAGAAGGGTAGGCAAAAACGTTCTCGTAGTTGTCGTAAATTTGGATATTGACGGGCAATCTTAAATGATAATTTTCTGTGAACAAGCGAATCTGCTTCTCGGCATTCTCCTTCATGTCGGCGCCGGGGCGTTGCAGCACCTCGATCAAATCCGGATCGTTCGATAAAGTGCGGGCAAAATCGTCGATGTAATTCAAGTCGTTCGACACGTTGACGGATACCGAATCCATATTGGCTTCGATGATCCGGTTGTATTGCTCTTCGATCTTCTTCGTGGACGGCTTGCTGACGACATAACCCTGGAATGAGATGAGAAACAAAACCAACAATGAAAAGAGAATGAACAAAAACAGCTTCCAACTGGACAACAAAGCCCTGAACCCGTCTCTTACGCTCATGTATGCGACCTCCCGGCAGTAGATTTACGGGCAAAAAGTCCGGTCATCACATTTTATCGTTTTACAATTAACGGCGTGTTAACGATAGAGTAGAAGAACTTTAACATTCATCAGGCAACGAACCCATTTCGGGCGGAGAATGCATTCTTAAAAAAGCAAAACGGCCTCAGTCCGGTGGAGTATAGGACCAAGACCGCAAAGGTCATTTTTATTTTTTGTGACTGTCTACTTGTCGGGGCAGTTCATCCCGATATGCCAGCGGCTCCACCCGAAGGCGAATCCAGGCCGAACGCTTCTCTCCAGGGTGAAGCGTGAGAGCTTCTCCATGCCGCAGACCGTCGGCAATGTTCGAATAGCGAGAGTTGGTTGGCTCAAGGGCAACGGTGTATATCTCTTCGTTGTAGCTGGACCA
The DNA here is from genome assembly GCF_042655525.1 of Cohnella soli. Lineage (NCBI taxonomy): Bacteria > Bacillati > Bacillota > Bacilli > Caryophanales > Paenibacillaceae > Cohnella > Cohnella soli. Next base: position 615,333 of record NZ_JBHSMI010000025.1, read on the forward strand.
ATAGCGCAGATAGGGCCATGTGTCTCTGTCCCACGTAAGCCTTACTCCAATGCCTAGCCTAGGATTGTCAATACCCGCTTCCGCATCCGAGAATCCATACAGAGCGACGTAGCAGTCCTCTCCATCCGTCTTGTTCTCTTCTACCTCGCGCAGATCCTTGTTCTTGCCGTTATCCAGCGTCACCGCTCCGACATCTTCCTCGAACGAAGCCGGTCGCTCCGTTGCATTCGGCGCGACGTCATACCAGAGCGCCTGAAAAGCCCGGCTCTCCGAGGGCAGTATGATACGCGCCGACTTCTCAACTAGCGGGGCGCCAAAAGCCGGGTGATGCGTCCAGATAAGCTGGATGGGCTCATCCCCTACGCCTTCGACCTCCTCTTCAACGATTAATTCTGGCTCTCCGGCGCGCAGCCTGAACTCCTTCACCGCAGTCAGGGGAGTTACCGGCAGCGCCGCCCAACATCGCAGCGTAACCTCGCCCGCCTCCTCCCGCCGTAGCTCGTACTCCCACGGAATGCACGCAGACTCGCCTTCACGGTCTGACCCGATCACGCGAGCACCGAATCGCGCCCGATTCGGCAGCAGTTCCTGCCAACCGCCGAGATAGGGACGGGCGTAGTGTTCCATTGGCTCCGATCGTAAATCCCTTCCGCGAAGGGACTCCAATCCGTTCCTCGTCCGCATCAATAAATTGACGCCTAGCGGCTTATACGCAAGCTCCCATACGTCCGCGCCTTTGCCGACAAGAACGACGACCTTCAGCCACTCGTTCTCAAGCCGTACGGCCGGGATGCCTCCGACCGTAAGCTCGCGAATATCCAAGAAACTCATGGATCAACCGACTCCTTCCTTACGAGACCCCTGCCGCACGATGGCAACGCCGTATCCGCTTAGCGCTATTCGCCCATCGTCCAAGCGCTGTCCACCGATCATTTCCCATCCGCCGGCTGCTTCTTCAAGACAGATCTCAATCGGCTCCGGATTGTGATTTAGAACGAACCGATACGTTGCCTCTTCCCCTTCTCGAACCGTAATCTCTACACCGGAAGGTTCGCTCCTTCCGCCAAGCGATTCCACTCCGTACTCCCGGCAGATCCGTCCGAACAGTTCGCGTAAGAAAGCCTCCTCGGGATGAGCGGCCACGTAATACGCCTCGCCTTTGCCATACTTATGGCGCGTGACGGCCGGCTGCCCGGCGTGATATTCTTCCTCGAACGTCGCCAGAGCTTCGGCTCCCCTCAGATGAACGACCTCCGCCCATTTGCGGATATCATAGCTGGAACGCGGCGAACCATCCGCCAATAAAGACGCCGCAGTCCAAGAAATCCGATTCGCCATATCCGGCTCGAAAGCGTCCCACTCCTCCACGACGATTCCGAAAACATCATCGATCGGGCGCAGGAACCCTCCGCGCTCCACGACGTCGTTGCCGTTCACCATTCCGCTTAGATAGCTCATGACCAGCTTTCCGCCTTTTTCCACGAACTCGCGCAGCTTCTCCGGCACTCCGTCCTCGAACATGTACAGCATCGGCGCGACGATGAGCTCATAGCCGCTTAGATCGTCCGTCGGATGAACGATATCTATCGGAACGTTCGCTTCATAGAGCGGCCGATAGAAAGCGGTCACCGCATCGCGATAAGAGATGTCTAAGCTGCCGCGGTTCCAGTCTACTAGCCAACTGAGCGTCACGTCGAACAGCAAGGCGACCCGTGCACCTCCAAAGCCTGCACATGCGAGCTCTCCAAGTTGCGCCAATTCACCGCCCAACTCTCGGACTTCCCGATAGATTCGGTTCTCCGTCTCCGAGCCGTGGCTAACCATGGAGCTATGGAACTTCTCCACGCCTCCCCGGCTTTGGCGGAACTGGAAGAACATCACAGCCTTCGCCCCTCGCGCGAGCGATTGATAGCTCTGCAACCGCATCATGCCCGGACGCTTGGCGGGGTTGTATGCCTTCCAATTGACGCTGCCGGTCGCTTGCTCCATGAGAAGGAACGGCTGTTGCTTCAGGCTGCGGAAATAATCGTGCTGGAAGGCTGCCCAAACGGCGTGATCCCGATGCGGAGGATAGGAATCCCATGCAATAACATCCAGATGCGGCGCCCAATTCGGATGAATCTGACCTCGGAAGTCGAGAGAATAGAAGTTGGTCGTGACGGGAACTCCCGGCGACCGCCGAACGATCTCTTCCTTTTCCGTCAGAAAACTGTGCAAATTGGAGTCCGACAGAAAACGCTGATAATCCAAGCTGTGGCTTGTGTGCGACATCCCGCCGAGCGGCGGCGTAATTTGTTCCCAGGAGGTGCGCGTCAGGCTCCACTGGCTGAGCTGCCATGCCTCGTTCAATCGTTCCAGCGTGCCGTACTTTCGTCTCAGCCATTCCCGGAATGCCTCGGCGCAATGATCGCAGTAGCAATGCACGATGTACTCGTTGTTGATGTGCCACAGGAGCAGCCCTTCGCGCTGTCCGTATCGTTCGGCGAGCACGGCTGCTAGCTTGCGGATCTCCGCCAGATACGCCGGGTGGTTCGGGCAATACGCCTGCCTGCTCCAATGCACGGTCCTCTGGCCGTTTTCCCCGACCTTCAGCATCGTCGGAAACTCCTCGAACAGCCAAACCGGCGGGGCGGCCGTCGGAGTTGCCAAGACGACACCGATCCCCTCTTGCTCCAAACGATCGAATACGGCATCTAATCGGCGGAAATCGTACCGCTCCCGTTCCGGCTGAATCGCCGACCAGCCGAACACGTTTATCGTAACCGCGTTGACCCCCGTTTCCTTCATTAGGGCAATGTCCCGCTCCAGCATCTCCTCCGGCCACTGCTCGGGATTGTAATCTCCGCCGAAGCGAATAACCGATCTACGCGAAGCTACTCCTGCTTTTTCTGCGTTCATATGAATTCTCCCCTATCAAGGACGGGTACCCAGCACCTCTCGGCTGCCGGATACCCGCGGTCTTCCTGCGTATTCTTAACTTACTTCTTGCTTGCCAGGAAAGCGTCGATTTGCTTCTGCAGCTCGACCTGAATTTTCTTGGCATTGCCTTCGGCTTCCTTCTTGAACTTCGACCACGTCTCGTCCGGGTCGGTCACGCCGTCGAATAAGGAGTTGTAATACTTGTCTTCGGTCGCGTTATACAGCGAGATTGCGTTGTTGACCGGAGCCGGGTCGAACGAGAAACCCGTCAGGATGCTCGGCGTCAGGTTGGAAGCGTCCTTATTGAATTGATAGTGCTTGATCGACTCCTCGTCGAAGCCCGCGTTGAGGCGGTCCGTCGTCGGATTCCAGATCCAAGCGTAAGGGAAGTAGCTGTAGCCCGAGCCGATCTGCTTGTATTGGTCGTCGCCGATCTTCTCATAGTTCTGGCCTTCGATGCCGTAAGCGAGAAGATCGTAGTTGTCCCTATCGGCAGTCCAGTTGAGGAACAACATCGCGCGTTCCTTGTTCTTGCTGACTTTCGGGATCGCTTGGAAGTTAGCTTGCTTGAAGTTCGTGATGTTCTGGCCCTTCTCCATCTTGATGAACGTGACCGCTTCAAGCTCTGCGCCCGGAGAGTTCTGCGCAAGAGCGGAGCTAATCGAGGAAGGTACGCCGAATTCGTTGTACACGGCAACGGCGACCTTACCGGAATTGATGACCGAAACCACGTCCTTGATCGCGAGGACGTCCGGATGAATCAAGCCGTCCGTGTACAGTTTGCGGGCGTCTTCGATCCACGACCAGACACGCGGCTCCATCTCGTCGAACAGGTTGTAGACCTTGCCGTCGTTGTTCTTATAGTAGAGCACGAGACTTTGGCCGAGCGCGTCCGAGCGGAGCAACTGCGGGTCGTATTCCATGAAGGCGCGGAACGCTCCCCAAGAGACGTCCTTCTGCCCGGATTGACCGTACGCAAGCAGCGGAACGATGTCCTTCTCGTTCTCTTTGACTTTATAAGCGAACTTGATCAGATCGTCATACGTTTGGATCGGCGGAACCCCGTATTTCTCGCGGAGATCCTTGCGCACGAGATACGTTCTTCCCGCAAGATGGGTATTGCCGAGCGGCAGCGCGTAGATGTGTCCTTGGAACTTGTTGGCGTCGAACATCGTCTGCGAACGGACTTTCACCGCGTCTTGGCCGTACTTGTCCAGCAGGTCTTCCAGCGGTTCATAGTAACCGGCGCTGATCATCTGATCCATATGCAGCCAGGGGGCATCGAAGATGAGGTCGACGTTTTCGCCGGATGCAAGCATGACTTGCGTCTTCTGGGCCAGATCGGACCACGGTACGAATACAAGATCGAGCTTCACGTTGATCGTATCGGCCATCTGCCTCTCGGCTTCTTTAATGACCGCGTCCATTTCCGCCGGACGGTCGCCCGGCACGACGATCTTAAGCGTGACGGGATCCAGCTTGGCGGATGATGCCCCCGTCGTTCCCGATGGCGCCGCGCTGGCGGATGCCCCCGAGCTTGCAGTGTTGCCGGCATCGTTCGAATTCGAGCCGCATGCCGCCGTCGTCAGCAGAAGCGCGGTTACCGCCGCTGCCGTCAATCCTTTTCTGAGTATCATGTTTAATGACCTCCTGTGTAATGTTGATTCTATCCTTAACCGGACGATTTGTCGCCGGGTCAAGACTATCCTTTGAGGGCGCCGATAGTAATCCCCTTGACGAAGAAACGCTGAACGAACGGATACAAGAGGAAAATCGGGCCGATGGTCAGGCACACCGTCGCAAGTTGAGCCCCATAAGTCGGCAACGGTTGGGTGTAAGTCGTCTGGCTTCCGCTTACGTAGGCACTGATGTTGATGTTGGAGATCAGCTGGCGGATCATCATTTGCAGCGGGTGCAGCTTGTAATCGTCGACGAACATAAGCGCCAGGAAGAAGTCGTTCCAATATTGCAGCGCGTAGAAAAGACCCACCGTGGCAAGCACCGGCTTCGAGATCGGCAGAATGATGCGGAAGAAGATGCGAAGCTCGTTCGCTCCGTCTACCGTTGCGGCTTCGTTGATCTCGTATGGCAACGTTCGGTAGAACGACACCATAATAAAGGCGAAGAACGGGTTCAGCAGATAAGGAAGGATGAGCGCCCACAGCGTGTCTTTGAGATGAAGCCAGTTGGCGATCAGGATGTAGAACCCGACCAAGCCGGCGCCGAAAATCATCGTAAAATAGGTCAAAAAGCTGAGAATGTTGCGGTACCTGGCTTTCGGATGGGCCAGCACGTAAGCGTACATCGCCGTGATAAGCAGCGCCAGCACCGTTCCGACGGCCGTCACCGTCACCGAGACGCCGTAGCTTCTCGCCACCTGCTTGCCATGCATGACGAATTGATAGGCATACAAAGTGAAGTCGTGCGGAATGAGCTGATAACCGAACTTCTTGATCGCGGATTCAGCCGCGAAGGAATTGATGAACACGAGCCAGAACGGCAGGAAGCAAAGAAGAGCGAACAACCCGCTGAACGCATAGAGGAAAATAACGAACAGCTTCTCCCGGATCGTTCGGTCGTTTTTGATTTTGGCCGCTTTTTGGGAACGGATCTGCCCGATTGCGTTATCCATGAATGGCACCTCCTTGTTGTCGGATTGGAATCAGAATAAGCCGGCATCCTTGTCGACTCGTTTGGCGATTGCGTTGAAGATGACGATGGTGACGAGCCCCATCACCGATTGGTACATGATAACGGCAGACGATTTGCCGAAGTCGCCCAGTTGTCTTAGCGCCCGGTACGAGTAGGTGTCGATAACGTCCGTCGTCGGGTACAACGGTGCGGTATCGCCCACGATGCCGTAGATCATGCCGAAGTCCCCGTAGAAAATCCGCCCGACCCCGAGCAAGGCAAGTACGATCAAGACGCTGCGAATCAGCGGAAGCGTGATATGGATGATCTGTTGGAAGCGCGTGGCTCCGTCGATTCGGGCGCTCTCGTAATACTCGCCCGAAATTCCCGCGATTGCCGCGAGGAAGATAATCGAGTAATAGCCCGCGAACTTCCACACGTAAATAATCGTAAGCACGGCTGGCCAGATGCCCGGCATCAAGTACCAATTCTTCGTATCCAACCCGTTCGCGGCCAGCGTCCGGTTCAGGATGCCGTCGGTCGTGTTAAGGAACGCGAACACCATCATGCTGACGACGAGCCAAGAAATGAAGTAAGGCATGAAGATGAACGATTGGGCGATTTTCTTAAAGAGCGCATTCTGTATCTCGCTTAAGAAGATGGCGAGCAGAAGCGCGATTCCGAGGCCGCAGACGATAAACAGCCCGTTCAGGAAAATCGTGTTGAACGTCACCTTATACCAATCGCTGCTCATAAAGAAAAACTTGAAGTTGTCGAAGCCGATCCACTTGCTCCCCCAGATGCCGTCGGCGAGCCGGTACTGCTTAAACGCGATCAGATGCCCGGCCATAGGCACATAGGCGAACACGATCAAGAACATGAACCCAGGCAATGCCAATACGTACAAATAACGATTCTTAATAATCTCTCTAGCGATTCCCACCGGTTCTCCGTCTCCTTTCCTGCTGTCGGCGATTCACTTGCTCTGCGTCCAACATTACGGGCGCCGCGCTTGGTCTGTATAGTTCTCATCTTGGAAAAGAGGCTCGTAATCCGCATAAAACCAAGGTTCTCAATCCGGAAATCGAGTTCTCTTGGCGGAAGTACCTCGAAGAATAAGGTGAAATAGCGCGAATCTATAAGGAGGACGAAGGCTGCTTAAGAGGATATCGATTTTAAATAATAAAAACTCCGCCTCGCCCATTCGGGCAAAGAGGAGTCCATCACACCGTTATAAAGATTCGCGATACTGGCTTGGGGTCATGCCCGTCGCCTTTTTGAAGATCGTGAAAAAGTGGCTCTTCGTCTGGAAGCCCGCGCGTTCGCCGATGTCCGTTACCGTCCATTCGGTCGTGCCGAGCAGTTCTTTCACTTTCTCCACTCTCTCCTGAAGAATGTAATCGGACAGCGTCATGTCCCACACTTCCTTGAAGAGCTGCCTCGCATGGCGGGTCGACAATGAGACGTGCTCGGCGATCTCCTCGATGGTCAACATCGGATCGTGCAGGTGGCTGCGCACGTAATCGACGATCTCCGTCACGACCTCGTCGCGACGGCTGGAGCCTCTGCGGTTGCTGAGCTCCTCGATAATCGCAAGCAATTCCTTCTCCAGCCAAGCCCGAACGCCCGCGAGAGTATCGAACGACTCGAGCAAGCCGTCGATACCTTCTAAGGATTCGACCGAAGGCAGCTTATTGAACGCCTTGAACAGCGTGTACAACAGGTGCGACAGCTGGAACTTGCTTTGGGCGTATAGCATAGACTGCATCGGCTCGAAGATCCGGTCCAGTCCCGCCGACACTTCCTCCGTCCTCCCCATTCGAACCTTCGCGATCAGCTCGTCCAGCAGGCTGTCGTCGGGAAGCGGCTCGACCTTCCGCATGTACGCTTCGAAGTCGCGTTCCAGAAACACCTTGGTCTCGCCCGAGACGAATTGCAGCATCGTCAGCTCATGAATATGCTGATATACCGCTCGAAGATCGTCCAAGGTCGCCTTTCGTCCACTGACGGAAATCGCGACCCGCACTTGCGTCCATTGCCGGATCTGATCGCGGATCTCCTCCAGCAATCGCGTGAGTTGGTCGCTATTCAGCTTGCCTCCCGCGATCAGCAGCACGAGATGATCGCCTCCCAGGTCGACGGCTTCAGCGTAGCCTTCGCGGCGGATGATCTCTTCCGCGATGTTGCCCATCGCGTATTTGACGAGCTTGCGCGAAGCGAAGCTGTACTTCTCCTTGAACGCGCTATAGCCGCTGATGCGGATGGCGCCGACGAAGAGGCCGTCTTCTTCGAATAATGCGGGCGCTTCCCGTCGCAAATACGTCTCGATCGGCGTAATGAGCTTGCCCTGCAGGATCCACTGCCGCAAGTACTCCGCCTTGATGACGTTGCGATGCTCGCGCATGGAGGAGTCGAGTTGATCCATACGATCTTCCAACATCTCGATGCCGTATCGGATGACTCGGTATTCCTCCGACGGTCCCTCGTTCGGCTTGCCGCGCAGCGCAGGCCCGAACCTCGACTCGAGCTGGCTCGCAAGCTGGGAGAACGGGCGGTAAGTCCGGCGGGAATTCCAGAACAAGATGGCAAGAAGCAGAATGATGAGGCTCGTTAGGAATACGATCATTCTAGACTGGAACGTTCGGAAGTCGGCCCGGATGCCGGCCAGCTTCGCCATCTGGAAGAACGTCCAGCCTTGCGGTTCGATCTTCGCATACTGAACCGACCATGTTTCGCTCTCGTAACGAACCGTGAAGTCTCCTTGATCCGCCGACACTTTGGAAGCGAAGCCGTCATATAACGTGGCAAACGATTCGTCCGCCGGCCCGAGCATCGCCTTGCCTTCGTCGTCCAGGATGAACGACAGCACGCCCGCCTTTCCGTTGTCCTTAAGCAAATAATGCTTCAGGAGATCGTCGTTGAGAATCAAGACGAGGTACCCGAAGGAAGGCTGGCCGGAAGGAACGGTCGGAATAACGAGCGCGAGCTTGGTCTTGCCGTTCAGCTCGTGAGGAATGAAATGCTGGTACGAAGGCTGAGGGTGTCGCGCCAGCTCCAGCATCGACGGATCGCTGAATTGCGCGAACGTGGAGATGCCGTAACGAAGATCGATCACGTGCTCGGTCTGCATGTTGATCATATAAACGTTATCAAGAAAAGGCTCGGTCGCCATGTATTGCGTTCCTGCCGCCAAGGCGTCGACCTGGCTCTCATGCGATTCGGCGTCCGCCATCATCCAGGCTTGGATGCTCTTGTTCGCGTACATGTTCAAGCCGTAGGAAATCATCTTGCTTAGCAGGAATTGCGCGTTGTCCCGAGAGTGCGCCATCTCCGCCTCGCTCACTTGATCGATTTGTTTCATCGCATAACGGGAAAATTGATTGGACAGCAAGAACGCGAAGGGGACGGAGACGATCGCGAAGAGAAGGCCGACCCCGATGAAAATCCGGATATACGCCTGCTTCGGAATCAGCCGGTTCGCCCCGGTCAACCAACGCAATCTTCCGATCCACGATTGTCGTTTGATGCTAAAGCACCCTCTCTTATTGAGAACAAGTATATGTTCGTTTTTGACATTATCATATTCATAACGGACATTACAATAAAAATACGACAACTGATGGCCGATGCCGCTATCTCCGTCCGATAGGATCGCGACTCGTCCAGTCAGTTTTCCGCTGCCTTTATAACTAGGGTTGTCCGAGATCGGCAGACAAGTGTGCGAGCCCTTCACATTCGCAAAGACAACAAAAAAAGAAGCCCATCGCTAGGCTTCTATCGCTTAAGTAGGTGGTGCGGTCGAGAGGACTCGAACCTCCACTGTATTGCTACCAATGACACCTGATTCCAGCACATCTGCCAACTCCGCACGATCGATCTATTTCTTCGTCAGATTGATATGATCGAGATGCGTCGCATCGTTGAAAATAAACGATAGCGCGTAGTCGCCGCGGTTGTAGACGACTTTCTGTTGCTCGAGCTTTCCGTTCTTGATCGACGTAGTCGCGGTTGGCTTGCCCCAATGCTGCTTGAGCATTTTCAGCGTAATGCCCCCGATGTTCGTCTCGCGTTCGACGTTCGTGCCGAAATAGCGCATTTCGC
>NZ_JBHSMI010000025.1:624993-665969 GCF_042655525.1 Cohnella soli
ACTTGTAGCTGATCGCGTAGCCGGGATGGCCCATCTCCGCGTGGTACACGTCGATAGCGTCCGCGTCTTTGCCCGGAGCGTCGGCTTTGCCGATGAGCTTGTCGACGTCGCTTCGCGTGCTCTTACCGACCGTCAGCCCTTTGACCGCACCGGGGAATTGACCTAACAGTGCAGGTTTATAGAAGCTCATTATCGTTTCCAACGCATGCTCTTGCGCCGATTGCGCTTTGGTTTGGACGACGGCCGGCGAGGCGCTCGCATGCATGAGCTCTCCGGAAGCGTAAGTCAGGCCGACGGCGGCAACGGCGACAAGCGCGACGTTGCGCGCGATGTGGCGAAGGTTTGCACGTTTGAGAGAACTCGGAGAGAACGACACTCAAATCTGCCCTGCTCCACTACCATCGACAGATTTTAGCGGAGCAAAAAATTAATTTCCTTTCTGGTGTAAAAAGCCTAATTACAATCGCTTGATAAGGACCTGCCTGTCCCAAGAAACAAACGATGACCTCACCCTCGCATAATTTGTAATTTGCAATTTGGTATGAAGTGTCTGCTTGATATCCCCTTCCCTTATTTATCCTTCCAATCTTCTCCCCAACCGGTTTCCTTATCCCCTGCCTGATTTACATCCCAGCCAGTCTTAAATTCCACGACCCTATCACCTTCAAGTCGTTGTGCGGCTACCGAAGCAATTTGATCCGGATCAAATTCGAAATATCGATATAAATAGGCATTCGAGGCTGCTTTCCCATAAACATCTCTTAGTCCAATCCGGTGAAACGGCACCTTAATCCTGCTTTCTGAAACAACTTCCGCTACAGCACTGCCTAATCCGCCGATAATACTGTGATTATCCAACGTAAGAAGCAGCTTGCATTCCGATGCCAAATGGAGAATGCCCTCATCGTCCAATGGCTTGATGCTTGGAATATGCAACACGCTGGTGCTGATCCCGTTCTCTTCAAGTATGGCCGCCGCTTGCAGTGCACGTTCCGTCATCAGTCCGGAAGTAATGATACCGACATCGTTCCCACGGCGAAGCAGGTAACTTTGCTTAAGCTCCAAACGAAATTTTGTTTTATCGAATAATACCGGCAGTAGTCCGCGACGAAGTCTTAAATAGACGGGGCCGTCAGTTTCGACTGCCAATGATACAGCTTGCTCCACTTCCGTTGCTTCTCCCAGGTCGATAATATTCATATTTGGAGTTGCGCGCATCATGGCCAGATCGTCGATCGCCTGATGAGACGCGCCGCCTGGACTCGATATGCCCGGCATCATAGCAACAAGCTTTACATTCAAACGGGGGTAAGCAACGGACATGGCAATTTGGTCAAAACACCTTCTTGTTATAAAACACGCGAAACTATGAGCGAATGGAATTTCCCCCGCCCGCGCTAACCCCGCAGAAACGCCAATCATATTTTGCTCAGCCATACCCATACTGAGGAATCTTTCCGGATGAGCACTGCGGAAAATATCTGCTTCCGTTTGCGAGGTCAAATCCGCGCTAAGACAAAGGATATTGTTATTTATTTTCCCAACCTCAGCCAATTTATGGCCATATGCCTTCATCTTTGTTTCCGCTTTATCTTTGCCGCTATATATAACCGCACTTGTAGCATCAATCATGAATTATCCACTCCTTCACGAGCTAACTCCGCTAAGGCTTGGATGGAGTTTTCTTTGGACCATTTCACATAATGCACATCCAGTTTACCGTGGAGTTGAGTTATTCCGTTGCCCATAATCGTATTTGCCACAATAATGGTTGGTTTGCCATTAGGAATAAAGCAGTCTTGCAACGTGCTCATGACAGTATCCAGATTGTTCCCGTCGATTTCAAGAACATTCCATCCAAAAGCGTGCCATTTTTCAGCGATCGGTAGGATGCCGGTCACATCTTCTATTCTGCCGTCAGCCTGAACTCCATTCACATCGACGATGGCAAGCAGGTTGTCTAGCTTGTGATGCTTGGCTACCATTACCGCCTCCCAGGTTTGCCCTTCCTCCAATTCGCCGTCGCTCATATATACGATCGTACGCCATGGATGATTTCGCAGCTTTGCTGCTATCGCCAAACCAACCCCCTGCGACAGCCCTTGTGCGAGCGAACCACCGGTAATCTCGAAGCCCGGAGTGATCTCACTCCCGATCATCTCAATAGCACTTCCGTCGGCGCTATAAGTATCCAACATTTCTTCGTCGAAAAAACCTAGTTTTTCCATAGCGGCATAGACGGCTATAGCATAATGGCCAACCGAAAGCAAAAAACGGTCCCGCTGTTTCCACTCCGGGTTGGCGGGATCCAAACGAAGTAATCGATAGAAGATTACTGCCATCACTTCTGCCGAGCAAAACCCTTGAGAAATATAACCTCCACCCGCAGCTTCCGTCATACGAATAACGGAACGCTTCATATCCAACACCAATTCATCCAATGGCATATCGGCGGCTACGCCACCCGGCCTGACTTCGTCATATTTCAACATAGCTGTCCTCCAATAATCTATCTTATGAACCTATAAATTAGATCAAGCTTCCCCCGTTGACGCGCAGTACTTCTCCAGTAATGTAACCAGCCTTCTTCGGATCGCTCAAATAGAGCACGGCTGCCGCCATATCCTCCGCAGTCCCGAGCCGGCCAACCATCGGTCGTTTAGCCACCTCGCGCTTCTCGTCTTCCGTTGCCGCAAGCATAGGAGTGTCCGTTGGTCCAGGGGAGACCACATTTACACGAATCGAAGGCGCTCCTTCACGTGCCAACGATTTGCTCAACGCGATAATACCGCCTTTGGAAGCGGCATAGTGGGCAGCGGCACGAATACTTCCATATTCCCCGGCAGTGGAGGCGATATTAACGACGGATCCTCCGCCAGCTTCAATCATTTGTTCCATCGCTGCTTGACAGAAGAAGAAGTTGCCCTTCAAATTAATATCCAACGTGAAATCCCACAGATCCTCCGAAACTTCTTGAAAAGGCGCATCACGCCACACTCCGGCACAGTTGGCAATAGCCTGAACGGGTCCCGACACGGTTTTCACTTTAGTCATCCATTCACGAATCGCAGCTACATTACGTATATCTACTACACCGGTAATCACATCTTTGTCTTGAAGTAAAGAGACTGTTTCCTCTAATCCGACGGCCGAAGCATCCGTTAACGCTAACTTCGCCCCTTCCTTCTCAAATGCAAGCGCTACCGCTCTACCCATGCCACCACCAGCACCAGTTACGACAACTACCTTACCTTTAAAGCTCATCCTGTTACCTCCTAAAGTCTTAAGCTGAATTAATTCGGGCATAACTTGATTCAATAAGTCATTTATCGGTTAACAAAATTCGGTTAACAGTTATCTGATTTTATAATAAAAATATGTTTTCTTCTTGTCAACCCATTTTTGAAAAAGGAAGCCAGGTCGCGGGGCGGTCTGGCCACTCCTCGTTCTCGTTGAACAAATGGGAATACTTCGATTTTTTATCACTCGTTAACCGTTTACTATTTACCGAAAAAGTTCAATAAGCTATACTCGTATTATTACAGTAGACACAAGTCATGGAGGTTTACAGAAATGAAGAAGCTCGAGGGAAAAGCGGCCATTGTAACTGGATCCGGCAGGGGGATAGGCAAAGGGATCGCTTTAGAATTAGCGCGACAGGGTGCGCATGTAGCAATTAATTACTTGAATAGTAAATCGGAAGCGGAAGCTGTCGCTAACGAAATCTTAAGTCATGGCGGGCGGGCGATGACGGTTATGGCCGACGTTTCCGATTGCAGTCAAATTACGGCAATGGTCGATAAAGTCGCCGCAGCCTTTGGCCGCATCGATATTTTAGTGAATAATTCCGCAGTTGACCCGGTAGAAAACTTTTTCAACGTGACAGAAAGTTTTTGGGATCGTGTCATCGACACGAACTTGAAGGGGACCTTCTTCTGTACACAAGCATGCGCTCAGGAAATGATCAAAGTAGGCGGCGGCAAGGTCATCAACATCAGTTCCGTTCACGGACAAGTGACAATGCCTAATTATGCGGCTTACGCTTCAACGAAAGGCGGTATTAATGCATTAACCAGACAACTGTCACTTGATTTAGCCAAGCATCACATTAATGTGAATGCAGTTGCACCGGGAGTTATTGAAGTGGAAAAATATAACGATTTTGAATGGTATGATGCGGCAATGAACGGCAAAAAAATTCCCTTGGGCAGAGTGGGAACACCGAAAGACGTGGCTCCGCTCGTAGCTTTCCTCGCTTCGGATAACGCCGATTTTATTACGGGCCAGGTCATTACCGTGGACGGTGGATCCAGTGCGCGCTTCTTTCTATGGGAAAAACCGGTCTTAGTTGACTCTGAATAGTAAAACATAAGGGTGAATATCAGGATGAAGTCTCAACAATTAATAGATTTGTTGGAAGGTTTGAAACTGCGTTACGACATAATTACCGCAGCCGGTTCAGGTAAAGTTGTCATACTGGAAAGAGGCGCGAGGGTTATCGGCTTGTTCACCGACGAAGATTCAGAAAATGCGCTTTGGGTTCACCACAATTTAACAGATCCGCATTATGCATCCGATCATTATGTGGATGGAGAAGACTGGAACATAGGCGGAGATCGCACCTGGCTCAGTCCGGAAATCGAGTATTTCATCGGCGATCTGGACGATCTTTGGAACACCTATGCCGTACAACGTGCACTTGATCCGGGCTATTACGCATTTAAGGACCGTCATGCCGATACAATTGCCTTGTCTCAAAACACCGCTATACAAGCGCATCGATCTAATAAAACGATCAAATTCCGAATGGATAAAACATTTCGCAGCTGTGAGGACCCTCTGTTGAATGTAGGAATTGTCGATAAGGATACGTTAAAGTATTCCTTCACCGGCTATGAGTTGAAAACAGAGCTTACCCTCGAAAGCCCAACGGAAGCAATTCCCCCGCTTTCGCTCTGGCATCTGTTTCAGATTCCAAAGGGCGGGGAAGTCATCATTCCCACTTATGGAACTGCCGAGGTCGATCGCTTCTTCGGACCTGAGATGGCAGGCAATCCTGCAGTCAGCAACGGAATGGTGAAATTTACATTGAATATGGCGACAAGCAGCAAAATTTCAATTAAAGCCCCTTACATCACCGGCAGGGTAGGATATATTCAGTCATCCGCTCCGAATGATGCTTGCTTGCTGATCCGCAATTTCAATGTGAATCCTTCCGCTCGATATGAGGACGTGTGGGCAACCAAATTGAATGATCCGGGTCACTGTGTCCAGTGCTATAACGACGATGGAACACTTGGCCAGTTCGGAGAATTGGAAATTCATACTCCCATTTTAAACCCCGCTGTAGATGGAAATAATATAAAGGATGTGAATCAGGTTTGGTGCTATAGAGGTACTGAACAATCTATCCGGTTACTATGCAAAATTATACTGGGTTAACCAAATATAATTTTGTCAGTGGTTAACAGTGAACTATTTACAAGAAACGGCACTTTCACTATAATTTAATTAATAGCTAATAGGATTAAAATAATGAGTTATTTAAAGGGGATTCAACGATGTTGAAGAGAACAACGGACAGATTTTCCCGCAGCTTATTCGCCAGAGATATTTTACAACAACTGCGTCTAGGCATTATTAGCGGCGAGTTAAAGGCGAACCAACGGCTAGTGGAAAGCCAGCTTGCCGAAGAATATGGCGTAAGCCGCGGACCGGTTCGCAGTGCGATCCATGCTCTCGAGCAGCAGGGACTTGTCCGCTCCCTTCCAAACGGCGGTGCTGAAGTCGTCGGCTTCTCCCAAAAACATGCCATGGATTTGTTTACTGTCAGACAGCAGATGGAGCAATTCTCTGCTCAGCTGATGATGAGCCGGCCAAGTTTGGATACAAGTACACTACGTTCAATTACCGAAGATATGGAGAAAGAGCCTTCTATCGAACGACTGCATGATCTGGATATGCAGTTTCATCATGAATTTATGAAATTGGCTGACAACTGGGCGCTTCTCCAAGCATGGCTCACATTGAGTCCTGTTATATCAGACATGCTTACATTTACCAACAGCCTGTTTAAAGACTATCACCTGGTTGCCGCGAATCACAAACAATATGTGGAATATATTGAGAAAAGGGATTTAGACAGTTTACTTCGGAAGATTGACAACAACTTTTTACTCCCTAAAAGCCTCATTGCCGAACGATTCGGTGTCATCTTTCCATCAGAAAACAACATAATCTAAGCTGGTTTACAGCAGCTTATTGCAATGCGGGCAAACGTAATGCTCAGCGCTAGGTACATGAGTAAAGGGATGTCCCTTAAGGTCGTGTGACCTGGGAACATCCCCCTTTCTTGCTATTTTCTTAATCCTCCTCGACCGAATAGAAGACCAGCTCTGACGAATGCGGATTTTCCAGTTGCACTACGATGCCCCGGTTGGCCAGATCGGCTCCGGCAACGAGATATGTCCTATCATCGTTATCCATTGTGACCTTGTAGGTTCGCGATCTATCGATACCGCGAGGACGAACCGCAAATTCTCTCTCCTCCGGAGCGGATCCGAGCCGGAACAGGCCGATGTAACCCTTCGAACTATCCCTGGCCGCGTATTCCAATACGCACCATTCGGCCGGAACATCCACCCCGATGAACGGAGTATGGTGATAGACCGAAGGCCGCCCTTCCATCACGGAACGGCAAAACCCCTTGGCCAAGGCGATGTACCGGCGCGTCTTGTCGTAGTAGACGCCTGTGCGCTCCGCATTCTGTGCGCCGAATCCGACATACACCGGCGCCGCGAACAGCGTAACCCGCAAGTGGGTGTCCAGATCGGTCATTTCGTGGGCGAAGGTAAAATGATTATGATAATAACACAGCGATTCCGGCGGCAGGAACAGTGTTAATCCGTTGATCGAGCGGATGCTGCGCGGAAAATAACTGAAATCGGACTGGCATCCGTAATGGAATCGGGCCATAATGCCCAGGTCCAGCCGGCCGCCGCCCGCCGCGCAACTCTCCAGGACGGTGCCGGGATAGTCCTTTAACACGCGGTCGTATATGCCGTAGATTACCTCGTAATGCCTCCATGCTTCATTTTCCGCGTATCCGTCTCTCAAGCTCAACCCGCCTTCAGGCACCCGCTGGTTGTAGTCGGTTTTGTAGAAATCAAGCTTGTACTCGCCAATCACTCTCCGAATAACCGCTTCGACGTGCGCAGCTGCTTCCGGATTAGACAGATCGATCAACTGATAATGATCGGAGCCGCCGCTCAGATCCGTCTTTAGCTTCCATTCGGGATGTCGGGCGAATGTCTCTGATTGCTCCATTAAACATTCGGGCTCCAGCCACATTCCGAATAGCATGCCTTTGCTATGCACATAATCGCGAATAAAAGCGATTCCGCCTTCGGGCAGGAAATCTCCCTCGGTCCAGTCGCCACGCAACCTACCCCACGACCCGAATTCCTTGCCGTACCAGCCGGCATCGACCATGAACGCCTCCGTCCCCATCTCGGCAGCGATGTCAATCTCTCTTAGAATCCAGTCCCCGGGCTCTTCCACCACTCTGCCTGTAACCGTATACATCTTCTTGTCGGCCGGCCTAGGCGGGAGGACTGAGTCTCGTACATGCGCGTGCCACAGCTCCACCGCTGTATCCATGTTGCCGCGCATGGGACCGAAATGAACTTTCGGCGAAATGACTGTTTCCCCAGGAGCGATCACACGAAGCGGACCCGGCCCGTCCGGTCCGATCTGGAAGGACAGGGCCCGGTTTACCCGATCCAGGGCGAATTCCGCGCTGTAATTCTCAGACCAGGCCAACGAGATAAAGCAGTATTCTCCGTTTGCCTCATTCTTTACAATAAAATATGGGTTGTAAAACATTCCCCCCCGGCTTTTCTCTACCCTAAAAATCTCGCTCGTCAGCGGCTCCCAAGTGAAATTCCCTTCTTCCCCCTGAATCCGGGAGCGGAAATAACCGAGACTGTACGTAGACCGGCGGGTGTCGTCGAACGGAATATCGAAGTAATAACGGTTGTGCCAAAGCATGCCCGCCATAACGGAAATGCCGGATAATGCGGCGGGCGCCTCTCCTGTATTGGTAATCTCCAGATGCCTCGCCACTACGGGAGTGCCGTCCAGCGTCGTCACGACCTGAACGGTAACCGGCCGGATACGATGGGTCAGCTTGACGACGGCCTCTTCCGTTCCCTTGCGCGCGCCCGGACGTTGGAAACAGTCAGCCAGTGTCCATTCATTGTGTAAGGATTGCCCGTCGACGACCAGCCGGAAGGCGTCCAGCGGATACACCTGCGGGTCGTAAGGTTTCAACTCGAACACCATATCCTTCATCGGAAGCTGACGGATTACATTTTCCCGCTGCACCTGGCCCGACGAAGACCGGTACAACTGAATCCATCTGCCGTTCTGCAAACATTCCTCGAACACGGTAGTGCCGGTCACGTAACGGGCTGTCGGCCTCTCGTCGCTCGAATAAAACTTGATTTGCTTGCTGCTCAACTGGGATCCTCCTTTTGTTATCTCTAGGTTCAGTTTGGTTAACCAGTTATCAGTTACCTATAGACAGTATCGAATTCACTATCTGATTTGTCAAGCTGCAATTGTTCGCGCCTTTCTTGAGACTGCAACGGCAGTACATTTGTATTGACAATGTTAGTTGTTTTGCTTAGTCTTGTTCTTATACCAACAGTTATCCGGTGACTGTTAACTGAATTTTCTCTAGAAGGAGTCATATTTTATGACAAGTTATAAGTCAGAGACCGCTATTGATCGCATCGTAAAAATTGAAACTTACCGCTGGGAAGAGCAAAGCAACATTCTCTGGGTAGAAATCACTACGGAAAACGGTCTTGTCGGCCTTGGTGAAACCTTTTATATTCCCGGTGCTGTGGAATCCGTTATCCATGACATGGCTGCTCCATTACTGCTGGATAAAAACGCATTCGATATAGAAAATCATTGGAATACGTTGTTTTGCTGCGCTAACTTCTACGGTTATGCCGGTGCCGAGATGCGGGCGTTTTCCGCGATTGACATCGCTCTTTGGGATATCCTCGGACAGGCGACAGGCATGCCGATTTACCAACTGTTAGGCGGTAAGTGCCGCGATCGCATACGCATCTATAATACATGTATCAACGCATATAAATACAAAGACATGGACGATTCCTTCGAGCGCCCTGGAGAGCTGGCTCAAAATTTATTGGATCAGGGCATTACCGCAATGAAAATTTGGCCATGGGATCGTTTTGCACCGCAAATTCAAAGCAAAGCGTTGACCGGACCTGCCGGCTGGGCGGCTATGGGACCTGCAGGAAGCTATTTAAGCCTTGAGGATTTGAAAAAAGGATTATGGGTTGTTGAAGATATTCGCAAAAAAGTCGGCGACCGTATGGAGATTCTCATTGAAGGACACTCCCGCTGGGACTTAAATTGCGCGATCAAAATTGGCAGGGCGTTGGAGCCTTACGAAATTTTCTGGCTGGAGGATATTATGCAGCCGGAAAGTCCAAGTGATCTTGCCAGATTGTCGGATAGCATCCGCGTACCGCTGTCTATCAGTGAACGTCTGTTTACCCGATATGGATTCAGGCAAATTCTCGAAGCTAAAGCGGCACATGTAGTGATGATGGATGTCGTATGGACTGGAGGAATAACGGAAGCCAAGAAAATAGCCACTTTGGCCGATACCTACCATTTGTCGGTTGCTCCCCATGACGGCACTGGGCCTGTAACCATTTTCTCCGGCTTGCATATTTGCGCGAATGCCTCCAATGCGATGATGATGGAAACAGAACGCGCCTATTATGATGGAGGTTATTATAGCGAGTGTGTCACAAACATTTTGACTATCAGCAACGGACATGTCGAATTTCCAACCACTCCAGGTCTCGGAACAGCGCTTCGCGAGGATTTCAAAGCAAGAAAAGATGTATCTTCAAGAGTTTCCGTCGGGCAAGACTCGGTATGTTTGTAGCCTGTCGCAGCTCCGGAAACACAATGTCGACCCAGCGGTGGATCTGATTCTTGACGCTGCAACATTTTCCGATTGTACTGGGGAAGCATGAAATGCGCAGAATTCGATTTCACGATCTTCGGCATAGTTGCGCCAGCCTATTGCTGGCGAATGGTGTAAGTATGAAGGAGATTCAAGAATGGCTCGGACATAGCCATTACTCTACGACGGCTAACATTTATGCTCATCTGGACTACAGTTCCAAGATTTCGTCGGCGCAAGTCATGAGCAACATGTTGCAAATCCCAATCAAACAAAAAGCCCCTGAACCGTCACAAGGACAGATTCAAGAGCTGATTCATTCTTAGGGTGGTGCGGTCGAGAGGACCCGAACCTCCACAGAGTATTAGTCTACTGGAACCTGAATCCAGCGCGTCTGCCAATTCCGCCACGACCGGTTTATCTCTTCGTCAGATTGATATGATCGAGATGCGTCGCATCGTTGAAAATAAACGTTAGCGCGTAGCTGCCGCGGTTGTAGACGACTTTCTGTTGCACGAGCTTTCCGTTCTTGATCGTCGTCGTCGCGGTTGGCTTGCCCCAATGCTGCTTGAGCATTTTCAGCGTAATGCCCCCGATGTTCGTCTCGCGTTCGACGTTCGTGCCGAAATAGCGCATTTCGCGAACTTTGTTCAGCTTGTAGCTGATCGCGTAGCCGGGATGGCCCATCTCCGCGTGGTACACGTCGAAAGCATCCGCGTCTTTGCCCGGCACGTCGGCTTTGCCGATGAGCTTGTCGACGTCACTTCGCGTGCTCTTACCGACCGTCAGCCCTTTGACCTCACCGGGGAATTGACCTAACAGTGCAGGTTTATAGAAGCTCATTAGCGTTTCCAACGCATGCTCCTGCGCCGATTGCGCTTTGGTTTGGACGACGGCCGGCGATGCGCTCGCATACATGAGCTCTCCGGAAGCGTAAGTCAGGCCGAAGGCGGCGACGGCGACAAGCGCGACGTTGCGCGCGATGTGGCGAAGGGTAAAGTTCATGGTGTAACCTCTCCTTGGTGTTAGGTTCGAATTCCGTTACGCACATAGAACGAGGCCAACGCAGAGAAGGTTGCAAATCGATACGAGGATAAAAGAAGAAAAACCCTTCTGCAAGGAAGGGTTTGGTTGATTAGATGGTGTGGTCGAGAAGACTCGAACCTCCACGGAGTATTAGTCCACTGGAACTTGAAAAGCAGACTATGTGAGCGAATTGTCTCAATACTTTTATTATTTGATTCGGTGCTTGTGAGGTTTGACTTTATCTGGCAGGGCGTAGAGCCGGCCTTCCCCAGGAGCGAGCGAGGCAGTCAAGATGCCGCTGGAGGCATGATAGTCGGTTGCCATCTCCAAGCCGGTCGATTTGGAAACCTCAGTCACTTTGGCCGGTTTTGTCGATATCGCAAATGATGCCGTTTTTGCGTTAACCGTATCTTTATTGACGACCATCACATAATCCCTGCCGCTGTCGTTTTTGAAGTAGCCGATAACGAAAGGCTGCGTCGCGTCGACAGGCTGCCAGAAAAAACCGGCTGGCAGCGCCGTTGTCATGGGAGGCAACGTGCCCGTATGATATACGGCTTGGGAGGTCAGCGTTCGTAGCGTCGGCCCGATCTTGAGCACCTCGCCGTTGACGGACTGCGCGGATGCGTACAACGGACCTTGGGCGCCGCCAGGAAGGATAATCCCGTCATGGAACGACTCTCCTTGAACGCTAGGCGTTTCGTACGTGAAGTAGTTCAACCCCTTCGCGCCGTAAGCAAGGCTGCTGTATACATTGTATCTCAGCTCGCTGTCCGATGGCGAACGCAATGCACCGGTAATGCCTACCGATTGGATATAGGTCCAAAAGTCGAGCGAGGCTGCCAGCGCTTGTCGCCGGATAATCTCCAGATTGGCGTAATATTCGTTGCTGAAGCCGCCGCCGGTTGGAAACGGATAATGATCGAACATCAGAAAATCAGGCTGTTTGCTTGCCCAGCGGTACACATAGTCCTCATAGGAGAACGGAACCAGGTTCTGATTCAGTGTAAACCAGAAGTCTCCATTCACCGGCGATCCGGATGCATAAGCGGTTCCATCCTTCTCCAGCTTCACGCCGCCTGTCGAACGGATCACCCAGCCGACGGAATTGTCGCCGCCTCCGCCATGTGTCAGTTCCCAATAATAAACGGTGTTAGGACTGACTGCCGCATTAAGATTGAATAATGGAAAGTTCGTCGTTGAGCCAGCCAGGCTGCTTTGAGCAAGCAGCGATGTTTTGGACGGCGAATCCCAAAGCTTCAGCGTCAACGGTTCATTGCTCCCCCATTGGCTCTTGTCGATGTACAGCTGCACGGTCGAGATGTGGCTTGTTTTTCCATTCGTCTTGAAGGTTTGCCCCAGCGTTTGGCCGGGGGTTACAAATTCGCCCGTCTGAGCGCCAAAGCCGAGATTGCCTGCATAGTTGGGCAGCAGATTGACATAACTGATATGATGGGGGTCGGCCGTCCTGAACTTTTCCATCGTCGCTTGCAGTCCTGTCAACGCCGCCGCGCCAGGCTCGTCCATCAGATTATAGCCCAGCAGCCCGGGATTGGCGGCGTAATGGGACGCGATGTCATTAATCGCCTCCGTCGTCGGCTGCTTGTTGCCGCTATACATTTTTTGTCCATAATTCAGCTTGAACCAAAAATCGTAATCGGCAAGCTCCGTGCCTTGCCGGTAGGCCGTCCCTCCAGCGTATACATCCGACGTATGACCGACGACCCAACCGATGTTGGAGGCGCTGTCACTCGTCAGTTCGAAATAATACGTCGTGTTTGGAACCAGCCATTTGTATAACCCAAAGGTCGGGTAATCGTCAGCGACAGGCCCCGTAATCGAGGAAGAGCCGAGCAATTCCTCTTTGCCTGGCGAGGTGTAGAGGCTCAAGGTGAGCGTCGTGCCTGCCGTCCATTGAGATTTGTCGATATACAGCTGTATCGTATCGATTGCGACATCGGGCTCGGCGGAAGTCGTAAACGTCTGCCCCAAGCTCTGACTGCTCGACACAAATTGACCATCATTGCCGGCCGTCTGGCCCAACGTGAATTTATACGATCCCAGTCGATCATCCTGAACGACGCATTTCAAGCCTTTCGCTGCACATTGTACGAGCGCAGCATCATTCTGAGCATAGTTATAGACGTCGTTCGAGAGAAACACGAAGGTGGCGTTCATATCTTTGATCTCCTGATATTTGGCGCTCGTCGTCTCTGCCGGACTCGGCGACCAGAATATCCCGATCGGGAACGGATCTACGCTCGCGCTTGACGCCTGTACAGGCGCTCCTCCCGCTAGGCTGATCAGGGCAACGGATAACAATGCAATTTTTTTGACGATCACGAGCCTCTCCCCCTTCGATTAGTTGAGCATGCCGATATCTTTGAGCTGTCGGGCCGCTTCGTCCATCAGCTGTTGGCCGCCAGCTTTCAGCCATTTCTGCTTAAACGCCTCGTAATCCGTTTCCTTGCCCAAAATAAATTTGATGTCAAACTCCTGCGTGAGCTTTTTGAGATCCGATGTGATTTGCGGGTCGAGGTTCAGCAGCTCGTGATAATTGGTGTAGCTAGCCATCGCCATTGCCTTGCCATCCAGCTCCAGTTGCTTCTTATCTGCTGCTCCGGGGCTGTCGCTCTGACCTTCGAGCACTCGATCCTGGCTCGTCGCCACCCAGGTCCCCCAGTCATACAGACCCATCATATCCTTGCGGTAGGGATCGTCCTTCAAGCTGATGAATTTGGCTCCGTCATCGAGATCGATGACTTTCTGTCCGTTCACGCCAACTCCCCAACGAATCGACCAATAGCCTTCCGTCGGATACACCGTCGAATCGATAAAGTTCAGGATACGTTCCATTTTCTCCGGGTCCTTGGCCGCTTGCGCAGATACGGCGAGCATGCCGCCGGCGATCGGCGCAGGCGGACGTTTGCCGCCGTGCTCCGCGCCTTTCGGGATCTGGATCGCCTCCCACCAATCGACCGCGCTGCCCGTCGCGCCGTTGGCTTTCTCGCTTTCCTGGACGATTACCCCCGGATAGTGAACGGTGCCCACCTTGCCGCCGAACAGCTTGGGCTTCCGCTGCTCCCAGCCTTGCGTATACCAGTCGGGATCGATCAGCTTCTCCTCGACCACCGTCCGCATGAACTTCAAGAACTTCAGATGCGTGCCGTTGACGATGGAATGCTGCATCTTGCCATCAGCGCCGACATGGAAGCCGGATTGTCCATACATCGACTCGAGCACATTGATCTCGCCGACATCACTTCCCGAGCCGGCAGAGCTAATGCCCCAGGTATCGTCTTTGCCGTTTTGGTCAGGATCTTCATGGGTAAATTTGCGCAGCACCTCCAGCAGCTCTGCATCGGTCGTCGGCACGGACAACTGAAGCGCGTCGAGCCAGTCCTTGCGCAGCATTAGCGTCCATGTGAAGGCATCCGCCAGCTTGGGCAAGGCGATTAGCTTGTCCTCGACAGTGGCGAAGGCCTTCATCTGATCATTCCACGTCTTCGTTACATTCGGAAGCTTCGACAGATAAGGCGTCCAGTCATCGAGCAACACGCCCTGCTTATGCAATTTCTTGATCAAGTTGCGATCCCAGCTGAAGATCAGATCCGGCTGCTCTGTGGAGGCAAATCGCACGAGCAGTTTGGTTTCCATATCGGCCATCGGCATGGCATTCATCGTCAGCTCGATATTAAATGTGTCCTTGATCCATTGCTGCCACGGGTTCCCTGCATCCGTCGGCGTGTTGAACCACCCATTCTCCACCATTTCCAGCTTGATCGTTTTTGTGGCGTCTTTCGCAGCGTTTGTTGCCGCAGACGGCGAGTCAGGCGTCGCGTCCTTCATTGCGGCCGGCTCATTGGGAGCCGAGCAACCCGCAGCGATGACGGTTAATAATAACGCTCCGGCGAACGCGGAAGACCCTAGCTTCTTTTTCATCTGTTAACCCCTCTGTGTCGTATAATTTGAGTGCCTATCCATTATCCTTTGACCGCTCCCATATACATGCCCTTCGTAAAATATTTTTGCAGGAAAGGATAAATGCATAGAATCGGCAAAGTTCCGATTACGGCAACCGCCATCTTAAGCGATTCGGCAGAGACGCGATGCGTCGAATTCGTCACCAGCGCGGGGTTGAATTCGAAGCCTAGCTGAGGATTGACAAACATATTGCGCAAGATCAACTGCAGCGGTTGCATTGTTGCATCATTCAAATAAATGAGCGCGTCAAACCAGGCGTTCCAGTGTCCAACTGCCGTAAACATACCGATCGCAGCGAGCGCGGGAGCCGCCATCGGCAGCATGATGCCGAGCATGATCTTCCCTTCCCCTGCTCCGTCGACTCGGGCGGATTCCTCGATCTCCCGGGGCACATTCTCAAAAAACTGCTTCAGGACGAGCACACTCCAACTGTCAATCAACCCAGGGACGATCATCGCCCAGAACGAATCGATGAGATGCAAATCTCTTACGACCAAATACGTAGGAATAAGGCCGCTGTTGAACAATATCGTCGCCAGCACCGCAAACAGCAACAGCCGTTTTCCCGGCAGCCCTTCCCGCGAGACGGCATAGGCCGTGATCGTCGTCATCGCCAGTACCGTCAACGTTCCGATCAACGTTCGGAGCACGCTGATCCCAAGGGCCCGCATGATAACCTCCCCTGCGAACAACCGCTTGTAAGCGATCAGGGACGGCTGGTCCGGCCATAATATGAAGCCGTTCTTGGCAATCCACTCCTGCTCATGGACGAGCGACATCGAGACGACGTACAGCAGCGGGAAAAGCGACAGTACAGATAACGTGACGATAACGATGAAAGCCAGCATTTGATAAACATTTTCGCTTGTTGCGTGTTTCATATTGCACCTACCATATCCCGGCTCCCGAATATTTGCGAGCTAGCGCATTGGCTACAACGACAAGGCAGAGCCCGAACACCGATTGGAATAGCGACATGGCAGAAGCCAGACTGTATTGCAACTGCGTCAAGCCTTGCCGATAGACCCAGGTATCGATAATATCGCCGACCTCCATCGTTGCCGGATTATAAAAGAGCAGAACCTGCTCTCCCCCCGCATACAAGATATGGCCAAGCGAAAGGGTGAACAAAAAGACGATCACCGGACGAATGCCTGGCAGCGTAATATGCCATATTCTTCTCCAGGGGCCCGCCCCATCCATCTTGGCCGCATCGAACAGGGACGAATCGAGCGTCGTCAACCCGGCCAGATAGATAATCGTGCCCCAGCCGATCTCTTTCCAGATCGCTGAGCCGACGAGCAACGTTCGGAACCACTCGGGAGCCATCAGGAAATCCTGCGGTGCGCCTCCCAGCCATTCGATAGCATGATTGGCAAGGCCATTGTTCGTAAACACGGCGTAGATGATGGCATACACAATTACCCACGAGAAGAAATGCGGAATGTACAAAATCATCTGGCTGAAAGTGCGGAGCAGCCGAAATCTCAGGTCAAACAAAAAAATCGCGAGTATAATCGGAGGAAAAAAACCGAAGCCGATTCTGAGTAAGCTGATCCAAATCGTATTCCTTACGACTTGTCCGAAATCCGGCTTGGCGAACAGCGCATGAAATTGATCCAGCCCCACCCAGGGACTGCCCCAAACGCCGCCCAATAACGAAAAATCCTTGAACGCCAGCATCGCCTGCATCGCCATCGGATAGTACCGGAAGACAATGTAGTACAGCACAGCGGGAGCGAGTAACAAATAAATGAAGCCAAAACGCTTGATGGCGCCCAGCCTCGCCTTCTTCGTCGTTGGTCGCCAGGTGTCAGCTCCGCTTGGCAAATGTAGCACCTCCTCTCTTTGTATTGGTTCCATTATATAGAGGAAGAGAGGGGCGCTAAATGACAGGGGATTGCGAAAAAGGAACGGATCTTGTGGATTTGGTGTTGCGGATTTGGTGTTGCGGAGCGGTAGCGCTAGGTTACATCTCGGCGATATTCGGCGGGTCCGATGCCGGTAAATTCCTTGAACACGCGACTAAAGTGCTTCCAGCTCTTGTAACCGATCTGCTCGGCGACCTCGTAGATTTTGACGCCCGGCTCCATCAGTCGTCGCTTGGCCTCCTCTATACGCAGCGCAGTGACATACTCGAGGAAGGTCATGCCCGCTCGTTCGCGGAACAGGTGGCTCAAATAATGAGGACTCACATATACCGCGCCTGCCACATCCGTTAGCGACAGCGAAGCCGTCATATGACTGCGTATGTAAGCCTTGGCCGCCACCAGCACATGTCCCTCCAGCTTCTCGGGGGAGATGGTCTCGACAATTCGGTTGACCTGGTCAAGCACGCCTTGTTTCAGCTCCGCTTTGTTTCTTGACCAGATCAGCTTCAGGATCAGATCTGCCGTTTGCTGGGCGCGCAACGTTAAGGATGCCGCGTACCGCTCCTCCAGACGCTCATACATCATCAGAAACATCGCTTCCAAGCCTCGCAACAGCGCTTCGGCGTCCTCGTGCTGCAACCAGACATCGACCCGTTTTCGGGCCTCGCTCGCGATCGCCGTCGCATTCGCCGTCTCCAGCGCTGCGCGCAGCGCGTTCAAGTCTGGCTTCGCATAGCGGTCGCTTGCCTTTTCGTTCCCCTCCTCGTACTGGCGGACCCCCGTGCCCCCATATAAACGGCCAATCAAGGCCACGGAGGCTTGAAAATAAGGCGCAGCTTCTGCTCCCCCCGCGGCAAACAACGCCGATCGCCCGATGCTGACAGCCAGCTTGACACTGCTCTCCCAGAAGGCTGTGAATTGCCTGGAAAATTCGTCCGCGATCCGCTGCGTCGCTTCCTGCGAGTCGGCGAACACGCCAATGACAAGATTCATAGGATCGAGTCGGATGGCATCAGCCACATAACATAGGTGGCCTAACTCGTCCGCAATCTCCTCGAATACCTTGACCATGAGCCACGAAATCGCCTGTCTGCCCCCCAGCTCCCGAATTCTTGCCACTTCCCTATCATCGATGTCCACGGCCATGACGAGCTTGCAGGACGCCGGCAACTGAGCAAAGGCCGCCTTGGTCATGTTTTTGTTTCTTCGCAAGTTATGGTTGCTCTGATGGGCCGCTCGCAGCAGAGCGCCTTGCAGCTCCGGTTCGTTGACCGGCTTCAGCAAATAGTCGACCGTGCCCACCCGCATCGCTTTTTGCATATAGGCGAAATCTCCATGTCCGCTAAGCACGATGATCTGAGTATATGGATATCGGCAGCGGATCGTCTCAGCCATGCCCAGTCCATCCATGCCCGGCATCCGAATATCCGTCATGACGATATCGACTTCGGAGACATGGAGGAAATCCAGAGCAGCCATTGCATCGGGCACGGCTCCCGCCGCTTCGATCCGAATATCGCCAATCGTCATCCCGTCCAGCATGTGCCGCAAGCCTTCCCTAATCTCCTGCTCGTCGTCGACGATCAATACCTTCATCTGCGTTCCTCCTCGTAGTCTATAGCTGTTCGCCCTGCAAGCGGGATATATATCGATACGATTGTGCCTGCATCCTCCATGCTCTCTATATCGAAATCAGCCTGGCCTGCATAGGTCAGCTGGATGCGTTGGTAGACATTCTCCAGGCCGATGCGTCTGGCTTGCTGCCTCTCGTTCTGCTGGAGCGACTCCAGGAGAACGTCCAGTTCGTCGGAGGGGATGCCCTTGCCTTCATCCATGACGGCGCAGACCATATAGTCTCCCTGCCGCTTTATGCGGACCGTAATCCGAATCCGCTGATCAAAGGGGGATGGGCCATGGATAATCGCATTCTCGACGAGCGGCTGCAACAGCAGGCTGGGGATAAGGACATCCGATAACTCTTCATCGACCTCCGTCTTGATGTTTAGCCTGTCGCCAAACCGAAGCTGTTGAATGCTTAAATAGTTAAGGATGAAGTCCATTTCCGTTTTCACGGACACCATTTCATTGACGCTTGCCGCATGATAGCGGAGCAGCCGCCCCAGCTCGACGAGCCCTTGCTCGCCTTTTTCAAGATTGCCCTTGCGGATCGTCATCCGGATCGTTTCCAGCGTGTTTTGCAGGAAATGAGGATTGATCTGGCTTTGCAACGCGCGAATTTCCGCCTCCTGATGAAGCAGCTTCCCTTGCAGCACCTCGCTGGAGAGCAGTTGGATTCGCTTCATCATCTGCCGGAACGATTGATCGAGTTGCCCGATTTCATCGTTGCTGACTTGTCCGATATGGACCGGCGGCGCGGACAAATCGACCTGCATTCGGGTCATGCGAGTCAGCTTCCGGAGCGGATTGGTCATGCCGATCGACAGCATGGCCGAGAGCAGCACGACGCCGAGAATGCCAATAGCGACCGATACCACAATCCATATTTTAACTTGGCTGACCTCTTTGCTGACGTTTTCGAGCGGGATGACGCCGACGACCTTCCAACCGCTTACGGCAGAGCGGTTATAGCTGATCAGCATATCCTCCCCCTCCACCTCTTTTATAATCGAGCTAGAAGCATCCCGCTCCTCCGACCAGCCCAGTCCGTAAGCGCTCTCCCATTCGGTTCCGAGCAGACTGCGGTCAGAGGCGAACACGATCCGGTTGCGGTTGTCGACTACGTACAGCTTGGAGCCATCGCCAAAATCGATGTCTCTCATAATATCGCGGATCGGCTCAAGCGTGGCGATGATTTGCACGATGCCGCTCAGTTCCTTCGAGTTTCTGCGGACAACTGGCTGAACGACAGAGAAGGCATAAAAATCGCCAATAAACGGATTGTCCGCAAACAGCTTGAATTGGATAGTCCCGAGCACGGTCGGAGTAAATTGGTCCCGATCTACATCTTCGAACCAGGGCTGATCCTCAAAGGACGCGTCCAGCCATATGCCGCTAACCGATTGCCTGACGTAGACACCCGAGCCGGTATAGAACAATACGCCCACATAGGGATGGCTTGAATTATTCGTAATAAATGACAATGCTTCATGAAGCTTGATCGTATCTTCAAGCCGTCGTTCGCCTCCGGCATCCTGGAAACCGTCGAGCGCCTCCTCGATGAGTCGGCTGTATGGCTCGACCAGCGCGGTCTGCGAGAGCGTCTTGACATCGTTCACATAGTCCTCCAGCCTGACATTGACCTGGTCCAGCACTTGCGGAACATAATTTTTGGTCTGCTTCTCCAGCGCACCTCGGGACTTGCTGTACGACATCGATCCTACGACAACCACGATTACCGTAAGCAGCATGGAGAATGCAATCACTAGCTTATAAGCTATTGGCCAGTGCCTTAACCGCCAACCATTAACTTGCACATCCTGTGCCCCCTCTGTTATAACGTCCATATTGTCGGATGGCTCTGATCATATATCATATTCCCATGTTCCTCAATCCTGAAATTGGCGGTAGGCGAGACAATCGAGACAGCAGCCTTTGCGTGGAACAGACCCGCACGCAAAAAAGACCCTGAACCTCGTCTCATAGACGAATTCAAGATCTTAATCATTAGAGGGATGCGGTCGAGAGGACTCGAACCTCCACGGCTGTTATAAAAAGCGCTATACTTTCTGACCCGCTTCCAAAGGGCATACAGAAAGTTGGCGCTATATTCATGCTGGAACAGCAAGTAGATTTCATCGATGAAGATAAACGTATTTTTCCACTTCGCTCGGTTTTGCATATTCCGATTTAAAATACTATCGCGTACGACCAGCATGCCAATCGGGAGGAGTTCCTTTCCCAAGTCGAGAATATCGTAGCAAGTAAGCTTGACGATCTCCCGCTTGGCAGTAACGCTCTTGCCTGATTCATTTATGCTCATTTGGATTACAGCTCCAAGGTCTCGTCGGCGCAAGTCATGAGTAACACGTTGCAAATGCCAATCAAACAAAAGGCTCCTGAACCGTCACAAGGACCGATTCAAGAGCTCGTTCATTCTTAGGATGGTGCGGTCGAGAGGACTCGAACCTCCACGGTATTGCTACCACTGGAACCTGAATCGCGCACGTTAAAGGGAACCAAGCGGAAATCATGTCCCTTTAGGGGAACTAAAAAACCGCTAAAAGCCTATAAAATCAAGGAGTTTCGGCGTTCCAACCCGCCTTTCCTTAGTGCCACAAGGTATCTCGGGAATTCATCAAAAAGTGACCAAAATTGCACGTTTGAGAGAACTCGGAGAGAACGACACTCAAATCAGCCCTGCTCCACTACCATCGGCAAATTTTAGCGGAGCAAAAAAGTTAAAGAAAGAAGGGCTTCCAATCGGAAATGAAAGTCCTTAATAACATTCTTTAAGTAATGGGGTCTAGGCTTAGATGCTCTTTTCACCCCCATCCTAATGTGTTTGAAATTTCCTCATATTCTTGGGTGAAGTTCGATCTTTGAAGTTTTTCTTTTAGTTCATTTTCCTGGAAATCAATAATTACTCCTTTCTCTAAAACAAATAATTCAAGATATTTGTTTTTCAAAAAGGTAGCAATATGCCTTTGGAATCCAAGGTTTTGTAATTCTATAATAATATTATCTGTAGTTCCATACTCCAAAAAATTATCCCAGTTTGGAATAACAACAATTTCTTCTTCATTGATTTGATATTTTATCTTTAACAAGTCAACATAATTTTTAACATAAATTTTTATTTTAAAACGTAGAACATTTTCAATATCAGATATGACGTTGTTTACTATGTGATTAATATGAGCCCGATTCTCTTTCTGGAACGTAACAAATTCTCCGTTACTAATAGAAATTTCTTTATTATTTTCGTCAAAGTAATTGATGGTCCTTTTAATAATTAAATTTACTGGCTGAGAATTAATCCATGAACTCATTAAGACGGCGTAATATTCCAAAACATTCCTATTTCTAGCTAATGGATTTCTTCCTCCCGATTCTTCTCTTTGCCAGTCGTATAAATCGTAAAGTTTATTTAGTAAACTCAAACAATCTCCATATCCAGTCTCTTTAGGAATGTCCATAGGTTTAATAGAAGATGATAGAACCTTATTTTGATAAAGCAATTTAATTGTAGAGCTTTGAGAAAGAATTTTTTCAGGAACTTTATTGAGTTTTTCTAAATATGTGATTATCTCTTTTGCATGAGTATTTCCATCAATGAACTTACTTCGAAGGATCGAATCAGTTTTACTCAGAGCATGATACGCTAAAATGTTGCCGTAAGAATCTAACATTCTTTTTTCGTTATCTGTTACAGTTTTTCTTGTAAATGGCTCATTCTTGATTGAACGCCCTATATTAGTATAAAACTTCCCTTGATTTGTCATAAGAACAGAAGATACTTTTTCAACTGACTTATCTTTAACAATTTGAAGATCCTTGCTCGGATCCTCCCACCGATTTCTTTTATTAACAATACGTAAACAGATGATGTTGCCGCTTAAATCTTCTGTTAACCTCCCTGCTCTACCAGCTAAATTCCAAAAATCTATTTTCGATAATTTAGTCAAACCAATAGCATTACTCAAAATAAAAATATTTTTTGCTGGAAGATTTACGCCCTCTAAAAGAGTGGAGGTGCAAAAAATATTTTTTATTATTCTTTTCTGAAAAAGCAATTCAATCTTTTCTCTGACTCGCTGAGGCAGTCCGCCAAAATGATAAGCAACACCTTTTTTCAAACAATCCACGAGGTAATATTCTTCATGCATAGTTTCTTGAACAAGATTTGTTAGTTGTTCAAGTTCATAATTATTTCTGAGAGGCAAAGTCCTAGCATATTCTAAAGCGTACAGAATAGTGTCGTCTTTAGTATTGCAGTAAATGATATTAGGATTATTCCTTCCTAAAATATCGATGGCATTTTTTAGATTTATATGGGGATCAGAAGCATATCCACTATATTCCAACGCAAACTCCTCACTATATTCTGAAAAGTAGAGCGCTTGTTTTTCGATACAATCAATGAAAAAGCGATTTTGGGCAACTGAGTTTTCTTTTATTGCTAGAGTTTCTTCTACACTATTCCCTACTAACTGTAGAAAAACCTCCGTGTTTGGTACATTCGGAGACGAGAAATAAAGATTAATACTTTTACGTTTCGCGATCATTAATGCGTGATAGAATAATGGAGCACGTGTGTCTGTGTCAGAAAGTAATTTATGGGCTTCATCTACAAGCAAATAATTTATTACTGGGTTATTTTCTGATAAATATGATATAAGTCTCTCAGGAGTGAATACGAAAATAAATCTGGTCTCTCCTTGTTTATACAGCAAAGGTACAATTGGCTTGGTTAGAATTTTGTATTTTTCATTATTGACTACAGTTTTCAACTTCGTAGATACTTGATTTATCAATGCTCTTGTAGGAACTAAAAGAGCAATATTATCTGCTCCATTCCTCTTTTCAATCAAATATTTAATGAACGATTCGAAAATAAAAGACTTTCCAAACGATGTCGGACCAGAAAAACTAAAGTGGTTACTATCCTTCATCTTTTCAAATAATTTATATTGAGTGTCTGTAAAAATCTTAGACGAGCCTGGGGCAGCTTGATATGTCTCTTTTACAATATGATCTATAATAATTTCATCAGCTTTGACCTCTGTTTCACCAAGTACAATTTTTATTGAGGGAAAATTCCCTAGTTTCACCAACACATTGTAAGCTTGTAACTTAAACATTTGATCGTCGCTATAGAACACATAAAGTAAGCTGATTATTTTATAAGCTTTGTTTCTTGCTTCATATTTCTCAGAGCGACAAAGAATATCAGCAAACCTGAGCAAATCCAAATATTCTTTCTCTGTAAGACTTTGTAACGTAGTATTACTACCCATAAAATGGATAGCATATTGCATTTCAAGTTTCTTTAATAAGGTTGACACATAAGGATCTTTTAGCGCCCTATTTACTAATTTATTTAGGAATGTCATTTTATTAAACTCTCCAGTATTTTTATTCTCGATAGTTCAATATCTAAAAAGGGCATTGTGTACACATAAAAATTGTAGCCAAAAAGACCATGTTCTTCTATGTAGTTTTCAATATTGGAGATTTTTTTTGTTACGACCTCGTTAATGTGATCCTCTATCGCAGTTCTAAATTTGTCATTTGGTAATTTTCGTTGATCGGCATTGAGCATAACCTCAAATCCTATGAAAATTCCAAAGGCATCATCAACCTCAAAGGAACTATCATTTGTAGGATAGATAAGCTGTTCAATAAATTCTTCATCTTCAGTGGACCATGTTTCTTTAAACACACTAGCAGATAGAAGGGACTTTTCATAAGTAATCCCGCTTTTTCCTTCTCCTTTTTTGTTTTCTTCCTTTACAAAATCATTTATAGATTGAAATGCATCACGCAATCCAGTTGTTATGTCGTCATATAACTTTGACTCTCCGAAAATCAATTGATAATTCCCATTCGGTAACTTTAAAAAATGTATACCATCTGATCCATTCACATACATGTTTGTTGATGATTTAAGTTCTAATTTCGACAAAATCTTGGGTGCATTTAAGTGACCTTCTAAAAAACAAAATAGGAGGAATTCACCTAGCTCCCCTTTATTTTCTTTATAATTCCGGAATTTCTCCCGAGCTTTTTGAGATAATGTCATTGGAGAGTTGTGATACTTTTCCTTCGTCTTTCTTGATATAGAAAAGTCAGCGACAGATTCAATTAGACTTTCTACCATGCGGGCATAATCGAATTGATTCGCATTGATAGTGCAAATAAATAGTTCTAAATTATTTTGTTGGTTGTTAATTTTGTATGTTTTACTATGTTTCAATACTTCTAACATCTTTTTAGAAAAAGGACTAATATCAAGCATGTCGTAGTCTCCCTAGATAAATAGTTAACCTATTTACTAATTCGACATTTTCCAAAAACATCCTCTCAAATTGTATGAATTTGAGTAGATAAAGCTAATTTTCGTGAAATCACCAAGGTTGGAATACTGAGGATGAAGTCACAGAGAGTTTATCTGAAGTTGAGCGGGCTGTTACACTCTAATAGCAGAAGTCGCCGCGTCGTGACTTCGTACGCCTTGTGTCTTTGTGAAAATAGAATGAGAGTAAAGGTTTCCTTTTTAGCAATTCGCCTCCCCCGAACGTTCGTTTGCACTCATTATACCAAACGTATGTTCGTAATCAAAGTACTTACTGTCTAAGTAATACTCATATACCGGTATAGGTCACCCCTATCACTTTAGCAAGGACCATAGCGAGCGAAATAGACAAACGATCTGGCTCATGGAACCCGAGTCCTCAGGTTACCTCGAGCATCCGTATCGATTAGCAAAACTTTATTCCTCTCAGTAGCCAACCTGATTCCAGATTCACTGCCGTCGTCGTCGTCTTTCCCACGCCGTCTTTCTGATTTCACCTTGGTCATCAATAAGTCTCCTCGCAAAGAAACCGACTACACTGAACATTTAAGTTCAGACAATCGGTTTCCTTGAAGAGTATATATAAAAAGAGAACACCCTCGAATTTGAAGAGTCGTTCTCTTAGTTATTCCAGTTTTAAGCAATGCGCCTTCAAAAAGATCAAGAATTTATTCTTCCACACTCCCCCTCTAATAATTCAAGCGACTAAGCATGGTAGAAAATAGTCCATACAAATATTACAAAAATTTGCGCTGTCTTCGTATTTCCTGTATACCAGCTTCCCATTACGTCTTGGTCCGTCACATGATGTAATGTCATCTTGCGATAGATTGATCCCGCAAGTTATACAGATATATTGATCTTCATCAAGATTTATAAATGTTTCCTGATCGCATTCAGGACACTCCATAAATGGGCTTTCTCCGCCATCTTTAATATAACTGGAAGTATCAACAAAATTATCAATATACCGCGAAGTGAAAATATCAATCTGCTCATCACAAAAATGACAGAATGCATCGGTCTCATCAACAAATTCGACTGCTTCATGGTAGCAAGCTGGGCATTGTTGTACAGTCTGCGCTTTACTGGATAGGCCAACTCATACTCCAACAAGTCGATTTGTGTCGATGCATGTCGTATTTTGGTGGAAATAAATGATTGATTTGTATCATAACTTGATATAACATAGCTACAATATTTATTCGAGGACCAACTTTTTAAATGTAGGACTCTATGGGATCGCTTCGACTTCTCATTCTTGTTGTTTCTTATTCTGCTGCATTCGGGTGAAAACTATGATCCAAATTTGCTCAATCAAACCACGTGAGATTATTGTACCTGGACGCGCAATACAATGGCATGAAGCTTCAACTTGTTTTTTATTTGTGGAGGCAATTGGCTTTTTAGATATTGAGTGGCACGGGAAAAAGGATCATTTACGGCCAGGGGATATAGTTATAGGAAAAAAAATCAGCCTCTTGAATAACGGTCTGTATCTTGAATCTATACGCGGTTTTAGGTTTGAATGGTCTGCTTCTGAACCGGACCGGCTACAAGAACCGTTTATTTTACGTGAAAAAGACACTTTAACGGTTAAAATAGCCACTGTTATTTCTCCTTTGTTCTCCGAAAATAATTACTCGCAAAATACGATAACAGAGATTGGACAGCGCTGTGGGCAGTTTTTTAATGAACTTTATACAAAAAAGACGATCCCAACAGTGGTCGCCAAAGCCCCGGTAGGAAGTATTGATCCCAGACTAATTACAGTCAATCGCTACATTCGCAAGCATTTCGTGTTACCGTTAACCTTACAGATGTTAGCTGATCTTATCCAATGTAACCCTGTATATTTATGCAACACCTATTCGAGAGTATTTCGGATTTCTCCAATCAAACACTTGCAGCACTTGAAGATGTCGCAAGCGCAAGATTGGTTGTTGCATACGAACTGGGAGATCAGCAATATTGCGAACCGACTTGGATATGTTTCCTCTGCTCAATTCGCTGACTTATTCAAAAGATACTACGGGCAAACACCAACGAAGTATCGACGCATAAAGCTACTGAAAGAGATAGACTATTAGATTGGGAGGGAATCGCATGGGCATTGCTTCTGTGGAACAGAAAGTGAGGTTAACGCTTGATAAAGTTCTTAATGTGGCAACAGGAGATTTTCCTAAGAAAGAAGAATTGTTCGCCTGGGGTCTCGATTCTATCAAAGTAGTGGAATTAATTGTCGAGCTTGAAGAAACTTTTGGTATCATATTTTATGACGATGAGTTATTGTTTGAAAATTTCTCCACAATTCAGTTGATTGTTGACCGCATCCAGGGAAAGCTGGTGGCACCATCGTAACCCCTTATCCGAAAAATCCGATTATCGATCCGACCCCACTGTTGCAGAATGTAAATAAGAATCTAGTTTGGTGGTTAAACATTAATCAAGAACACTTGTGGAACACGTCCAATGTGTTTCCTTCTGTAACGGATCGTCAAGAATTGGATTTAATTGAACAACAGGAGCAACAGCTGTTACTTAGTGCAAAATCAACAGACACCATTCTGCTTCGACATAATCCCGACAAACAATTTTTAAGCTATCTTGCCAAACATGGCTTCGAATTACCCAACATTCAAATTGTGAATAATAAAACTCTACCTGAGGATAGAGAACATCGCCAAATTAGTCTCGTTCCTTATTTAATTACGGAAGAGGTTGATCTTTGGACTCGAAATACTCCCGAACGTTCAGCAATAGGTGCACCATACGATCTAGTGAAGAAACTCAATAATAAGTTTTTTACACGCCAGATGGCCATTAATCATGAATTTCGAACAACAGTTGGTTATTTTTGCAATGACGAACAAGAATTACGGGAAGCATATACATCTTTACGTAACGCAGGATTCGAGAAATGCGTTCTTAAGATTCCTTATGGAGCATCCGGGAAGGGATTAAAAATCATTACAAATGAACAAGAGTTTTTAACTGTCTGTAAGTTCATTACTCGTCGAAGCCATCAATTCGACTTATTGCTCGAAGGGTGGCACCCAACGCAACAATGCATTAATGCCCAGTTGTGGATCGATCCCACATCAGTGAAACTGTTAGCTGTTACTGAGCAAATGATTGATCAGAACGGGGTTTACAAAGGGACCCATTTCACACCTAAGTTTAGCACTTCACTAATGGAACAGTATCGAACCGAAGTATTACGTCTTGGCTCAATTCTGCAACAAAAAGGATATTTCGGTGTTTGTGGTGTTGACTCCATCGTAGATACAAACGGCATTTTATACCCGATAATTGAAATAAATGCTCGATTCACCCAAGTGACATACCTATTGCCTGTCGTTGCTAAGCTAATCAACACATATTCCTTTATCTTCTCTCGCTATATTCGGTTTGAAACACGTAGTCCACAGGCTTTCTCAAATTTATATGAAAAACTTCACAAACGACTGTCACCAGATACGCGGAACGGCTTCATGGTATATACTTTTGTGCGCGGCACCTTGCCAGAGCAGTCGAAAACACGTTATCGGCTATTCGTTCTGTTCTATGGCTCTGACGAGGAGAAAGTGCATAACATGATTAAGATGTTCATTGATGAACATGTAGGTGTTGATCAGTTGTGAATAGAATCCAACTTGAAGAATTATGTTGTTTTCCCTAAAACAATCTGGCCATACTGCGAGCATAAATGTGTTTAATCATTTGAAATTACCCCACAATAATCGCGTTGTTTTGACGTGGAAAATTTCCAGCACAGTAGACATGGTTTACATGGAGGGGCGGACATGATATGCTAGCTTGCCTCTGCAAAACCCATGGCTTCGCCCTTTCGCAGTGAATCATGCCCGTAGAGGCTCCATGTCAACCGTTTCGTCATTTCAAGCTAGAGACGATTTTTATGGGTAACCTGACATGGTTTTTTGGGGTAATTAAGCTTGATAAAATACAGTACATAAGAGAAATCTCATGACTAAACCGGCAGGACTCGTACCAGTTGGTAGTGATGTTGCGCTAACTGATCCCTTGGCTGCAGCCTCAAAATTTGGCTGGGGTCATGAAAATGACCTTCTTGAGCGACCGAGCCGCGCTATCCATGTCCAGCACAAGGATGAACTGCACACTGCGGAAACCTTCGAGGGGGCTTCATAGGATGCAATGGTCATTGCCGATGAGAGCAAGCGCCTGAGGCAGTCCATCAAAGGAAGTCCCGGCGTCTCGGAGCAGACGGTCGATCGTTTGCACATCGAGAGCGTTGAGCCGAGCAAAGAAGCTCTGGTCCACTTTCGTCACTGGGAGGCGGAGTTCGTGCTGATGACTGTTTCGAAATGATCAGTGATGCCTGACATACAAGTGTTGCAGCTTTACAAGTAGCAGGACGAGGTAGGAGAGCGATTTCGGTTTCCGAAAAGTCAGGATTTCGTCTCCAGTATTTTTGCATTCGCCACGTCGGTCGTGACGTTCACATATGTGATGCTTCTCTATGGCTCGTTTGAGTATGTTATCCGTAAGAAAAAGAAGAGTGAGCAGCGGCTTCAAATTTGTAGTCCGTTGCGTCAGCATGGTGCGAGGGGCGCCCGCCTTAGTTTTCGTTTCTGGTTTTAAAAAAGGCATTGACGCGGGCGTATGGTCATGACGCATCTCGTAGATTAATCTTACCAATTTGAACTCGGTCGGTAATTTAACTCAAGTCATAGTTCTCCATAATTTTTATCAATTGTTCTATTAATAACACGATGCTGATGCGTTCTAATTTTAATATATTGGTCAGTCTAACTTGCATTTTTTCCGATGCTGCTGGATCCGATTTATTAAGAGCAAGGAGCATAAGATTACGCAAAAGAAGTGACTGCTGCTCAATTTCCTTAAACATACGCGATAGTTCTGCATTTGGATCAAAATCTTTATACAATGTTTTGATGAAGCTCACTCTACTGACCATGCATTTTTTGTGTTCCCAAAGAAGTTGAAAGGGGCGAATATCGAAGTTAACTTTTTTTTCAGATAATAATCCCAGGTATTCGTTTAAAGTGCTATAAATTTCTATCCCAAAAGCGTAGGCATCTGTATTTTGTATGTTTTTGATATTGGCAAAATTAATGGAAGAATTTCTGGGAATGATATAGTCTTGAAGACTTTCAAGTACTAGTTTCAAATCAAAACTATATTGTCCATTTAATCTAGCTCTAAATAATGTACATGAGAATAATGATGTTTCTTTTTCAATACGAAAGTTCTTTACTGTGCTTTCTAATGCTAATTCAAATTTTTCGAAACTTAGCGAATCGCTTGAATAGTTTTTATTCTTATTAAAACCGAAAAAGAATGCTTCTTTGTTTTTTTCATCAACCCCATGCAACAAGTTATCATGGAAATAGTGATCCCTTTGAAATGCACTTCTATTTGGTAAAAAGAATTCATTAAGTTTAAGATAAACGTAATATTTTTCGATTAACATCGAAAAAAAGAGATCAGCAGATAATACATTAGAAGGTAAAACTAAGTTCTTGATTTCAAGAAAAGGGTGACATGTAAAAAAAACAGTCTCATTGAAATTTTCTTCAAATACATGGGAATAAAAATCTAAAAAAACAGTGTTGGATAAGGTAATATTCTTTTTGCAAATTAACTGTATATAATTACTGTAGAACCATGGTAGGTATTGTTCTTGGGTTGATAGAATTGAAAGTGGAAATGCAAGATATTGGTAGGCAAGTATTGGAGGATTGTTAATGGGTAGAATAATTTTCCTCATTGCTAAACTCCTCAATGATAATTTTAGATTTCGAAAGTACAGAGTTCTGAAAAAGCAAAAAGGCTACCTGAAAATTTAGGAGAATACTGTGTATCGCAAGAACATCATCTAAAAAAATGTGCACCTTTCAGGTGAAATCTAACACATCTATCAAAAAATTAGATCGAATCTTCATTGAAAGATTCTAGAAGCTGGCTTCGAAGGAACAAAAGTCTCTTTGTTCTTTTGGAAAGAAATAATTTTTATCGATAGCGACGTGTAGCCTCTAGCAAAGTGCACAATGAAGGTTTAGAGTTTGCTTGCTTTATGCGGTTAGCCAGCTTAATTACTTGTCGAGCCACTTTTGATTTTCTTGAATGTTGCGAAAATAACGCCGTCGAATAGAACCGGATAAGTTCGGTAAAGAAGAAGCTTGATCGAATGGGTAAGCATAGAAAGGACATTGCCCTTGAATGGAGAAATTGTCGGTTACGGCACCACAATTTCCAATAAAAGGAGATGCCACACTCATAATATCCCTCTACTTGCCGATCGTCAAGTTCATTTTTGCATTGAAACCGCAACTTTCTAAACCGCAGCTGAGCCATCTGTTACCCTCATTCAGGCATCATTCTATGCGCTGGGAATAAGAATATGGATTAATTCCGGAATGCCGCCCGAGGGGATCGTATCGGCATCTACACTGAATCGGTTTCGAACTCGTAAGAGGCGGAGACAGTCAGTATGTACTGGCGATTCCATGTTTAAACTTTAAAGAAATGGACAAATTGGAGCGGCCGTATTGAGCGGGTCGTCCTTTCAGCAAACCGTTTTGGTTGGTTTCCAATTTTTTCGGTCCATCCGCGGAAGATGAGACATAAGAGAAATCTCATGACTAAACCGGCAGGACTCGCAGTCGGGATATCTGCTGGACGGAGCAGTGGTCACTACATCAGCAAAGATTTATTTTGCAGTTCTCCGTCTGTCATTTCGTGTTACTGCTAAGC
This sequence comes from Cohnella soli, assembly GCF_042655525.1. Classification (NCBI taxonomy): domain Bacteria; kingdom Bacillati; phylum Bacillota; class Bacilli; order Caryophanales; family Paenibacillaceae; genus Cohnella; species Cohnella soli. The sequence goes on from NZ_JBHSMI010000025.1 coordinate 656,627, forward strand.
TATCCAGTCCATAGATTGAAGGTGTAAATCGTCCTCAATTTGACGAAAACTATGTCCAAATGCTGTATTGATGCGAAAGTATACGACAACATTGACGGGTTCAGAATGTCCGATAAAACGATTCCTCCGCTTATTCAATGCATTGACGGACCTAGATTGTCCGATTCGCTGTGCCGTCGGACATTGACGACCGTCTTTAACAGGGAAAATGATCCAATTCAAGTGACACCATCCCCCTTCCGTCCCCCATCGGGTGAAACGCAGGGAACTCGTCCCCTGCACCCCATCGCTCGCCGTTTGGCAAGCCCAGCAAGGGATTGCTGGGCAGGTCAATAGCTTCGGAGGATGGCGGAAAACAGCCAAGGCTATATAAACGCTTCGCGGCCTTGACTGTTTTCTACTTTGGATAGATTTGTCGTCAAATCTTGGACAACAAACACCATCAACTTTCGGATATAATAACTCAGCTAAAACAATTTCGTTTTCAAGCGGACAGGTTATTCGTGTTCCGCTGCACGTTGAACAACTTTGGCATCGGTATCTCGTGAGCCAGCGCAACTGGTAGCGATGTTGTTGACTGATCCCTTGGCTGCAGCCACAAGGAAGCACAGCATCTGCAGAAACCTTTGATAAGTCACCATCGTGGAAGGCTTCAACCGTGCGAACGGTCATTGCCGAGGAGAGCCAGCAAATCAAGCGCAACGGAGGCAATTCGTCTAAGAATGCCCCGCGCCTCAGAGCAGACGGTCGATCTCTTGCACATCGAGAGCGTTGAGCCGAGCTAAGAAGTGCTAGCCCACTTTCGTCAACGTGAGGCGGCGTTCGTATGATGACTGAACTCGATAAACTTGCGAATGCCCGTGATTCGCTAGGCATCTCCACTATAGCTCTACTGAGAACGTAAAGACTAACTTATTTAGATGCTTTTTCTTGATAATATCTAATATTAATCTAATAGACTTAGCGCTTGAAAGTCAGTTATTTCTTCGAAACTTTCATAGAACTCATCTACTACAAATCTAGTTTTTTCGGACATATAATAGTAGTGTACACTTGCACCAGTATCTTCTAGAACTTTTTTCGTATGAGAAAAGATCACCGGTGTAGCGACAATTAAACTTCTCGGATTCGATTGTTCTATTTCTTTTATTGCCGACATCATAGTAAAACCTGAAGCGATGCCATCGTCTATAATAACTACCGTCTTGTCCGTATACTCAGAGGGATTTGGAATATATCGTGAGAATGACTTTCGCTTTTTATTTAAATTTTCTAAAGGTATTTTCTTGAATTGTTCAATCATTCGGGGAGACAATTTTAAATTACTAATCCTCTCTTCATTAAACAATTCATAATGTTCTGATACGGAACCCAATCCAACGTATGGGATCCCATGTAATGGAATTTTTTTTGATAATACAACATGGAGTGGTACTTTGATAGTATTAGTAATTGATTTGGCTACAGCAATTCCCCCGTTTGGTATCGCTGCAAACAGCATATTTTCATGAACAATATTCTTCATAGTTTCTAACAGTAGTAATCCAGCATGATCTCTATTCTTAAAAATCAGCTTACACATCTTTCTCCCCCCCTGCCTTGAACTTACTCCTTTAGTATTAAAAAATGAAGATATTATCCTCCAGACATTGGGTGTAAAAATACTATAGTGTCATTGTCTTTAACAACATAATCCAAATTGTACTGATTCTCATCATTTACTGAAACTATTATTTCATCTAAAGTTAATTCAAACTTATACTTTTCAGTTAGTTCCTCATATAATTCACGGATGTTATTAGCACTAGTCTCTATTACCTCATCCGTTTTTTTCGTTTTTTCCTGAAATGTTGCATAATAATATGTGTTTATTTTCATTATTACTCTCTCCCATGTATAAAAATAATGAAATCCGACGTTACAATTCATCTCGTTACTGTCATATACCTGCATCGCATTTAAGTGTGAATATCTCATAGCCAATGGGAAATTCCGCCTCTTAAATGATACACTGATTTAAATCCTTTTAATCGCAACATCTCAGTTAATGCACTGCTCCGAATGCCAATATCGCAAATAAATACGATCAACCTTTCTCGGTCCCATGATTCAAATTGTATCAATACCTCTTCAAACGATATGGTCTTAGAGTTATGTAAAGGTAATATGCCATGACCATCAACATTATCGCGCAGATCGATGATGTTAGGGAAAGGTCTCATGTTATTTAACTTCTCCCAATCTAAATCCCACTCATCTGAGTAATCAATTTGTTTAATCTCACAGCTTATTCCGTAATCATAACTCAAGTCGGTAATCGATGGATCGTCCCCACATACCGGGCATTTATGGTTTCTTTTCCATTTAATCGAGCTAAATCTCCCATTAAACGAATCAAACATGATTAACTTCCCTGTTAATGGAGTGCCGATTTTTAATAACACCTTAAGCGCTTCAACTGCCTGCAAAGAACCCATCATTCCCACTAACGGTCCAATCACACCAATTTCAGAACAATTTTTTATTATTGTTCTATATGGAATGGATGGATAGAGACAACGATAACAGCCTTCTCCCGGTAAAAAGACAGTAGCTTGTCCATCGAATTTTGAAACAGAAGCATCTATAAATGGTTTTTTTAAAAGTACGCAGCAATCATTAACTAAATATCTTGTTGGAAAGTTATCCGTTCCATTAATTACAAGATCATATTCACTGATAATGATTTCCGCATTCTTCGAGGATAAAAAAAACGGGTACTCATTAATACAAATCTCCGAATTTAATTGCGCTAAAAAACCTACTGCAGAACTTGTTTTCAATTTCCCAACACTGTACTCAGTATGAATAATCTGCCTTTGCAAATTACTCATTTCCACAGCATCCCCATCGACGATGCCTATGGTACCTACACCCGCAGATGCCAAATAGGCTAGCACAGGTGCCCCGAGTCCACCAGCACCAATTACTAACACTCGTGAATCGAGTAATCTTTTTTGTCCTTCAACACCAATTTGAGGTATAATTACTTGCCTGTTGAATCTTCCACATTGTTCCTTGGTCAACAATCTATTCACCTCATTTCATATGATTAAGTTGAATAAGTCACTCTGTCCGTTGATCCACGAAGTTTTTTTACTGATTCGGCTATGATATTGGCAGCCTGTTCCACTTCGTCGTTTGTTGAAAATTTCCCTAACCCTATTCGTAATGATGATCTAATTTGCTCATCTGGTAATCCTATCGCCTTAAGAACGTGCGATGGCAATGACGAGCTCGAAGAACATGCCGATCCACTAGAAATTGCGATCCTAGACCTCAAGAGCGTTATGATGTCTGCATTACTAATGCCTGGAATCGATATATGTAGATTACCAGACAGACGATTTTGTACATCACCATTAATTTGCAATTCCGGTATTAAAGAGAGCAATAGGCTTTGTAACTTATCTCTTCTAAGCATAATTTGATATTCGTCTTCAATCATTTCTAGACTTCTTAGTCTACAAGCTTCACCCAGACCAACTATGCCAGGCACATTAAGTGTCCCTGGACGAATGTTTCTTTGTTGCCCTCCACCAAAAAAAAGTGGTTCCACTTCCGTACCATTCCTTATTACTAATGCTCCTATACCTTTCGGTCCATATATTTTATGTGAAGTAAATGCTAAAAAAGTAATTCCAAATTCCTCAAAGTCAATATGAATTCTACCGACGGCTTGACTAGCATCACAAAGGAAAGGGACACCATATTTTTTGGCAATGGAACTTATCAATTTTATATCATTTATTGTCCCAATTTCGTTATTGGCCGCCATTACACAGAGAAGATCTGGCTGGGTGGAACAAACTCTACTAAGATGCTCAAAATCAATACGACCGTATGAGTCTACATTTAGCATTGTGACATTGGTTAAACCTTGTCCTTGCAAATAATAGCACGTTTCTAAAACAGCCTTATGTTCTGTCGGTGATACTGCGATTACACTTCTTTTAGCACAAGCCCGCCGATTAACACCATAGATTATTCCTTGAATTGCTAAATTAATGCTTTCGGTCGCACCCGAAGTGAATATAATTTCGTTTACGGAGCAGTGAACTAATTGTGAAATTAAAATCTTAGCTTCAGAAACTGCTAATTGTGCTTCAGTTCCATAAATATGCTCTATACTGCTTGGGTTACCAAAGGATTCACTCAAATAATGCTGAATTTGTTTTCCGATACGGTTATCAACGGGCGTTGTTGCTTGATAATCAAGATAGATTGGTCGATACCCACTAATCCCCAATTAATTCACCCCTATTACTAACAACCATTTTAAGAATAATAAGTAAATGCCAATTCACACCATTGTTCCCTTCCTCAATTTTCTGAGATCGTTACTTAAAGAATCGGTGGAAAATTAGAACATAATTAAAATATTATATTTTTAATTTTGATTGAAACATTTCGCTTCTATATATCCTCATCATTTCCTGCGATACCTTCTCTGGATTTTCAATCGAAGAAATTATTTTAAAGTTATTTTTGTGGGCAAGCGCGATATAAGCGTTCCTGAACTTTGTGGTCGGTCCAATTTGCTGGTCAGCCATCGCTTCATTAGATCCATCCCGCTTTGATACACGATTTATTGCAATTTCGGGGGGACAATCTAAGATAAACGTAATATCTGGCCAAAACAATAACTCGCATAACCTAGTTAAGTAAGGAATATTCCCTTCACTCTTTGCCATATAATGAGCAAATAAGCAAAAAACGTATCGATCAATAACCACTGTTTTACCGACTCGGAGAGCTGGCTCAATAAGCAACGCTTGTTGATTTAACCTATCTGCTGCCCCGAAAACACCTAACGCAAATTCATCGAATTTTTCTCCATCACCTTTTTTAAGAAAAGTGCTTCTAACATGTCTATCTGTGCGCCACCAGTCTGAAGGCTGCCTTAGGCGAACAATATTTGTTTCTTTATGACCTTCCGAAATAATACTATCTACAAACTTATCCAGCGCGGACGACTTTCCGGCACCATCTACACCACATGCAACAATTAAAAAACCCGGGTAATTATGTTTTTTTAGGGATACTTTCATAAACCGCCTCCATCGCTTTTCAAAGTTAAGTATTCCAATCGGTGCAACGAACTATGCGAACAAAGTCTAGCATTTTTTTATAGCTTTTTATCCCAGGAGTTATTTCTACACCCGTGCATAGATCGACAACATCGGGTTTAACGGTTTTAATAGCTTCAACAATATTCGTTTCGCACAACCCGCCTGCAAGTATGATTGGAATAGTTTTCTCAAATTCATTGAGCAAAAACCAATTGAACGTTTTACCCGTACCACCACATTGATCACCAATCTTTGAATCAAGCAGTATAGCACTCGATGCATATTTGTCTAACCCTTCTAGATCTGCTTTCCTATTAACCCCAATTGTTTTAATCGTTTTCACAGGAAGGTTATTCACAAATTCTGGTGATTCAGAACCATGTAGTTGAACATAGTCCAACCCAACTCGTTCAACTACATTCAAAATGTTAACTTCATGTTCATTTTTAAATACACCAACTACTGAAACAAACGGCGGAATCACTTTTCTTATGTGTATGGCTGTTTCAACACTCACTGCTCGCGCGGAATCTTCCACAAACTGCAGGCCTATAGCATCAGCGCCAGCCTTAACCGCATTTAAAGCATCTTCTTGACTTGTTATTCCACAGATCTTTACTTTTATCATATTTATTATCGCTCCTTATTTGTTTTAATATATTTCACTATTAATTTTCTAACAATGTTCATAATATGGTGAACCATACTCTTCCTTAAAGTTCAATGAAATGTATTCTCAATTCCACAAATGCCCGCTTGCCAGACTTTATCGTCAATCTGAGAATGGATTCGATTGCAGCTATTGATCCCATATAAATACTGATTCCATTAATGCGGATATTTTATTTCTCGTTTCTAATAATTCACTCTGCGCATGGGATTCTGGAAGAACACCGACACCAACTTTCGTGTAAATAACATCATCTAATATTAGTGCATTTCGTAAATTCAAAAAGCACCCACTTGAATCGCTCATCGAGCGCCCCACGATACCACCATAAAATCTGTGGGGCTCTCTCTCCATTTCATCATAGAACGACAATAGCTCTTTTGGATTACATGATAATAAAGGGAAAATATCTTCAAAAATTTTAAAAATGGTGATTTTCGGTCTTAACTTTCCGAGAATTACTGAATGAAAATGGAATACATTACGAAGCCTTTTAATATTGAACTGGCTGGCTATACTAAGAGAACCATCAACGCAATACTGTTTATACCGTCCAGGACGTCTATTCAGAGATGTACTATGCTCTTTTATCTGTTTTGCGTTTTTTACCAACTCCTTTTCGATAAATTCATTATCTAGGCTAGCCTTACAAGTACCAGCCACAATATCTGCCGAAAGAATTCCATCATTTATTTCAAATACATTTTCTGGTGTACAGCCCAATGAGAAAAAGTTCGGCTGAATACAAATAAAATGACTACCCGCATAATCACCAAGAAATCTCACATAGTGTTCGTATAACTCAAAAGCATTACGTTTTTGAGTTAATTTATATTGATAAGATCGTGTAAGGCACATTTTACTATCAGAAAAACTTGAAAGTAATTTTACGGCCCATTCAATGCGACCTAAGAACGTTTCATCATCATCATTGCTTAACCACTTAGAACTTATGTCTTCAAATGATTCAATTTGACCGGGTACAACGTTGTTACAGTCATGTGATTTCTTTTCATGGAAGGTGTTCAACATCTCCTCACCTTTATTTTTTGAAATATTGTTTTTAGCATAGCTAAGATTACCACCAACGTGTTCAGGGGAAAAAATAAATTCGATTTCAGGCTGTACCAAAATAATATTAGGGATTCTTGGGTCGTTATGTTTTCGCTCAAGATCGGGACTTAATAAATAAAAGCAAGGTGCAGTCGTATCCGTATTTTCCTCTACGTATTTAAATATTGAATTTTTATTAATATTCTCAGGATCATTTTGTCTTAATTCTTTACAATATATTCCAATTTTTTCGTCTACTATTAAGGTATTTTGAGATTTAATACCGATATGCACTTGCTTTTTATTTTTGTTGTGAATAAAGTAGCTTCCCTTTGAATTCGTGAAGCCAGATAGTGAGAAGAAACGACATGCTTTCTCCCAATAAGGCTCATTCCTAAATGTTATTACAGACTCCGATGTTAGCATCCTTTATACCTCGCAACAACATACATAGATTTATTGGCATAGGATGCACTTCCATCAGCCTCAAAGATATCCAAAACATCAAATCCATTTTGATTAAGAAAATAGGATATTTCTGCTGGAAATATAATTCGATAACTCATAGAATCGCAAAATGTTTCATTTTGACCTTCCACTGTCCAGGTTCGTGTTCTTTCTACAACTTGTTGTAACTTTAAAAGGTTGTAGCTCATTTCTCCAACTGCCGTTGAATCTTTGTAAGGCATAAAAAATTTATCTGGAACTTTAAATTCACCAAAATAATCTGACGGATTTAATGGCTGTAATAATAGTAGCGAGCCTTTGTGAGCATGACTTTGATATGTCTTAAATGTTGCATCAAGGTCTTCATTTGATAGCGCAAAATTCATGCAACCACCCAAAGCACAGATAACATCAAAAGTACGGGAAAGACGGAATGTCCGCATATCACCAGTAAATACATTCAACTTGGGATTTTTTCTCTTTGCGTATGCCACCATGCTCTGAGTAGCGTCAAACCCTACACAATCCGGATAACGTTTAGAGAAGTCAGCCAAGTCTCTTCCCGTACCACAACCGATATCCAAAATGGAAGATGGTGTCTCTACTAAGTATTTCTCAAAAATACTAATACAAAGCTCACTTTTTCCTCTAGGTGGAAATACTAATTCATAAAACTCTGGGTTATCATATAAGAAATCGTTTATCATACCTGTCCCCTTCAAATTAATTTTTATGGAGTTTTAACGACGCACTGGGAATAAGTAATTAATATCCAGTAGTAAAACATAAAACGTACCGTTTTGTCTTTGAAATTCAAAATTATAGTACACTTTATAACTTTAATATTGTTAAAGTTTAGGTAGTATTGCTCTGGCTTAAACTCGCCATAAATTCTGAATTTTTTATAAAATTAATATAATACTGTCTACTTCCAAAGTAGTCATATACCGGAAGATTTGAACTCAATATAAAATTAGCCATCCTTATATTCCAATAATATCCATATAAGGATGTAAGACGCTTCAAATATGGCATATAACTATCTTCTAAATTTCTTGATTTAATGTAGAATTCAAGAAAATGTTTCAAAAGTACTGGGTTTCTACCTAGATTGTTTTGCACAATTTGAGCTAGGTCATATGAAGAGCTGCGAAACCTTGAGCATTCCCAGTCAATTAAATACGGAATTTCATCACGAATTACGATATTTTTAAAGTGTAAATCTCCATGTACAAGACATGATCTAGTAAGCTCTTTCGGAGAATTATTTATTATACTGATCCAAGATTTAATACTCTTCCTAAGGTTTATACTTGACTCAGGAAAATACTTATTGATCGCTATGACTTCTTTTTCAAATATTGATTCCCAAAATGCAGATGCATCGTAGCTAGAGTGCGTAATTCTATCTAGAGTACCAAATCCCTTTGAGTGATATTTATGTATATTTGCAACCTGCTCAGCAAGATTCTTTATACATTCAATCACTGTAGATTCAACAGTAATTTTCTGCTTTAGATATACATCAAAAGTTTGTCCTTTTATATATTCAAATACGGCAAATTTATTTCTATAAACATCCGGCTCGTAAGATATTAACTTCGGTGCTTTGACATTAGCTTTATCGAATAGCTTGTAGGCTAAACGTTCTGCAGCGAATTCTTGACCGTACTCGTCATCCTCAAAGATACGCTCTCGCAAAACAAAAGGAATTTGTCCCGTAGAAAGTTTTATCCCATAAATTCTATTTAGCATCCCAGATGCAATAATAGGTAGATCAATGATATCGGAATCACCAATTTTATCTGCAATACTTTTTCTAACTATATTTTTTAGTTCAATCATTTTCCACCTCTAAAATAATAAAATACTTTTATTGCATATTAAACCGAACGTGCCTAAGTTAAGTCGGCCCAATATATGTAGTATGTTTCATCGAGGCGTTTATATAAATGTCCTCGTTTACCCCCCCCCCCCCCCCAATTGAGTCCATATTTCTACTGGGGAATTGCTAATTTTGTCCAATAACGTTGCGGTTCTTATCCAAGAATCGAGTGGTTCC